>PBAS01000010.1 GCA_002716625.1 Phycisphaeraceae bacterium | reverse complement strand
GTTGTAAGTGTCTTATTTGTAAGGGTAACACTATTTCGGGTTTCCCCAGGGGCATACAAGCCCAGTGATTTCGTGTATATACAGCACACGCAAACCCTAGGGCTACATGTATATACATACACTTACTGAACAAAACAAAACCGGCTAAACTACTGAACAAGATGATCATTTCAGGCGACAAAATAGCGCAAAAAAACCGTCCACACGTCCGCGGGGCAACGTCAAAACACGCGGCAAAAAAACACCTAGCCGCGCTTCGGGCCGAAACCCGGGCCGCGGTGGAAAAATCACGATCGGTGGTTTTGATCATGGGACTGCCCGGCGCGGGCAAAAGCACCCACGCCGCCGCGATTGACGCCCCCGGCTTACTGGTGATCGATACTTGCGCGCCAACGCCCGCCCACCGCGAGCCCTTGATCCGTGCCGCCCGCCGCGCAAAAATTCCGATCGATTGCGTTTTTATCGACACGCCGATCCGAGTTTGTGAAGCTCGCCGCCCGAAAATTCCACAAGCAGAGCTTTACACAATCAAAGCGAAACTAGCGCGGCCCCGAAAATCCGAGGGCTTCCGCGCCGTGTGTTATATACAAGGAAGTCATGACGAAAAAAAAACCAACACGACGCACGCGATCGAAGGTGATCGATCTTGAAGCCTCACCCGCAAAAATAGCCGCAAGCGTGGACAAAATGGCCGCTGAATTTGCTAAAGAATCCCCGATCGAAAGCAGGGCCGCAAAAGCGGCGCTAGCGGAAAGCGTGGCGATCTTGATCAGTCACCAGCGGATCCTATTCGCGCGGGAAGCACTCGGAACCCTAGGCGCGGAAGAATCGCGAACTTTGCCTAGTATTGCGTCAAATGTCCGGCGCATTTTAGACACGCTAAAATTGACGGAAGAACCACCGGAAAAATTGGAGGACTTTACCGCATGAACGATCAGGAATTGGCAAACGATCCGCTTTACCGGGCTTTGCGTGCCGCGCTTGCCGCCCACGTAGACGCCGAACCGCTGGCCCTTGAACCCGCGGAGCGATTCCAAAGAGGCTTAACGCGATGGCACGAGGGCCTAATCGGGTTGGCATTTTTGGCCGCAAATAGAGCCGCCGCCGAAATGGTGATCGATCAAAAAAGCGGCGGGACCGCATGAGCGATCGGCTTGACTTGATCACCAGGGTTTGCGCGGAGCAAGTAAGAACAAAAGACGGGCGGCCGTGGTCGTGTGAAGGCCGCGAATGGGTGATCGATGAATTTTACAGGCCCGCGGATTCTTGCAAACTTTGGCCAAACGATCCCGATCGGCTTTGCCCGTCATGTTCAGACAAGATCGGGGAATTTGTAGATTATGGTTGGAAAAACACGACGATCGGCGCGGCGCACAAGCGGACGGGTTGCGCGGGTCTAAAGCTAGAGCCGATCGTCTTGTCCGTGTTGAATTTGCCGCGGCGCGAGGGAAAAACATTCAACACCGCCGCTTACATTTTGGCGCAACTTTTCACGCAAAAAAATAAATCGATCGTTTATGTGGCTAGCTCAGGTGATCAAGCCGCCGCGCTATTTTATGAAAACTACCAGCTACCGATCGAGCAAAACCCAAAGCTAAAAGCGGCCTGCACGATCGTTGGCTCAAAAATTCACGTGAAGACCACTAAAAGCCGTTTTGAGTTTGTAAGAACGGCGCATAAATCGATCACGGGCCGCGGGCTTACTCATATCGTGATCGATGAAGCGCGGGACATTTCGTCCCGGGTATCGTCAAGCCTCATACCTTCGGTCTTTGGCGAATGTGGTTACGAGTGCCCGCGCGGACACATGCAAACGCGGGACACGCCGAAGCGGAAAACTTGCCCGGTTTGTAAAACCAAGTTAATTCCATGGCAGGGCCGGATCATCATTACGAGTTCAAGCGGTTTGATCGAGGGCGGCGAAAATGACTGGTTTTGTGAATTGATCGATCAGCTTGAAAGCCACCCGCACCGAAATATCCATTTATACAAACGGAACCGATCAGAAAACCCCGATCGAAATACCGCGGCGGTGGCCGTTATGGATGAAGTATTTGGGGAACTGGATTCCATGAAACATTACGTAGACATTGAAGTACACAACCAAGCCACCCGCAAAGGTGAGGAATTTTTAAGCCACCGCGAGATCATGCACACGGTTGATCAGACGTTAACCAATCAAGAGGGGAGCGCCGCGCCTTGCGTTGCGTTTTTAGACACAAGCCGCACCCGGGAACTAACAAGCCTTGTGATTATCGCGGACGATAGCGATCAGGATGATCCCACCGCGCCACCGTGGGATAAAATAAGAGTAGAGCGGATCGACGTGTGGAGCCCGGAACAAATGCGGGGCGGGGTGATCGATGAAGCCGCGATCCTAGATCATTTAAAAATGTATATGCCACTATTCCCCGGGATCGTGGATATGCGGGTAGATACTCGAATTATGCCGTGGGCAACGCGGCTAGTTAAGATTGTCCGCCGTGAATTCCCGTCATGGGGACGCCGGATCCAGGGCTACAACGGCGGAAGAATGGAAAGGCGGGCCGCTTATCGCATTTTGGAGCAACGGATCATAAGCCAAAAAATACGAATTCCGCACGATAAATTACTAATAAGCGAACTAAAAGCCGCCCGCCGCAAGATGAACACGGACGGATTGATCGACATTCGCGAAGCAAACCGCGAAAAACGCCACCTTGATTTGGTTGAAAGCCTAGCAACTTGCTGTTTTTTTGCTCATTTGGACACGCTCCAAAGCCGGACGCGGCTTGATCGCATTGAAAACCGAAACGTAGCGGGGCGGGCCTTGTTAGATCGGCTTTACAGGCCGCAAGCGGGCGGGTTAAATGTTAATAAGTTTTGAGCCGCCGAAAAAACGAAATAGGGCTAACTACCGCGGCCCGCGTTTTGGAAGTACACCCCAACACGCTAAGAACGTGGGCACGGGATCGGCTTGAAGACGGCGAAAAATCGCCACCACTTCAAAACGTGCGGCGGACGTTGACCGGGCGCTATTTTATCCCGCGCGCCGAAGTGCGGCGGCTTAGATCGCTAAACGCGGCACCCGAAAACGATTTTTAAACAAAACCCACAAACCCACATTGATCGAATTGACCGCAAAGCTCATAAAAAAACCATGGGCCGCGCGCTTGGTGGAACTGGACCCGCGATTAATGCGGGCGTGATCAATGATCTAGATCAGAACATCGATTTACGCGGGATCGATAAATGGTGCGGGACGCCGTGGAAAATTGGCACCGCTTCAAAAATGATGAGGGACGCCCACGTCCGCCGAAGCGTTGACGGCCTAGTCTCGCCCTTACTTGCGGCAATGTGGGATTTTAAGCCCACCGCCGAAACGGACGAAGCGCGCGAAGCGGCGGATTTTTGCCGCTATGTTTTTTTTGAACGCAACCGATGGGACACAGTGATCAAGCAGGCCACGCGCTATATGCGGGATGGCTTCGCGCTATTCGAGATTACAGATGACGTTGTAAAATTGCCCGCGGGACGATTCCCAAAACACCCGGGCGGCGGATCTGGAATTGCGATCACAGGATTCCACCACCGCCCCGCGTATACGGTCCATCGATGGATCCAAAACCCAAAAGCACCGGCAACGCTTAAAGGCGTGGAACAGTGGATCCCAACTTCAGACGGTCAACGGGGCGGCTTTAGGATGATCCCGGCCGATCGCTTGGTGCGGCTAACGTGGGAACAAGAGGGGGCGAATTTTGCCGGACTTGCGCCACTTCGATCAGCTTACGGGCCTTGGAAGCTGAAATTAACCTTTAGCGTTTTGAGCGCGATCAGGCATGAGCGCCAAGGGGTAGGAATTCCGCGCATAAGTTTACCACCCGAAGCCACGGACGAAGAAATAGACACCGCAACCACGATCCTAGAGTCTATGCGGGCGAATTCGCGCGGGTATTTAGTTTTACCCGCGGGTTTTGAATTCAAGTGGGAAGAAACGAGCAACGGGACCGGAGTCGAAAGCGCGATCGAAGCGTGTAATCGGGACATCGCCTACAACTTAGCGCAAGGTTTCCAGCTTTTAGGGCTAAGCGGTGGAAACGGATCTTATGCGCTTAGCCAAACTCAAGAGGGCCAATTTGCTATAAATCTGGACGTCCACGCGGAAATGATAGCCGAATGTTTTAACCGCGGGTCTGATGGCTTTAGCCCGGTTAAAAAACTGATCGCGCAAAACTACGGGCCGGACGTACCCGCGCCAAAACTACACGCGCGGCACTTGCCAACGCGAGATTGGACCAAAGTTCTGCCCGTCGTTCATAATCTTACAATGAGCGGCCAGATCACGCCGGACGAACGCACCGAGGCGTTTATTCGCGAAGCTTTAATGTTACCGCCACAAGATACGGACAACCCGCGAAGCCCACCGATCGGATTAGGCGCGGCAAAGGACACCCCCGAAAATGATTAGCCTTGCAGACATAAGCCGTCATGTGTGGGCGTGCGATCCGAGCTATGTTGAATTGTTCATTGATGATTTGGCGGCGCTTGATTCGTCAGAGATCAGCGCGCCGAAGGACGGCGATCGAGCGCCGCCACCTTACACCGTGCGGGACGGCGTGGCGCATATTGAAATCAACGGCATGATCATGCGGAACGTGCCGCCGATCGTACACGCGGCGGGAATTCCAGCCACTAGCACCACCGAAGCCGCGATCACTATTCGCGAAGCGTTAGCCGACGATCAGGTTAATAGCATCATGCTTGACATTGATTCACCAGGCGGAACGCTAGCGGGCACCGCCGAACTTGCGGATCTAATTCACGCGGGGAAAAATACCAAGCCGATCAGCGCACACGCGCAAGATCTAGCCGCTTCCGCCGCGTATTGGATAGGCTCGCAAGCCGATCGGTTTACCGCGTCACAAACGGCGCAAATAGGATCGATCGGAGTTTACAGAGTTATGATCGACACTTCCGAAGCCGCCGCAAAAGCCGGGGCGCGGGTGCATGTGGTCCGAAGTGGTGATCACAAAGGCGCGGGCGCACCGGGCGCACCGATCAGCGCCGAAGATCTAAAAGTTGAACAGTCGATCATAGATCGCGCGGCGGGCTTATTTAGTGACGCGGTGAAGCGTGGCCGCGGGCTTGAGGAAACGGAAGTCGTAACCAGTGGCCGCACATGGCTTGCTGATGACGCCAAAGATCTCGGGCTAGTTGACGCCGTGGAAACATCCGAAGCCGCCCACATAGCCGCGCAAGGGGCCGTAAAAACGGACACAGCACAAAACCAAGCCGCACCGTTACCAGTTGCCGCCGTGGATGAAAAATTTAATCCAAAAGGGGCGGCGATCGCAGCTATCAACAAAGCGATCGCGGCGTCCGGTTTTGACCCGTTGGCCGCTTGCGCGGGCCAAACGCAGATCGCGCGCGTTTATGATCCAGCAGATCCGGAAAATGTAAAACCTAAAAACGGGCGTTTAACGGTATTCTGGCCGCGCTTGGTTCAAGCCGCCCACGCGTTAAACGCTCCAAATTGCCCGCTAAGCGACGATCAGCGCGCGGACGCCTACGACGCGATCGCGGGCTACTTTGCCGCGTATGGCAAAGCACCGCCGCCGCTAGCGTTAGAATTAGACGGGGCGGAATTTGAGGCCCAAAAAATGCCGTTTGAAAATGAGCACGACGCGATCCAGACCGACCCAGGGAAGTATAAAAAATTTAGACGTAAGAAAATGAAAAGCAACCGAGAACCGCCCGAAGGCGGGATCGGTGGGCCGTTTCCCACCAGCGGGATCACGTTTATTATCGGCGTGAAAGGGCCGAACTCGTCCGAGGTTCAAAGCGTGCGGGCGCTTGCCAGTGTTTGGAACGTAAAAACGTTTAAAGACTGGTTAGTTAATAACGGTTTTAAAAATGAAGTAGACCCGGCGACGGGCAAAAAACAGAAGGAAAAACAAACCATGAGCGATCAAGAAACGATCAGCAACGATCAAGAACTGGAAAAACTAAAAGCGGAACTAGAAGCCGCCCAAGCGCGCGCCGCAAAAGCGGAAGCGCACGCGGAAGCCGCGGTAACATCCCTCACGGATGTCAGAAGCGGACAAAAGATCGCGGCGATTGAAGCCGCGGTAAATGCCGGGCGCGTTACCCCGGCGATGCGTGCAAGCGTAGAAGCCTACGCGGAAAAATGCGGGGACAACGTGGAAGAATTGGCCGAATTTTTGGCGGCGCTTCCAACGCAAACGAAACCAGATCCGATCGGTAACGATCAGGAACAAAAGATCGAAACGTCATCTAATGACGGCGCGGCGGTAGTCGCGCAATTTTTCAACCGAAGCGCGGCGGAAGTCGAAAGCCTAGGTCAAATTCGGGCCGTTACTTGTGACGGTATGGCAATAACTCAAAACGGCGATCGGGTGCGGTTGTCTGAAATCATTAAGGGAGTCTAAAAATGGCAGCATCAGACTACACAACAGAGACCTACCCCGCGAGCAAAAACGAGGGGCAAATTTATTCTTTAAAAATGTCTAACGTGAAACTTTACGCGGGCCACATGGTAGGGACAAATACAAGCGGTTACGCGGTGGAAGGAAACGACGAAGCCGCGGATATTAAGATCCTAGGAATCGCCACCGAAACAGTAGACAATTCAGGCGGAAGCGCGGGCGATCTTTCAATCAAAGTGAAAGCGGGCACATTTAAACTTGAACATGACGGGACGTTGTCACAAGCGGAAGTGGGCGAAATGGTAGCCGGTCACTATAACTTTACGGTGAACAAAGCGGCCAGCACGTCAAACGCCAATCTAGCGGGAATGTGTGTTGAATACGTTTCAGCAACCGAAGCGTGGGTCAAAATGGGCCCAGAGATGGCCGAACGCATTAACGGCTAAAAGGAAAAAAACGACATGCAACTTTATACACCCACCGCCTTGGAGAAAGGCGTAAGAGCAGAATTTTTGACAGCGCTTAACGGCGCGGGTCCGGGACTTGTCGATCGGTTTGCAACCGTGATCAGTTCCACGGCCAACAATGAAAAATACGGATGGTTAGGCGAAAGCCCGCAAATGGTTGAATTAACTGACGAATTGACCATTTCGAGCCTAAGCGACACATCGTATACCCTTACGAATTCCACTTATGCGAGCGCGATCAATGTGAAGCGATCAGATCTTGCGGATGAACAGTTTGGCGGGATCGCGATGCGGATCCGACAGATGGCGGTTAAGGCCGCGCGTCACCCGGGCAAACTTTTGATCGATGCTTTGGTTAACGGAACCACAAACACTGGCCACGACGGTAGCGCGTTTTTTAGCAATTCGCACGCCGCGCGCGGCTCAAGTGGAACGCAGGATAACCTACTTAGTGGGGCCGGAACATCTACCGCTAACGTGCAATCAGACTTGCAAGAGGCAATTCAAGCGCTTTTGACTTACAAAGACGAAAGCGGCGAGCCATTCAGCGAAGAATTAACCAGCGTTGGCATTATTGCACCGCCGAATTTGATGCAGCCGATCCGCGAAGCAACGCAAGCGCCGATCATTTCAAACACTTCTAATGTCGGTTACTCAGGCATTAACTTTGAGGTGCATTTTAGCGGGCGCTTGTCTGACACCGATGATTGGTATGTGATGAATTTGAGCAACCCACTCAAGCCTTTGATTTTTCAAGATCGCGAGCCCCTAGAATTGGTAGCGCTTGAAGGCGAATCAGACGCCGGTTTTATGCGGGAAGTTTACACTTACAAAGCGCGCGCGCGTTACGCGGTGGGTTATTCTCACTTTGCTTTGGCTTGTAAGGTGGTCAACTAGTCGTGCCCGTTTACGTGAAAGCGCGGGGCCGGAACTTCAAAAAACGCGACGGGCGCGGGGGGCCGATGCTTTTGGTAACTCGCGAGCCGATCGCCTTTGAGCATTTGACCGCGGAAGAATTGGCCGCGGATCAGTGGCTTGAGGTTTTAGAAGAACCGCCCGCGCCTAGCGTGAAAAAAAAACGAGCAAAAAAACAGGCAAAGCCGAAGCCCAAAGCAGAACCAAAGCCGGAAAAATCGCCCGCGGATTCTTTGAGCTTTGGAAAAGCTAAAACGGCGGACGCCTTGCCGCCGCTAAAAGTTGAGGATCTGGAAGCCTAATGCCCTACGCCGATCTTGATAGCTTGCGCGGACGATCGCCACACCGGACGATCGACGCGAACAGCAAGCCCACCGCTACCGAGGTTCAAGCGTGGCTTGATGAAGGTCAGGCGATCTTAGATTCTGAACTAAAGGCGGGCGAAATGCCCGCCCCATATTCAGACGCGGACGCGATCAAGGTGCTTAGAACCATAGTCCTAGATTATGCCGAAGGCCGGCTAAGGCAGGCTTACGCAACGGCGGGCGGTGATCATACGAATACGGACGGGCTCGATCAGATCGATCGGTTTTATGCGTCGATCGACGACATACGCAAGAACCCCCAAAGGTGGGGCGCGGTTTTGGGCGCGGGAATTGCCCCGGACGGAACGCGGCGGATCCGAAGTTATGCAACCGATAACAACGCAAGCAAAAGCGTTAGTGGTGGCGACTTTGATCCGGTTTTTGAAATGACGGAGGTGTTTTAAATGCTTCCAGATCTTGAAGTAGAAACCACGCCGGACTTAAAAGCGTTAGCAAAAAACATCCGTAAAATGACGCGAAACTTAACGGATTGGCGTCCGGTTTGGCATTTGCTTTTACCGCACATGATCAAAATGAGTAAGGGTCATTTCACGTCAGGCGGCGCAACTACGGGGAAGCGGTGGCCACCGTCAAAACGCCCCGGCAAGGCTACGATGGTGTTAAGCGGTCAGCTTGCGTCGTCTATGTCTTCAAAGTCTAACGCTCTAAGATTTTTGACACGTAAAGCCGTAGGCATAGCGCCGGACGTGGGCCGCTATCCGTTCATGTTACATTACGGCGCAAAAAAAGCGGGACGCGGTGGACGCGGTGGTTATCCGCCCCGCCCGTTTTTGGTTTGGAATGAGGCGACAACGCAAAAAGCGGAAGAACTGGCCGACCAATTTGTTAAGCAGCAAGTTGAAAAACTTCAAACAGGTCTAAAAGGCTTATAACGATGGCGGCGCGATATATTCAAAAGGCCGTTGACGCGCTACACAGCACGATAAGCGGCGGGATTGCGGCGCAACTTAGGGCGGTGGAGACATCCGAAAGCCTAAGCACTAACGCGCTTACAGACCCGCAAGCGGTGGTTAAGGCACGGATGCCATTAGACAACCGATCGCCACTTGTTCAAGTTTTCGAGGAAACTTGGGCGCATGACATGGCCGCGGGGCAGCGTCACAGCATGATCACCACGAATTGCAACGTAGTGATCACAACGCTTTCACATGACGCGGACCTAGAAGCCGCGGAATTATTTGTAAGGCGATATGTGACCGCTATGGTCGAAACGATCGCAAACGATCCAACGCTAGGCGGCGCGGCAATGTCCGCGGTGATCATGGGCGGCGATTCCGCGGCGTCCGTTGGTGATCAAAGCGCTAGCAGAATAGCCCACGTTTTAGACGTGGAAGTGAGGACCCACACACCATGATTTTAAAACCACCAAGGGACGGGCTAGAATACAACGGCGCAAAGGCCACGGCCGAAGGCGTGGAAGTAGCGGCGGCGGACGTTGACGCACTAAAGGCCGCGGGATGGACAGCCGCAACACCAGCAAAACCGAAAAAACAAAAGATCCCGGCTTTGCCGGAAGAAACGGCGGAAGAAAAAACCGCCGCAAGTGAGGATTAAAAAAAATGGCCACACCAGTATATGGGGTAGATTCCAAAGGATGGGCTAAACTTGAAAGCACATTCAACACCGCGCAAACGCTTGTAGCAACGGACGCGATCGCGTTTATCGATCTTTCGTTTGAGCCGTCAAAAGCATGGACAAAAAGCGCGGAGCACACGGGAAGCGCAACGCTACAAACCGAGATCGCAGGACTTGAAGGCGGATCATGGTCGGCCACTTGTTACGTTAAGCCAAGCGGGACCGCGGGCACCGCGCCGGATGGCGGCTTGTCCGCTCTATTGACCGCGGGCATGGGCAGCATTGACGACGCGGGCGGTTATGTTGATTACAACCTAAGCGCCGCCGCACCGCAAACACTACAGATCGCAAAATACGCGGGCGCGGGACTTTATGAGCAGATCACGGGCGCGTGGGTTGAAAGCGTGGAGGTTAGCTTAACAGGTAACGAGCCGCCCACGTTCACATTTAGCGGCGGCTTTGCGCGCTACTCGTTTTGCTATGACGGGGCGGAAATTGACAGCGTGGCCAGCACTACGATCACGCTTAAAGACAGTGCCGGCGATGGCTTTCACAACGGCAAGATCGGCGGCGTTGGTTTGCGGCTTTTGTGCGGCGCGGACGGAACCGCCCGGGTCTTGGAGTCTACCGACTACGCAAACAAAACATTAACCACGGACGCAGGAACCAGCGCGGGATCGGGTGATACAATTTCGGTAGAAATACCGGGGCAAACATTAACCGGGGAAATTTTGGGCGGCGTCGATAATACGCTGACGATTGACGCCAAATCCGTGGGCGTGATTTCAGCTAAGTTTACCGTAACCACGGGATACCACGGGCTAGATCGCGAAGCCACAAGCGCGCGAGCTACGCGCGTTGCTAAGGGCGCGCGGGAAGTTACCGGGGAACTAGAATTTTATTACTTAGACGAAAACGCCGGGTTTATTGGGTCCGGCCATTTTGACGCCACGCGAAACATTCAATTAACACTAGGAAGCGTGACAGGAAAAAAATGTGTAGCTATAGCGCGCGCGGCGCGGCTTGAGGTGAGTTCGATCGAACTACCGGAAGCGGACGAAGCAACCGTTAGCGCGGCATTTGTAGCGCGTAAATCATCAACAAACGAAGACGAAGCCTACATTGGCTTTTACTAGGGGAAAATGATGGCGCGCAAAGTACCCGGATATGCACACGGTAAAGAACGAAAGTATTTGCCGGAGGCTTTTGATAATCGGACGGATGAAGAACCGATCACGATATGGATTAAAACACCCACGGAACGACAAAAACGCGAAGTCATGCAAATGGCCGCGGCAAGTATTGAAACCAACGATCAAGGGGAAGCCGTTACAGATAGCGACGGGATCCCACAAATGAAAATCGATCTAGCGTATTCCATGCGGTGGCAAAATTCGGTGATCGTTAAGTTTGTTTCACGGGTGGAAAATTACACCGGAAGCGATGGCAACCCGATCGCCACAGGTGAACAATTACTAGATCACGGCGAAACGGAAATAGTAAGCGAACTAAGCGCCGAAATTTTAACCGGCTTGTCTTTAGGCGAAGACGAAAAAAAACACTTACCCGGCTCGTCAGATACTACGGCGAAAACGACGCAAGCGCCGGATGGGATTGCGGCAAGTGCCGAGCCGGGGGACTTGCAAAGGCGCGCGGGTGCGGCGTGAACCAAAGCGGGCAAGGCTTCAAACATGTGACCCGGGGCGGGTTGCGTTTTGATCGTTGTCCCAAAGCATGGATCCGCGATGACGCGCGCGGCGCTAGTCAGTTTTTGTCTGATTTTGTTTTTTTAGATAAATATCAGATCTTGCCGGATGAAGGCGGACGGCTTGATCAGTGTCCGAGGTTTTTAGAAGCCGTGGACATAATCGCGGACACGCGCGCCGGTATGCAAGCCGCCGAAGAAAAACGCGCAAAGCAAAGGCGGGGCAAACGTGGCCGGTAAACCGACAACGATCGCGATCCGCGCCACCGCGGACGGAACCAAAGCCGCTAAGGGTCTAAAACACTTACAAAGCGAGTTCAACAAAACGGCGGCGAGTTTTCTAAATTCTGAAAAAAAGATCCAAACGGCAAACGCGAAAAGCGCGGTTAGCGCGCGCAATAAAATTGCCGTATCAAAAAAAGTTAGGTTTGCGTTAGCTAAAGAAGCCGCGGGGACAGACAAAACCAAGCGGCAAATTTTAGCTTTAAATATCAAGTACGAGCGAAGCGCCGCAAAAATGCGGGCGCTTGCAAAAGCGGGAAAACCGATCCCGATGACCCTAGCGCGGCAAGCGGCAAGCTCAAAAAAAGCCGCCGCCGCGCTTACAGCGCACGCGAAAAAATCCGAGGATCTAAGGAAGGCGTTTAAAAAACTAGGCAAGGCCGCGATGATTGCCGCGCCAGTAGCGGCGGGCGCGATCGCGGTAATGGCTTTGGTTAAGGGCTTTAGGATGCTTTCTCGACAAATGCGGGAAAGCATACAAAAATCACTAGAGTTTAGCAAAGCGACCACCGAGGTTATGACGATAGCGACCGATGCTAGTTTCTCGATTGAAATGATCCGCAAACAATCGCTAGCCCTAGCCAAAGCCTATGGGGGTAAACCCGTAGAGCAGGCCCGCGGTTTTTACACTGCTATCTCAGGCGGGGCAAATACGGCGGCAAAAGCCACCGCGATTATGACGCACGCCAACAGACTGGCGATTTCAGGCGTAACGGATGTTGAAACGGCCGTTAACGGGCTCGTAAATATAACGAATGTTTACGGCAACACTAACGAGCAAGTAGCCGCCACCGCCAATATGCTACAGGCGGGAATTAAGGCCGGTAAGACTACCGCCGCGGAACTGGCCACCGAATTAGGCCAGGTTTCAAGCATTGCCAAAGATTCGGGGGTATCACTTCAAGAGGTGATCGCGGCCGTGGCTACGATCACTACCAAGGGCGTGACCACATCAATGGCCGTGACGCAATTACGATCGGCACTTGTGGGGCTTGGTGGAACTAAGAAAAAAACAAAAGTAGAAGCGGAACGCCTAGGAATCGAATTTAGTAAGTCAGCCATGGCCGCGAAAGGCTTGGTACCGTTTCTTAAAGAAATCACCACTAACGCAAAATATAACGAAAATTCCCTCAAAGCGTTATTTGGAAAAGTAGAAGCGGTTAACGCGGTGCTTAACTTGGTAGCTACGGACGGCGGCGAAAAATACATAGAAACGCTTAACGGCGTAGTAAACAGCGAAACCGAAGTAGAAGACGCCATGCAACTAATGATGGACACCATGGGTCATCAAATAAGCCGCACGGACGCATTAAGAGACGCTACACAAATAGCATTTGGTGAGGCCGTCACAGGATCAGAAGCGGCGCGGGAAAGCGTCAAACATTTTAATGAATTCCTAGAAACCATGGTGGAGCTTTTCAACTCCCCACAAGGCCGCGCGGCTATAAATGATTTTTTTGTGATGATTGCGGAAGGCGTAAGCCTTGCGATCACGAATCTTCAATATTTGGCGGAACAGGTTGATCGCATAGGCGGCAACTTTAAACGCTTGATCGGTCAAGGCGATGATTTTAACGCTATGACCCTAGAGCAAGCGGCGGCGGCGGACGAAGCAAAGGCGGGTTATGATCGCTTTGCGGAAGCCCTTGATAAGTTCAAATACAAACTAACCACGGTAGGCGATAAGGCGCACGAAGTAAGCGACAAAGAACGCAAAGCCGCGATCGAGACCGAGAAGACCTATCAGGAAACTTATGAACGCGCGACAAAAGCACGGCAAAAGGCCGCGGAAGATCGGCAAAAGGCTTTACGTAAAGAAATAGAAGCCGAGCGCAAAGCCGCGCAAGAAAAAAAGAGAATCGATCGGGAAGAAAAGGCCGCACGAAAGAAGATTGCAGACGACTGGAAAGATCACGTTAAATCAACGCTAGATCAGATGTTCGAGGACGAGGCCGCCAAAGCCGCAAGAATGAAAGATCTTAGAAAAAGAATTTGGGATCAGACTTTCGCAAACCAGCAGGCGGGGCTAGATCGCCAAAAAGACGATTTAGAAAAAATGGACAAAAAGATCACGGCCCTTTCCATTGGTATACAGGAAAAAACCAAGTCTTTAGCGGCGGGGATCCAAGAAGCATACGGGGAAGCATACGCAAACGTAGGCCGCTTGGTCACTGAAACCGAAATCGAGATCGTTAGAAACGAAGAAGGGTTGTTAGAGGAACGCGAAAAGATCGTGGGCCAGCACATTAAAACAAGCGGCGAAGCATTTAAGGAGTTTATGCACAGCGTTGGCAAAATGATGGCCGACGAAGTGATTAAGTATGTAGCGATGAAAGGGATCCAAATGGCGGCGGACAAGATCGCGGCCATGTGGACGATCGGAACAAACGCGGCCCAAGGCGCTAGCGAAGCATTTAAAGCCAACGTCGGGATCCCTGTCATCGGTTTAGCCGTAGCCGGAGCCGCGGCGCTTGCCGCCGCCGCTGGAATTCTGGCCTTTAAAAGGGACGTTGACGCGCCGCCAAGCCTACCCACGCCCAAAGGGTACAACACGGGCGGTTTTGTCACCGGTCCCGCGGGCGTGGACCGAGTGCCGGCATGGTTATCGGCGGGCGAATTTGTGATCCCGCGGCAAACGGTGGATCAGATCCGCCGCGGAAGAACACCGGCAACGGCGGGGCATTATGCAGACGGGGGCATGGTTCAAGGCGGCGGAGGTAGCCCCGTTGTAAATGTCACTTTAGCCAGCGCGATCCCACAAGATCGCGCCCAGATCCGGCGCATGGTTAGGGATGTTTTGATCCCGGAAATCAGACAATTAAGCCGCGCGGGGGTGGGTCTCTGATGGCATACACGACCACGGACTTAAGCGCCGCCGCACAAACCACCGCCGCCACAGCTGGGAAGCCGTTTATCTTACCGGCCGGGCGCGTGGGGAACGGCTTAAGCACACACATCGGGGACACCACGATCACATGGGACACGAACGCCACCGCCACCAGCGACATAGCCGAAGCGGACTACCCCACAAGCCGCCTTTACGACGGCCACTCACACTTAAAAACGCGGCCCAACATTTCAAGTGGCTCCGTTTCCGCGGTCTATCTCCACATCGTCACTGAGATCCCGACACTGGACACGATCTACATCGGCGGGCACAATTTAAACACGGCGGGCGCAAATCCTACGATGACTATAGAGATCGCTGATAATGCGGCCTATACCTCCAATTTAATCACGCTGATCAGCTTCGCGGGCTTTAGCGCGTCCAAAGATGCAAGGCTTTGCTTTTTTAATTTGGGACCCGCGGGCGGCGGGTCAACGATCAAGCAATACGGAGAGGTGACACACGCAAGAATTAAGATCACACACGGGACGGGCAACTTTACGACAAAGCCGGAGATCGGGGAGATCGTTTTAGGAACGCGGGAACAGCTAAGCCAGCGCCCGGATGTTCCTTTCGATGATCAAGCCTTTAGCAGTGACGCGGTTGATTTCAGAAGCAAAAGCGGGATCTTAACGCGGTACATCAGAAACACCGGTCAAAGAAGTTTTGCACACAGACACAGCCCGACCGGATCAGACGCTTACGGCCTTGATGATCTGACAACGATCCGCAACTGGTACAAAAACACGCGCCGCGGTGTGGAGCCCTTTATTTATGTCCCCGATCCCACCAACACGATCACGGGAATCAACGGGGCCACGTCCGCCGCTTTTGTGTGTCATTTTGACGACCCGCGCCAAGGCCTACCGTTGACGGGTCCGAGCCTACGCGAAGCAAATATTAACTTTTCAGAGTCCGCGCCGTTTGTAGATTCCGAGGGGTGATCCGTGTATTCGTTTGATCCACAACTGAAGCACGAGCTTTCGCGCACGGGCTGTAGTCCGATCTTTAAGATAGAGATCGAGGCCGCGACGATCTACGATCGAACCGCGGCCACGCTTCGGGCGTGCATGGCACCCGAACCGATAGAGATCGCGATCGGCGAAACGATCCCAAACTCGATCGAAAGCATAACGAACACGGCCCAAGAGCTAAACCCACTAAGCCGCAAATTTACGGTGGGCGGTGTGACAATTGGCTTCATGGATGACGGTTGGCTTCGCGCGGCGTCAAAAAAATACTATTTAACGGGGAAGCGGTTAAAGCTTTTCATGGGTGCATACCTTGGAGCAAAAAAAACCACGGCCTTCGAGCCGATCGGATCATATTTGATCGAGGGGATATCACCGGAACCGGGCCGGGTGATGATGAATTGTAACGATTTTTCTATGATGATGTTTGACGCGGAGATCACGGGGGATTTTATCGGATGGAATCCGTTAGAAATTATCCGGATTTTACTAGAGGATGGCCAAGTACCCTACGAACTATGGGACAGCGCCGCCGCGGGATCCTTGTACCCTGACACACATTCGGGCGCGGACTCACTCAAAGCCTTAAGCCATTATGTTTGCACGCGCGCGGATTACAGCCCCGCGGGCTGGGGTTGGCTTGGCTATGAGTTTGATCACAGGATCAAAAAACCCACCAAGATTTTAGGGTTAATTAATGAGCTTGTAGAAATGTGCTATGGCGCATTTATTCCGGACGCCCAAGGCGTCTATAAGTTTAAAAATTACACCGCGTCCGCTTCCGCGATTAGAGATCTAGGGGGTGATGACATATCAGATTTTAAGCAGATCGCGACCACCGAAAACATGATCAATCGTATGATCGTCAACGGTGCCGCCGTCGATGGCGGTGTTGGCGGAAATCAACCGAACAGCGTTTTTAGAATCGAAGACTTAAACACACAGTCGTTTTATGCGCCCGCGGGCTTAACTCCCGAAAAGTATATCAAGACCCACACCGTTTCACTTCCTTGGGTTAACGCTTACGGGCACGCTAACGGCACATATTACCCGAACGGCGGCGGCTGGGGTGGTGCCGTTCTTACGTCCACCACGGACCCGACCGATACGAATTACGCCTCAAAAATATCCGTTTCCAATGCGCACGAAAGCGGATTTTGTGGAACATATTTACCCGGCCGCCAGGCGTACCATGCGGAATATTATCTGGGGACAATAATTAAAGGGAACGAACCAAGCGCAACACGGAAACTTAACGACGAATTTAACGAAAGCGGAAGCCAAAACGGACGCGGCGGATTTTTGGAACTAAGGGAAGGCGATAAACGAGAAATAATTAAAGTTAAAAAAGTCGTAGGCTTTGATCGCGGCGCGGGAATCCCGGGGAATCTAGTCCACGATCGCCACTTTGAAACGCGCGATCCCGGCTTGCCCGCGGGCAACTTATCACCCGCGGCGGCTACTCGCCCCGAATACCCCACCAGTGCGCACGGGTGGAACACCACGGGGGGACAGGACTCCCCGCGCGATCGTGTGCATTTACACCGCGCGCTTGATTTTGAGATCGAAGCGCGGGGGGCGCTTGGGACAACGCCCCAAACTTTTAATTCTTTTGCGGTTTTTGACATAACGATCGCGGTCGATCTTGCTTATCAGATCTTGGCTAGATTTACGGAGGGTTGCCCAATCATTGAGATCACCACGAGTCTAAGTCACGCCGATCTTGAGCTTGGGGACTTTGTGACGGTGGCCGATCCGCTGTTTTTGGATCGCTATTATGACGGAGTGACGTCAACATCTCATGTTTGGGAAATCATTAGAAAAGAGATCCGGATCGAGGACACGCCCGGGATCGTGTTTCAGCTTGCTTTTGTCCGGCTTGGCCCGGGCGATCCTGTCTCGCGCGAGGATGAACCGGCCACCACGATCACTACTACCGGGTACGTCCCGATCGCGTCCCCGTTAACTGAGATCGTTTTAGCGGGCGATTTAGTGGTAGAATCCAACATCAGAACGGACGACACGACCGCCGCGGGCGGCATAATCACGGCGGGGCCTGAGGGTCTAGAGAAGTTTAACGGATGACAGGGCGATGGTACAACACAAACAACTAAGCGCGGGGGAACTACACGATCCCAAAGGAAAATCACCGACGTTTTTGGACGTCGATGATAACACGGCCGAAGCATATAAGATCTACGAGGACGGCGGGGACGATGACTATTTTGTGATCAACACAACGGACGGCGGCGAATCGATTAGCTTCGGAAATTCAGACACGAATCCCAAACTTTTACACCCGGGATCCGGGGCTGTAGGGCTGGGGGCAACAAGCCCGGCAAGCCCTAACGGAAACGCTAAAGTTTTGGAGATCGAAGGGGCAAGCGTTGGAATTGTTTTGCACTCCACAAATGGGGGCGGCACCCCCTACGAAATTCAAAACAACTCCGAAACATTTAGGATCCTGTATAACACAACGAATAGGTTAACTATCGAAAACGATGGAAAGATCGGGATCGGGACGACCGCCCCGGACAAGGCCCTAGAGATCAATTCATCGGACGGCAACACCCTTAGGATCACGCATAACGACGCAAACGGGAGCGCGGCCAACTACGCCGATCTAAGCATTTCAAGCGCGGGGTACGTTGCGATCAAAAATTCAGCGGCTAAGGGTCAGGGCGGCATAATAACTAAAACGGTGGTGCAGTCGGACAGCACCGCGGGGGCTAAAACATACAGCGCGGCCGAGCTTTTAAGCGGTTACATTATCCGCGATCCCGCGGGCGGCGATCGCTCCGATGTTACGCCCACGGCGGCGCAACTTGTGGCCGTTGTGCCGAGTGCGGCGGTTAATGATTCCTTTAGATTCATCATCAAAAATCTAGCAGACGCGGACGAAACGATCACATTAACGGGCGGGACAAACGTAACGATCACGGGCACCGCAACGATCGCACAAAACAACACTAAAGAATGGCTTTGCGTTTTGACGAACGTCGGAAGCGGAACCGAGGCCGCAACGATTTACAGCCTAGGCACATGGACACATTAAGAGGGAAGAAATGGGAACAACAAGAGGCGATTACGCAAAAGTAAGCATAGCAGACGGCAGCGAAACAACTGTCTTAGAGGTGACGCGGTGGCGCGGAAAAGTTGGCCGATCAACTTTCAAATGTAGAGCAAGTTTGGCGGGCACGCTTCGCGTTTATTTTGTTGATCGCGACGGAGTGACGGCGGGAAACCTGGAAACAAGCGAAACACTAGCGGCGGACACATTGACCGCGCTTGATTTTGATCTAGCTATCCCCCGCTACAAGGTGACTTTTCAACGAAGCGGATCAGATACCGGCACTTGTGCGGTTGAAGTCTTTGACTATTAATTAGGGGAAAATGATGGCGATCAAAGAAATAGGACAAAGCGCGGGCGAAGTAGAGCTACAGGACGATCCGGGGCTTATAAAAAACGCGGAAGGCGAGACCGTGATCGCGGTGACAAACGATCAGCGCGTAGGAATTGGGACAACTACACCCGGCGCAACCCTTGGCATTGATGGCGATCTTAAGTTTGAGCCTACCGCGATTTCTACCGCACACGTCACGTGTGCGGGCTCAATCAAGATCGACTGTGATAATAATTTGGAGATCGCGGGGGGTGACGCTGATTCCGTCCGAATTGGTCGAACGAATACCGCGCTGGCTAAGATCCATCTCAGAAGTGGGGCTGATACTGATTTAGTCGTAAGCGGCGGAAAAGTTGGCGTGGGGACGAGCGAGCCCGGCGCGGCGCTAGAAGTCGTGGGCGACGTCATTTCATCCGGGGATCTAACTTTGGGCGATGGCAAAGCGATCAAGTCAGCAAGCGGCGGGGCCGCGATCACGATTGACGCGGGCGCAAATGTGACCGTTAGCAATAATCTCACACTGCCCGCGGCCGTGTCTTTGCCGAATACCGGCGACGGAACGATCGGAACATCCGACACCGCCGCCGATGCAAACGGAAAGGCGCTAACTTTGGCGGCGGGAAGCACCGCGGCCGGAGGGACAAACAACACGGGGACGGGCGGGGATCTCACCCTTAAGCCGGGCGCGGGAAAGGGCACCGCCGCGGGGGGCGATCTAAAAATTCAAACCGCACCCGCTGGGGGTTCAGGAACCACGGTTAACAACTACGTGACAAAAATGGTCGTAACCGGTGCGGGTAACGTCGGCATGGGCGGCAACACGGCACCCGCGCGGGCGCTTGATGTTTTGGCCGCGAGTAGCCCACAGCTTAGACTTTCGCAGGATCAATCAGGCGGATCCGAGGCGCACGCGGATCTACAGGTGGCAGCGGACGGGAATTTAACATTAACCACCACCTCAGGGGGATCCGCTACGGGAACCCTGAAGATGGGCGGGGACGCGATCACGGTGGGCGCGGGATCGGCCGGAGATACGAAGGTGATCTTTGACGGTAACGCTCAGGACTACCGGATCGGGCTTTATGATACGGACGACACGCTAGAGATCGGTGTGGGCGCGGCGCACGGGACAACGCCCGCGATCGTGGTCAACTCAAGCGCAAACGTGACCGTTAATAATAACCTAGGCATTGGGGCAACAAGCCCGGCGAGTCCTAACGGAAACGCTAAAGTCGTAGAGCTTGAGGGGACAAGCGTCGGAGTTGTGCTTAACTCCACGAACGGGGGCGGACACAACTTTGAGATCCAACACAACGGCGGCGATCTAAAGATTCAGAAAGAAACCACGACGATCGCGCATTGGGACAGTGACGGCGGCTTAGCTTACAAGCCCGCCGTGATCGAACACGCAAGCGGAACGCTTACGTCTCTTACGGCGGCCAAGAGTGCCACCACGGTTTTATTGACGGCGGACTCTTCGACGGTCGTCCAGCTTCCAGAATTAACGGACAGTGACAAAGGCGCGCAGTTTGTGATCTCCAATGTCCACACCGCAACAATTAGCGGAGCCGTTACCGTGGCGGGAAGTGATAAATTCTATGATGCGGATAACACCAGCGGCTACACTACGGCCCAAGATCTCACTACAATGCAAACCAAAACCTTTATTTGTTTTGGTGCAGACAAATGGTTGATCGTGGGGTGAAGTTTTGAGTTTACCAGCATTGACAGGAAGCATAGCAGCGGGCGCGGCGGGCGGCGGTGTTAGTGAGACGCTGGATCCGGCTAACACTAAATCGATCTACATGAGCCACGGCAATACCGGCTACCAGGGCCTATTAAGGTGCTCAGGGGTTGCGGACACGGATCCGTGTCGTCAGTTGTTTTTGAATACGAGCGCCACCGCAAGCGACAACGCTTGGTCGGCTAGTTTTTGGATCTATACGGCATCCACCCAAGCCTTTAAGATTTTTGCCGGGCGGTTTGAAAATTACGGTGTTTATTTTGCCCTAGCGTCAGGCCGCCCCTATCTATATATCAAAAACAGTGACGGCGATGATTATCTACCCGTGACCCCCAACACATCGGCGGGCAAAGTTAACGACGGAAACTGGCACAATGTGACCTATACTTACGACGGATCCGGTTTGCGGTCTGGGTTTAAGATCTACATCGACGCGACAAGCCAAAGCCTTAGCGCGTGGTCCCCTACCTATGATTCCGACATCGGCAAGGGCGCATCCGGAAACAGCACGAGCCCGTTAAACACAACGGTTGGCACCGCAAGCGGTGGGATCAGTTTTACAATTGGGTTTCACCGTTCAAACGGGATCGCAAGCATTTATTACGCGACGGCGATCTACTTTGACGAGGTTAGTTTGTGGGACTGCGAGCTAGCCGCGGGCGAAGTCACCGACATTTACAACAGCGGCGATCCTAAAAATCTAAATGCACACGCCCAGGCGTCTAAGTTGGTGCGGTGGTATCGGATGGGCGATCACGCTGATGACGTCATGACAGGCGGGACGTCAGACACAGCGGACGCGGCGGACTCCGATAGCCGCATCGTAGACGTTTCAACAGCGGCCGGTTATTCGCGCTACGACGCACACGCCCCCTATAAGAGCCTGATCGCTTCGCAAGTCGTGATCGCAACGGCGGCGCCATGAAGTTAAGCGCGCATTTTAGCCGGTCGGAGATGACGACCACACAAAGCGGGATCGAAAACCGGCCCACGCTTGAAGCGTGGATCAACATGACCCGGCTTTGTTGTGACGTTTTGGAGCCGCTACGCGCCACCGTGGGCGCGCTTCGCGTCAATAGCGGCTATAGGTCCCCGGCAGTTAACAAATCCATAGGCGGCGCAAATAAAAGCGCGCACACATACGGCCGCGCGGCGGACGTGGTGCCACTTGCGCGGGACGTGTCCGCGCTTGACATCATGGCCGCGCTTGACGGGATCCCGTTTGACAAAGCGATCTTTGAATACCGCGGGCGATCGCCGTGGATACACGTCCAAATAAGAAACGTAAACCGCGCGCCGCGCGGGGTTTTATTAATGAGCCTAAGCGCGGGAAGTTTTGAAAAATTCAACCCGCAAGATCCAAGGCTTGAGGAGTTCAAACAATGACCGAATTCACCGATCTATTATGGCGGCTGGAAAGCGTTTTGATTATGGCCGCGGTGTGGGTGCTCATGTCCGCCGCTAAAAAAGTTTTTCCGGATAAAATGCAACTTGCGATCGTTGCGCGGGTGTTGCCACTTGTCCCGATCGCGCTATGTTCCGGGGCCGTGTGGATTCCGGGGCTTGCGCCGGAGGGGATCCAGGTAGGCCCGCGGATCATGCTCGGCGTGGTCTTAGGTGCGGGCGCGGGTCAAGCGCACAAGATCTTGAAACAAACGGGACTGGGTAGAGATTCCGCGATCGAAAAACCAAAGGCCGAATAAATGGCCGATTTTGTCACAGCGATCGCGGCGGTTTTAGCGGCGATTTTTGGCGGCGTGTTTTGGCACAAAAAACAGATCACGAAAGCAAAACAAAGCGTGATCAAGGGTGAAGAAAAACGCGCGCAAATTGTCCGCGCAAACGTCAAAAAAGCCACGGACAAGATCGACAAAAAAACCGAAGCCAAGATCCGCAAAGTCACAGCGGAACACACGCCACCGGAAAACCCCACGGGCGCGGACGCTAACGAATTGCACAAAGACGCAACGGAGGGCGAGTGGTAGCCGATACAGTGATCGCGTTAATGTTAGCCGCGGCGGTGGCCAATGGCCCCGCGTGCAAACCCGATCAGCCGTTAACGCCGTGCGAAGCTCAGATCTTTACGGATGCAGTAGTATGGAAAAAACGAGCGTTAAAAACGCGGGCGCGTTTTGAGGGTTGCGCGGAAAAGCTAGAGGTGATCACAAGCAGCGCCGCGGCGAGTTTGGCACCGTGTCCGCAACCGCCACCGCCCCGGGTTGATTGGTCGCTTGTGATCGGAACGACGGGCGGCGGGGTTTTACTCGGCGTTGTCTTGGGTGTTTTGTTGGCAAAATGAGATCCGATGTATAAAATAATTTTGAAAAACGGATCCACGATCGAAGCTAAAAGGCCGGGGGACGTTGTGTTAATGCGGCGCAAGGGCCGGATCTCGGATTACGACAAGATCGAAGATCCTGAACTTGGCTTGATCACGGTTAAGACTTTTATCCACGAGATCGAAGGCGCGGCCAACACATGTGCCACGCTTGAATTAATGCTTGAAGACATTGAGGAACTAAAAAAGGCTTATCGATCATCATGGCTACCGGCGAAAACGAAAGGGCAATAGGCGCGCTTGAAGCGGGCGTAAAAGCCGCCGCGGAAATGGTGGGCGAATTGCGCGGAATTGCGATCGATCAACTTGCAAAAACCGCGGCGATTGAACAGCGGTTAGGCGCACTCGAAACGGAGTTGGCCGAACTTCGGACGGAATACCAAACTGCGCGCGCCGCGATCGTAAAACTAGCGATCATAGTGGGCGGCGGCGGCATGGCCGCGGGCGGCGGGTTATCTAAAGTTTTGGAGATCTTCGGGCGCTAGCCTTTGCCGCTTGCGCGCCAAGCGCTAGTCGTGTATATACGACTAATGCCAAAAGCAAAAAAATTGCCGGTGTGGGCGGAACCAGTTGAGCCGCCGCCGCCGCAAAAAAAACCAAATAGGGCGGCGGTGTTGCCGCCGATCAGAGTTACCGAAGCGGAAGCCGCGAGAATAAAAGAGCTAGCCGCGGAGCTTTGCGGGGGCAACGTGAGCGAGTTCATACGCCGCCGCGCTTTAGGTGAGGCGATCACCGCGTGACATATTCCGTCAAGGGCTTGTGATACATAGCGCGCATGACTCCAAACATTCTAAATTTTGCAAAGATCGGCGGGTCCGACGTTGCGCCGATCTTGGGCTTGTCACCGTTCAAAGCACCGATCGACGTGTGGCAGCGCATAGCCCTAGGCATAAAAACAGATCTACCCGCCCACGCTTTGGAGCGCGTGAAATGGGGGCAACGGCTAGAGCTCCCAACGGGGCAAGCGTGGATCGAAGAAAACGAGCCCGCGCGGGCGCATGAATGGAGGCCCGGGAAATCGATCGAGCCGGACGATCCAAACTGGATCCGCTACACCGTAGACTTTGAAAGGCCCGGGGCCATACTTGAGGTTAAAACCACGTCCGCTTTTAGTCGGTCGAATTGGGGGCAGCCGGGATCCGATGAAATCCCGATCCACTATGCAACCCAAGTTGCTTGGTATCTGTATCACGAACGTCAAAGGATCCGCCGTTTGAACGTCCCGAATTTAGCGCCGCCCGATCGGTGCTTTGTGGCCGTCCTGATCGGTGGTCAGGAACTTTTGTCCTATACCGTTTTTGCTGATGATGAATTTGGCGCGGCCATTTTTGAACGGGTGGCGGCGTGGCGGCGGCGTTACGTGTTGCCGAAAATTCCACCGCCGATCGATGGGTCGGACGGGTGCCGGAATTACCTTGCCGGAAAATTCCGCAAACAAAGCGGGATCATTAGGCCCACCGAAAACGGCGAAGCCGAAGCCCTAGCCGAGTGGCTAGCGTTAGAGATGAAAAAAAAGGCGATCGAAAAACAGATCAAGACGCTAGAAAACAAGATCATAAACTCGATCGCGGGCGATGAAGGAATAGAAGCGTTAGACGGTGCGGGGAAAATTCGCGCCACGTTTAAGCGTCCGAAGTCTTCAAGCCGCGTAAACTGGAAAACCGCCCGCGAAGCGATAGCGCAAGAACTGGACGCGGAACGCTTCGCGGAAATCTTAGAAAATCACACAACACAAACCCAGCCGGTGAAACGGCTAAGCATTAAGAGGATCAAGGCATGACAAACGGCGCGCACACTACATCATTAACGACAACACAAAACACGGCGATCAGTACGGCGGCTTATGCGCCGCCGCCAAAATCGGGGCGGCTTGATCGCTTCGCGTTTGAACCCCAAGACATAACGCAACTTCACGGCTTTAGCGAAATGGTGATCCGATCGGGGCTTGCGCCGCGGTCACTCAAAACCCCGCAAGCGGTGGCGCTTGCCTGTATTCAAGGCCGTGAACTTGGCCTAAGCAGTTGCGCCGCGCTTCAGGGTCTAACTGTGATCAACGGCGTGATCGGATTCCGCGCGCGGCTTGTTTCAAACCTTGTTAAGTCTTCAAGCGTTTGCCGCTTGTGGCGGGTGATCGAAACGGACGAAATGATCGGTATGGTTGAAGTGCAGCACGTAACATGGAGCGAATCGCAGATCGTAAGATACACGATCGAGGATGCTAAAAACGCGGGGCTTTGGGGGTCTACAGATCCATGGCGAAAACACCCGCGCGATATGTTGATCGCCCGCGCAATAACGCGCGCCGTCGATCGCCACTTCTCGGAAGTTTTGGCGGGCATCCCTATGGACGCCGCGTTAGAAGACACGACCGCGCAAGCGGTCACAGTTGCCGCCGTGGAGCCGGAAAAAACAAAAACGAAGGCACCGCCCACCAAAGGAATGGCGGGCCTTAAAGCGGCGCTATTGGAGCCCGAAGCCGTGGAGCCCGAAGCGGTGGAAGTTGAGCCGATTAAGGCGGAAGCGATAGAAGCCGAAGCGGAAGAACACCCCACACGCGAAGCCGCCGCGGAGCAGTGGCGGACGCTTCGCGATCGCTTAGTTGAATTGATCGGGGAAGAAAAAACAGCGGACGCTTGCGCGTCAATAAAGCTCGAAAATAAACGATCAGCAAAGGGCAGACAAAAAGCCCTTGATCAATTGTCCGAAATTTTAGCGAGTGAAGAAGCGGGAGGTTTTTAGCCATGAGGCTTACAAGATTGACCGCGCCGCGGTGTGATGAATTTGATCCGCTAGGCGGTGATCGATCATGGCAAGGCATGAAGGAAAAACGGAAGCGCGCAAGTCACAACAAGCGGGTGATCGAGCAACGCAAGCGAGCCGCGGAAGTGATCGCGGCTTGGCTTCAAGTGTGGGCGAAATGACACCGGAGGACATAAGCGGCCACCGTTTGATCTTGGGCGATTGCCGTGAAGCCATGGCCGCAATGCCTGAAAACTCGATTGACGCGATCGTGTGTGATCCGCCGTATGGCATGAGCGCCGAACCGGACGCGGCGGAGGTGTTAAGCCATTGGCTAGCGGGGGATGATTACCACCACGGCGGCGGCGGGTTCATGGGCAAAAAGTGGGATAGCTTTGTTCCAGGTCCTAGCGTTTGGCGCGAAGCCGCGCGGGTACTCAAGCCGGGCGGGTGGTGCATCGCATTTTCGTCTACACGCACGTCAGATCTTTTGGGGATCGCAATGAGGCTTGCAAAGCTAGAGCGACGGGACACCTGTTCTTGGATCTACTACTCTGGGTTCCCAAAAAGTTTGGCGTTAGATAAGGCGATCGATTCTAAGCATGGGGCGGAACGGGAGGTGATCGGGACCGGCGGACATTGCGGCGTCTTTGCTCACAGCGGCGGCGGAACTTTGCAGGACTTCAAGGGGTACACGGCAACGATTAGCGCACCCGCAACCGAAGACGCGCGCCGCTTTGCGGGCTATGGCACCGCGCTAAAACCAAGCCATGAGCCCGCGCTTATTTTTCGCAAGCCCTTGATCGGGACATACGCCGAAAACGCTTTGCAGTGGGGGACGGGCGGGCTTAATATTGATCGGGCGCGTTTTGCTTATGGTGATCAGGCTTGGCCGGGGCCGCAAGAGATCGGCGATCCCGATCGATTCCGCGGAACGGATGGCGGGGCTTTTGTGGCGGCGCTAGACAAGCACGAACCGCGGGCCGGTCACAACTTAGGCCGATGGCCAGCGAACATATACGCCACGCCCAAGGCGTCCACGGCCGAGCGCAACGCGGGTTGCGAGCAACTGACAGCGATCACGGGTGCGGAAGCCACAAACCGAACCGAAGGATCCGCGGGGTTTGAAAACCCACGCGCCGGGGCGGGGCGTACCGCTGATCAGGTGGCGAACTTCCATCCCACACTTAAGCCGCAAGCCGTGTTGCGCTATTTCGTCCGCTTGGTTACGCCGCCCGCGATACCGGGCAAGCCGCCGCCCGTGATTCTGGATCCATTTGCGGGGTCTGGATCCCTAGCGTGCGCCGCCGCCGCCGAACGGGTGGCATCGATCTCGATCGAGATTGATCCCGATTACTACCGGATCGCGCGGGCGCGAATAGAGCACGCAACGCGCCAAGGCGATCTATTCGCCATGTAAGTGGGCGGAATAACTACACAAAAAAATAAGTGATTTTTTATTGGATAGGGGGCTTGTATATACTGAAACCGTCGTATACTGTATATACACGATGACGACAGCAAACAGCCCACACACGTTTTACAGTTGGAACACTAAAAAAACCTTGCACGGCTTCCGCGCAACTATTTCTAAAGTGACCGCCCACAGCGAGCTTCAAGCAAACGGGCGTTATTCGGTGACGGAAATCGTAAAGCAAAGCGGCGTGTTTAGCACCCGCGCAAAGGCTACGCGCTACGCCAAGAAAATGAAAATGTATCTAACCCAAAAGGATCAATAAAATGACGAAAGCAAAACAACAAACAGAGCAACAAAAAGCGATCGCGGCGGTTTACGAATTGCTGAAGACTCGCGCAATTCACCCCAGCGGGAAATTTGACAAGGGCGGCCGGTGGTTTCCCTGCGAAGCAAACGCGGATCTTGTTGGTCACATCCGATCGCCGTCGCGATCGTGGCCGTACAGTTACTTAAAAGCCTGTAGATCGAAAAAATTCGTTAAAGCCGTGGCGGAAAAATACAACGCGCAAACAGTGGAAGAACTGAAAGCAAAAATTTAGGAGCCAGGAAAATGAAAACATATTTCATTCACTACAAAGATCCGGACCCGGCTTGCCCAGTTTTCCGAATCAAGATCGAAGCCTACGATCGCGAGCACGCGATCGAGATTTTTTATCAAGACGGGGACGATTGGGAGATCGTCAAAATCACAAGGAGTTAGAAAAATGACAATTCCAAGAACAAATAAAGAGTTAACCGAAAAAAAACAACCCGACCAACTACGCAAAGCGCACCAAACGATCGCGGCGCTTTGCGAAACGGTAAAAACGCAAAACCCGGATCTTGATCTTTGGCTAGACTTTAAGCCCCACGATTCCGCGATCGTTCTTGTGGTTTTGGAAACTAAAAAAAAGGATCAATAAGATGACGAAAGCAAAAAAACCAACACGGGCACAACTAGAGACGCAACTATGCAAAGCCCACCAAATGATCGCGGCGCTTTGCGAAGCGGTAAACGAGCAAGATCCCGATCTTACGGTGTGGCTTGAATACGATGGCGGCGAATTGTCGCTTGCGTCGATGGCGGACACGGGGCCGCGGTTCACCGGCTTAGGCGCGATCGTTGCGCTTCGCGGGGCCGTGCTCGAAAACCGAGGGGCGAACGAATGATCCCGCAAACACTCAGACCATACCAGGCGCGGGCGGTGGACGATTCCGAAGCCGCCCGCCGCGGCTTGATCGTTGCGCCACCCGGCGCGGGCAAAACTACGATCGCGGCGGAAATCATACGCCGCGAATTAGCCAAGCCACGGGCGCACCCGCAAGCCCCGCGGCGCTTGATCATTGTATTGGCGCACCGCAAGGAACTAATCAGCCAAGCCGCGGCCAGAATTGAAAACAACACGGGACACGCGCCGCAAACGATCAGCGCGGGGCGCATTGAGGGGCCGCTAGGCGCGCGCGTTTTTGTGGCAAGTGTCCAAACACTAAGCCGCCGCAAAGCGTGGCTTAAACAGGCGGCGGGGGGCGTTTCGTTGGTGATCATTGACGAAGCGCATCGATCGCTTGCGAAATCTTACCAAAAAATCTTGGATGAATTGCCCCGCGCGCGGATCATCGGTTTGACCGCTAGCCCTTATCGTTTGGACGGTAAACCGTTGGGCGATCTATTCGATCAGATGATCACCACGGCGCAACCGGACGAACTGATCGAGGCGGGCCACCTGATCGAGCCGCGGATCTTTGGCCGTCCGCTTGGTGGCTTGCTCCGCAACGTCAAGAAACAAGCCGGGGACTACCACAAAGGGCAACTTAGCGCCGCGATGAATTCGGGCGAGCTAGCGGGGGCGGTGGTGGATCACTACATGAAACTTGCACGCGGCAAACGCGCCGTAGTTTTTGCGGCGGGCGTGGAACATTCGCGGTCATTGGTGGCCCAATTCACCGCGGCGGGCGTAACCGCGGCGCATTTGGACGGAAGCACGCCCGCAAATGAACGGCGGGAAATTTTGGATAATTTGAGATCAAACGATCACCCGCTTGATGTTGTGTGCAACTGTGAGATCTTAACGGAGGGATGGGATCTTCCTGAACTCGGCGCGGTAATTTTGGCCCGTCCGACTATGAGCCCGGGGCTTTACATTCAGATGGTGGGCCGCGTGTTGCGTCCAAAGCCAAGCGGGGGCGAGGGCCTGATCATCGATCACGCGGGGTGCGTAGCGGCGCACGGGTGGCCCACAGCCGATCGCGCGTGGTCACTTACTGACAGGGAAGATCGGCCAAAGGCCGCGGAAGCCTTGCCCGGGTTTTCAAATTGCGGGCGATGCTTCGCGCTATTCATCCGGCGCGGGCGGACGGCTTGCCCGGAGTGTGGCCAGCCGCTACCGCGGAGCGAATTGAGAAAACCGCCAATAGAAACCCGCGAAGCGTTGACGGAATACAAGCGGCAAAAACAGCAAGAACGGCAAGCCAAAGCCGCGAAGAACGCGGATCGACTCTACATTAGGGACGTGGCCGAGGGTGATCGGCGTGGATATCGTGACGGATGGGCGGCGGCGCGATATAAAGCGCGGTGTGGGCGATGGCCAACACAAGAACTTAAAGCCGCGGCGATCCGAAAAATCCGTAATGTCTGAAGTGATGGAAGCCTTAAGCGGGCGCGAAGATCTTAGGGCGTGGCGCAATAACGTAGGAGCCGCAAGGGACGGCGGGCGCTTCGTCCGCTTCGGTTTGCCGGGTTCCGCGGACATTACCGGGATCTTAAACGACGGGCGGCGGCTTGAGATTGAAGTCAAAGCCCCGGGCGGGCGCTTATCGGAAAAACAAAAAAACTTTGGTGCGATGATCGAAAAATTCGGGGGCGTCTTTTTTGTGGTAAGGTCCGCGGCGGAACTTTTAGAACTTTTAGAGCAAACAAAAAAAAGGGCGCAGCCCTAAAGCCGCGCCCGGGGGGTCACAATTTTGACGAAAGCAAACCCAGATCGAACAAACCATAAACCACCAAAAAACGCAACTTTGCAGATCACGCGGTGGCATAGTCTCACGAATAACAAGGGCGATCGGCGCATAGTTCGCGTTGCGGATTTTTTCGATCGCTTTTCAAAAATGGCGATCGAGCCTAAAGGGGCGGTGAAAAAAGCCGCCTTGCCCGGTTGGAGTCCCGCCACGTTTGCCGAAGATCGGCGCGGGCGTGATCATGTGGAGCAAGTCACGGCGCTGGTTTTAGATTACGACGCGGGCGATCCATTGGATGCGGTGGCCGCGTGCTGGCCGTTTTTGGGGCTTTTACACACGACGCCAAGTCACACGGCGCATTTTGCGCGGTGCCGTGTGATCGTTTTGTTATCGCGGGCGGTAACNCCNGNGGAGCATTTGAAGATCGCACGGTGGGCGCTNACNCGCGCAAGCGCNGCGGGNCATACGCTAGACGAAAAGGCNACNAANGACGCCGCGCGGCTTTGGTTNGTCCCGGCTTGCCCGCCCGGGGAAATCGGGACCGCGATCAGGCTGGACGGGCCGCGCTTAGACGTTGATCGCATTTTGTCCGAAGCGCGATCGGTGGAACCCGTCCCGGTTATCCGGCAAGCGCCGCGCGAAGCGTTGACCGATGATCACGCCGTCGATCGTGCGGTGGCGGCGATAGGAATCAGCCAGCCGGGAGATCGTAACAACACGCTAAACGCGGAAGCGTTTAAGCTAAAACAGCGCGCCGATCAAGGCGGTTTTGATTGGTACGCGGCGCGGGACAGCATAGCGATCGCGGCGATCAATAACGGCATGGCGGCCGCGGAGGTTGAGCGCACGATCAGAAGCGCGGAAGCGGGCGCGGCGCGTAGTCCGCGAAGCTATACCCCGCCGCAAAAAAAGCGGCGGGAATATCACCCGGCGCTTGATCCTGATGATCCGGGCGCAAGCGAGCCACCGCCCGATCTTGACGGCAACGCCGCACCCGCGCTTGAGCCGCCCGCCGAAAACGCGCCCGCGTGGTTTGGCTGTTTGCTGAAAACAAAAGAGGGGAACATTAGAGCAACGGGGGGCAATTGCTTAACCATTTTTGAGCGTGATCCCGCGCTTGATGTTTTGGCCTATGATAACTTCCGCGATCAGCTTGTGATCACTAAGCGGCCACCGTGGGCCGTGGGTGGCGCGTACCCGCGGCAAGTGACGGACACGGACACCACGCGCGCGGGCCGGTGGTTAGAACAAAGCTACGGGCTAGCGTTTACGCCCAAAGCGATCGCGGACACGATCGAAGCCGCGGGACGTGGCCACGAATTTGATCCGCTTGCAAGTTATCTTGACGGCTTGACGTGGGATCAAAAGCCCAGGATCGACACTTGGTTAACTGATTTTTTCGGGGTTATGCCTTGCGAATATACAACCGCGATCGGGCGGCGGTGGCTTATTTCGGGCGTGGCGCGTGGGCTTTGTAAATCCTCGGACGGGGTGAAAGTTGATCACGTTTTGGTCTTTGAAGGGAAGCAAGGCGCGCGCAAGTCTTCCGGGCTTCGCGCATTGGGCGGGGATTTTTTCTCAGATGAAGTGCCCGAACTAGGAACGAAAGACGCCGCGATCGCGCTTAACGGAGTTTGGATCATTGAGCTTTCAGAGCTTGAGAGTTTACGGCGGGCGGACGTGCAAAAGATCAAGGCGTGGATAGTTCGCGAGGTTGATCACTACCGCCCACCGTATGGGCGGGCTATGGTCCACCGCCCGCGGCGGTGCATTTTTGCCGCCACCACTAACGAGGGGCATTATTTAAAAGACTACTCAGGAAACCGGCGATTTTGGCCGGTCAAATGCGGCGCGGTGGACGTTGCGGGAATTCAAGCGAACCGCGATCAGTTATGGGCGGAAGCGGTCCACGAATTTAAAAACGGCGCGGTTTGGTGGCTGGATCAAGATCAGCTAGTGGAGCAAGCAAAAGCCGCGCAACTTGCCCGCGTTGACTTAGACCCGTGGGAAGAACCGATCAGCCGTTACATTGATGGCCGGGGCTACGTGACGACCGGCGAACTACTAGCGCATTTAGAAGTTGATCGCGGGCGCGCGGACAAACTACACGCGCGGCGCATTGGTGAGATTTTGAGAAAACTAGGTATAACAAGGCGGGAGCGCGTCCGGCTTTGCGACGGCGGGCGGGAATATCGCTTTTTTATTGAAAAAACGACAAAATAGCGTTTACCCTAGTTTACTAATGTATATACATTAGTTAGATTAACAGCATGACGAACGCAAACAACACAAGCACCCTAAAAATTGGCCGCACAACTTACGCGATCGAAAAATCGGAAACCCGGGAACACGCCAGCGGTTTAGTCCAGCGGTGGACGAACTTACGCGGAAGCCGGGGCGCTAAAAAAGTCTTGGTCGAAAGTGCAAGCGGCGCGCGGCTTATCCACATGGGCAGCGCGCGATCAGAGATTTTGCAAAGCGGCGCGATCAAGCGCGGGTAAACAACAAAACCACCGCCCCGGCTTAGGCCGGGGCTTTACTGGCCTTGGAGGGCTACACGATGACGAAAGCAAAAAAACAACTAAAACCAGGTGCGGAAGTGGACGCCCCGCGCCACCACGTTTACGGCGGCGTGATCAAGAAAATCAAAGGGCGGGTGGCCTACGTGGATATTTACGAAGCCACCGAGGGCACGATCACCCGGCGTTTTTCGCTTGGTGATCTTGAGGCGGTCAGGGGAAAAACGGCGAGTGACTAGAAAACTAACCCCGGACGATGACGCCCGGATCCGCAAAATCAGGGACAGTGAGGGCCTAAAGTGGTCCACCATTGGCGAACGGTTTCAGGTGTCGGGAAGTTGCGCGCGGGCCGGGTACATGCGGGCCACCGCGCCTACATACCCGAAGCGATGGCGAACGGCGGCCACGCGGTTAGGCATAAGCGCCGATGAATACGCCCGCCGCCGTGAAGCTAATCAGCGGCTTTGTGGCCGTTGTGATCAGTGGTTCGATCAAGACTCGGAGCAATACCGCCCGGGGCGGTGGGCTTGTGTCCCGTGTCTGAAGCGTGATGACGCCGCCAAGCGCAAAAGGTTAACTGATGATGAGCGCGAAGCCAAGCGCGCGGAAACCGCCGCGAAGCGCGCAAAGCGCACGGCGGAACAAATGGCGCGGCTTGATGATCAGCTATTGGAAACGATCAAGGGCAACCGGCAAAGCCTAGGCCCGCGGTTCAGGGTGGCCGATCTCTTTGGCTTAGTGAACAATAGCCACGTAACGATCCGCGCTAGACTAAGAAGATTGGAAGCCCGCGGCGCGTTGACTCACGCCGCGGACGGGTGGCGGCTATCCTAGCCGCGCGATTGCGTCCACTTCCGCCGCGATCAAGCGGCGGATATGATCCACAAATTCCGCGCAATCCGCCGATCGGTCAAGGTGGCGGTGTATTGGTGTGCGATCTTCACGTCGGATCGAGCCGCTAAGACTCTGGAACGACTCAAAGATCGGCTGCGTCATGCTTGTTTCAATGTGTCTTAGAATTCTAAGACATTCGGCGGGGCCTGTTTCGTCTGCTAATGCGGGACCGGTAACGGCCGCCCACAGCTTGATCGACGCGGTCAGCGCGGGGCTAAGGGTTAGTCTGTTTTTGTTGCTTTCGCTCATACATGCCTAGTCGATCGGGGACGCCAAGATCTGGCAACTCACGATCATTTTTTTGATTTTTTCTTGGGGACGGCCACCAAAACGGGGCGCGCAAGAATGGTGGACGCGCGGCCGTCATACTCCCCGTGATTCTTAGGGGTAGCGCGGATCCAATACAAACCGCCCGCTTTACAGTAAGCCAAGCCACCGCCCGCGGGCCCTATGTACGTTTGAAACACTACACACGCGCCGCCCGTCGCTTGATCGATTAGTTTACACAAACCACGCGCTAAGAATTCCACGCGATAACGGCGCGTTTCACGCTTGCCCACGGTGCCAACGTGACGATCGGCGGGCTTGCCCGCTTCCGCCAATACGTCACCAACGCAACCGGCCGCCGCCGCCGCCGCTTGACCAATGCCCACGGCCAAACGCTTGACGACAAAGCGCCCCGCCCGCTTTGCTTGAGACTTAGCGCGGGCTTTGGCGTTGCGCGCGTCCATTTTTGCCCGTTCTTCCGGCGTATAGTAGGGGACCATGATCCACTTGCGATCGTTGCAAGTGAAACAGGCAAAAGGATTATTCCACCACTTGCCGCCCTTGCATCGGTGGCAAGCGGTCTTGATCATTTTTCGTTTTGCTTTCGTCATGCTGTAAACTTACTCGGTGTATATACAGAAAGTCAAACCCCATGGTAAACCCCAGGGACACGGGGGGCATTTGTGGCCAGTGTAAGCGCCCGTAATCATTGGCCCGGTCAGGTGGTCACTTGTGACCCCTCAATATACCTTAACTTAATAATATTATTATTAAGGGGTATAGGGGGGAGGGGGCTGATCATTTGTTTTTTTGCCGGTTTTGCTGTGACCAGTGTGACCAGTGTGACCAGGCCAAAGATCCCGCGGGGTTAGGTCTTACCTTGATATTTACCCTTATATGACCGGGCTTGGCAACGCAAAGCGGGGCGGGCTACACTCAAGTTATGGTTGAAATCACGGAACGAATGATCATGGAATTTGACACAGCAACGGAAGCGGAGCAAGCCGCCGTGATCGCGGATTATCATGCGACACTTGGCCGAGCGATCTGCCAAACCTGCGAAGAACCCAAAAAACCAACGGCCGAACTTATGTGTGAAACATGCGGCGAGCCGCTGGAACTACCCGCACCCTAAACACTGAACAAAAAAAGAAGGAAAAACCCCCCAAGGGCTGACCCTACTGTACAAAACCAAGGGTACCCCCTAATTTTTACGACTTTACGAGTCTTCGCCTAA
>PBAS01000009.1 GCA_002716625.1 Phycisphaeraceae bacterium | reverse complement strand
TTTTTGAAACTTGCTAGTCCTATTTCAGCACCTGCCCATTATTGATAGCCACGGCGAAGGCGGCGTACCGTTTGGGTATCAGAGCGTTTTTCCAGCAAGAGATAAAGCAAATATTGTGCCATGGTGAGATCGGCAACCTCAGAATTCACTTATTGCTGTAGAACACCAGACTTATGCCAACAGATTCATTTGGCCGCGCGAAAATGCAAAGGGTGAGCAGCGGTACGCTTTGAACCTACTGGACCAAAACATGCCTAACTTTGACAGCCGAATGCTGGTTCAGGGCGACGCTAGAACCGACCATCAGGACTTCGTCCGCATGATGACTATACAAGCATGAGCGTATCCATCGATTTCTGAAAATGGGAAAAGTCTATGCGTGGTCCCCAACACCCCGCCCCCGCAATGGGACCGACGACGGCAGCACCGCAATCGCTGCGAGCCACTGGCACATACGACTCATCACCCACAAAAGACCCCCAGCAGATTCCCCAGCAGTCAGCACCCGAAACAGTGCAATCCGAAGCGACACGGCGCGATGCACATCACAGATCCGGTCATCAGGGCGAGAAGCGTAAGTCTTTTAAAATTGCAGAGAAGCGCAACGCAACGCGACACAACGCACCACCAAGCGTCAAAGCCACCTCAGGGATTCGAACCCTGGACCTGCGCTTTACGAAAGCGCCGCTCTACCACTGAGCTAAGGTGGCTGGGGATCAAGTAAGCCAACGTATCTTACGGTAGACAGGATTTGATTTCTCGCTCTATGTCGGCCAACCGGCATGGATCTAAAAAAAAATTGCCACAGGTCACGAACCCCGGAAAATTCAGTGGAATACTCCTGTGGCAGCCAGGGCGAAATAACCATGCAACTTAAACTGATGAACCATGTCCTTACTCACAGGTCCCCTTTCCCAAAACCTGCACCATGTGTCATCAATCGAAAGGCATCAGAATATTCCGGTACTCCTTAGCAGTGGACGGTAAATAATTAAATTCATTTGACGAATGGCTTAAGATGGCCAACCATAGCCATAGGAAACATGAACATGGCCAGATTTTGACGCAGGTAACAGTCGGTTACACAAGATAAAACCAAAATCCAGATGGAATTGGTTCCCATGAATGCAACAGAAAGAATGTACACAGCCGTTGCAGGCGGCGTTCCCGACCGGGTGCCGGTCTATCCGAAAATGTGGTTGGATGTTGCCGGCGTGATTACCGGCACGGATTTCTGTGAAATGATCCGTAATCCGATCCTGATTCTCAGCACCATGATGGAAGCGGGACTGATCGTTGGTGCCGATGCAGTTCGTCAATTTCATCATCGGCCTCGGGATCTGGCCGTGGAAGACGACAAGGTCTATGAAATTGACAAGTCTGGAAACAAAATCGGCAAGGTTGACATGGACGGCGGATGGGCAACCCATCTGAATGACCCCAAGATCTTCACCTTTGAAGATGACTACACGATGGCCTTCTTTCGTGATTGGTGTTGTTTTGATGAACCGGTGATCAGGTCAGTCGATGAAGCCAGGCGAATCGCGGTTCCCGATAAATCTCTTTATGAACAGATCGGCTGTGGTGACCTACAACGAAAAGTTACGGAAATGGCCGCCGGTCGAATCGAACTTATCGGGGATCTGAAAACAGCAACCATGTCGTTCATGACGATCATGCGGGGACTGGAAACTTCAATGTTGGATGTCCTGGACAATCCACAACTCGCCCATGCCATCATGGAAAAAGGTGCTGCCATTGCAATCGAACGTGGCAAGTGGTGTTGCGACCTGGGCCATCGCGTCTTGCGGCTGAATGATTCGGCAGGAACGAATTCGCTGATCTCACCGAAGACGTGGCGGCAGTTTATTCTTCCCCACATGCGAACCGTGTGCCAGGCGATGCATGATTATGAACCCGAGTGCCGGATCTATGTGCACATATGCGGCGATGTCAAGGCCATGATCGAGGATCTCATTGAGTTGGGGATGGACTGCATTGGACCACTTGATCCCATGGGCAAAATGGAGCCTGCTCAGATCCGAAAGCAAGTCGCAGATCGCGCATCTTTGATGGGCGGTGTGGACACGCTTTCATTCCTCAACCACACACCTGAACAGGTTGAACAGGAAGCAGCCGATTGCATTCGAGATGCTGGCATGAATGGTGGATATGTGCTCAGTTCAGGATGTGCAATCCCCCGTGCATCGAATAAAGAGAACTTGATCGCGTTACGCACTGCAGCCGACAAGTACGGCATCTACGAAAATGGCAGGTTGAAGGCGTCTTGAAATCCCAGAATGATCCCAGGAACCTAATGCACCAAGGATACCAGTCAACAACGAACAACTGTATGAAACAGGTCCAGATGAATGCATACCAGGAAGTCGTTCCCATACCATTTGACCTTGATTTAATGAATCGATGTTATTACTGAAAACTGCAAATGATTGAAACCCGCGACGATCTGTTGGAGCCCCAATGAACGCCACCGAACGAATGTACGCTGCAATTGCTGGAGAGGTACCGGACAGGGTACCGGTCTATCCAAAAATCTGGTTCGATGTAGCCGCTAAGTACACAGATACACCCTTCCTGCAGGTCATTGAAGATCCATTCACGGCACTACGCGTGATGATGGAAGCCGGCCTTGTCGTCGGTGCCGATGCAGTTCGCCAGTTTCATTCGCCCGCAAGGCGTATCGAAAAGGAAGATGGCAAGGTCTATGAAATTGACAAGACAGGCCGTCGGCTGGGAAAGATCGATATGGACGGTGGCTGGGCAACACACCTAGACGATCCCAGAGACTTTCATTACGAAGACCCCTATACAATGGCCTACAACTGGGCGTGGGCCAGTTTCGAGGATCCCATCATCAGGAACATCGAGGAGGCCAGGCGAATTGCAGTTCCCGATAAATCCTTTTACGAGGAACTTGGATGCGGTGACCGCCAGCGCAAGGTCATGGAAATCGCAGGTGATCGTATCGAACTGATCGGGGACCTTAAATCAGCCACTATGTCCTTCAACGTCATCCTTCGCGGCTTGGAACAGTCCATGCTGGATTGCCTGGACGATCCTCCACTTGTCCATGCGATCATGGAAAAGGGAGTAGCCCTTGCCATTGAACGCGGGAAATTCTGTGTTGACCTCGGGCACAGAATATTGCGGCTGAATGATTCGTCAGGCACCAACTCGCTGGTTTCACCCAAAACATGGCGACAGTTCATTTATCCCCACATGAAGACGGTGTGCGATGAACTGCATGCATACCATAAAGATGTGCGAATCTATGTACATATCTGTGGTGATGTCATGGCAATGCTCAATGATCTGATTGAGGTTGGGATTGATTGCATTGGACCACTGGATCCGCTGGGTGACATGAAACCTGATCTGACCCGTGAACAGGTCGGCGATCGTGCTTCTCTAATGGGAGGTGTCAACACGCTATCATTTTTGAACAACACGCCGGAGCAAGTCGAAGAAGAGTCAAAGAATTGCATCCTGGGCGCCGGAAAAAGAGGAGGATACGTTCTGGCTTCAGGTTGTGCGATTCCACGAGAATCGAGCAAAGAAAACCTGCAGGCATTACGATCCGCAGCAGACAAATACGGCATCTATAAGAATGGGGAATTGGTGCCGGCTTAAACAAGCAATGGAATACCAGCCCAAGGGCCGCTATCGCACACGCAGCGCTTCAAGATAGCGAACCGATTCGACACGCACCTGGACACGATCTGCTTGCTCAATAATCTCTGCCTGACCTCCACACAAACAGTCGACCTGTGACAATTCAAACCTGGGCTTGATCGTGATCTCAATCGGACCTGATGGATCCACGTAACGAACCGCCGTTCCACGTAGATCGTTGGTCGCATGATGTGTCAAAATGATCAGATATTGACTGTCATCCTCATCCACATAACTGGCCGTCCGAAGTGCCCGCGGCGCATCAACCATTGACACTTCATCTTCCTCGCGTTTTGCCCAACTGATGGCACGGATAATCATGGGATCCAGATCAACCGCCCATCGCCGCAGTTCATCAGTGAACACCGGAGCAGCAAAGAACACGCACCGACCCGCACCCTCGTAGGCAACTGCCATGGTACAAATATCCGCCCCGGGCCAGAACATGCGCCGGCAAAACGGCTGCATACTCACTTTCGCAAAATCAATGCCCCGGGCAGTTAGAAGCGGTATGCACTGCGAACCATATACTGCTTCAAGATACGGTTCCGTGAAGTTCATTACCGAACCGGCTAACCCCGTGCAGATCGGATCAAAAGAGCCGACCTGGGCATAATTAAAAGGGCGCCGCGTATGGGCGGGAATCTTTGCCGTCTCACTTAGACTTGGTGCCATATCGACACTCGACCAACCGCCAAGTGACACATCAGACATCCCCAGCAGCCTAGCCAGCGGACGGTTTTCCATCTCATTCAGGTCGACACCTTCTGAACTACCAATCGTTGCAACGACCGAACCACCCGATGAAACATATTGAGCCAGAACCTGTTCGCTGGCTAATGACATATTTGCGTACTCGGGAACAACCACGACGTTGTATTTTTTTAGATTGTCGACCGCCAACTCCTCTTCATCTACGACATCAACGTCAACCTGATGTTGGCGAAGCAACTGGTAGCCATTGGAAAGTGACTGCCCCATGTCATTAACCGCCAGGCGATCAACCGCCGGACAATGCAGCAGCGCCGTACGACAAATTCGTACCGCGTTACGCCTCATCTCAAGGACTTGGCGCGCCTGATCCAAAGACATTGCCAATTCAGCCTGATCGTGCTCTGCACCATCTGCAGAACGCATTTCCCTTAACAGAGGATTGGAGCCGACAGTTAAACCGTTGGCCATTTCAAGCCTGACCTCCGCCATGGGCCGTCGCTCAATATTTGTATTGTCATACTTGGCGACGTCGAAACACACCTTGCCACCGCTGAACGTGCTACAGATCTGGCGATGAAGCGCCAGATAATCAAGGTTCCACCCCACCGTCCACCACATTACCTCAGGCATTACATAGTCAAACTGCTTGCGGTGGTGGCGTAATTGGGCACCCCAAATCTTCCCCTGGCCATATGCACAAACAGGACGATGCTGATCAACCAGAGCACGAACGTTTTGAACCCACCAGTCGGTGTTTTCCTGAGTGAACTGTTGCAACTGCTCGGTTTCATAGGCGAGCGAATGCCCCCCCCGCTCAGCCTCGACGGCAAAGGAAGACACCTCCCGAAATGGCTTCGCCGAGATTTCCTTTTCCAATGCCGTCATATCAATCCCAAAACGCTTGCGGAATTTATCCCGGCAGTACGCGCAATAGCAAGCCACTGGCATCTGATCAAAGTAAATTGCGTCCACCTCGTAACGTTCAAGCACCTCGGACACCTGGCCAAGGGTGTGACGTCCAAATGGGCTTGTGTAGCACATGCAACCCGTGGTCGTCTGATCACGCTGACGCTGCTGCCAATCAGGATGTTCTCGTGCCTGCAAAGCACTGCTCGGAGTGGTCGCCAACCAATAGATACCCACCTTCATCTTCCGTTCATGAGCCAGATCAATAATGCGCCCCAGTAGATCCGACTTCAACCTGGGTGCCATTGGCGCAATGTCCGACGGATACACGGCGTAGCCCCCCACGTGAGCGGAAAACATCAGGAAATTCGTGTTGAATGATGCCTGCCTATCAACCTTGAAGGCCGCATAATCCTGTTCCCAATAAGGCTCACCACCATTTATCCAATCAAGGTTTGCAATTGCGGTTGGTAACCAGTCTTTTGTGTTGGCGTTATCCATGGCTAGCATGGTATCATCGAAGGTTGACATGACAAAAATACCCCACGATCAATGGCACGGCATATTCCCTGCATGCCTCACCATGTTCACCGCTGATGGTAAGATCGATGAACAAGGTCAGCGCAAACATGTAGATTATTTAGTGGAGTCGGGAGTCCACGGGATCATCGCTTGTGGCACCTCGGGTGAATTTATTTCCCTGACAAACGATGAGCGGATGGTGGTTACACGCATCATCATCGATGCCGTTGCTGGTCGCATACCGGTGATTGCGGGCACGGGGCACTACAGCACGCACCATACAATCCAATTGACACAACAGGCCCAGCAAGCTGGAGCAGATGGCACGCTTGTTATTCTTCCCTATTTCCAAAAGCCGCCGAAACCAGCGATTCTCAACCACTATCGCACGCTCAAACAACATACGGATCTACCAATATGGTTATACAACAACCCCGCTTACGCCGCCTGTGATCCGGTAACGACACTTGAACTGGTACAACTGCACCAAGAAGGCATTATCTGTGGCGTCAAATCAACGTTTGACTCTGTGGTACCCATCCATGAACTACTGAACATGTGTGATAAAAGTTTTCGTACGTTTTACGGCACTTTCCAGTCGCCACTGGAAGCGCTAATGACCGGTGCCCACGGCTGGATCAGCGGATTTCTTAACTTCCTGACCAAACCATGTGTACAACTGTACGAGGCGGTATCTAGTGGCCAGATGGACCAGGCCAAACAGATCTGGTCGCAATTGCTTCCATTCAAACAACTTTACAGCCACCAACATCTTGGCCCGACCAACGACCTGGCCATTTACCGCGCGGGGCTTGACCTGATGGGGCAGAATGGTGGATTTTCCCGCCTTCCATTTGAACCCCTCAACAGCGAGCAGAAACAAAAACTGCATGACCTGATGATCCAGCAGGGAGTGATCGCATGAAGATTACGGATGTGCGGGTCATTCTTACTTTGGTCGGGCCCAGGAACAGCATCTTTGTCTTCATTGACACCGATGAAGGTATCACGGGAATCTCTGAAACCGTCTACAAGCGTAGAAGCAAGTCAGTCGAAGCTACTATCCTTGATTTGAAACGTTCTTTAATCGGAAAAGACCCGACGCGAATCGAAGACATATTCGAAAAAATGTATCGCGATTCATTCTTCGTTGGCGGCCCTTTTCATACCACACCGATGAGTGCGATTGAGATCGCGTTGTGGGATATCGTGGGCAAATCACTTAACGCGCCGATCTACAAACTGCTTGGTGGCCCGACTCGAGATCAAATCCCCGTCTACTGCCACTGCCCTGCTGGCGCCACACCTGAGATGTTTGCAGAAAATGCAACCGCCTGCGTTGCACGTGGATACCAGGCGATGAAGGTGACCTTGCCGATCTTCTACGGTGCGGCGGTGAAGTTAGAACTGGGGGGCGGACAAACCGACCAGACGTTTGGCTATAGCGGATCACATGGCACCATTGAGCCAAGCCATAAGGAAACTGAAATTCTAGAACCTGACATTTTCAAGCGGATCGCTGAATTCTTTGCCGCAGCCCGACAGGCGGTTGGCCCGAAAGTACACCTAGCCGTCGATTGTCATGGCCGCTTGAGTACCGCCAATGCAAAATGCCTGGTAGAAGCCCTTGAACCTTATAACCTCCTATTCATTGAAGAACCTGTGCCTCCTGAAAATGTGGAGGCATTGTCTGAAGTCTCCACATACAGCAAAACACCGATCGCCACGGGTGAGCGGTGGTCCACCGTTTACGATGCCCGACGGTTTCTTGGTCGTCGAGCTATGGCCATTGCCCAACCCGATGTAGTCAACTGCGGTGGATTGGCACAAGCCAAAAAGATCGCCGGCATGGCCGAAGCTGAATATGTTCCGCTCGCACCCCATAATCCCAATGGTCCGCTTGCCACCTTGGCTTCAATTCATCTTGCTGCGGCGATCCCCAACTTCTTGATTCTTGAAACAATTGGCTCAGAAGCCGACACCGCCCTGCAGGCTGAACTGATCCACCCTGCACTAGAATTTCGCAATGGCGATATCGTGCTGCCCAAAGGTCCTGGCCTGGGCGTGGAACTTGACCTGGATGCTTGCGCCAAGTACCCGTACGAACCCTTTGAGGGATGGCGATGAAAATCCGACTCAATCCCTACAATGCAAGTGACGCTCCCGAGAAGTTCCTGGAATCATGACAAATGAATGTAAATATGGAACCCGAAACTTGCGAACAATTACTGTCCCAGATGGTCAGTTTCAATACGGTCAATACCCCGGGGGCTAGTACAGAACAACCGTTAGGGCAGTACCTAGACTCGGTTGCACGCAATTGGGGATTCAAGACTCATATCCTCCCCGTTGCAGGCCGTGCACCAAACGTCCTGATCACACACGAGGTGAAATCGGACGGCAAGTGGCTGATGTTTGACAGTCACATGGATACTGTTGATGTGGCGGGAATGACTGTTGATCCATTCAACACCAAAACAGAAGACGGCAAGATTTTTGGCCGCGGCACCTGCGACACCAAGGGGACAGGCGCAGCAATGCTCTGGGCACTAAGGGAATATGCAAAGGAAAATACAGGGTCGATGAACATTGCGATCCTCTTCACGGTGGATGAGGAAATAGGAGGTCACGGCGCCAAGGCATTTGCCAATGAACAGTGCCAAACCCTCGACTGGGAGCCAATCGGCATCATCGTGGGTGAACCAACCATGATGACCCCCATCGTTGCATGCAATGGGGCAGTTCGCTGGCAGATCCATACCAGGGGTATTGCCGTTCATTCAAGTGACCCCAGCCGCGGCCGCAGCGCCATCTCCGACATGATGCGTGTGGTTGATGCGATCGAAACGCACTACATCCCTACGATCCAGGCCGAGCATCCATTTACAGGTAAGGCCGCTTGCAGCATCAATATTATTCGGGGCGGTATGCAGACCAATGTCATTCCGGACCTTTGCACCATCGATATCGATCGCAGGCTCGTACCCGGGGAAGATGGCAAAAAGATTCTGCCGGTGGTGGAAAAAATACTTGACAACTTGCGACACCAACATGAGGGTCTGCAGGTCGAACAGGCGAAACCATTCATCATGAACGGGCTGGACCCAGAGAGCGGTAAGAACTTCTCAGCCAATGTGCGGCAGATCCTTGAACGTTACGGCTACGACAGCACACCCTTAGGTGCAAGGTACGGAACCAATGGCAATGCTTACAGTGCGACCGGCATCTCGTGCCTAATCCTCGGCCCGGGAAATATCGCCCAGGCACATATGAAAGACGAGTGGCTCAACCTGGAACAGTTGGAATCCGGTATCCGGGGATACCATGCCTTGATGACCGAGCCACCCGAATCATGGGAGTCCTCCGTTAACTGACATGATTCGTGATCCTTTCCAACCTGTACGCATAGGTGTGGCTGGTGCGGGGAATTTTGGTTCCCTGCATGCTGTGACCATGGCTGGCCTCGGTGAGGCTGAACTGGTCGCCCTTGTAGATCGCGACGAGGACACACTCGGCAAACTACCGCCGCAACTAAGTGAAGTCCCCAGATGGAACAACTTGGAAACCGCGTTAAAAAAAAGCGGGGCCGAAGCATGGGTTGTTGCCACCAGTACCGCGAGCCATATGCCCGTGGCCAAGACAATCCTTGAAGCCGGCCTGCCGGTACTGGTCGAAAAACCGATCACTGGAGACCTTGAGTCCGGCGAATCCATACAACCACTAATCAAACCTGACTCCAGTAACTTTATGATGGGACACATCCTGCTGTTCGGTAGTGAATTTCGCGTACTCCGCCGTGAACTGGAACAGCGAGGTCCCGTAGTTTTCATTAATTCCGTGAGACATCGTTCCATCCCCCACCTTGAACGTTACCCCGGTGAGCCGCCGCTTCGACTGGGGATGATTCATGACCTTTATATGATGTTTGCCCTGACCGGTGGCCATGACCCGATCTCGTACAGCTACGTGCGTCATAAAACCCACAAGGCCGAAGAAGATGTCTCCTTGGTCACACTGAAATGGGCTGATGGAACACTTGCGTCAATCGTGGCCAGTTATCTCACACCTGTTTCAATGTATGAAGACGGGTTCGATCGCCTCGAAGTCTTTGGCGATGGGTGGGTGGCACGTTCACACCCGGTACCACGACCCGTGGAAGTGTGGGCTGATCGTGCTCGTTGGCCTTCCATCTATGAAATATGCATGGAAGACAATACACCATCAGGCATGCTGGCTGAAGAGGATCGTCACTTCTGTCGGGTTGTCCGCGGTCAGGCCCAAGTCCCTTTTGCAGCCCGTTACGAAGACGCGATCCAGATCGAAGGTTGGCTCAAAAAACTCGAGGAATCCGCAGAGGATTGACCAACATCCATCGGGGAAGCCATAAGCACTGAATACAACTTGAAGCTCTCACTGATGGAAAGTTTTGGGGGAACGTAGTGATCCACACGTTGATACGCGACACCAACTGTACTTGGTGAATCTTGCGTTCTAATCCTCGTCCACAAGGTAATCAATCACCACCTTTCCATCGCCCTGCGCGTAGTCACACACCTGGTAGAAATATCCGCAATATTCTCCGGACATCCCCAGATCTCTGGCCCGGATGTAATTGCACCCCTGCCTGCAAACATGTAAAACCCACTTGACTTGTCAGGCACTCCATGAAAAACTTGGTCGCCATGAAACTATACGAACATTTCATCAACGGCGAATATCGCAGCAGTCCCCAGACATTCGAGACGATCAATCCGGCAACGGGGCAACCCATCGGTGAAGCGGCACGGGGCACCAAAGCCGACATTGACAACGCAGTGCAAATTGCCCAGGACACCTTTTCAAATTCAGCCTGGCCAGATATGGATGGTCGGGAACGAGGACAGATACTTCGCAAGGTAGCACAGGTTATCCGGCATCGGGCCGAACAGATTATTCCACTGGAAGTGGCTGATGCGGGCAAGACCCTCGCCGATGCACGCCTTGAAGTCGAGATTGCAGCGCAAGTATGGGACTATTACGCCGACCTTACACAATCGGCCATTGGTACTGTCAACGCCGTCCCGGCGCCGGATCAGTTTGGCTACACGGTACGGCAACCCGCAGGGGTGATTGGAATTATTATCCCGTGGAACTTCCCATTCGTATTAACGGCATTAAAGGTGGCACCCGCCTTGGCCGCAGGTAACACCGCGGTGATGAAACCAGCCGAGGACAGCCCGATCACGGCCAGCCTGCTTGGTGATTTCTTGAATGAAGCGGGTATTCCCGCGGGTGTGGCGAATATTGTCCAAGGACTTGGCGAAGAAGCGGGAGCAGCACTTGCGGCCAACCCAAGTCTGGACAAACTCGTGTTCACTGGATCGTCTGAAATCGGCTCACTGGTCATGCAAACTGCGGGCAAAAACATCACGGATGTAACACTTGAGCTGGGTGGCAAAAGTGCAAATATCATCTGCGCTGATGCAGATCGTGAACAGGCCCTGATGAGCGCCACGTTTGGTTGCTTATTGCACTGCGGACAGTGCTGCTGCGCGGGTACTCGCCTGCTGGTTGAAAAGAGTATCCTGGAATCCTTCCTGGACGATCTAGAAAAACAATTTGAACGAATCCGGGTTGGCGATCCAACGGATGAAAAAACCCATATCGGGCCCATCATCAATAACAAACAGCTAACGAAGATCGATGACTATGTTGAGGTCGGCCGCGGAGAGGGCGCCACTGTCATGACCGGAGGTGAACGGGCCACGACCGGTGAACTTGGAAACGGGCTCTTCTACAAACCCACGATTTTGGCCAATGCCAATAACCGAATGCGGATTGCCCAAGAAGAAATATTCGGACCGGTTATCACCTGCATCGGCTTTGAAGATCTGGATGAGGCAATTGCCATTGCCAATGACTCGACCTACGGCCTGGCAGCCGGTGTCTGCACACGTGACCTTGTCAAGGCACATTACGCCGCTCGCCGCCTCGAGGCTGGAACAGTCTGGATTAATACGTTCAATGGCTTGGCGTTGAACTCGCCGTTTCTTGGATGGAAGAAAAGCGGTATTGGTGTCGAACGGGGTATTGAAGGACTGCATGATCACATGCGACTAAAAAGCGTGCGGATTGATATGTCGCAACAACCGCTTCCCGTTTTCGGTGATTGACAGGAAATAATCATGACGGGGTCCAAATGCCGAACAAGGGAAACACGTCGCATTGAGACTTGATCGGTTAAAGATCGTCCAGGTCAGCCTGCCACTGATAAGACCATGGCGGACAGCTTATGGTGACCATGGCACGGTGGGTGGCGTGCTCGTTAATGCTTGTTCTGAGGGCGATGATGTCTGGGTGGAGTCGACCCCATTTGACCACCCGATCTTCTGCCCCGAATCATCCACATCGGTTTTCTTTAATTTGCGGGATATCTTCGGACCACACGTCATTGGCAAGAATTTTGATAATACAGCTTCAGTCATCAATCACCTTTCGTCATTTCGGGGTAACCCTTTTGCCAAAGCGGCGATTGACCATTGCTTCTGGGCACTTGAATCAGTCAAACAACACAAACCGCTTCACAAACTGCTTGGTGCTGAACGCCACAAGGTTCCAGTCGGGGCCGACTTCGAAGTGATGGATTCAATTGATGATCTACTTGCACACATCGCGCAAGCCATCGACATTGGATTTCCAAGGGTGAAATTGAAGGTGCGGCCAGGCAATGACACCGAGGTGATACGTGCCGTGCGAAAGGCATTTCCAGATCTAGTATTCCATGTGGATTGCAATGGTGGATACTCACTGGACTCACTTTCAACATTCAAGGAATGGGACCGTTATGCAATGGCGATGGTTGAACAGCCATTGCACCATAATGACATCCTGGAACACGCGCAGCTCCAGGCCCAAATTGAGACCCCCGTGTGCCTGGATGAAAGTGTAAAGTCAGTGCGAGATGCCGAACTGGCTGTTCGAAACAAGGCCTGCAAGGTCATCAATATCAAACCGGGCCGCGTCGGTGGCCTGACGGCCTCCAAAGCGATCCACGACCTTTGTGCAGATGAAGGTGTTACGTGTTGGGTCGGCAGCATGTTAGAAAGTGGTGTCGGGGCGGGTATTCTGATCGAACTCGCCATGCTCCCAAATTTCACTTACCCGGCTGACATTTTCCCCAGCACCCGCTTTTATCATCAGGATCTCGTTTCCCCGCAGATTGAATTGCAGGACGGCTTTTATGTAAAAGCTTCAACCCAACCCTTTACTGGCTATGTGCCGAATGAAGACCAGATTGCACAACAAACCGTTCGAAGTGCCGAGATCACTGACCAATCGTAGAAATCACAGCCATGCACACCCGCAATGATGCACATATTCACCTGTTTGAAAATGGCTACGGAAGATCATTTCCCAGCAGACCTGGTGTGACAATTGCCGAGGCAGACTGTTTTGAAACACTTCGTAAATCTTTTGGTGTCGACCAGGCACTGGTGGTCGGCTATGCGGGGGAACCTTTCACCGGGGACAACAATGCCTACCTGGCCAGAGTTGTACAGGAACGCAACTGGGTACACCCAATGGCTTATATCGACTTGACAATGCCCTTGACCATCGAGAATCTTCAGCAATACAAAGATGATCAATTCATTGGTATCAGCCTGTATGTGTTCAGTGACCAGGATGTCTCTGCAATCAGCAAGACCAGCGATGAGGTGTGGCAATGGTTAACCATGCAAAAATGGCTGATCAGTATCAACTCAACCGGAAACAACTGGACCGCTTGGCAACACATACTTGAACGCCACAATAAGCTTCGCATTCTTGTTTCCCACTTGGGTTTGCCGCCTAAAATGTCCAAGCCTCCAAATCCTCAGACCGCACAAAAAAACATGGCTTCGGTTGTAGGCCTGGCACGTTTTGACAACACCTATGTCAAACTCAGTGGCTTCTATGCCGTCACCGACCCGGGGCATGATTACCCTCATGAATCTGCATGGCCTTATGTCAAAACGCTGCTCAATGAGTTTGGAAGCTCACGGCTATTATGGGCATCTGATTTCTCGCCTCATCTCGACTGGCTCTCATTTCCGCAGACCTTTGCCTTGTTCGAACAGATGCCATTTCTATCCGACAATGATCGACATCGCATCGAAGGCAAGAACCTTGCGAACTTACTGGAACAGGTTGGCCAGTAGAGGGCAATTGCCCAGCCAATCATGGCTTGTGACTGGATCTAAAAACACTGACATGCGGAACCAAGGCCGCCAGGCAACTGCCCACAGAAGCCCTTCATCAACTCACTCATGGCACTAGGTCATGCCCCCCGCTTTGCCAATGCTACATCAATCATGCGGTCAATGTCATAGCTCGGCTCGTACCCAAGCAAGCGGCGGGCCTTGTCGATGCTGATTTGATACGTCCCTAACCCCGATAGCGTGACCGCTTCCCATGGCTTATTTAACCCCCTGGCCACCTTTTCAATGCAATCGTGAAACTTGAATGGCGCATCGCTTGAAAGGTTGATGATCTGATTGATTGCCTGCTGCTGGCGCTCGATAGCCAAAACAAATCCAGATGCGATATCAGAAGAATGTGCAAGCTGTACGGCCCCCGGCTCACCATTTTCATATTGTGGTGCGATCAGATAGTCCGCGTCACGATGAATGCCGCCCAATCTGTCGTGCTCCCCGGGAGCATACATCGAGTCCCAGAACCCGGGCTGAAAAGCATCCAACACGTCGTCATCGTCCAAGCACCAGCCGACGCGAAGCACTGCATATGGCAAGCCATAAGTCTTCTGATAATTAATGCACATGCTTTCCAGGGTTGCCTTGGCCATGGCGTAATAGCGGCCTGGGCGTGGCGTCAGTTCAACCTCTTCGGTGATCAACGCGTTGGTCTGCTTGTAAATCACACAGTACACCGCATCACTGCTGGCAAACTCAAACAGCTCAACTGTCCCTACCGCCCGCGCCGCCTCCAATACATTAGAAGTGCCCCGAATCAAATGGTCGAACAGATAGTCATTTTCCGAATCGGTCTCAATTGCGGCCCCCATATCAAAAACCGCGGCCAGATGACAGACAAACTGACAACCTTCAAGCGCATCAGCAAATGTATTGCGGTCCAGAATATCTCCGCGAACGATCTCCAGATTATCGCTGGAAACATCTTCCGGTTCGGCATTGTGGACAAGCACCTTAACCTTGTAACCAAGAGCGAGAAGCTGCTGAAGGATATGCTTCCCAATTCGCCCCGTACCACCAGTCATAAATACGGTCTTGGTCATGATGACAAACCTACTTCAAAGATCACTTTTACGCTCAACTGCGGATGATGATCTCCTGATAATTCCATGCGGTATCCAACGGCACCGGTATGTCAAATGAATTTCCAACCAAGAACCGATTGGCAGTTGCAATTAAAAATTGCACCACCAGCAGCCAACCGTCTACATCTGATAATATCGGGACGCCTGTATTTTGCCCGTATTCAACCCTGAGCAGTAGACAGCAGCTTTGCCGCCGCCTGTACAAAGAAACTCGTACCCAGATCCCGTATGTGATATGGGCTGCGATCGGTTCCATCCGGTGGCAAAACCTTTTCCAAAATACATCCTTTTAGATTTGGATCCTGGGGCTCGATGAACTGCACGCTTATTGCAAAATCAAGCGCTTTACCCATCGGTTCCAGCCATTTAACCTCACCGGTAAGCTCGAATAGTTCGATCCAAAAAATCGCCGCACAGACAATGCCACTGGTTGCTTGGTTGAAGCAACCGGTATCGAAATTCAAATCTGTCATGCGAAACAAGCCTCCATCACGACGCTGCGCCTTGGTATACCAAGTGGCTGATCGGTGTGCTGCATCCAACCACCTCTGCTCACCACTATCACGGTAAGCATCCATCATAGGTTTGCCCCACCAGTAGGCATGGCGGGGATGGATTTCACCGGTTTCTCGAAAACAAGGACCGTAATCAACCCAGTTGCCCTCAGGCCGTTCATCGACCAGCAGACGCTTTAGAATGTCGTAGAACACCTCGCGAAGACTTTCGTCACCAGACCTCTGGTAACCCTTGAGAAACACTGCATCATCTGCCAGTGGTCGACCCGGACCACCATCTTTTGAAATGTGAGGAACAGGAACATTCTTACGTTCCACATGGTCGTAGCGATCGCAGATCAAACCTTCACCCTTGACCCACACATGATCCCGCACCCAACGTAACGCCGCAATGGCTGCCTGTTCATATTGCTTATCACCTGTTGTATCCGCCAGATGAAACAAACCATCTAGTGACTCCAAAATCGCTGCACTGTTTACCTTGTCCGGCAAATCCTCATAGGCAAGGATCAGCCCAGCATCCGGACCATCTTTTATCTGGCACCGGAGAATAAAATCGCCCCCCATACGTGCTGCAGTTAGATGCCGCTGTTCTCCAGTAACCTTATAAGCTAAGCACAACGCCTTGACAGCCTGCGCGCCATGCCAACACGGGCAGAAGAAATCCCACTGTTTCGTCCCCACTCGGTACTCACCGCGAAAGGCTCCCTTCCAGTAATCGTGGCGAAGGTTACGCGGATTCTGCTGGGGATCCACTTGCTCGGTGACCACCTGGGCCACATCGATCAACCAATCGCAAGCAGCTGACATGGAACCCTGTAATTCAGGCAGTTGATCCAGTAGATCTTTGGGATTGTGAATAGGCGGCCGAGACACGCGATCATCAAATGTACGCATCTTCGATCCAAAATAATTCACCATCTGCTTTGGCGTGTTGAGTCTTGAATCCAATTTAGGGTCTGATGCTGAATCCGCCATCGATTATTCATCTCCTTTAAACGCGTTCAAATGGCCACTGCCACAAGGGAAGCGGCAAGATATTATCTGAAAACTTTCCAAGTCGTTCGGGGCCAAACAGCAGCTTGGCCAATTGCCCTTGTGTTGCCGACATCGTCAAACCACCAGACTCCAAAGCATAACAATCACCTTGCTGGTTTACCTTGATTTGGTCATGGCCAAATGCATCAAGTATTGCCCTCGGGTCAAGAACCAGAATCATACCCAAATAATACCGCCGGCACGGCAGATTAATGGATTGGAACAATTGGGGCAGTTCATGTCCACATGCTGGCGAGACCACCTCCAAGTGATCACTAAAAACCACCTCATTGTTGGCATCACGTGCGCTTGTGCTCATCTGTAGGTCATCGTTTGATTCGTACCAAGCTCTAATCAGACCCGCCACGGTATTGCCTGGCCCAGCCCATTCCTTGACCAGACGATTCACAATCAGCAGATAGGCAACCGGCTGACGATTTCGCAGTGCGAAGATGACATGTGGTTGATTATTAGCCCGATGCAGAACACGCATCAGGTCCACGGATCGACTCCCGCCAAGACGGTCGTGATTGCGGAGGTGAACCAGTGACTCCAGCACCATATCATCCGGTTCATTTCCGAGTTCCTGAACCGATTCATTGGTGGAAAGTTCGGGCAACAAGGAGATATTTGATCGATTCAGATGAAAAAAGCAGACTGTACCCGCATTTTCCCATCCCAGTTTACGGTACCAATTCGTGATCCGAGTCCCCAGCAAGCCAATGTGACAGCCCAATTCTTTCATCCGGTCGGCACACATTGACATCACTTTGCCACCAAGTCCAAGCCGCCGATACGCGGGCAGGGTTGTTACCGCATTGATGCCGCCAACGGTTAGCGTTGCCGATCCCAGATGAATCTGATTAACCCAGATACCCGTTGAACTGACAACACAAGAACCATCCTTGACGATCATCACGTTTTCTAGGTTTTGCGGCGCATAAACATGTTGATACTTGTGGTGAATGTTCGGTGGCAAACCATGGGAAATACGAAACACATCGTTGATCGATTCCAGAGCTGATTCGCGATCTGCCATTGCTGCCGGGCGAGGCCCATCAAATTGTGATTCGGTATTGGCTGTCGCCATCAATCATCAACCTTGATCTCTCGAATGCATCGTTGTGAACTGCTGATCCGAGCAACGCCATCTGCCTCCACACGGTACATATCCTCGATCCCACCTACCATACCCGCCCACAGTTCAATGCAGATAACCTGCCCCGTTTCATACACCAGTCCCTGCGCTACGCTTTGGTCCATCTTCTCGATCACCGCGGGGATAACATCCCCGCAGAACGGCATGAGGTGCGGCTCACTTCCTATCCGATGGATCTCAAACCCCGGGCCAGGTGGGATCACCTTGTAAATTTCATCCATGCCCATTCCTGGCCGGATCGCGTGAGCGATCAGTTCCTGGCGGGCCAGCAGGCGGTCATGAGCTTCACCGATATGCTGAGGCAACGAACCAAACCAGGCATAACGACCAAGATCAGCCCAGCAGCCATCCACATGTACGGACGTGTCCATGGCCCATAGCTTGTCACGTTCCAGCGGTACCCGGTTGATGCGTAATTTCGGAGCTAAGCCATCAGCAGCAACGACGAAGGGGGTATTGGTTGCCCGTTTCTCAGGCAACTTGGCCCCGTGAGAAGCGAGCTGCTGTTCAATCACGACATCAATCTGATCCGCGGTCATGCCGATATATGCCACCTCAAAGACAGCCTGATATGCATCCTCCAATGCAGTTACCGCCGTTTGAATTGATTGCAGTTCTGATTGCATGGATCACCACTCTAATGAGCTGTGTCATCAAGCAGGGTCCGGGGCCAGTTGCGATTTGCCAATGCATAGTCTTCCTCTGTATCAATTTCCATGTAATCACCCTCAGTGGTCACCATGTGGATATCTACTCCGCGTTCAATCATTTCCTCCAACAGGATAATCAAATAGGATTTTTCAAATACGGAAGCCTGCCGCCAAGGTCTGCCTGTAAATTGTGCCCGAACGCGGTGGTAATGTTCACGTAGAAGTTGCGCACCTCGGGATGAAAACCGGGCCACGCCGATATATTCACCAGCCGCCTCCTGCGAACTGATTGAGCGGTTGATCTGGATAATCCGATCACCAGTAGCGGTAACCTTTTCAGCATCATCTTCCGGATGCTGTGAACGATCCGCATAACGATCCCGCCAATGGGTGTCCACGCAAATCACGATGTCGCCCGGGTGGTTCAATGCTCGCATGACGACCGTATCACGAAAAAGAATATCTGAGTAGGAACAGACAAAACCCTCTTCCATAAAACCCTCAGCGCAGAACAACGATGCAAGAATGTTGTTGTTCTGCCAGTCCCGGTTGTGACAGAAAGTCATCTTGGGGTAGTCCGTGCGAATCTGATCAACTCGATATCCGCCGATAAACACCACATTGCGGGGATCGCCTAAGCCAGCACCCTCAAATGCTTCCAATGTCCAATCCAAAATGCGGCGGCCACCAATGGGCGCATAGCATTTTGGCTGCTGATCGGTCATCGCCTTCAACCGACTACCACGTCCTGCTCCAATGATAATAGGCCGCAAAACCAACTACTCCTTTCATTGGCCCCCATGATCTTCAGACTGTTAGCCACAAGCAAGTACTGCTTCACCGGCGGGCAGCGGCCAATGTATCCGCCAACCGTAAAAGGGACAAAGCTTTAAGCAATCAGGGTATAATCTGCGAAAACCCGTGCAACCAGAAAAACTCAAACAACTCAGTGAAAAGGCGAGACAGCTACCGAAGGTCCCTGGCGTCTACCTGATGAAGGACGCCAAGGGCGTTGTTCTTTACGTTGGGAAAGCATCCAGCCTGCCCAACCGGGTGAGTAGCTACTTCATACCGTCGGCGGCGCTGGGGGGGACCGGGCTTAGTCCCAAGAAACAATCCATGCTTGATCTTATTGACGACTTCGATGTGATTGAATGTGAAGGCGAGTGGGAGGCCCTGCTCGCTGAAAACCGCCTGATCAAGGACCTGCACCCACGATTCAATGAACGATTGACCGATGACAAGAGCTACCCCTACCTCGCAATCACCCTGCGTGATGATTTCCCCGGTGTGTATATCACCAGACAACCAAACGCCCCTGAGTTCCAAGGCGCAAAGGTTCTAGGCCCCTTCACCAGTGTCTATGCCCTGCGTGAGTCCGTACAACTACTACAGCGGGCCTTCAAGTTTAGGACCTGCCACCTGAAAATCATGGATAAAGATGACACGCGTCATCACTTCCGACCCTGCCTGCTCTACCCTATCAAACAATGTACCGCACCATGCGCCGCCAAAATATCAAAACCAGACTATCGAATTGATATCGATCGATTCATCCGATTCATCGAATCCAAACGCAGCGTGATGCTTCGTGATCTACGCCAACAGATGCAAACAGCTTCAGAAAACCAGGAATATGAGAATGCTGGTGTCTTGCGTGACCAGATCCAAGCCATTGAAAAACTCGATGAACGAGGCAAACGATCACAGGGTTGGCAACCCGAGACAGAATCATTCTATGTTTCGGCCCAAAAAGGCATGGAGTCATTGCAAAAGACGTTGAAGCATGACGAACCACTGAGATGTGTCGAATGCATCGACATTGCACACCTGCAAGGTGGTGAAACGGTCGGATCAAAGGTTTGCTTTATCGATGGTCGGCCACTCAAGACTGAGTACCGCCGCTACAAAATCCAAACAGCCACCAACGACGATTACGCCGCCATCCGTGAGGTTGTTAGTCGGCGTTACCGGGATGCTGGAGCCGGCAACGAACTGTATCCCGATTTGATCATCATCGATGGTGGACTGGGACAATTACATGCAGCACTCGAGGTATTCGATGAACTGGAAGTCAAACCAGCCATGGTAATTTCTCTTGCCAAGAAACAGGAGTTAATCTACGTTCAAACACAAAGCGAACCGATCAAACTATCTCGTCAAAATCATGGTCTGCGGTTCTGCCAGGCCATTCGCGATGAGGCGCACCGATTTGCTCAACACTACCACCACATCCTCCGTCGAAAAAAAATTGTAGGCAAATAGACCTTCCTTCCCAATACGTTGAAATGCAGCAGGATTGCGAACAGTAACGCCATGACTACAGGACTGATCTTTGACGAAACCTACTGCCTGCACGACACGGGCCATGGCCACCCTGAACGGCCCGACCGGATTCGAGCGATTGGGAAAATGCTAGGCACATCCAGTGTGCTTGAACAGATTGTCACCCTGCCAATTAAAGCCACAGATCTCGGGCGTATACGTCAGGTTCATGGTGCGGGGTATATCGATCGCCTGAAGTCTGCATGCCAGACCAGGCAACCTTTTATCGACGTACCCGATTCAGCAATCTGTGAACGTAGCTATGAAATTGCCCTCATGGCCGTTGATGGCGTGCTTGCCGCCGTTGATGCAGTGATGGAAAAGCAGGTTAATAATGCATTCTGTGCTGTGCGGCCACCGGGACATCATGCTGAACGTGACCGTTCCATGGGATTCTGCATGTTTAACAACATCGCTATCGCAGCAGAACATCTGTGCCAACAACATGGTTTAAAACGTGTGGCAATTGTCGATTTCGATGTCCATCATGGAAATGGTACACAGCATATCTTCGAACATCGCAGTGACATTCTTTTCATCAGCCTCCATCAGGATCCTCTTACATGCTATCCCGGAACCGGCTTCGCTGATGAAACCGGTATCGGAAAGGGCGAGGGATATACATTGAATTTACCGATGGCACCTGGTGATGGTGATGCTGATTATCGCAACGCATTTACACAATCCGTTCTACCTACCCTCAACAGATTTGAACCACAGGCCTTATTGATCAGTGCAGGGTTCGATGCCGCCGCACCCGATCCACTGGCACAGATGAACCTGACGCCCGAAGGGTTTGCCTTGATGACCCAGGAACTCCAGCATGTCGCGGACCAACACTGTGACAAGAAACTGATAAGTCTGCTGGAAGGGGGTTATGATCTACCGGCACTCAGCCGCTGTGTTGAAGCCCATCTCCGCGTCCTGATCGAATAACAACCATTGCACAACAACGTAACGGCATACTTCAATAACTATTTCCAATGGCCAAATTTGCAAAACATGGAAGAACGCCGGTAAGGTAGCACTATGGACAAAAAGGAATGGTATGCCGATGGACTGCGTTTCTCATGTACCCAATGCGGAGACTGTTGCACGGGGCCGCCTGGGTATGTGTGGGTGGATGAAACTGAAGCAAAGAATATTGCCGATTACCTGAATATTTCAATCGCGAAGTTCCATAATCTGTACACCCACAAAGCAAGTGGCAGAACAACACTGAATGAGCGACCAGCCGATACCGGCTATGATTGTATTTTTCTCGGCCGATCAGTTGATGGCAAAGCGACCTGCAGCATCTACCCGGCTCGACCGGTTCAATGTCGTACATGGCCATTCTGGTCGGATAACATCCAAACCAAACAGGCATGGCAGCAGACACGGAACGTCTGCCCCGGCTCCGGCAAAGGCCCGCTTGTCCCAGTAGAAAGAATACGCATCCTTCGTGACAGCACACCGGAATTGTGAACAAAACATCGACAAGGCACCGCACCGTGAGTTGTGGCCACAGTGGCGACGTATTGCTGCCAAGCCGAAAATCAGCCAGTCCATTCGTGATTTATACGATCAGTTAGACCAGGAAGTGTCACAACGTAATCCAACATGCTGGATCTCAGGACGATGTTGTAACTTTGATCAATTTGAACACCGGTTGTATGTGACCGGATTAGAAATTGCCTGGGTTCTTAACCAATCCCCACTACCGCCTGAACATCAAATCGACCGTCAGGCACCGTGTCCTTATCAAGTCACCAAGCTGTGCTCGATCCACGGTAGCCGTCCAATGGGTTGCCGCGTGTTTTTCTGCCAGGAAGGGACGGAGAATTGGCAGCAGAAGTTGTACGAGCAAATGATGAACAAAATCCGCGATCTACACGTGAAACATGCCATCACCTACCGCTATCTCGAATGGCGCCGCGGTCTGGCTGAAGCCTTAGAACAGGTCTAGCATCTCCTGAGGCCGCCCAATGATCGCCTCAGCGCCGGCCTCCTGAAGTTCCGCCTTGTCACGAAACCCCCATAAAGCCCCAACTGCAAACATCCCTGCAGACCGTGCCGTCTTCATGTCAATGGCGGTATCCCCCAGAAAAACCCAGTCGCTAGCTGCAATATTTAATCGGGTACAGATCTCCCACGCCACCGTTGGATCGGGCTTGAGAGGTCGACCTTCGCGATAACCTTCTACCACGTCAAACTGCCAGCGGCTGAAAATGTTGGCCATAACCTGGTCAACTGCCCGCTGTGGCTTATTGCTGAAAACAGCCAACTTCAAGCCGGCAGCACTGACCGAATCCAAAAGCTGCGAAATCCCATCGTATGGCTGGCTCAGATCCGTGCCATGTGCATCGTAGTACCGTGTATAGAATTCATTGGCCCGGGTAAGTAACAATGGATCGTCCGTACCCAATGCCCTGCTAAAAAGCCATGTTGTGCCACGACCAACTAACATCCGGTACTCCTCGATGGTCAATGCCGGGCGACCAAGTTGGGCCATGGTGTAGTTGCCCGCTGCGGCAATGTCAGATAGTGTGTCCACTAATGTCCCGTCAAGATCAAACATGGCAGCGTGAATTGTCATCGAAGCCATTTATAGTTGAAACGGGCGAACTGCACCACAGGTTTGTCCGGGCTACTGCAATACGATGTGAATAAAGAGAGACTTGGCGCGATGGCTTGCATTGTTCAATACATGTAGAAGGTTGAATGAATGATAACTGAAGATCCTCTACACGATGCTATCGGCGGAGCAATTGGACGCATCCCGTCGGGCCTATTCATTCTCACCGCTCGATACGAGGACCAGCGAACCGGAATGCTGGTGAGTTGGGTACAGCAGGTCAGCTTCAAGCCACCCATGGTTTGTGCTGTCATTGGCAAAGGTCGCCCCATCATGCCACTAATCAGTGAATCGCGGCAATTTGGCCTCTGCCAGCTCCCCAAGGATGATAAAATCCTACTTCGCAAATTCGCAAGTGGCATTGATAATAATGAAGATCCATTTCTCGGATTCGATTTGCTCACTGATACAAGGATAGGCGCGCCTATCCTTGCTCAATCTCTTTCCTACCTCGAATGCGAAGTGGCTACACATATCGATGTTGAAGGCGACCACGATCTATTCGTTGGCCGCGTGATCAGCGGTGCCAAGCTTTCAGATACTGAACCTTTTATCCACCTGCGAGACAGTGGGTTTAAGTACTAGCCCGGTTTATTCATGACCAATGACTGGCTTGAAAGCTGTACCTGGATCGAAGAAGCACTCCAACGACACCAAACCTACCGCCGTCAAACACTCAACCTGATCGCATCAGAAAATATCATGAGTGATGACGTGGCTCGCTATTACAGCTTGGAGTTGGGACATCGATACGGCAACTATGAGGGACTGAACGTACGAGACCGCAAGTACACCGGCAACCGTTACCTCATGGATCTTGAGGAACGTGCGTTGACCGAGGCATGCAGCTTGTTTCATGCAGGTGTCGCTGACCTGCGAGCACTGTCCGGTCATGTCGCCGGCTCAGCAGCCATCATGGGATTATGTGATAGCGGCGACTTGGTTCTTGAACTGGATCGGGTGGCAGGGGGACATCGACTGGCATCTAAACTCAGTGATGCACGCATCATCCAGCTGCGCGTGGAGTCGGTCCCATTTGACGGTGCAGCGTTTCAGGTCAACATCGAAGCCACCATCAAAAAAATCAAAACTCGGCGACCCCGGCTGGTGATCCTCGGAAGTTCGAACTACCTGTTCCCAACGCCTCTTAAGGACATCGCCAATGCTTGTGCACAGACCCAGACCACACTGCTCATGGATGCATCTCATATCTTGGGACTGATTGCAGGCGGCCAGTTTCCTCAACCCTTGGATGATGGTGCCAACCTTATTATTGCTTCAACCCACAAAACATTCTGTGGTCCACAAGGTGGAATCATTCTAGGCAAGACGGACGCAGATGTGCAGCGGATGCTTCCAGCACTTTATCCAGGTCTGGTGACCAACCATCATCTCATGCGAATCCCCGCAGTCATTGCGCTGTTGTCTGAATGGCGCGCCTACGGTCAACAATATGCCAGAACGATGGTTGAAAATGCGATTGCCTTAGCTGATGCACTAGAAGAGCTTGGCATTCCTACCGTGCGTACAGCCCAGGGGGCAACAAAAAGTCAGACCATTCTGCTCAAGGTCACTGATTCCAAACAGGCCGTTACCCGACTGGAAGATGTTGGCATCCTGACGGGTGCCGTGGAATTGCCAGCTGAACACGGTGGAGCAGGAATCCGACTGGGTGTACAAGAAGTCACTCGGATGGGCCTACAGTCAGGCCAGATTGACGAACTGGCCAAGATTATTTGCGATGCACTTGAGGATCCAACCAACAAAAAACTGCCATCTCGCGTACAGGCATTCGGAGCAACGCTACAGGAAATGCATTTCTGTCACAGTCATGAATGATCCAGCATTCCTCGGTCTTGATTTGGGCAGCAGCAGCATCAAGGCAGTAGGGCTCGATGAGTCCGGCCAATGCGTCGCCGCGGCCAAGCGTACCCACCTGATCCGTACTGGATTGGGCGGTATTGCCGAACAAGACCCCTATACGTGGCATGAAATCGCAGGGCAGGTACTTCGAGAATTGGCCCAACAACTCCAAGAGCTTTCGCTTACTCCCGCGGCGATTGCTGCAACCGGGCAGATGGATGGACCGGTACTGATTGACCAGCACCAACAACCTGTTACCCCGGTCCAGATGTGGTGTGATAGTCGCTGCGACGTCCAGTGTCAGATCATCGAGGATCGCATTCCAGCAAACCAGCTACTTGCAATGACTGGTCACTGTGCAGTCACAGGTTACACGGCTCCGAAATTGATGTGGATTGCCGAACACACACCACAAGTTTTTCAAACCGCAACACATATAATCTTTCCAAAGGACTTCATAACCCTCTCGCTTACGGACCAGATTGTGAGTGACTATTCTGATGCAGCCAATAGCCTCATTCTTGATATCCATCAAGGGCAATGGGATGACGCCATCATGGAATTACTGGCGTTACCACCCATTAATTTCCCCACCCTTGCAAACAGTACCGAGCAAATCGGTAGCATCTCCGCATCTGGCGCAGCGTGGTCTGGCCTGCCCGAAGGCACTGCCGTTGCCACTGGTGCCGGCGACTCCATTGCCGCCGCCTTGGGTGCCGGCCTGCATGATCCCTCGATGGTCCAGATTGTCATTGGCTCGGCGGGCAATGTGAACTGCGTACTCAATGAGCCGCGCATCGATCCACAGGGCCGGATCCATACCGGTTACTTCGTTGATCACGCCCACTGGATCTGTACCGCGGTGCAACAATCTGCTGGCGCCAGTCTCCTATGGTGGTCGGATATCACCGGCCTTGAACCAGAACAACTTGTTAATGAGATAGATACCTCCAACCCACCGACTGCACTCTTCGCCCCCTACCTATGCGGAGAACGTACCCCTCATCTGGATTCCAACATCCGAGCCGCATTTACCAACCTGAATCAACATACCTCACGCCGTGACATGACTCGCGCCATTCTTGAAGGTGTCGCCTTCTCCTTCAAGGATGCATTCGAGGTATTGGGTTCCATGAATATCAACCCAAGCTGCGCAGCGATCTGTGGTGGTGGTGGTGATAGTAAAGTATGGCAACGCATCATTGCAGCTGTTCTAGATGTGCAGTTGATCCCATCAACTGGTGACACCACCGCCAAAGGTGCGGCCATGCTCGCCGCCTGTGCGGCCGGCCGATTTAAAACTTGGCTAGAGGCCATAGATAGCTGGCCGGAAGCTAACCAACGTGTCGAAGCAGTACCAACTGACATCGACCAATATCAGCGGTCATATCTCGAGTTCAAAGAACTCTATCCATCTTTAAAATCGTTCTATAAATAGAATCAGAATATCTTTCCTGCCCCAATCATCATTTGTACCACCCGCTTACAGCCAAAAAATCTTGCCCATTTCCCAGCGGGCGGGAGAATATAATCCGACCATACCAATATTGGTTCAATACAGATAAGATCACAGCCATAGGCAGCCAACCATGCAATCCAGAATTTTGATCAAAACCAACCTTCAAACCAGCATGGCCATGGTCCTGCCACTTATAGAGGATATGAAGAGCAAACCACTGGTCTTTCCCACACCCATGGGCGGCAATCACCCGCTGTGGATCTTGGGACATCTGATCTATTCCGATGGTGTATTACTTGATGAAATAATGCTTGACCAACCCAGTGCGGTTGCAGACCTCAAGGAGCACTTCCAAGGTGGTACGGAGCCCATGGACGACGACATTATCTATCCATCCATGGGCAACCTGCTGACCAGATGCCGTGATCTACGCCACGGACACATGGAACTGCTTGAACAATTCAGCGAAGAGGATCTTGACCAACCAAGCAAAAACGTACCGCCGAAATATCAAAGTTATCTCGCCACCTATCGCGACTGCTTTATGATGGTGGCCAACCATTGGCTCATGCATCGTGGGCAGGTTGCCGATGCCCGGCGGGCGGGCGGGCGGGCACGGCTCGAATCCTAGCCATCCCCCCGTGTAACATTTTCAAGCATGACCACTGTTGACCTGGAATTTATCTTAAATAATTATTAAAAATAAATTTATAAATCACCACCTCCATTGCGCCCACCGACTCTCAGGCGATGCCGGGCTGGTCGTCTAGCAGTATCCCCCGGACTGCACCACACCTTCAACGCATACAAAATATACCTGCTGCAACTTATACCTATCCGGCAGTTACCTCTGGCAGGGGTTTTGCAATCTCACTGCAAGTACCTATCGTGCGCAGTTGGTCGCTGGCAGATGGACGATACATAGGATTCACTTGGAGGCATTCACAATGCCCCATGGCACCAATCGAGATTTAACCGTTTTGGACCTGAGTCTTAGGCAATGAAGATTCCCGCCCTTCAACAGTTCCGTGAGAAGCTTGCGGCCAATGAACCAGTTTACTGCCTGTGGGTGACCTTGGAATCCGCCAGCATCACCGAAATGGCGGTCGCTTTGGGGCTGGATTGGGTTGTCATCGATGCCGAACACGGGCACCTAGACTGGCGTGATATTCTTGAGCATATCCGCGCAACCGTACGCAGTAACACGGTTGCATTGGTTCGTGTGGCAGAAGTCAACATTGGTCTGATCAAACGCTCGCTCGATATCGGTGCTGACGGCGTGGTTGTCCCGTGGATTGAATCGGCCAAACAACTGACTGATGCGGTTGCCTACGCTCACTATCCCCCCGAGGGGCTTCGTGGAATTGGAGCCGAGCGTGCAACTTGTTGGGGGCAATGTTTTGCTGAACATGCTGAACAAGCCAACGAAAAGGTCTTGGTGGTCCCCATCATCGAATCTGTCAAAGGAGGTGCAAATATCGCTCAGCTCCTGAATGTAGATGGCATCGAGGTATTCTTTTTTGGCCCGGCTGATTACTCCTCTACTGCAGGCTACCCCGGACAATGGGAAGGTCCCGGTGTTGCAGAACAGATTCTGGCCACGAAAGATGCCATCCGTGCCCAATGCAAACACTGTGGCGTGGTTGCCACAGGCAATGAGAACCTGATCGAGCGCCGCGAACAGGGCTTTGGCATGATCGGGCTGGGACTCGATGGTGGGCTGATGGTACGTAGTCTGCACAACTGCCTTGAAACGGTGGGCCGTGATACCAAGATCACCCCGACTTTCACTTCGGAAAATACCGAAACCGTTGTGCCGACGGTTACAAGGCCACCTGAATCGATGAGACCTGACCGATTGGAAGTGATGAATTCCTTGGGAACAGGCCCCAAAGCCGAAGTCGAAGCGGGCGTCACTTTTGAGATCCTCGTGGGCACTCACAACAACGCACGTAATCTGACGACTGGATTTGCCACCTTTAAGCCCAGAGCCCAGATTCCCTACCACCAACATCCATTTGGCGAATCGGCCACGCTTATCTCCGGGCGGATGGTGATCGAAGTGGAGGGGCGCCGTTACGAGTTACAACCGCTGGACAACATTACCATCCCCCACGGTGTTCCGCATACCGGATACAACCCCTCGCCCAATAAACCTGCTGTACTGCATGCCATTCTGGGAACCGATACACCAAGTCGCGAACTGATCGACCAGACCTACCCTCAAAGAACCATGCCTGATAGCGCTAGTGGATGCCCGGGAATGGAACGGGTCACACGATTCAGCCTAGCCAGACGATACGAAGCCGGGCCCCATATATCATTCATTGATTTCTTCAATGAAAATCTATTGCCGGGTATTGGGATGAGTGGAGGCTATGGCCTGTTTCATCCAACGGGACGCCTGCCAGCACATCTCCATGACTTCGATGAGTCCATATGCATCATAGAGGGTAACGCTACGTGCCTAGTCGAAGGCCGTCGCTATACACTGTCAGATTACGCAACTGCTCTTCAACCTCGTGGACGTGTCCACTATTTTGCCAATGAAACGGACCAAACCATGGCCATGATCTGGGCTTATGCCAGCCCCCTACCACTTCGCATGGTTGTGCACGAACGCTGCGCCACACCCGAAGGTGATCCATGGAAACAATGAGAAGGCCTTGAAAAATGGCTAAACCCTTGGAAGGCCGGCCATGCTAACCAAAAGCGGCTCCCAGGAATCCGCCAAAAGCTAGGGGGCATTGTTGCAGTTGATAAACCTATAGCGAGCCAACCACCAATCGGAATCTTTTCCACGAAACTAAAGATATTGACTGAAATTAGGCAGGCTACCCAACAATAAGCTGCTATACAGTGCCACCCTGTGCTTGCTTGTGATTCAACCGGGCTGAGAGCCGGTTCTTATAACGTGAAGCCGTGTTCTTGTGGATCGTACCTTTGGCGGCAACCTGATCCAATAACTTGTATAAGCCAGGCAGTTGCTTCTGTGCATCCTCTACCGTGCCATGCAAGACTGTTTCGTTGAATACCCGAATCCCTTCACGGAACTGGGTCTTACGCCATCGATTTCTCGCACGGTGCGTGATATTCTGCCGAACGCGTTTCTTGGCACTCAATGAATGAGCCATAATTTAGCCTGCCTTCATACTTTGACGGCATCAACCTTCTGATTGATGAGGCGGTATTATGCTCACTTCACAATCGACAATCAAGTGCAGTGGTCCGGATTACCACTATGCAGGGTAGATCCACGCACCATACCCAAAATATCTCGAAGTGAACCAGCTGATTTATCGGCCTAACTTGACAACTGGACAGAGTTTAATAGACTTTACCGCGTCAAAAGGCCCTTATGGTCGGATATGTGAGCGGCTAGTTGGCTGCTGAACTGTTTGAGGCAAATTTCATGAACCAGGTATTCAGCGGTGCAGGGAGGCAATGGGTGGCTAGACGATGGCATTGACCTGCCGCCACATGCTTCTGGGCAAGGAGTTGACCGCCATGCGTTAACGTAACGTGGGCAATTCGGTCGACTCCTCTTCGCCGGGTCTGGAATTCCATCGAAAAAGAATTCTGGAAGGATCCGGGTATGAGTCGTTTGCTCAGACCACGAACGCTTTATCTGGCGGATCGTGGTTTTCGTCTTTTATAAGGGCGTCCACCGCCGGGCGCAAAAGGTAATGGCCGGGAGAATTTGGCGGGGCACACTGAATAGGAGCGGCAGGACTGCTCGACAACTGAATGAAAGGCGACCATTGTGAACCCATCTGAACTGCTACGTGGCCTCGACTCGATTTCGCGTGATCGCAACGTGGATAAAGAGTCACTATTCGGTGATCTCGAGCAAGCACTCGTATCAGCTGCCCGCAAACACTTTAACGCCCTTGACAGCGACGAATTCACGGCCCAGATTGACCGGCTTTCAGGCGAAATTCACATCTTCCGCGGAGAAGAGGAGATCCCCTTGGAGTCACTGGGACGAATCCCTGCTCAGACTGCCAAGCAGGTCATGATCCAGAAATTCCGTGAAGATGAGCGGCAGAGTATTTACGAAGAGTTCATTGACCGAGTTGGTGAGTTGGTTACCGGAATGGCTCAACGTTATGAGGGTGGCGCATTGGTGGTGCAAATCGGTCGCGCTGAAGGCTTCATGCCGCGCAGCGAGCAAATTCCCGGTGAGCAACATCAACCAGGCGAACGGGTTCGCTGCCTGATCCTCGATGTACGCGACGCGGGTAACCAAGTCAAAATTGTCCTTAGTCGAGGTCATCCAGACTTTATTCGACGGCTATTTGAAGTCGAGGTTCCCGAGGTTAATGAACGAATCATTGAGCTTAAAGCAATGGCCCGCGAGGCGGGACACCGTACCAAAGTGGCAGTCAGTTCAATTGATTCAAAAGTCGATGCCGTTGGTGCATGCGTAGGAGTACGTGGTAGTCGGATCAAAAATATCGTCGACGAACTCGGCGGGGAAAAGATCGATATCGTCCGATTCAATGAATCGAGCCAGATCCTCATTCAGAACTCATTGAAACCTGCAGAAGTTGCGGAAATCAGCCTCTGCTTTGAACTCGGACGTGCCACCGTCGTTGTCAATGAAGACCAACTGTCTCTTGCCATCGGCAAACGGGGCCAGAATGTGCGCCTCGGAGCCCGACTCACGAACTGGGATATCGACATCCTCACTCCAGCTGAATACACCAAGAGCCTCGATACACTTGAAAACTGCATCAAACAAGTTGAAGACATCACTGAACAACAGATTGACCGACTCGCCGCGCTCGGTGTAATCAGCGTCTTCGATGTCGAAGAAGTCGGTGGCGAGTACCTGGCAGAATCATTGGAATGCAGTAGTGAACAGTCCGAACAAATAGTACAGTTGGCCGTTGAACGGGGTAAACAGGTTGCAGAAGAACAACAACGTGACAAGGAAGAAGCCGAGAAGCGAAGACAAGAGGAAGAGGCCGGCTTGGTGGGCACACCCGGTGAACAGCAGGCCGCAGCCGTACTTGGCGTGGGTGATAGCAAACTACCTGATCCAGATGAAGCCATAAAGGCTGATGACACGACCAGTCAGGTGGCGGATAAGCCGGATTCAGCTGATGACGGGGGTTCAATTGTCGATGTACTGGAGCGGCAACATGCGGCGTCGGCAGCTGAATTACCTGAAACATCACCCGTAGATGGTGAGTTGCAAGAATCGGAATCTTCTTCACCGCAGCAAGGACCGACGGATTAAGAGAACCTTTAACTTAAGAAACCGCACGGTCCAGTTCGACCGCAGCGGACGATGATAGGAATGGTTTATGGCTAAGGCCAAACGCGTATTTCAGGTCGCCAAGGGATTGGGGGTCGACAGCAAAGCGATCGTGGCCAAATGCCAAGCCGAAGGCGTACCGGGCATTACAAACCACATGTCAACCGTCAAGGTGGGTCTGGAGGCGACGATTAACGAGTGGTTTACCGACAGCGCCAGCGAACAAGCGCACACCGCCGTGGAGGTTGCCGACAAGGTTGATCTGACCAAGGTTCGGAAACCTGCTCGCCGCCGACCAACTGCAAAACGCATGGCCAATCCGGTCAATAAAGCCCCCCAGAAACCCGTTGTATCTGCTACACCTATAGCTGTCCCACCGCCTACAACTCCACCGCCGCCACCGACTAGCGTAACCGAACAGCCCCCAACCCCTGCCTCCATAACTGGCAAGGCCAAAAAGCTTGCACCACAGCCCCCGGTTCAGCCCCAACCACAAACCCCGACGGAACCAGCGCAGATCAAGAAAACTGGTGCCACATCGGAGGATCCTGCAACCACCGAACCAACTGGTCCAATTGGCAAACCCAACGTCCCCAATCGACCATCGATTGTTCAGCCCGCTGGCGAGCAACTTCAAAAACCACAGGAAGCCACCCTCAAGGGCCCTAAGGTCATCCGCATTGAACAACCCGACATATTGCGCCCCCAACGACCACCAAGCCCCAAGCCAGACGCATCTCCAAAACCGCCCCTGGCCGACGGTAACGTTGCCGGTATTACCCGCTCACATGGACCCGCACGTGGACGTGGCGCCACAGAAGAAAAGGATTCGGGACAAACAGGCAAATCCAACAAACGCCGATCACTGACCACCAGGCGCGGACGGTCTGCTGACGCACAACTAACTGGACCCAGTAATTTCAGCGAACAGGACCTAATCGAACTGGATGCCCGACTTCGCGGCGCACCAGGCTTTCTCAAACAGCGTCGTCGCGATATGAAAAAACGCGAGTCGACCACCTATACAGCGCCAACCCCGGCGGAAATTGGCGGGTCGGTCGAAATCGCTGAACCCATTACGATCAAGGAACTGTCCGCATGCACGGGTATCAAGAGCAGTGATGTCATCAAATACCTGTTTGACAAAGGCATCATGGCCACAATCAATTCTGCTATCGAAACCGAAGCAGCAATGGAACTGGCCATGGAATACGACATCGAACTGGTAGTGCGTGAACAGCAAACGGCTGAGCAACTGGTCATCGAAGAATTCGAGAACCGGGAGCCACTCGAACTGCGCCGCCGCCCACCGATGGTCACCGTGCTTGGTCATGTCGATCACGGCAAAACAAGTTTGCTTGACAAAATTCGCTCTTCAGATGTGGCTACGCACGAAGCTGGCGGCATTACCCAGCATGTCGGTGCGTATCGCATCACCATCGACGGTCATGATGGGAAACCACGCACAGTGGTATTCCTGGACACACCGGGCCATGAGGCTTTTACCTCCATGCGAGCCCGTGGCGCCACCATGACAGACTTAGTGGTTCTGGTCGTAGCAGCTGATGATGGCGTCATGCCTCAGACTATCGAATCAATCAATCACGCCAAGGCTGCCGAGGTGCGGATTGTTGTTGCTCTCAATAAGTCGGATCTACCCCAGGCAAATGATGAAAACATCCGCAAGATTCAGGGGCAACTGGCCGAACACGGTCTGAACCCGGTCGAATGGGGCGGGGATACGGAAATCATTAAAACCAGCGCTGAAACCGGCGAGGGTATTACAGACCTACTCGAAATGCTTGACTACCAGGCCGAGTTGCTCGACCTGAAAGCCGATTTTAATGGCCCAGCTCGCGGGATTGTGATCGAAGCCGAAATGCAGGAAGGGCGTGGACCAGTTTCACGTGTACTCGTACAACAGGGTCACTTGAAGGTTGGCGACTTTATCGTGGTGGGGCGTGCTTTCGGTCGCGTACGCGACATGACCGACGATCGGGGCCAATCACTTTCCGAAGCCGGACCTGCAACCCCATTGGAACTTTCGGGCATCGACCTGGTACCAGACGCAGGCGACAAATTCTACATCACCGATACGTTACGACGTGCCGAAGAAGTTGCCATGCAATACCGTGATGCCGAACGCCATCGTCAGTTAGCTAGCAAAACCAAGGTCACCCTCGACAACTTTGCCGCCACTTTACAGGCTGGCAATGTGAAGGATCTGCGTGTCGTGCTTAAGGCCGATGTGCAGGGTTCCATTGACGTGTTAACCAAGAGCCTGACCAAACTGGGAAATGCAGAAGTGTCTGTCCGCGTAATCCATTCTGCAGTTGGTGGCATTAATGAATCAGATATCCTTCTTGCTGAAGCCTCCGATGCCATCATCATCGGCTTTCATGTGGTGGCCTCCCCACACGCGCGAGAACTAGCCGATGGACGCGGTGTCGATATCCGGCTTTATCGCGTGATCTACAACGTCACCAATGAGATCACCAGTGCCCTCGAGGGGATGCTGGAACCAGAGATCAAGGAAGAAACGATGGGTACTGCCGAGATCCGAGAGATCTTTAAGATCGGAAAACTAGGACTCATCGCCGGGTGTCTTGTAACCGATGGACTCATGAAACGTGGTGCCAAAGCACGGATTCTTCGTGACGACGTCGTCATCACTGATAATCGAGCAATCGAAAGTTTGCGCCGTGTCAAGGACGATGTCGGTGAAGTCCAGACCGGTACCGAATGCGGCATTCGCATCACTGGGTTCGATGATCTCAAACCGGGCGATCAGATCATCTGCTACAACGTTGAAACCGTCGCCCGCAAACTTGCTATGGAAGGCCAGCCCAGCAAACAGTAGTGACGACCATGGTGATCGGTGTTCTGCAAGTTCAGTTGACGATCGATTGGGCTCAGTCGCTTAAAGACAAAAGACGGGTTGTGTCCAGCATCAAAGACCGCCTGCATCGAGAGCACCAGGTTTCGGTCGCAGAAGTTGGGATGCCCGACTGTCATCGTACCGCCATCCTGGGTGTCGCGGTGGCTTCGAACAATGCAGCCCGCTGCCAGAGTGTCCTAGATCATGTAGTAAACAAGATCCGCCACCATCGCCAATGCGTATTATCTGATCATGTAACCGAGATACTGACTGCAGGCGACGGAAAATAGATCCCAAGATGACCATCCGCCAACAACAAATTGAATCGATACTGAAAAGAACGATCAGTAACGTTATTTCGCGGCGACTGGCAGACCCTCGCATTCGCGGGCTGGTCAGTATTACACGAATCGTCGTAGCAAAAAACTTGAAAGACGCCCAGATTTATGTTTCCGTGCTCCCGGCCCAATATGAAAAACGTACGATCGTTGGCCTGAACAGCGCTGCCGGCCACATTCATCGCATGGCGCGAGAGTCGGTCGCGCTGAGAACGATGCCGCACCTTGAATTTCGCCTTGATGCCTCACTGAAAAAACAAGCGGCTGTCTTGGAATCGATTGGCCAAGCAAACCGCGGCAAGGACCTGAACCCATGAAGAATGCTGGCACCTATGCCAAGAAATTTGACGCCTTAATGCGACGGATCAAGGCTCGTCATCGCGCGGAACCAATTGAACCCGCCGAACCAGTCTCCCAATTAATCCTCGCTTTCCTCGAATGGAATGCGTCTCGCCAGGGTGCAGCAGAAGCCTTCCAGAGAATTATGTCGCAATGCGTGGACATCAATGAGTTGCGTGTGAGCTATCCTCACGAAATTGTTGCCATGCTTGGCAACCGCTACCCAATGGGCCAAGAACGTGCAGAACGCATACGCGAAACATTAAATAATATCTTTGAGCGAAAACAATTGCTGACCCTCGATTTTCTCAAACGCAAACCCAAGCGCGAGGTTCGCGCTTGTCTCGATAATCTGCCGGGCATGCCGCCATATGTGGCCGCACAAGTCACACTGCTATGCTTTGATGGCCATGCAATACCTGTCGACGATCAACTTTCGGATCTACTAACCGAAGCAGAAGCCGTTGCACCCAATGCTAGCCTGCAGGAAATCGAGGCCTTTTTGGAAAGGTCTATCCGTGCTGATGATGCCATTGAAACCCATAACATCCTGCGGGCATGGGTGGATGCTGGCACCCAGCGTGTCGCGCCAGCCACCTCTACCAGGAAAACAACCAAAAAGAAGGTTTCGAAAAAGAGTAAACGTACAGTAACCAAAAAGAAACAGCCTTCCGCCAAGCAACAGCCCGCCGCGAGGAAAAAGACTAAAGCTGTCGCCAAGAAAAAGACTAAAGCTGTCGCCAAGAAAAAGACTAAAGCTGTCGCCAAGAAAAAGACTAAAGCTG
>PBAS01000008.1 GCA_002716625.1 Phycisphaeraceae bacterium | reverse complement strand
TACGTACTAGGGCAACATATCCCCCCGATACCTTGACCGACGCACAACGGTCAAATTCGGTTCCGGGTGCATCGCCAGCGTCGGGTACCAGTGCCATCTGCGGATAGGGCACTCTTTCCAGGTCAGATGCGATACTGATACCCATGGTTCGGAATTTCGGGCCGCCGTAAAGCTGAATCCGCGGACGCCACCAAATGATCCAAGCGTTGAGGTCTTCGTCGAATCCGTGGAGGGTTGGTCCATCCATGCACAGCGCATGGCTCATGATGATTTTGGGCCGACGAGTCCAGGTAAAACCGTCCGGCGAATCACAGAGGTAAAAGCCCCTTCCATTGGGATTGTCCTTTGCATCTGGACCGCCTGGCCAGGTGATAGCTTTTTCACCGGGTTGTCGGGGATGGCGTTCTGAACTGAGGGCCATGTAGCGGCTGTTGGGATCGTCGTTACGCGGATCCATGAACACGTTGGCGTTGGGCCCGTCACCGCCGGCCGGAGGAAAGGCAACCAGGTTGTTGTGGGTGTTCCCTTGCCATTCCACGACGCCAAGGTCAGGCTTCTCCCAGGTACGTGCGTCGGCGGAAACGGCATAGGCCCGTCGGTAGGGCCAACCCAAGTCCGGATATTCCTCGCGGAAACTAGGCTCGTGGCAGTGGTACCATAGTTTGAATACCTGTTCATCGTGGTCATAAAGCCACCCGTTGTGCATCCATACACCGTCTCCCTCCCAAGGCTTCTCAGTCCGAACAACCGGTTCCGGGTGTTTCTCGGGTGGGCATAGCGTACGCTGTACGCCTTCCATCTGCCCGACATGCAAGTCGTCAATCAGAAGATAGGTTACTGATGGATAGGAGCCGGTTTCCGTGTGCAGTTCCCGCCATGTATGCGTGTCTGTTGTATCAGGCATTTCGATTGCTCCATTTTGGGAAGACGAGGTGGCTGTAATGTTTGGATTCCAAGTCCATACGTTATGACATTCTATGTTTTAGTTCATGCTATGTGCCATAGTGATTTTTTCGGCCTTTACCTTTACGAGTCGACAAGTATTGCGGATCATCACTCTGCAACAAGATGTTCCAGTTAATTAAGTGTGATGGTGCTGTACATCATTGGCAGTGCTGCTTGTCTGAATACATTTGCCGCTCTTGCTACAGCAATTTTTGGGTCCACCAGCGCATTGGCAGCCAGTGGGGCCAATGATTAGCAGGCTGGCGAGTATGATTGTCAGGCCAAGGGATTTGAGGATTGCCATGAACATGCCTTTCAGATCCAAGGGTTAGATAAAGGTATTTCCAGTGCATACTATTGTAGTAGTACTGTCCTGATTCGTAGACTATGTTAATCCTTACGGGCTGGATATCCAAGTGCATGGGGTCACAATTAAACGTAGTTGTGGTTCATTTCAAACTTTAAGCCCCGGGTATGGTTGCAACGGCGACACAGGCTGCACGATGATGCGGCATACGGTACGATCGTTGTAGAAGTATTATGCTTTCAGCGAACCAGATTAACCTGTTTACCCAAGACGGTTTCATGGCTCTGTCTCCCTTTGCTTCACCAGCAGACACCGCCGTCATTCGATCCACTTGCAATCGCTTGCTGGCTGAACAAGTAGGACGGGAGGCTGGAGACCATTTCGATCTTTCAGGGCAGAGCAAGAATTTAAAAATGGCGGCGCTTCCACAGATCATGAATCCGTCCAAGTATGTACCTGAACTTTCTGAACTCGGGTATCGGCGCCAAGCATGCAGTCTTGCGGAGTTATTGCTTGGCCCAGATATCACATTACTCAATGAACACATGATCATGAAGCCAGCGTTTCATGGTGGTCAAACACCGTGGCATCAGGATCAGGCATATCATGATCCGGGTTTAATCTATACTAATGTGAACATCTGGTTGGCACTGGCGGATGCAACGATTGAAAATGGCTGCATGCAGTATGTCCCTGGAAGCCATAAAATGGATGTTCTGCCGCACCATCCCATTGGTCATAATCCACAAGCTGTGGGATTAGAAGTTGACCAACCGCAGCAATATGCAGCACAGGCAAAGGTTTGTCCCGTCTCAGCTGGTGGCGTGGTGGTTCATCGCTCGTATATGCTCCACTATGCCGGTCCCAATCAGACGGACCGGTGCCGTCCGGCCTATGTATTGGTCTACGGTTGTGAGCCAAGAAGAAGAGCCCGTTCGCTCAACTTCTCATGGCTTACAGGACGGCACGACGGAGTCAAAACCTCATGAAGTTGGTTTGTGTAGACAGGGCCGTAATACATTGATGACTCTAGTTCATAACTGATAGACAGAACCACAATGGCAAAACCATCGGGAATCTGGGATGTTCACCACCACTGGGTCAATGAAGTCGGTTACATCGACCGGTTACTGAAAACAATGGATCGGCTGCAGATAGAGCGTGTTGGTTTAATTGCAATGGGGGAGATTGCAGAGGATCTGTTCCTGATTCATCCGCCACGCGAAGGATGCGCTGGTAACGATGAACTTGCGCATGTCATCAAGAAGCACCCAGATCGCATTTGGGGATGGGGGTTTATTCGCCTAGGGCGGCATGAGAATCGTGTTGTTGATCGCTTGGCGGGTGCAGGTATGGCTGGTTTGAAATTCCACGCACCGCTGAAACCCTATGATGACCCGGAATTTTTCCCCGTGTATGATCGTGCGCAGCAGCTTGGCCTGCCCTGCTTGTTTCATACGGGAATTTTTTCGCCACCTAAGCCCATGCCTGGCCAGGGATTTCGCTCGGAGAACTGTCGGCCTGTCTACTTGGAGACAATTGCCCAGGAGTTCCCTGATTTGAAGATGATCTGCGCACATCTGGGCGTATGTTGGAATGAAGAGGCAGCTGCCATCTGTCGTATCTGCACCAATATCTACGCGGATTTATCTGGACGCGTTGACGGCTGGCGAGCGAGTAAATCAATTCAATGGTATCAACAAATACTTTATTGGCCGACCGCACACCAGAAGGTTCTATTTGGCAGTGATGTCCATGCAGATGAGATGGAGGAGGCGTTGGACGATTACTCGCGGATTTTCAGCGGTCTGGGCTGGGACGAGGATCAACTGCGGGACGCATTTTATAATAATGCACGTCGATTGTTTTCAGGTGATGATCGTTGATAAGTGACACTTCATCGTATACACCCAAAGAAATCGATGCTTTGGCATTGGCAGCATGTGAAACGGTTGTTGCTGAACCAGGCAAGGTATGTGCTTATGATGTCGAGGCCTACGAGCGAATTGATCGCTGCGGGGTGCCCACTGGTGCCTACCCTTATCACGACCCGAAATTGACTGATGTAGGCCACTTTGGTGGGCCGTTGCCGCCGGGGTGTATTGGCGACACCTCATACCATCTGCGTATCAATGGATTTCGCCGTGATGGCATCTTCGGTCCCGATGAGTCGGGCAAGATGCTTGCGGATGCAGGTATTGCATATTCTGATTCACTCGGCCATGGATTGTTTGAACACTTAATCTTGTGCCGCCAATACGGGGTGATGCCGATCTTTGAAGCGCCGGCAATGGGATTTCCCATGCCATTTTGTGAACAGGAGTTTGGTGCATTTCGCAGAATCTATCAACATCAGCTTGCCGAGTATGTGCGCTGGATTCAAGGTGTCGAATCGATTTATGGCCATCCCATTCTAAAACGACCCGGGCAGCCATGGATTCTATGGAGTCATTATTCCCCATTGGCGTTGTTCATGGTTTCTGCATCCCGCAAACCAGAACAGACCGCATTAGAACTCAAGTCTGCCTGTGGTGAGCAACGTCTTATTCCCAACCCGCAGACGCCGTCCCAGCGTGCAGCACAACTCAGGGCATGGGCTTTTATCCGCGGTCGGCACATGGAGATCCGGGCCATGATGGCAGAGATGTTTCGGGAGCATATTGCACCTGATGCCATTCTTATGGATAACACCCATACCCTGCCCATTGTCGACTACGGTCGACTAGGGGAAATTTATGACCACCCCGGGGTGGCCATGCGTTCCGGATACCTCCAGGATCCTGACCTTCGTCAGTCCAATGTCGCCTATTCCGTACGCTTGTTTTCAGACCTCACGGGTAAATCCCCCATCGTGAGCGTGAGGATCAATACCACTGCAGCTGGAACTCGTGTTATTCCTGGACCCGGTGCCATTCGCAACTGGTGTGACGCGGCTCTACGCCACGGCGTTGCGGGTTATTACTTCTGGCCGGTGGATTACCCGAGCTGTGACGGTCAATATTTCGGTGTGATGGCCGGTAATTCTGATCCGAGCTGCCATGGCCGACAGCGATGGGATGCCATGCTGGAGGTTTTTTCTGATGTTGCTGGTGCACGCTGCTTTCAGCCTCCGCCAGCAAACATAGGTGTTCTTGTGCCATACGACTACCTAGATTTGGAAGGTTGGCGACAGGTCATGGCTCAATTTATTGAGCTTGAGAACAAATCAATTTGGTCGCGGTTGATTAGTGGGCGTGATCTTGATCAAAATGGGGGAGTATTAGATAACTGTAAAGTATTGATTGTTCCTTCATGCCCCTTTGCATCTGATACGCTTGTAGGTCGCGTGGCTGAATATGTATGCCAGGGCGGGCTTCTTGTTGTGACAGATGAAAATGCGATGCGTTATGATATAGATGGCAAAGAGCGAGAACCTTTAGCGGGCCTGGTGTCAATCCCATTCAATATAGTTGATGCCCCGGCCCAGATCATGGGAGAGGGGCAAGTTTATTTTGAGGCTGAGTTCCAGTTAGAAAAGCATCTGCGTGGCATAAGTACTGATAAATGGGTTTATCAGATTCATACGCGGAATGTCAGTAAACTTACGGGACAAATAGAAGGTTGCAGGCAAAGGGAACCGGAGCCTGATATACATGTCCGCCATTACATGTATGAACACAGTTCGCCGGCGATCTTCCCATACCTTGATAAACGGACTGACTTTCCGGATATAGCGGATTAAAAGAATAATGAAGACCCTACGTGTGGGCATTATTGGCAGCGGTAACATGGGCAGGCGACATGCACGCGCTTACGCTTATCATGCGCGTGCGGAGTTGGTTGCCTGTTGCGATATTGTTCCCTGTGCTGCCCAGTCTCTTGCTGAGGAGTTTGATTGTACAGCAGAAACCACATTTGATGCGATGTTGGCACGCGATGATATTGAGGCAATTAGCATCTGCACGATTGAGCCGGCCCACCTTGACGCGGTACTTAAGACTGCGGCCGCAGGGAAGCACATCCTGCTTGAGAAGCCGATGGCCATGAACATGGATGAAGCTTTGGAAATGAAACATGCAGTGGAGGATGGGGGTATTAAATTCATGGTGGCGCATCTTTTTCGTTTCGATCAGAGGTGTGCGGAGACCAAGCAGGTGATTGCATCGGGTAAGATTGGGGAAGTTGTCAGTGTGGATTGCCGTTTTCATGGCACGCCACATCAGCAGGATCGAATTAAGAATTCAGATCTGTCAATCTTCGTGTTCCGGGGCTGTCATGGCATCGACTTGATGCGGTGGTATACCGGCAGTGAAGTGGTGCGCGTCTACGCCGAATCGCTTGATGGACAGCTTCGCCGGGGTGGCTATCAATCAGAGGATGCGGTCTTTTGTTTAATGAGGTTTGCAAGTGGGGCCGTGGGTTCTATCGAGGTCAACTCGCATGTTCCTGCCGGACATCCGACTGCCGGCCAAAGTTCAATGACGGTGATTGGTACCAAGGGGATGGTTGAGCAAGATTTGAACACGCCGTGGTTAACGGTCAGTGATGGTAATGGTATTGTTCACAGTCAAGGCAACCAGAAGGACCTTTGGTTCCGTGAAGAAATTGACGCATTTGTTCATCACGTATTGGATGATGGTCCAAATATTGCGACTTCAAGCGACGGCATTGCAGCCTTGAAAATATCCCTGGCAGCTGCAAAATCAGCTCGGACGAACCAACCTGTTGATGTCTTCACCTGATAATTGGCCAATGTGTGCAGGACGATCATGAAAATTCTCATCCTCGGTGGTCGACGCTATTTGGGTCCCAGGTTGGTCAAGCGGCTTATTGATTGCGGTCATGAACCTGTCTTGTTTCACCGTGGACGTACCAATGCACCCCTGCCAGTTGAAAGTCCCATTCGCGAAGTCATCGGTGACCGCAATCAGCAGGGGGTGCTTGAAGAGCTTGTTGCACAGGAGCGTTTCGATGCAGTGGTTGACACCCTGGCGTTTGATGCTGCCGGTGCCGAGCGGGCCGTCACTGTTTTTGGTGGACGCGTTGATAAGTACCTGGTGATTAGTTCCGTTGCCTGTTACGGCCGCTTGTTGCATGTGCCGGCCAATGAGAACCATCCTTATGTTGATAGTACACGCGCTTTCCCAATGCCGAGTAATGAATACTCGGTTGGCAAGCGGGACGTTGAGCAGGTGATGCTCGCGGCGTATCAGCGTAAGGGTTTTCCTGTCATTATCATCCGGCCATCAGTAAGTTATGGCTATGGTCGCTTGTTCAGTATCTGGGGTTATTCGAACCGCCATGTCAGTCGGATCCGTGCTGGCAAGCAGGTCATCGTGCCTGATACGGGCGAGGGACTCATTCAGCCGGTATTTATCGATGATGAGGCCGCAATTGTTGAACGCGCACTGGTTACGGACGCAGCAGTTGGCCAAGCTTTCAATTGTGCAGGCCCTGTCGCCGTACCGCTATGGGAGTATTTTTCTGCCCATGGTACGGCCCTGGGGCGTCCGGTTCAGTGCGTTGAAATTCCTTCCTTGTACCTGGAAGGATTCGACCCCATGCTTTGTGTGCGGGCATCGCAGAATCTGGTGTTCAATCATGCCTACGATGTTTCCAAACTGGAACGTGTTCTTCGCTTTCAACAGTTCACATCGCTTGAAGATGGTTTGCGCCACACCATTGCGTTTCAGGATCAGTGGGGTCTGGTTGAGCCGTCCGCCGATGATCCGGATGATTGGATCATTGATGGTTACAATGCCTCCAAGGTTATCAAGCCAAGGCAACAGGGCGAACAGCTTCGGCGTGATCGAGATTACCAGTTGCCTGAAAAATCACCTTTGGTCACATGGGCGCCGGATCAATATTCGGCATGATCTTGGTTTTTCGTCGACGCGCACCATTTGCATGTCGGATTGTTGCAGCGAAGTGCATCGGTATTATCTGCGAGTAATTGCACGGTCTGGTCGATGATCGACTTGCCTTTTATCAATTGCATTGGGCATTTTTCAAACATGCCTCCTGTAACATGCCCTTGGTGACGAAGTGGTGTTTCAATTGCATCGAAACCTAAACTGCAAGAGGGGGAAGTATCGAGTTGGTGATTGATAATCCTGCCGTCAGGCATTCGTGTTTTGACACAGGGTTTTGGAGGCCCTGAAAGTACCTTCGGCAACTTTGCGTACTCTTCACCCACGTGAATTGTAGAGTTGGCGATGTGGGTTACGCCAAGCAGAAGAACTTGTCCGCCACGTTGGGCCAATCGATCGACTGGGCTGGACACTCCAAAGGTTCGACCATTTAGGTGATTACGTGTCAACTCCTCGGCGTCCGGTCCGATGACAGCCACCGAATGGGTTGGATGTAAGCTGCGAACAGCATCATCGCGCTGACGGCCATATTCCGGTACGGCACCGGTCCGGCAAGGCGTCGTGTCGCGGTCGTAATATGGTTCAGGTTGCGGTTGGGAGTAGTTGAACGTGGGTAACATTAGGTTCCCACGCGAACCGATGCAGGTCAGAATGGATTCAATCACTTCTTCAGGATAATTTAGGGCTGGCTTAAATGCACGAAACGAAGTATGGATCAGTACACTGTCGCCTGGTTGCAGTGTCATCGCGCGAAGGTGGTCAATGAATTTTTTATTAATTTTCCTGGTCATTTGTCTGCAGGATATTTACCTATCCAGATAACTTACGAACCTTCGCTTGCTAGTCACTCAGAGTGCCATGTCGCAGGCAGCAGGGATGTCAGTGCATGGCGTCTAATAAGTTGTCGCATCAGATTTAGACATGCATTTATTGACATGGTCTAAGACTCCGCATCGTAGCTTTGGGTCCAATATCTATGAGTTCCATTCGCTAGTGTATTTAGGATACCCGGGAACAGTGGGTGATATTTTCCGGCCATCGGGGAAACCTTAGATACCCAGCAGTCGCCTCGGATTTTCAGAAAAGATTGCTTGGTGCTGTTGGTTTGTCAGGCCCAAGCAGTCCATCAGTGATAGTCGATAGTCGATAAAGTCATTGGAGGTCCATCCTTGGTCGGAACCCCAGATCAACCGTGATAGATCGCTACCTTGGAGGATGGCCTTGAGTGCCGCGAGGTGGGGGCTACACATGCAGCCCCAGACATTCGGTGCGCTCTGGATCGCCGCGATCGATTCACGCCAGTGTTCGAACAAACCGGTGTGGCCCAAGACGATCTGGGTTTTGGGGTGTCGCTTGGCGAGCAGTGCCATCTGTGAGGGAAGGGAAAACGGTGGCGTGCCGTCATGGAAAAACACAGGGACCCCAGCCGTCCCCGCGACGTCGGCCACTTGATCCATTATCGGATCACTTACCGAGCAGCCTTGCAACCAAGGGTGGAACTTGATGCCTTGGAAGTTCAACTGTACCAGGCATCGTGACAGCTCGCTCAAGGCGGTTTCAGGCTGCCAGATGTTGACCGTACAGAACGGGAGCATACGTCCCTTCGACTTGGCACACACGGTTGCTACGGCATCGTTATCGGAGGGGATGTTTCCAGCATCAATCAGTCCAAGATGAGGAAGCACGATCGCATGGGTGACACCATGACGGTCAAACTCCCTGAGCCAACGCGTTGGCTCAAGGCCATCGCGTTCCTGCCATTCGGCTCCCCAGTGGGTGTGGCAATCAACAATCATGTTGCTGATCCTTCAAGCAAGCCTGCAATGTTGCCGCCATAGATCTGTGGATAGTCTTTGATCGGTACGTACTGATCGAACTGCTTAAGTTCAAACCCCAAATCGTTTCGTGGCGCACTGCTGGCGAAGATCAGCCGGTTTGGTCCGACCAATTCTAGGTAACCGGGTACCGACCAAGGGCGAACTAGGCTCAGTTCGTACCATAAGTTGGGCAACGCGTGGTGGCGGAGTACGGTCAGCATGTCCCATGCATGATCCGTGCTGCCGCCGTGGGCTAGGATGAATCGTGTCTTTGGGTGTTGCTCGGCCACGATGACCACCTGGGCCGGGCTACCGCCGGTATGTGGGCCTGTATGGAAATACACTGGCAGACCAAGTTCACCCACCTGCTCAAGCAGGGGTCGGACTAGATCATCGGCAGGAATAAATCCCTGTAGCATGGGGGCGAGCACCAGCATTTTTGCCCCACGGCCTGCTGCCGCCACCAGCTTCTTGGGTGCATCAGCATGCCATGGACTAATACTGCACGCTGCAATCAGTCGGTCAGCTGAGTTCCGGGCCATCTTGATCATTCGGTTGTTTCCTGACTCATGGTCGACTGCGATCTCGCGGTCCTCGGGGGCAATGACTGCGCGTTCGACCCCCACGTTATCCATCTGTTGCAGCAGATCAGTGGCACTTAGAACGGTTTCGCGCTGCGTGCCAGGAGTGGTGTAACCATCAATGATCAAGTTTGGTCTATCCCATTACTATTAATTGTGATCATTTCAGCACTCAGTTTCTCAAGGCTTGACAACACGGGATCGTATACTTCCGCAACGGCCTGGGCATGCTGTTTTTCGTGGTCTTTTGGAATGGGCAGACTGGCCAGTCGAGAAAACTCAGCTAGGCCATCACAGTCTTCATTGGTGAGTATATCGCCACGAATCCGATCGAGAACCTGATGCGGTTCGAGATCCTCGCCATAACGCAGCTGTCCGAAAGTTTTAAGAGGCTTGTCATGAAAATTGGTTACGATGCGCCCAAGTTCATTTTGAATCAGCCAGACGGAATCAAACCACGCAATCTGGCTGGCATAAAAGAGCAATCGGCCCTTCATAAAGCGCGAGAACTTGACGCCTTCAAAGAAGGCTTCGGCTGGATCGACAGGGACACCGCTTACCTTGGCGTTGATATCTTGGCGACTATCGCCAAATTCTGCATGGAGCAGCGTCACGTCATCGATCAGTGTGCCCCATGCATCGTTAAGATACCTTTCAAGATCCTGCTCAATCTCCGTCAAACGCGGCTCGCCATAGTCCGCTTCCACCTCGTAATGCTGTTCGAGGGTATTCAAGATCAGATCGATGGTCTCGGGATTAGGGAATAGATGACGCGCTTGTCGTAGTGCATCAAATTTTCCACGTACGGTATGTTTTGACTTGAGCGACACCATTGCCTGGATCGCGGGGGTGAAGTAGTGCATGTAGCGGCTGTGGAGCGCGTACTTGTTTTCCCAGGGACCCATATTGATCGGTGGATCAATGCCGCGAATATAGGGTCCAAAGAATGCGGTAACTTTTTTCAGGTGATAGATTTCATCACGAGGTGACCAACGACGGGCCTCGAGGGTTGATTCAATATGCTGTATGGCCTCGCAGTCTCCGGCATAAAACGTCCACTGCTTGAATTCTGGGTAATATTGTAAGGGGCTGGTGATCTCCCCCATGGCCAGATTCAGTCCTGGTAGATGTTCAAGGTTGCGTGCCCAATGTGGAAACTCAATTGCAAGTTCGGTGTGTACTTGGCCAACAAGTATTGAATATTGATGCCATTCATCAATTGTAACGGTATCGGTGAGGATGAACCTTGTATCGAAGTCACTTAGACCCGGGATGAGATCCTCGAAAACCCATTTTCCGGCTATGGCCAGGATCTTTGGGCACTGTATGCGGCAGCGTTCAAAGTACAAACTGAAGAAATCACGAAAGTCATTGGGTGGCTTAGGTGTGAATTTCATATGCCTTTTGGGACCTGGGTTCGTCCGGACTGTGCACTGAGGTAAATGGCATCAATCAGCCGGTTGGTTTTCACTGCCTCGTGAACGGGACAGACCGGGCTACGGCCTTCAGCGACTGCAGCCGTGAAATCGGTAACAAGTGGCTGGTGTACATTGTCGGAGTTGGGCAGGTCAACTTCCTGTACATCTCGCCCGATGGTGACCACCACATTGCCCATGTCGGCCGGTAGCCACAACACTTTCCCTTCGGTGCCAACGACCTCGAGTTCGTGACGCCATGTTTTGCTGTTCCACCCGAACTGCGCACTGGCCTGTATGCCATCGGCCATGGTCATGGCGATGGTGGCTGAATCCTCCACTTCGTAATCATTCGCCAACGTCTCACATTGAGCAAAAACGCTTGTGGGCAGTCCGAACAGACCAATTAGTAAATCAAACATGTGGCTGCCCATATCCATGAGCGGCCCGCCACCACTTCGAGCCTTTTGAACGCGCCACCACTTTGGATCGTCAGGTCTTGGGGAAAACCAACCCCAGTATGCTGTCCGTACAAAAACAATACGTCCCAGTACGCCGTCAATAATGAGTTTTCTCAGGTGTTCGTACCGTGGGAATGTTCTGCGGTAGTAGGCACAACCCGCGGTAACTCCCGCCTGCATTGCCTGGTCAGCAATTGCTTGCGCATCGTCACCGGACAATCCGAGTGGTTTTTCAACCAGTACATGTTTGCCTGCCCTGATTGAAGCTGTCGCTTCTGAGCAATGGCGGTCAACTGGTGTACCGATGTAAACGGCATCTGCCGTTGTTTTCGCCAGTGCCTCATCAAGATCAGAAAACACCTGTGGTGCGTTGTGTTCATTGGCAATTATCTGTGCGCGGCCACGGCCGCCACAAATGCTGACAAGCTGGGATTCATCAGCAGTGGCCAGTGCATCTGCCGCACGTTTGGTCACGATATCACCGGTTCCAACACATAACCAATTCATGATTCCAGTCCCTTTCCGATGATTGTGATCCAGTGGAATTGTTCGAGAACTAACTTCACCTAAATAGATGCAAGTGTTTTCCGTAGTGCATATGCAATGTATTGCAGGTCATCATCACTGGACTGGGCAAATGCAGGTAAGCTAATCACTTGGCTAGACGCATTTTCCGCGATATTGCAGTTATTGCAGTCATATTCTAATTCATTGAATGCTTCCCAGGTCCAGACAATTGGATAGTGATAGGCGGTGCCAATCTGGTACTTGTCTCTTAGTGTTGCGACAACTTCATCTCTGTCTGCCTGTGTGATCCGCACGATATACAGATGTGCCCCGTGCCCATCTTCAATGCCGGCAGGTAGGGCAAGGCCATCAATATCTGAAAGTTGGTCATGGAGTATTTTGAATCGCGAAAGCTTTTCGCGAATGATCCGGGGCGCCTTGGCGATTTGCGTGATCCCCACTGCCAGTTGGGGTTTGGTCATGCGGTAGTTGAACCCGATGCTGGCCACGCGTATTTTGGGGCCACCATACACATATCCAAACGTCTTCTTTTGCCGCACGACTTCGGCGAAATCAGCATCGTTGGTTGTGATTGCGCCACCCTCACCTAGCGTGGTGATGTTTTTGTTGGATTGAAAACTGTAGCAACTTGCCTTGCCTGCTCCGCCTACCGGCTGCCCCTTGAAAGTCGTGCCCACGGCATGGGCCGCATCGTAGATCACGGGTATGTCGGTGTCGCGTGTGATGGCATCAAATCCATCAATATCACAGGCCAGACCGGCAAAGTGAACAGGGATAATGGCTTTGGTCTTGTCGGTGATCTTGGCTCTGACTTTTTCAGGATCGAGGCAGAGCGTATGTGGATCGATGTCGGCAAAGACTACTTTTGCGCCTTGGGCTATCGCGCATGTGGCCGAACATACAAAAGTAAGTGGCGTGGTGATGACCTCATCACCTTCCTTAATGCCTAATGCCATCATGCAGGCGTCCAAAGCAGTGCCGCAGGAGTTCACTGCGATCGCATGTTGTGCGCCTTCATGAGCAGCAAAAGCTTTCTGGAATTCCGGCTCTTCGGGTAGGGGGAAAAAATTACCGTTCGGCTCTGCCGCAGAGAGATTGATTTGCTGCGCAGCTTGGACATCTGCGTGATCGAAAATTCCACCAAGGGCAAGGAACGGTACGGAACGGCTAGGAATTGACATGTGGTTCTCGGGCATGTTCTGAAGATTAGCTCAGGCATGGTCGCAAAGCTTGATGCATTGGCCCGACGATCTTCGAATGATTGGGATCTTATGGCAGTAGTATTACTCGTTTTGCGATAAAGGTTAACTGCTCAGTATAGTAAATCTATCACGATTGATAGAGACCATGATTTGAAATATATCGATATGTTTGTGTTTCGGCAATACAATTGTCTTCAATGGGAGAACTGTTGTAGATCAGTTGTTAAATATAATGTAATGATGGTATGTCTTTAATCGCCACCATGGCGCTAATATTATTGGTGATGTAGGTGTCGGTACTGATTTGATAATACTTTTGGCTGTTAGTCAAAAATCAAATGACTGTAGGTGGATATCGAAAAGGCAACCTGTTGATATTAACCGGCATGTATTCTGATTGAATGGGTCGATCAACTGGGTGGCAGAAATCAGGCATCCTTAGGGGGTTTTAGTGTCGATTCGTTTGCCTGGCACAGCCGCATATGGATCCATTCCTGGGGAGTTGCGTCGGTTCCGCGCCATGCATATGGATCGATACCGGCAACGGGGGTGATGGCTCTGAAGTCAGTCTTGGCAATCTTGACGCCCTCCTGCGGTCGCCACGGTGACTGGGACCAGGCGTTCATATAGTGGTTGACCAGAGCACGGCGATAGACCTTGCTGCGGTTCTTGTATGATCGATGGAGCAAATGACCGTTGAAAAACACGACGGAACCTGCTTTGACTTCAACCAACACTTCCGACGATTCATCAAAGTCGCCGAATGATTCATCAGCCAGATCAAACTCATTAGGACGATTATGGGGGCGTTGTGGATAAAGGTAGCCGGAACGATGGGAACCTGGTAACACCCGCAGGCAGCCATTGTCAATGTTTGCATCATCTATGGCGATCCATGCGCCAATCAACGATCGGTCACGCGTAGGAATATAAACCTCATCCTGATGCCAGGCCTGACCTTGAAAATCCGGCGGCTTTACAAAAAACATCGATTGCATCAATTTAACGCTGCCGTCCCAATGGGCAAGATGTGCAGCAGTGATCTGCGAGAGTACGCCGCAGATACGTGAATGTATCGCATATTTAAGGATTACTGGGCTGATAGCGTGTGGATTATGAATACATAGCACATGCTTGGCTACTTCTTCGTCAGTTGTTTGCGCGGACAGTGTTTGCAAGTTGTCTGCCGGATATTCCCCTCGGGCCAGCTTGGTGACATCAGCTTTAAGGACATCTAATTCATCGTTCGTGACAAGTTCTGGTACCACAAGGTAGCCATCATCAATGTAAGTACGAATCTTCTCATTGGTGACAATCTTGGGTACTTCAATGTATGCAGTGGTTTGTTGATCTTTAGGCAAGGAGGGTTTTTCTCATATCGGTGAATGCCATTGAGAGTGCTGGGCTCTTGTAATCTAGACCCTGTATTCGATGTCATTGCATGCGATTCTATAGGTTAGTCGATGTGATTTTCATCGCAATGTGAAGTTTGCAGGTGATACTTTCTTCAAGACCTCCATTCAGGGCCGAGTTGGTCTGGCGACACACCGGTTCGATGTGTTGCTGGATAGTGGCATTTGAAGGTGTCGAGGACGGAGCCAATGTGACTTTTAACTCATGGTTACGCTTGCATTATCCATGGCATTGTGGTTAGACACGGTCTACTTGGGGCTACTGGGGGTAAGTTGAGTCCTCGTATCTCGATACGCCGTGCCATACAAAGAACTTGAACATGCGGCGTGGCTGTTTTTATTCCCGGCAGCAACCAAAATTCTGGGGCATGGTCGTCTTTCTGACAAGGCGCATCTCCTGCGCTTTGTCGGCAAGGGTTGCGCTTCGTGGCAAGGTAAGTGGCAGGAACGATGCAGATCTGAAAGAGATCCTGTGGCAGAATTTTATCGTGTAAAACCATTTTAAATAATAATTTAAAGTTTACCCCGGGGCGTTTGGTTGGGGGGAATTTTCTGGAAATACTTTAGCTGGCATCGTGGTTGCGTTGATCCATTTTGTTGGACTGTACCTGTGGTGTACGTAGTCGGTTTTGTAACGGCGGGCTTCATGATGCGTGAAAGAAAAAAAAGTTTGAGCTTGTTGAAGCTATTTGGTCATGGCCGCGATCGCCATATTGGCCAGATGCTGGTCCGTTTGGCCCATCTCTCCGAACAGGGTCACCAGATGCGAAAAGCCCGGAATCTGCACGAGGGTCTCCGATCGGATGATCTTGCTGCATTGGAGCGGCGATTCGTGTTTTTAAATTCATACGAAGATGCACGGACCAGCGATCTACTGGAGGAGTCTCAAGGTAATAATGACCGCGAAACACTTAACCCAGGCTCGTTGGATCACACGGAGGTAAACCGATGAATTACGGACTACATCTGTCCGCATCGGGTGTTTTGACGAGCATGTACCGTCAGGACGTCTACGCCAATAATCTAGCCAATAGTGAAACCGTGGCTTTTAAGCCCGACTTTGCTTCAGTTCTGCGACGCGCACCTGAGTCACAAGAAGGGGCGTTCGGGCTTGATTTACGCCATGATCTGCTCGACCGGTTGGGTGGCGGTGTCTTCGCTGGTTCACAGAGTATCAATTTTGATACGGGCACCATGCAAAAAACTGGCAATCCTCTTGATCTGGCGATTGAAAATCCTACAAGTTTTTTTGCGGTTTCGGCAATGGATCCAAATAGCGGCAAGCATCAGGTGATGCTGACTCGTGATGGTCGACTGACACGCAATGAAGACAATTACCTGATAACAGTCGCCGGTGGTCATCGGGTTCTAGATCTGGCCGACAAGCCGATTCAATTGCCTGTCGGTCCGTTGGCAGTTAATCGATCGGGGCAAATCAGTCAGGGTGATGTGGTGGTGGGGCAGGTTCAGATATCAAAGGTTACCGATGAGCAGGCATTAACGAAGCAGGGACAGAATTTATTCAAGATCAATGGATCACGGACGCTACGTCAAATGGATGATGAGCCCTCGGTTTTGTCTGGGTTCATTGAGGCCAGTGGTACAGACCCTATCACTGAACTAATGGATTTGATCGACGCATCTAAGTCGGCAACCAGTAATGCAAATCTGATTCGTTACCACGATCTTCTTTTGGATCGGGCGGTTAATACACTGGGACGTGTTTTGGCATAAAGGATTTCAGCATGGCCATTGTGGCATTACACTCAGCAGCAACCGGATTAAAGGCAACTTCGCAGAATATCGACATCATTGCGAATAATATCGCCAATACCAATACCGTCGGGTACAAGGCACTGCACGGTAATTTTGAAGACTTGCTGTACCAGGAGAAGCAACAGCCTGGTGTGGAAAACGCAGCGGGCGGTCAACGGCCAACGGGATTGTTTGTTGGTTTAGGCACACGATTGAGTAATACACAAATTGACCTAACTCAGGGATCCCCTGTTCCCGACACCGCAGAATTGAGCATGCTCATCAGTGGTCAGGGGTTCTTTCAGGTGACCAATGGTGATCAAATTTCCTACACGCGAGCCGGCAACTTCTTCCAGAACAGTGAAGGTGATCTGGTTCTAGGCAATGCGGATGGGCTTCGGATTGAGCCGCCAATCAATATTCCTGAGGAAGCAGTCAACGTTTCTATCTCTGCAGACGGCACCGTGCTCATTACGGTTGAAGATGATCCCAATCAACAGGAAGTGGGTCAGATTGAATTGGCGAACTTCACGAATCCAACTGGGTTGCGGCCAATTGGTGGCAACCTGTATGAGGAGACTTCGGCATCCGGTCCGCCAATTATTGGGAATCCCAACGACGGCTCATTTGGCAGTATTCAACAAGGTTTTCTAGAAGCCTCTAATGTGAATCCGGTTAGCGAATTGGTTCGGCTCATTACCACGCAACGCAACTTTGAATTTAATAGCCAGTCGATTCAGGCTGCTGACGAGATACTTCAGGTGATTGCTAATCTTCGACGGTTCTAATGAGATGAATTGGGACAGATGATGGACGTGCATAGATACCTCAATCAAGTTGTTCTTGCTTTGGTCGGACTTGCGGTCTATCTGGTGATTGCTCCTGCGTCGGCAGATAGCATCCGTCTTTATGATCAAGCAGCAGTCACCGTGATGGAGGTGACCCTAGATGACATTGCCGATATCGATGGGCCAACTATACAGCACATGGGGAAGCTTGTACTGGCAAAAATCAGATCGAATACGACATCGGTGGATGTGTCGTTGGTGGATATTCAAAACACGTTACTTGATGTGGGAGTCAATGTTGCGTCACTATCACTTGGGGGATTTCCGACATGTCACGTGGAATGGATTCCCGAACGCCAACCTGTTGTTGTTGCATCAGGAAACGCACCGATAATTGCAAACTCGATTCGCGCGGTGGATACGAATTCTTCCATGTCCTTACGCGATCATCTTTACCGTTGGATAGCACACTACAGTGAAATCAATAGGGATGAACTTTACATTCAAATTTCATCACGAGATGCCAAGGTGCTTGACCTACCAGTCGAAGAAGGAACCTGCGATTTTTCAGCGTCTGGAGAATCGGTACTTGGTCGCCTCCCAGTTCTAATCCGTCAATATAAAGACGGCCGCGTGGTCAAGACCATCAACGTCCGTCCGTTAGTAGCCCGTCGGATATTGGCGGTGGTTACTATTCGAAAGATCCGATCCGGGGAAGCATTTTCACGGGACAATGTGGCGACACGCCCGGTACTTCTCGAACGGGATCGTGACCGACCGTTGACTGAATTGTCTGGGGTTCTCGGAAAGATTGCTGATACATCACTTCGATCTGGCGCGATTGTTCTTGCCGGCCAGGTACGGCATCCATTACTTGTGCATCGAGATGATCTGGTCACGGTGCGTTGTTTTTCCGGTGGCGTAGTTCTCAAGACCATCGGAAGGGCTGAAGAGGACGGTCGGCTTGGGCAGGTTATCCAGGTTTGTAATGAGCGTGCTTTTCGAGAAATTGGGCGTAGGCGTGCGGATCGGGTGCGTACAACTTTTTCAGCCCGTGTATCCGGTATTCGCCAGGTCGTCACGCCATTGACGGATCAGGATGTCATGGCCAGTCACCGTGATAAAGAACCCCTTAAAGTAGGAGGTTAGCTGATGATATATCCCGGACGAATGGCGATTCTTGTCCTGCTGGGTGTTCTGTTCTTTCCCTCTTACGGTGTGGCTCAAAGTTCATCGCTCTATTCCAACCAGACGCCAAGGCAAGGGCCATCCGAGCGGCGGCAATCAAAATATCCGCTTAGCCCGGAAGTTGCTCGCAATAGTTTCGTTGCCGTGGGCCTTCCCGCTCCGCGAAAGTATGCGTTGCACGATCTGGTGACAGTTGTTGTTCGCGAGTCAATCTCCAATAACTCCCGATCGTCGTTGACAACGCAGAAGGACTTTAAACAGGAAGGAAAAATAGAAGCAATTCCAAGACTGCGTCTTCAGGACTTCGTGGATTTAAAGATTAGGCAGGCGACGTTGGATGAAAAGCCAGAAGTGGCATTGGGATTTAATAAGGATTTTGAAGGCGACGGTGCACATCAACAGAGGAATACTTTCATCGCCCGGATCACTGCTCGTATTATAGACATCAAGCCAAATGGAACACTGGTCTTGGAGGCCCGCAAGGGTATTAAGACAGATAACGAAGCGTTCTCGATGGTCTTGACCGGAACATGTCGCCGGGAAGACATCACTGCAAGTAATACAGTGTTGTCTACTGAGCTCTACGACCTGTTGATCGTGAAACAACATGAAGGCGAACTGCATAGGGCCACCAAGAAGGGGCCTTTGGCAAAGTTGTTCGATGCAATATTCAATTTTTAAGTGCCACTTTTCCCTTTCTTGGCAGAAAACAAATGAAACCGCTATTTTTTTTGAAAAATTCTCTCGTTGCCCTCGGACTTATTATGGTCATGGTTGGTTCGGCCCGGGCGGTCCAGATTGGCGACCTTGTACGCATCAAGGGTTCACAGGGCAACAAACTGGTGGGTATGGGGCTGGTTGTCGGGCTCAAGGGGACCGGTGATGGCGGAAAGTATTCACCGGCAATTGATCCGTTGGCGCGAGTTGTCCGTCACTTTATCGATGAGGGGACAGTCAGTTCCGAACTGCGTGACACGAAAAACGTGGCACTGGTAGCACTGGAAGCGTTAGTTCCTGCCGCTGGCGTGCGCCAAGGAGATCATCTGGATGTACATGTCAGTGCGGTGGGTTCGTCGAAGAGTCTTCGGGGAGGACGGCTATTGATGATGCCCATGACCGGCCCGTTGCCTAATTCACCGACATATGCATTCGCTTCAGGCCCCGTAACGGTTGAAGATGATGAGGTGCCGACAGTTGGTGTTGTACGCCATGGTGCACAGGTGGCACGCGACATTCGCGCACAGTTTATTGATGGTGATGAGTTGACGCTTGTTCTTCGGCAATCTGCCGCCACCTTTCAGACAGCGGTAACGATTGCAGCCACAATCAACAACCTTAACCCCGATGCGCAGCGGATCGCCATGGCGATTGATCAAAAGAATATTGTTATAAAGGTTCCTGAAGCAGAGTTGTTGGATCCAGCTCCGTTTGTTGCTGAAATTCTTTCGCAATATCTCGATCCGGGATTCATTGAAACTGGCGCGCAGATACGAATTAATGAGAGGACGGGCACGATCGTGATGAGTGGCGATGTGCAGATGTCGCCGGTCGCCATTTCGCATGGCGGTTTAGTCATCACGATGACCACGCCCGAACCAAAGCCAACACAGGAGATCCCCCGTGTTGATGAGCATCGTTTTATTGGAGTGGATCCGGCACGACGTGGCGGGGCACGGTTGTCAGATCTGATTTCTGCATTTAACCAGTTGAAAGTTGGTGTGCGAGATCGGATTGCAATCATTCGAGAGATTCACAGCATGGGAAAACTTCATGCCCAGATCACATTTGACGAATAAAACACAGCTGATACTCAGAGAGTTATGAGATGGATGTCACCGCGAATCATTTGGCACTTAAATCACTAGTTGATGTTGCCGGCAAAGGGCCGGGCGGCATTCAATCCGCATCTGCATCATCGATGGATCATCCAGCCTTTGGTGTCCTGTATGACAAGGCGCGAGAAAATATCAATAAGATTGCAGACCAGTTTGTGGCGACGACGTTCTTTTACCCATTACTGCAGCAGGTGTCAGATAGTCCATTTAAGACAGATCGATTTGATGGCGGTTTCACTGAGCAGGCATTTCGTCAACAGTTAAATGAGCGGTTGGCTGACAATATTGCCGCAGGGCATGAAATATCCGTAAGCAGTGCCGTTGGCAGACAATTGATGGACTGGCTTAAGAATCAGCCAGTTGAAACAGTCGAGAGAATTGCCCAGGAGGTAGATATCGTTGGATAGTCAAGTTGAATACATAGTGAACGAGTTGGCAGAGATACTGCACAAGCTATTGACGGTGCACGGGAAACTACTTGAGAAGCTTGACAGCAAGCAAGATGCGCTGCGATCAGCGGGGTATCAGGATTTGACAGATATCTGTGACCAGGAAAATAAACTCGTGCAAGAGATCAGTGAATTGGAGAAACATCGACTGCGGTTGATCGCCTCTTTAACGCTTCGCATTGACCCCCGGGCATCAGAACCAATGCGGTTGATGGCTGTGGCCGAGCGATTAGAAGAACCATGGCGGGGTAAGTTGCTTGTCCTTCGTCAACAGTTGCTGGATCGTGCTAAGGCTGTCAGGAGCAAGGCCAAGGTTGTGCGACGATCCACGGAAACACTGGTCACACATATGCAGGGCCTGGTTCAGACAATCGGGACGGTTTGTGGTGGTGTGGGGCTTTACGGCCGTGATGGCACACCACCCGATGAAGTAATGGCACTGCGAACAGTCAACATGACCGCATAGGGAACGGAACTCAAAATGCCATTAGGCGGGGCATTACAGATCGGCAACTCGGCTTTGGTCGCACACCAAGCAGCGATTGAGGCGGCGGGTAATAACCTGGCAAATCTGGCCACGTCTGGTTACCACCGCCAGAAGGTTGATCTGGTACCGCATCGCAGCACTGAGTTTCAGTCCGGACTATTCATTGGGCGGGGGGTGCAGATCAATGCGATTACCCGGCAGGTGGACAATGCCCTGGAAGGCCGTATCCGGGCGAGCATTTCGGATCAGGCCTACTCGTTAGCGCGTAAAGAGGTGCTTACACAGATTGAAGCTCTGCAAAATGAATACTCTGAAGCAGATTTGTCGTCACGTCTTGATGCCTTTCTTCATGCCTGGAGTGAGCTGTCAACCCCAGATCCCCAGGATCATGCACTTCGAACACTGGTCATTCGTGAGGGATCTCAGCTCGCTGATTTCGCCAAGGGTCTGCATGGCGGGTTGGCTCAGCAGCGAACACAGGTAGACAATTCAATTGATGCAGCTGCAATCGTTTCAGATGATCTGCTGACCCAAATTGCCGCCGTCGATCACCAGATTATGAAAGCCAACCCCATGGGTGATGGGGCGCCGACATTGCGTGATCGGCGTGATGTGATGCTTGCCGAGTTGGGGGAGTATGTCGATGTATCGGTTCATGAACATCCATCAGGTTCGATAGATGTCTTTATTGGTTCAATGCCGGTGATACTGAATGGTGAAAGTCGTGGAATTCGTGTCGAACGCCTGGACATTGATGGTGAGATGAATGTGCGACTTGTTGTCAAGGACAACGGCACAGCCCTTTTCCCAACTTCCGGGCGCATTGGCTCCTTGATGGATGTTCGACAACGGGATGTGAATTTCGCAATTGATAATCTTGATGCATTCATCAATGAGTTGATATTTCAGGTCAATAAGATTCACAGTCAAGGCCAGGGTCTGTCCGGGTGGAATTCGGTCACATCAACGAATCGCGTATTGGATCCGACATTTGCACTGAATGATGCTGCCAGTGGCCTCGGGTTTACGCCGGAGCACGGGAGTTTCCAGTTACATGTGAGGGAAAAGTCAACTGGTGAGATCCGTTCATCGACCATTCAGGTTGATCTTGATGGTATTGATGCGGGGAATGATGCACGATTGGGGACATTGCAGGCGGCAATCAGTGCCGTGGGCAACGTGATCGCTTCTGTTACGCCGGACGGCCGCCTGACTATTGCGGCCGAAGGTAGTGGTTCTGAGATTTCATTCAGTGAGGATTCAAGTGGTGTCCTGGCTGCACTTGGGATCAATACGTTTTTTGAGGGAAGTGGCGGCGGTAATATTGCCGTTAACCAGCGGGTGGCACAGAGCCCGGAACTGGTGGCCGCATCCCAGGACCATACCGTTGGGAATAACCATAATGCGCTGGCAATGGTTGAACTTGGCAAGCAACAAATAGACGCCTTTCATGGTCTTACATTTCAACAGTCATGGGCCAGGCGGGTTGAGGATTTTGCTTTACGGATCAACCAGATAAATGAGCAACTGGAGTCCGATACGATTGTCACCGCAAGCTTGCGGGCTCAGCAGCAGAGTGTCAGCGGTGTCAACACGGATGAAGAACTGATCAATCTTCTGGCATTCCAGAGAGCCTACCAAGGCAGCGCGCGATTCCTGCAGGTCGTGGACGAACTCTTGGAGACATTGGTGTCATTAGTTTAAGACCAAGGTATCGGATTCATGAGTCACATTAGCAGTGCAGTAACATCCCGCAGTACCTTTCTGGCATCAAGTGATACTTTGCTAGGATCGATGAACCGAACCCAGTTAGCGCTGTTCAAGCTTCAGCAGCAGATTAGTACCGGCCGTCAGATTGACAAGCCATCTGATGCGCCAGAACGGACTTCAACCGTATTGGCATTGGAAAGCCAGATCAGTGACCGAATTCAGCATGAACAGAACAGCCAATACGCTTCGGGTTTGCTTGACAATACCGACAAGGCTCTTGGCGATGTCACCAATATATTGCGGGATGCCCAGGGGGTTGCAATGAACATGCTCCAGCAAAGAGATTCCAAGGAGCGGGCTGCCCAGGCGACAATTGTTGATGGTCAGTTACAGGGATTGATGGCCCTGGGGAATCTTCAGTATCAGGGGGTCTCTCTATTTGGAGGAGAAAGCAGCGTTGCGGCCCAACAGCCCGTCTTTGTCGAATTTTTAGGCGGTGTGCGATATGTTGGCGCGAACTCAAATCTTACGGGCGATGTTGGTGGCCTAACGCCGTTAGAAATCAATAGTAACGGACAGGAAGCCTTCGGGGTGTACTCTAGCCGGGTCAAGAGTCGAGTGGACCTTGACCCACTTGCCACGGGGATCACCCGAATTTCCGATGTGCGTGGTGCACCCGGTCAGGGAGTACAACTTGGTTCAGTCGAAGTCATGGTAGATACAACTGTGATACCTGTGGATCTGCTTTCTGCAGACAACCTTGGTGATGTGGTTACCCGAATTCAGCATGCGATTGATAGTGTGGATCCAACTGCGGGCACTTTTGATATTTCGGGTAATGGCTTTCAACTTACGGCGAATACCGGTCACCTGATTTCAATTTCAGATATCAATTCTGGCCAGACTGCGGCCGATCTTGGGATCATCATGAACTCGGCCGGGGGAACGGCTTCAGTTGGCCAGGATCTTGGATCTCACCTAACAACCCGTAGTGAGCTTTCAACACTGGGCACGGCTATTGATTTCGAGAGCGGCTTAAAGATTTCACAGGGTATGGTGACCAAGGTGGTGGAGTTTTCTTCAGCCATGACCATAGAAGACATGATCAATGAAGTTACGCGTTCAGATCTTGGTTTGCGGCTTGAAATCAACGAGACACAGACAGGGCTTAACTTGATCAGCGAGGTTAGTGGGCTGGAACTATCGATTGGAGAGAATGCCGGTGGCACCACCGCCTCAGATCTTGGCTTGCGGACATTCGGGTATGACACGGCACTGAACGACTTTCGGTTTGGCCTAGGTATTGAGCCTGAGAAAGACAAGGATGATTTTGCGATTGCGCTGCACAATGGGCGAAGTTTTCAGGTGAATATCGATGGAAGCGCAAATGTTTCTGACGTGCTGAATGTGATGCGAGATTCAGCCGTGAGGGCAGGCCTTACAGTCGGGGTGCTGGGTGATATCGGGACAGACATCAACATTGGGCTCGCTTTAGATGGCAACGGCTTTCAGTTTGAGGACGGGACTGTGGGGGTAAATAATTTCCGAATTATGAATTTGGGAACGAGTTTGGTGGCCAGGCAACTGGGTATTGAAGCCGGTGCGGGCTTGGGGAACCAGATCATTGGTGAAGATATGGCAAAGGTGCAGGTGGAGGGTGCTTTTACTCATTTGATTAATTTGCGGGATGGCTTGGGCAATAACGACGAGTTTGGCATGGGAATTGCTCTTGATGGGATACTGGATGATATCGAGAACACGATTATAGCCCATGCAAATGTCGGAATCAGGGCTCAGCAGGTCCAACTGCAACAGGAAAGGTCTCAAGAATTGAGAATTGCGGAATTACAACTGCTCAGTGAGATTCAGGATACAGATCTGACCGAGGCAGTTACTCGATTGGTTCAGCTACAGCAGCAGTTGCAGGCAACATTACAGATTGGCTCATCCAACATGAGCTTGACCCTATTGGATTTTTTGCGCTAGGAAGCGCAGGTATTGCGCGGTGATGGCAGCCTACGGCCAGTTCCCATCTCCGCAGAGTATTGACCACCGGCAGGAAGCCGGAACCATCGAATGCAAGCAACTTGCGGCACTTAAGATCCGCAGGCGCTCAATTGATGGTGGAAATGGATCCAGGATGGATGGCCAGTTAGAGGATTGGCAAGATGCTTATCAACACGACACGTTTTGGAAGAATGGAAATCGATGACCAGAGGATCACGACTTTTTCCAAGGGTATTCTCGGATTTTCCCGTGAGAAGCAATACGTTCTGATGGAAGCGTCGAAAGATAGTTGCTTCTTCTGGCTTCAGGCGGTCAATCGTCCGGATCTTGCATTCGTCATCACGGATCCAAGTTTCTTTGTTTCGAGTTACCGTGTGCCACTTAACAGTGATCAGATGCGCGAACTGGGGATTGAAGTCTTAGATGACGCTCAGGTATTCGTTATTGTAAACAAATATGACAATACCCTGACGGGTAATTTCCAAGGTCCGTTGGTGATTAATACCAAAGATCGGCTGGGTGAACAGTTGGTTTTGTCAGACCGGCGATTCACAACACGGATGGATTTGGTCGAGTTAAGTATCCCGCTGGAAGCAGTGTCTGCCTAGGGTGATATGTCCTTTGTATGGTCACATGCCTGCCCAGGCAGTAGCACAGGAAGTGCTGCTGGAGATCTCCGGATTTAGGCCCACGGAAGGAGCCGATTCATGCTAGTGCTTTCACGTCAACGCGATGAGGCGATCGTTATAGGTGACGACATCGAGATTACCATCGTTGATATCCGTGGTGATAAGGTTCGCCTGGGTATCAATGCCCCTAGGCAAGTGAAGGTTCACCGCAAGGAAGTGTATGAAGCGATCAAGCGGGAAAATACTTCTGCCAGCCAAGTTGGACGCGATGTGCTAGATGCGATTGATGATAACCTGCAAGTAGTAAGGAAAAGTGGCAACGGATACTCACAGTTTATATGAGTACCTTGCTTTTTCGTGTTTTTAAACCGATCGCCATTCTGTTTGTCTTGGCGGTCATCAATCAAGGCCCTTCGGGACCTTGCGGAACCTGAAGTCTGCCGGTGAAAATAAGGGTCCTATCAAACTGATAGCGGCCATGCCGACACTTCATGCGACAATCAAGGAGGATTGTCATGTCACGAATAAACACCAATGTTGCTTCTTTGATCGCCCAGAATAATCTGCAGCGGGCCAATCAGGATCTAACGGTCAGCCTGCAGCGGTTGAGTACGGGTCTGGCCATTAGCCGCGGCGCGGATAATCCGGCGGGCTTAATTGTCTCTGAACGCCTGCGCACGGAAATTTCCGGCATTACCCAGGCGATTGACAATGCTGAGCGTGCATCAAACGTGATAGCGACGACAGAGGCGGCTTTAAATGAAGTGTCGCATCTACTGACATCGATCAAAGGCCTTGCGGTTGAGGCAGCGAATACAGGGGCCTTTTCAGATGAAGAGATTGAAGCAAATCAGTTGCAGATAGATTCTGCGGTCGAGTCGATTACGCGGATATCCAATGTGACCAGCTTTGCCGGGCTCCAGTTGCTCAATGGATCTCTGGATTATCTGATCAGTGGTCTGGATTCAGACAGCATTCAGGACGTCAATGTATTTGCCGCCAATTTTGGAACCAATGAGGTTAAGCCAGTAACTGTCGAAGTTCTAGACAGGGCTGAGAATGCGGTATTGTTCTTGGACGGCAACTTGGAAGGATCTCCAGGTGAATTGCAGTCGAGTGTGTCATTCGAGGTGCAAGGCAACAAAGGCGTTGAGGTTCTGTCATTCGTCGGTGGAACACATTTGTCTTCGGTTGTATTCTCGATTAATTCTGTTACGGGTGTTACGGGTGTTTCAGCATCGCTTGTTGACCATGGTGATCAGACATCTGGCATGCTACTTGCAAGCCAGGAATTTGGATCTGATGCCTTTGTGAGTGTGCGAAAAATTTCGGGTGGGTCATTCTTCCAAACGTTCAAGCATAATCACACGTTTGGTTTGAATGCCGTTAATCGCGATACCGGGGAAGATGTAGTCGCTTTGATCAATGGCACTCTTGCTTTGGGGAATGGTTTAGATGTCAGCCTGAAGTCATCAACACTGGATATTGAATTATCCCTGACCGAGGCCGCTAGCACTGCGCTTGGCATGCATAGGTTTATGATTACTGGCGGGGGATCTCCTTTTCAACTTGGTCCACGGGTTAATCCAAACCATCAGGTCGATTTTGGTATTCCATCAGTTGCCGCAAGTCATCTGGGGACTGAAGTGAATGGTTTTCTCCACTCGATTATGAGTGGTGGTGAGAACAGTCTCGTGAGCGGACGTACTGAACAGGCGTCTCAAATCATTGATACCTCGATCGATCAGGTCTCTATTCTACGAGGCCGTCTTGGTGCTTTTGAACGTAATACATTACAGGCTAGTATCCGAAGCCAGCAGATTGCATTGGAAAATTTGACGTCATCAGAAAGCCGGATTCGCGATACCGACTTTGCGTTAGAAACTTCACGGTTGACGCGTGCCCAGATTCTGGTTCAGGCGGGGACATCTACCTTGGCACTGGCCAATAGCTCATCGCAGAATGTACTTGCATTGTTGCAGTAGTGACATGTTCGTTTGGTGATTTGCCGACGTCTGAACAGTTTCGGGCGGTAAAAATTCTCCCCATGAGCTCATGTTGGGAGCTGGCCATCAATGCATAGTGTTGTCACCTGGAATTGGAATGCTGCCGTGTGTATGAGCTCCTAAGCGGGTAGACGATTCGGCGCTTTTGCCTATTGTTGTTGGCCTAAGTGTGGGGCGATCTGCTCTGCGGATTGGTCCGAGATGGTGGCAGGCCGAGGAAGTTAGCCAGTAATGAGGGGCCTTCGAGAGTAAGGAAACTTTCTGGATGAAACTGCACTCCTTCCAGGGGTGCATTGCCAAACATCCCTTGCTTTGCCCGAATTGCCATAATCTCCCCCTCTTTAGTCCAGGCGCTGATTTCAAATTGGTCGCCATCAAATGAGTCCCGGCTGATGATGAGACTGTGATATCGGGTTGCTATAAATGGATTTGGAAGGCCCATGAATATCGTTTTTCCATCATGATCAATAGGCGAGGTCTTGCCATGCATGATTCGATCGTTGCGATGGATGGCCATCTCAAAGGAATGCCCTATGCATTGGTGTCCGAGGCATACACCGAGTAGCGGGACCTTTCCCGCGAAGGCTTTGACCACTTCATTTGAGATGCCGGCTTCATTTGGCGTGCATGGACCTGGCGAGATAATGACATGGTCGGGTTGTAATGCAATAGATTGTTCGACGGAAATCTTGTCATTGCGATAAACGTGAAGATCAAGTGACGAATCCATTTCACCAATTCTCTGCACGAGGTTATAGGTAAAGCTGTCGTAGTTATCGATGAGGAGAATCATGGATTTGGCCTAGCCTAGTTTGCCACCACGTTGATCATTTTTCCCTTGATTATAATGACCTTGCGGATCGTTTTGCCTTTAATCGCCCGTTGTACCGAACCGTCGTGCAATGCCTGGTGTTTGACTTCTGATGAATCAGCGTCAACGGATACCGTCAGTCGTCCGCGTAGTTTTCCATTTACCTGGATTGGGTATTCGACTGAGTCTTCAACGAGTAGTGATGGGTCGAAAGTGGGCCATGATTGGTGGGACAGGGAGCTGTCGGCACCGAGCCGTTGCCAAAGCTCTTCGCAGATATGCGGGGCTTGCGGGCTTAGCAACAGGACGAGTGCTTCAGCAACCTCGCGCGGAACCTTGGTGAGTGATACCAGTGCATTATTAAGTTCAATCATTGCAGCGATGGCAGTATTAAAACTCATGCGGTCCATGTCATCACTGACCTTTTTGATCGTTTGGTGCAGCAACTTTCGGAGCGGAGTGGCAGCCGGTTCATCGCTGACGGCCAGGTTGCCATCACTGTCAACAAGATTACGCCAAAAACGTTGAAGAAATCGATGTACGCCCACGATGTCGTGTGTGTGCCATACCTTGGATTGGTCAACTGGCCCAAGGTACATTTCATACAGTCGCAGCGTGTCACAACCGTATTGCCTGCAGATTTCGTCTGGCGTTACGGCATTCTTGAGACTTTTCCCCATTTTACCGAAGTGTCGAACAACTGGTTTGCCTTCATATAGGAATCCACCGTTATTCTCCTGCACCTTATCTGCTGGTACGCGGATGCCTCGCTCGTCCTCATAATAATAGGCCTGGATGTAGCCTTGATTGAATAGCCGCCCAAATGGTTCGGGCGTGCTGACGTGATTCAGGTCGTAGAGCACCTTGTGCCAGAAGCGGGCATAAAGCAGGTGCAAAACAGCATGCTCTGCGCCGCCAACGTACAGATCGACTCCCGGGGGCTGGGGTGTTCCGTCTGCCGTGTCATGATTCATCCAATACTGTTCTTCCTGCTCACCGACAAAACGTGTTTTATTGCTCGAATCAGTAAACCGCAGGTAGTACCAGCATGAGCCAGCCCACTGGGGCATTGTGTTTAGCTCGCGTAAATACAAAATGCCATCAATCTCAACGTGTTTCCATGACCCGGGTGCACGGCCGAGAGGTGGTTGTGGTGGTGCAGTGGGATCGTCACTGGCACTGGGACGAAAATCTTCCATTTCCGGAAGCTCAACGGGTAAATCTGATTCGTTCACCGCTCGGATTTGACCCTCAGGGCCATGGAGAATCGGGAATGGCTCGCCCCAATAACGCTGCCGGCTAAACAGCCAGTCTCGGAGCTTGTACTGGACTTCCTGCTTGCCCAGCCCATGGTCAGTCAGCCACTGGATGATGAGTGTCTTGGCCTGTGGTGTTGGCAGGCCATTAAGGTTTACGCTGTCGTTGGCACTATTCACACCAACGCCAATGCCGGAAAAAGCTTCCGGGTCAGTATTGTCCACGTCATCGGCGTCGACTACTTTCAGGATCGGCAGGCCAAACGTACAGGCAAAGTCATGATCTCGCTGATCATGTGCGGGTACCGCCATAATTGCACCCGTGCCGTAGCCCATCAAGACGTAGTCAGCAATCCAGATTGGGATCTTTTCATTATTGACTGGATTAAGGGCATAGGCGCCGGTAAACACGCCGGTCTTTTCTCGGTCTTCTGCCATTCGATCCAGTTCAGTGCGTTCCATGGATCGCTGCTGGTACTCTGCAACCTCGGCCTGCTGTTCGCTCGTGGTGATTGGGTCGACCAAGGGGTGCTCTGGTGCGAGCACCATGTATGTGGCGCCAAAAAGCGTGTCTGGTCTGGTTGTGAAGACACGGATCACATCGTCACTGTTTGCAAGGGAAAAATCGACCATGGCGCCCTGTGATCGGCCGATCCAATTTCGTTGCATCAATTTGATAGGTTCGGGCCAGTCTACCAACTCCAGGTCTTTGAGCAGTCGATCGTTATATGCGGTAATGCGCAGCATCCATTGACGAAGAGGTCGTTGGTAGACAGGGTGGTTGCCACGTTCAGATCGTCCTTCATTGGTGACTTCCTCGTTGGCGAGCACTGTACCCAGCGCCGGGCACCAGTTGACGGGGACCTCGGCCATGTAGGCCAGCCGATGCTGATCTAGCAATAACTGTTGATCAGTCCCAGTAAGCTCATGCCAATGACGGGAACCGATGGGTGCACCGGCAAGCACATCCAGTGATCGTGCTGGTGATTCGATTAATTCACCTTCAGGACCAATATAGAATTTATGTGACTCAAGCTGTTCGACCAACTCATGAACAGGACGGGCCTTGTTTGATGCCGGATCAAACCAACTGTTATAGAGTTTCAGGAAAATCCATTGTGTCCATTTGTAATAGTCCGGATCAGTCGTTGCGAAGCTGCGATCCCAATCGTAACTCATGCCCAGCCGTTCCAATTGGCGGGTCATGTTGGCACAGTTTTGCTCGGTGGTGATCCGTGGGTGTACACCACACTCAACCGCATATTGCTCTGCAGGCAGACCAAACGCGTCATAACCCATCGGGTGGAGCACATTAAATCCCCGCATCCTCTTGTAGCGAGCCACAATATCCGTGGCGATGTAGCCGAGTGGGTGGCCAACATGCAGACCAACATCGGATGGGTACGGGAAAAAATCAAGGACATAAAACTTGGGCTGTGATGGATCAAAACCATCGTCATGCGGGTTGGCTGCACGGAAGGTCTTGTGCTTTTGCCAATAGTCCTGCCATTTTGATTCGAGGGCTGCGAAGTCGTAATTCATGATTAATTTTGACTAGAAAGTAAACATCAAACCTGTGTAACCCGTTGCATCGTCCCGGCCCGAATTTTCATCATGACTGTTGATATCTATATTGTAGTTTGAAACGACGCGACCACCGATTAGCAATATCGTCGCATTGGAGGGGTCCAAAGCAGTTTCCTGCCCGAACCGAGGCTGGGCAACACCGGTTGCCATGATCTGGCCCAAAGGGGCGGCCAAGGACAGCCAGGCGACTACTCTCCGCCATTGGTGGCAACACCCCGCTAGGCACTGGCATACATTTTCCCGTGGCGGGGTCACGAAAAGAGGTAGGCCGAGGATACAGCATGCAAGTAGCTTTAACATTGCAGGCGTTTGGTTCGTTTCGAATTTAAAAACGGTAGTGGTCGGCATCCTATTTACAACATATGGTGCCTGCAAGTGATTACTACGGGTGAGGCTGTAGTTATCGACACGTTTTCCACCTGGACTGGCCGCAGTCGTTATAGATTGGCAAAGTGATGCATTTGGCGACAATAGACCCTGTGGCAACCTCAATAGAAGCACGTCCTGGTTTTGCGACTCAGCGGATTGATCTGCCGAAGCTATTTGAAAAGCTTCCGCCGGCAGCGGTTGAGGCGGAAATGGCGCTGCTTGGGTCGATGATCCTTGATCAGCAAGTCATAGGCGATGTGTTGCAGGTGATCAATGGCGCCAGCGACTTTTCTGTAGGGAAGCACCAGGCACTGTATCAAGCTTTGGTCGATTTATATGACCAGAATCAATCGGTCGATATGGTGCAGATCAAGCAGTGGCTTACCGATCGTGGGGTGTTAGAGCAGGCGGGCGGGTTGTCCTATTTAATTGAGATCGTTGAATCAGTACCCCACGCTGCGGGTGCCCAATATTATGCAAAGATTGTTCGTGATAAATCACTTGTCCGACATCTAATTGAAGTGGCGGGGCAAATTCTCCATGACGCGCATACAAGTGCTGACACGGCAGACGAAGTTCTGGACGCATCCGAGAAGGCGATCTTTATGTTGCGTGAAGCACAAAGTGCTCAGGATGCTGCCAAGCTCGATGAGTTGCTGCAGGAACTATACGCGCAACTGGAAGCTCGAGAGGGAGAATATCTAACTGGTTTGGATACGGGATTCGCGCAGCTTAACGAGTTAACCAGTGGACTCCAGAAAAGCGAGATGATTATTGTTGCCGGTCGGCCGAGCATGGGAAAGACGGCATTTGCACTCAATTTAGCTGAGCATATCAGTGTGACCATGAGACAACCGGTTGCATTCTATAGTTTGGAGATGAGCAAGCAGCAACTTGCTCAGCGATTGCTTTGCTCCCGAAGTGGTGTTGACTCTCAGAAACTACGGCGAAACATGCTAGATAGCAACGAATTTGAGTTATTGCACACAACCATGGATCAAGTTCGTGAATCACCACTTTACATTGATGACACACCTGGGCTGTCGCTCATGGTTCTACGGGCCAAAGCGAGGCGCATGGTGTCGCAACATCAGGTCAAGGCTGTTTTTGTAGACTATATGCAACTGATGAGCGCGCCGGGAAGTGAATCAAGGCAGCAAGAGGTTTCTGTGATTTCTCGCGGCATTAAATCATTGGCACGAGAACTTAACGTACCGATCATTTGTTTGAGTCAGTTGAATCGATCACCTGAGGGGCGAGAAGATCACCGGCCTCGTATGAGTGATCTACGCGAGTCGGGTTCAATTGAACAGGATGCCGACGTGGTGATGATGCTGCATCGTGAAGAATATTACCATACGGATCCTGAATGGGCGGATGATAATGCAGACAAGATGGGTGTGGCCGAACTGATCTTAACCAAACAACGTAATGGTCCGACCGGGACGGTCGGGCTTCAGTTTAATGCCGATACGACACGATTCAATAATCTTACGCGGTTGGGAAGCAGTGATGCACCGTTTTAGGCTTTAGGCGAAATCATGAATGTACATTGGTCCAAGGAACGTCAAGTTGCAATCGACGCGGTTCGTGCCGCCGCCAGGGTATGCACGGATGTTCAGGGCCACTTGATTGATGCCCAGACAATCGAGAAAAAGGATCGTAGCCCTGTAACCGTTGCGGATTTTGCATCGCAAGCAGTTGTCTGCGGGATTCTCGGCGCCGCTTTGCCTCATGACGCCATTATTGGTGAAGAGCAGGCAGATGTTCTTCGCCAAGATGGACAGGATGCAGTCCGCCTGGCTGTGGTTGAGCATGCCGGTGCAGGACTGAATCGTACAGATCTAATGGAGACGGAGGTTTTGGACCTGATCGATCGTGGCGCCAAGAGTGAAGCACATGGTTCTCGCTATTGGACCTTGGACCCAATCGACGGTACCAAAGGTTTTCTGCGTCAAGAGCAATACGCTGTCGCGTTAGCACTTCTTGAAGACAATGAGGTTGTGCTTGGTGTACTGGGGTGTCCCAATCTCAGTCTGGGTGGAATGCCAGAAGGTGCATTGATGGTTGCAGTCAAGGGCCAGGGGACCAAACTGATGCCTTTAGGCGGTTTGGGGCAGGATCGAACCGTTGCAGTCAGTTCATTGGGTGGTCCCAGTGAAGCCAGATTTTGCGAATCGGTTGAATCGGCACATTCGAGTCATGGCACGGCGGCACAGATCGCCGAGATCCTGGGCATCACCAGGCAGCCTATACGAATGGATAGCCAGGCAAAATATGCTTCAGTGGCTCACGGTGATTCTCAGATATATATGAGGTTACCAACCCGGGCGGATTATCGGGAATGTATTTGGGACCATGCTGCCGGTGCGTTGGTCGTTGTTGAGGCAGGAGGCTGTGTAACAGACATCCGTGGCCGATCACTGGACTTTTCCAAGGGACGACGCCTGGAATCAAATGAGGGTGTTGTGGCGTCCAATGGTTCGCTGCATGAAGCAGTCATTGATGCCATCGGGCAAACGATTGATTCCTAACCCACGTTTACAGAAAAACTGACTAAAAAAAAAGGCCGGTCCTTTAAGAGGACCGGCCTTATGAATTTTGCTCCCTCAGCCACCAAGTGGTGACAAGGGGTTTAATTCAAATCTTAGAACATCAACTGAAGCTGACTGCGAATCACGACTTGGTCGTCGTCATTTGCGCCGGTTGCTCTGATGCCAATGTCCTCAGCGGCTGCTGGGATCGCATCAGATGTCCAAACCACATCTACGCTAAGCTTGGCGGCGTGGTTGCTGAAGTATCGATTGACACCGACAGTTAGAATCTCAACGTCGTCTGCGGCGCCATCAAAGTCGATTTGTTCCCAACGTACATAGGGCTCCATGCCGCTATTCGAGCAGTTGTAGCCGGCTTGGGCGACAATACCATAGGTATCAGCATCAGCAGCTGCTTCGGGGTCAGTATTGACCCCGGTAACTGCTGCGGATAAGTTCCAGCCGTTGTTTTCTAGTGCGGCGTCAACTGTCCAGCCAGTGGCATTATCATTGTCGGCTGCATCGCCGGTCTCGCCGACTTCGTGATGCACACCCACGCCAACGAACAATGCCTGACCTTCGCCACTCCAGGCGCTATAGTCAGACCACTGATCCCAGCTGCCAGCCAGTTTTAGGTCCACTCTTGCGGTAATTGCAATATCAGTGGTATCACCGGAGAATCCCGCAGCACCATCTTCACCAGAGCCTGCACCATCATTGAGTGAGAGGCGGACCAGCATGTCATCGCTGGCATCCCAAGTCACACCAATGCCTTGCACGATACCAGCAGTGAAAGTCTCATTGACATAAGAGCGATCCACTGCGAGTTGATGCGTTGGTTCAATCATTTCCTCACGCATGAACGGGGCTTTGCTTTCGCCGCCAGAGATGGTGACGCCGTCCATCCATTCATAGGAAATTGATAGCTCATCGGCTGAGACGTTGTTGGTATCTGGGTTCACAGACAGTGAAACCAGGTAGCCCAGCCGTGGGTCAGCAATGTGACCCGAGGCAATGATCTTGGCCCGAGGAAATTCGAAGCCACGTTCAGTGCCATCAATGCCAGCCCCGTCATCCACGGAGTTGTTGACATGTCGCATCTGGACATAACCACGCAGATTCAACAGGAAGCTGCCATCCTCACTGGAGAGGAAGAAACCACTTCCGTTATGACCCGCTGTCATGTGGCTTTCCAGTAAGCTGGCACGCATATCAGCGTCTTGCAACACCTCGCGAACCATTCCTTTGAATTCTTCTGCCCGTCGCTGGCTGAGCCACGCATCATTTTGCTGCGCTTCAAGCTCGGCTAGCCGACCTCTGAGTTCTGCGACCTCTGAGCGTAACGCTGAGGAATCATCCGTCAACGCTTCTGCCCAAGTCGATACGCCGGTGACAGAGATCACCAGCACGACCAAAAGGCCAATCATATAGTTGCTTCTCATGGAACGTCTCTCCTTTCAGATACGGTAAACAAGAAGCCGTTTGCGTGACCTTTGGGTTCATTTACCCGATTGGCCCGCAGGCGATGTATCTTGACCCACACAGTCAAGATCGAAACGGCGTCAACGTGACGCCGTCGGTCACTCCTAATTGAGTGTTTTGATTCATATCACTTCCGCTTTGCCCATCCTTGAACTAGCGGTGACTGAAAGCACCCTGATCAAATTCGCGTCCGATTGAAAATCAGTAGCCCTGAACGTCAAAATTCTGTCACTCGTCTTAACGCGGACCACAATCTATCAAAATGCCGCAGTGAATCCAAATCAAGGCGGGCGATTATTGGGATTGTGGAATGATTCGTCAAGTAATACCCATGGAACACCTGGTAATCTGAACGGTGGCTTGGTGATGAAGACCCCTGTTACCTTTTAATAATAGATACGGTCTTGGCATATGCCCAGAGATTACTTTGTGTTGTTAAATATCTGTTTATTATGACTTTACAGTTGGAAATAGTTTGGGATGCTGCCTGATACATTTTTTGAATCAATCTGCTACGGATCTTTTATATTGGCTAGGTTAGGCCATTGTTTTATTCTGGCTATTGGTTGTCGATGCGGCCTTTGGAGCGACCACCAGCATTACCTTTCGGGACTATATTTTACGGCAATCCGGCCGTGCCTGTTATTCCGTTGCAACCCTGTATCGTCCGGGGGTGAACACACTTGCCACATTTTTTTTTTAGCGGTAAATAACTGCGGGGAAATGAATTATTGGACGTTAAACGGTCAGGACGCCGGTCTGATTACGGTATTATGAGCCAGATTCTCCGGCGGCGGTCCACAGTGACGCGGGATTTGCGTACGGTGTTGGCTTCGAGGTTACGCAGTCCGTAAACCCATGAGAAAGTGATATGCCGCACCACGCCGCAAACCGGGGGATATCTTGCCGGGCTACGTCGTCATGAGGCGGTCTGATGAGACGGCGAGACCTATTTCTAGGCCGGTCTTTAAAACCCCAAGGTGATCGGTGGTGGCAGGGAGCAAATGATCCGGCAGTGACACGTTAGCTGAGTGTGTAGGTTGCCCTAAGCTGGGAGATGTCCGTCTTGGTGGGTTCTATATGTCGGGGTTATGCGGCAGTATTTCTGGGCCTATACTTACTTATTAAAGATGAACACTTGAAAAAGGGTGCGGAAGTTCAGCCAGTGGTTGAGAGTTTATCTGAGCGGGTTTGAAACTGGTTGTAGTCCTCTATTCCATGGTTCAAACCATGTCCCAAGCCCTGTTACCGGGTCATCAAAGCAAGTGATCTTTGGATCTGCAAGGGCTTGTTTCTTGTCCGGACTCCACAAAGTGGGCCGCAGTTGCTGTAGGTGACAAATTGGGGACTGGCATGCCAAGTTTCAACTAAAGATGTCACGATCCACCAGTTGCAACTTCGTATCAGGCTTGGAGGGTAAGCCCCCTTCTTGTTAGATGGATGCGGGTATGTCGTCATGTATTCTTGGTTTGGTAACCGGTATCCCCCGATGGTTCTGGTGCAATTTCTTGGTGTCATAATATCGATTCCAAGGGATTCGATATTGAGGCTGTTTTAAGCATTGCTTCGGTACGGTGGATGCTTAAAATACGTTTCCATGACCACAACCGACACCCAGATTGATCAGGCCTACATCATCCAGCGGCCCGAGTCTGTGCCGGCAACTGTCCAACAGGAAGATGTTCAAACGGAAGAGATGCTGGTCAATATGGGCCCACAGCATCCGTCAACCCATGGTGTTTTGCGCGTTGTGTTGCGTACAGATGGTGAAATGGTGCTCGAGGCCGTACCCCATATTGGATATTTACACCGCTGTGCGGAGAAGATCGGCGAGAGCGTTCCTTACAATCAGTTTATCCCTTACACCGACCGTATGGACTATCTGGCAGGGATGAATGAGAACTGGGCCTATTGCAGGGCAGTTGAGGAACTGGCGGGTATTGAACTTCCGCGACGGGCTGAATTTATCCGGATTATCATTGGCGAACTGAATCGTATTGCATCCCACTTGGTGTCATTTGGGACCTATGGCTTGGATATTGGCGCTTTTACGCCGTTCCTCTACGCCTTTCGTGAACGCGAATATATCTTGGACTTGTTCGAGATGGTTTGCGGTGCCCGGCTTACATATAGCTACTTCACAATTGGTGGATCCACTTATGATCTGCCGGAAGGTTATCTGGAAAAGATCACCGAGTTTCTCGATTACTTCGAGCCAAAAATCAAGGAATACAATGACCTATTGTCCCACAACCATATCTTTATCAAGCGGACGGCCAATATCGGTGTGATTAGCCCCGAACTCTGCAAAGCCTATGCATTGACCGGGCCGGTGATTCGCGGAAGTGGCATTGCTTATGATCTGCGTCGTGATAAGCCTTACAGCCTTTATCCAGAACTGGAATTTGATGTTTGTGTAGGTCGTGGTGAGAAGGGGGTTCTGGGCGATTGCTGGGACCGTTACATTGTTCGAATGCTGGAGATTGAGCAATCGGTTAAGATTATTCGGCAGGCAATCAAGATGATTCCAACCTCAAGTGAAGAGGCTAATTACCGGGTTAAATTGTCCCGGAACTTCAAGCCCGATGCAGGTGAGGTATATGTCGAAACGGAAAATCCACGTGGCATTTTGGGGTTTTTCCTAGAGAGCCAGGGTGGTCCGATGGCATATCGTTGCAAGGTGCGTGCTGCGACATTCTGCAATCTGTCGGTTACCAACGTGCTTTGCCGGGATTGTCTTTTGGCTGATGTGCCTGCCATCATTGGTTCGATTGACGTGGTGATGGGCCAGGTNGATCGTTAGTTGGNTTTTATCGAGTTTGATAGCGTGAGATCAAGTCAATAATCCGGGGNTGATTNCCTTCTAGGNNGAGGCTATTGCGCCAGGATTNCATTGCTTCATCGAAATAGGCTGAATCCCGCCGTCCCGATTGGATGTAAAGCGTCATCAGGCAGACCCCCAGACCATTGAGTGAGGCCATGTCGTCACTTTCGAGTGACAGGGCGGCGCGGTAGCTGGTAAGGGCATCTTCGAATCGGTACGACTTGAATAGACAATATCCTATCCGCTCGTGGGCCAGGGAAGTCGGTTCGTGGCGGATCAATGATTGCAAGACGTTAATAGCGCGTTCGTAACGCTCTAATCGTAACAGGGCATCAGCCAGGCCAATCAAGACCGGTGTTTGTGTATCACCCAGTTCGTTGGCGTGTCGAAAGGCTTCCACCGCCTCTTCATATTGCCCCAATAAACTGAGTGCAACGCCTTGGTTAGCCCACGCTTCTTGGCTTTCGGGGTTGAGGTCCGTTGCGCGGGTAACGTATTGTGCGGCGTCATTTGGTCGCCCCAACTGCAAGTAGGCACCACCCAGATGATAATTGGCTTCATAGCTCTCCGGGCGGATCACCAAGGCGCGAAGGTAAACCCTGGCGGCATCTTCCAGTTTATTTCCCAAGTGAAGAACCAAGCCCAGGTAATAATGTCCTTCATAATTATTGGGGGCTATATGGGTGGCAGTGGTGAATGAACGTTCCGCCAGTTCATAGCGGCCACGCTGCCGATAGGCATTGCCCATGCCCAGATGAGCATCAACGATTTTGGGATTCTCCGCAATGGCCAAGGCAAATGAAGCCAATGCCGAGTTGCTTAAACCCTGATCTAGAAATTGATGACCCTGGGAGACATGCATCTGCGCCGCTAGATTAGATGGATGGTCGGTACTATGACATCCGCTGATGCCACCGATGACGAACCCCGCAAATACAAAAGACACGATGATGTGGCCATGCATGCAAATCATGCCAGTCTCCGTCTTGAAAAGTCCCCAGGCCATCAACCGGTATCAGTATTTGATACCAGTATGGTTTGGTACTGGAGATATACCAGGCAGTATAGTATCGCCTGTCATGGCACCCTTGCCAGTAAATGTCCCGTCCAGTTCCTGGCCAACGCGGCCATAATGAGACGAAGCCTAGACGACGAGTTTGTAACCGTCAATGCAATACACGTTCGTCCGTGATGGATACAATCAGTTTGCGGAGTATCCTACTGTGAAGATTGCACTGGCGCAGATTAATCCAACGATCGGGGACATTCACGGCAATGTCCAGCAGATCCGTCATGCGATCAGTGAGGCACAGCAGTACGACGCTGAACTTGTGGTGCTGCCCGAATTGGCGATTGTTGGCTACCCGCCAAAGGATTTATTGCTTAAACCCTCGGTGATTAATGACTGTGAGGCCGCGGTTCAGTACCTGGCAGGATTTTGCGGAAAAATTGCAGCCGTCATTGGATATCCCCGCCGTTCTGATGACCCGGTTGGCCGCCCGTTGCTAAATGCTGCAGCTTTCTGTCAAGGTGGTCGTGTTGTTGGCCACCGATCCAAGAGCCTTCTGCCAACCTACGATGTATTTGATGAAAGTCGTTATTTTGAACCGCAGGCTGGTCCGACAGGCGATTTGCCTCTCGAATTTCATGGTGTTCGTCTGGGCATCACCATCTGTGAAGATCTCTGGAACGACCAACAGTTACTTCCCCGGAAGCTGTACCGTCACGATCCCTTGGATGCTTTGGCTGATGCTGATGCCCAGATCATGATCAATTGTTCGGCATCACCCTTTGTGGTTGGTAAGCCGGCATTCCGGTTGGAACTATTTGCGGCTGCAGCCAAGCGGTGGGTACGGCCTTTGATCTATTGCAATCAGGTTGGTGGAAATGATGAACTGGTGTTTGACGGCAATAGCTGCGTGGTCGGTGTGGATGGCAATCTTATTGCTGCGGCCAAGTCTTTTGAAACAGATTTACTGGTTGTGGATGTGGAGCCATCTGTATCAGGTATGAATGGTACCCCATCGCTCCGGGTTGACCCATCGACAATGGTACCGCCTTTGGAAATGGCCAAGCCGCAACTGCCGGAAGATCCAGAACGCTCAAGTCGATTGAGGTCGGGATGTGCGATTGAATCGGTTTATCAAGCATTAGTCCTAGGGTTGCGTGATTACTGTCACAAGTGCGGATTTAAGTCCATCGTTGTAGGACTGTCAGGCGGCATCGATTCGGCGGTGACCGCAGCTTTGGCGGTTGCCGCAATGGGCAAGTCGAATGTGATTGGTGTGGCAATGCCGTCCCGCTATAGTTCGCCGGGTTCTGTTACCGATGCGGAAGAATTGGCCGATGTATTGGGGCTGGCCTTTCACAAGATCCCAATTGCCGGTCCACACCATGCATTTGAGCAGGTACTTGCGCCACATTTTGACGGCTTGGAACCGGATGCAACCGAGGAGAATATCCAGGCACGTATTCGCGGTGTCATCCTGATGGCTTTTTCCAACAAAAATGGCGCACTGCTTGTCACCACAGGTAACAAGAGTGAACTGGCGGTGGGCTATTGCACGCTCTATGGCGATATGTGCGGTGGGATGGCCGTGCTCAATGATGTGCCCAAGACAATGGTTTGGGAACTGGCTCAATGGATCAATAACTCTCCATTATCCCCACTTCGGGATGAATACGGGTGCTCGGTCATCCCCCCAAACTCCATTACGAAAGTGCCTAGTGCCGAGTTGCGTCCTGGCCAAAGTGATCAGGATTCATTGCCACCTTACGAAGTATTGGATCAGATTATCGAGTACTACGTTGAGCAGGAACAGTCAGTGCAGCAAATTATAGATGTCCTGAAGCAAACGGTGTCCCAGCAGACGATTACACGGATGGTGCAGTTAATTGATCGTAATGAATACAAACGCAAACAGGCTGCGCCGGGAATCAAAGTAACTGGCCGGGCCTTTGGATTTGGGCGCAGGATGCCGATTGCACAGCGTTATAAGAACGGAGCCTTGAATGGGATTAGGTCGCCGCTAGTACCCAGATGATTGAATGGTTGGGCTGAGCCAAGGGATCTTTCGGACCACTGATTTTAAAATTCCCACAAAGCCATGTCTTGGCGTGTGATCATCAATTACTGGGGCTTTGACCACGGAACATCATTATCACGATGAAATGCTTGGCTTGCCTGCTGAAGGCAATCGTGACAAATAATGGCGGTTGGGTTAGCCGCAGGTGGCCGTGGGCTGGGCTCCCATTGCTTGAGTTTCGTCGGCAGCTGATCACGAATGCACATTGTGCAACTGTATTGGCTTGGTGGGGCACTCTCATCGGCAATCGCTTGCTTAACGCAGTCGAGGCAAATAACCGACCCCCGATGCCCTTCAATCATGGGACGAACTTGGTCCCAGTCAGTTCCACAAAAATCGCAGCTTATGACCACTTGGCCATTTTCATTTCTTTGCATGGGTGCCATTTCTCATTCATCTTGATTGGCAAAGGTTAGTAGAAGATTACATCCATTATGACAGCAAGTCGATCTTTGTTGTTTAATCAAAGCCTCTCGCTTTCTGGGTGTTGCAGGCGGGGTCGCGGGGCAATCTGTGATTGCCATGTGACCTGGGTCAAACTGACTGCTATTTGACAATCCGTGTCCTATGGGCGCAAGCCATCCCATGCATCAACGATGTGTTGCTCATCAACTGCATCGACAAGATCAACTTGCCCCAGGTTCGTGGGAAGCACCAACCGCAATTGCCCGCCTGCCACCTTCTTGTCAACCCGCATTAGTTCCAGTAACTGCTTGGTTGGGGGTAGGTGTGGGGACTGGATGGGAAGCCCAGCACGCGCAAGCAGGCTGGTAAGTCGCGGGAGGATGTTTGGGTCGCATCGGCCGATTACAACGGACAATCTGGTTGCTGCGACCATGCCCAACGCGACAGCTTCGCCATGATGGCAAGAAGAGGGACTATCGAACTTTTCAGCGGCTTCAATGGCATGGGCGAAAGTATGACCGAAATTCAGGTGAGCCCGCTGACCCAGTTCCTTTTCATCAGCGGTGACCACGCTTGCCTTGATCTGTACGTTGCGGAGAATCAATTCAATCAGGATATCACGATCCCGGGAAAGGATTTTATCGACATGGTTTTCCGTCCATGTGAACAGTTCAGCGTCACGAATGATGCCATGTTTAATACACTCGGCCAGGCCGCAGCGCATCTGGCGATCCGGTAGGGTAGATAGCGTATCGGTATCAATAATGACGAGACTGGGCTGATAGAAACTGCCTACAAGATTTTTTCCTTGCGGAAGATTAACGCCGACTTTCCCCCCGACCGAGGCATCGACCATTGCAAGCAAGGTGGTTGGGCATTGAATAAATGGCACACCCCTAAGGTAGGTTGCGGCAATGAACCCAGCCGTGTCGCCCACAATTCCACCGCCCATTGCAATGACGGGGCTGTGCCGCTCAAGTTGACCGCTTAAAAGTCGTTCATAGGTGGCACACACGGTATCAAGGTTCTTGTGATTCTCGCCCACAGGCATCGGCTCGATGACAAGGTCGTATCCGGATTTTTGCAGCGAAGATTGCGCCGACACAATATGTTGATCAGGAAGTCCCTGGTCAATCAGTAATGCCGCCCGCGTGTGAGGCGCCACCTGCTGAACTAGGCTGCCTAACTGATTAAGGCCGCCACTTTCAACCAGCACTTCATAGCGGTGATGTGGCAGGTCAATGGCAATGGAGTTCATGGGTTACTTTCGTTGTCGGCGTTTGATCTCTAGCAGGGCCTGGGCGGGGTCCTGCGGTAATCCGTCTTGATCATCGTCATTTGCATGGTCATGGGGTCGTAGTTCATGGGCTGGCACCACATGGTGCCGACTTGAAACCGGTCCGCGTTGTTTTTGTTTCATCACCCCGAATCGGAGTATGAGCCATCCGAGTCCAAGGGCGATTACCAGTGCAAGAAAGAATCGCGACGTCTGGGTTGGTGTACTGTACGCAGTTTTGGACAACTTCGCAGATTTGCCAACAAATACAGGATAACGCGATACTTGATTTTCCAGATTGGTGGTCTCCCAGATCTTGTAGAATCGCGCAACTATTTCGATGTGACTGCCGACCCGCGGTTCATCGGGTGGGTCCACGAGGTAGACAATTGCCACGATTTCGGGATCGTTGGCAACGATCATGCTCCATTGTTCCAGTTCGCCGTCCCACGGTCCTGCCCGAGCAAGGTTGGAGACCTTAAGGTCGGTCCTGCTGGGTGGTCGACCTGCATAGCGACCTGCGAGAATAAAACGTTGGCCACGATAGACCGAAGGGGTCTTTTGGATGGCATCATAATCAGGGATCTTACTGCCCGGCTTCACATCACCTTGCCATTCAAGGGCATTATGTAGCAAAGGATACCAGGCGGCCTCGTCAACCAATGGACTGTTGTCGATGGCCGACTGGAGTTGCATAGCTTGCTTGTCCGTCAATGGCGGCGCGGCGGTAAAAATCGCGATGGCCAGCAGTATGGCGGTTTGCATGTGTGGCATTGTAGTGCTTTGGCCTAATAGTTATGATCCCTCTTTTAGAAGGCGACCACATGTCCACCGCGTCGACTCCCGGGAGCCCGGAACCCGACCAACTGCTCAGTGAGTTAGACGATCTGCCACAATCGCTTCGTGGCCAGGTCGTGCCAATCCTCGATTTTGGTTCACAGTACGCACAACTCATTGCGCGACGCGTACGTGAGGCAGGTGTGCTGAGCATTTTGGTGGCACCGGATATCTCTATTGACCAGTTGAAAGTCATCAAGCCACGTGGTGTCATTCTTTCGGGGGGGCCAGCAAGTGTCTATGACAAAGGAGCCCCGCGTTGCGATCCGCGCATTTTCGAGTTGAATGTTCCCATACTGGGGATCTGTTACGGCATGCAACTGGCTTGTCAACTGCTGGGCGCCGAGGTGCGCCGAGCTTCACACCATGAATATGGCCGCGCAGATCTGGTGGTCCGCGATGACACAGATCTATTGGTGAATATTGAATCTCAATCATCGGTCTGGATGAGTCATGGCGATCAAATTATTGATCTGCCGGATGATTTTGTTTCGTTGGCGTCAACGACCACGTGTCCTTGTGCGGCGGTGCGTCACCGTAAGCGTTCTTTTTATGGGGTGCAGTTCCATCCCGAAGTGACGCACACACAACACGGTGTCGACATCCTGGGCAATTTCCTGTTTTCAATCTGTCGTTGTGACGGTTCGTGGAAGATGAGTGATTTTCTCGAGGCTGAAATCAAACGGGTACGTCAAGTGGTGGGTGATGCCCGTGTTGTGTGTGGTTTGTCGGGGGGGGTTGATTCGGCGGTTACAGCGGCTTTGTTGCAACGGGCGATTGGCGAGCAACTGACCTGCATCTTTGTAGATAACGGCCTTCTGCGCAAGAATGAACGCCAACTGGTGGAGAAAACATTCCGTTCGCATTTCAGTATCAATCTGCGCGTTGTCGATGCAGGCGTTCAGTTTTTATCTGATCTGGCGGGGATTGAAGATCCTCAGGAAAAACGACAGCGTATTGGCCATCGATTCATCGAGGTATTCAAGGATGCGGCAAAGGCGATCGGCGATGCCGAGTTCCTTGCCCAGGGCACGCTTTATCCCGATGTGATTGAATCGGGTCACGGATACAGCGGGGCGGCGGCAAATATTAAAAGTCATCACAATGTCGGTGGGCTACCCGAGAAACTCGGTTTCAAACTGGTTGAGCCGCTGCGCAACCTGTTTAAAGACGAGGTGCGGCGACTGGGTGAAGTTCTGGATCTGTCTGAACAGATCGTTTGGCGACATCCATTCCCCGGTCCTGGTCTGGCCGTGCGTGTTCTGGGGGCGGTGACCCAATCGGCACTGGATATTTTGCGTGATGCCGATGAAATTTTGCTTGAGGAAATCGCATCCGCAGGACTGTATCGTTCCACGGCTCAGGTCTTCGCTGTTTTGCTGCCGGTTAAAGCCGTGGGTGTGATGGGCGATGGTCGTACGCATGAGCAGGTCATTGCAATTCGCGCAGTTGAGTCACAGGATTTCATGACGGCCGACTGGGCACGAATCCCATTTGAGGTACTGGCGAAAATCAGTAATCGCATCATCAATGAGGTGGGGGGTGTCAACCGGGTGGTCTATGACATCTCCAGCAAACCGCCGGCAACGATTGAGTGGGAGTAGCTTGCCCCTATGGCAACCAGGACGCAAGTGGCTGTGGTCGGTGCGGGCCCGATTGGGTTGGAATTGGCGTCAGCTTTTAAGCTGGGTGGCGTCAAGTATCTTCATTTCGATGCGGGGCAGATTGGTCATACAGTGAGTTGGATGCCGCGGCAGATGCGGTTCTTTTCGTCGCCGGATCGTATTTCAATCTGCGGCGTTCCGCTGCAGACCGTTGAGCAGGAGAAGGCGTCGCGCGAGGAGTACTTGGCCTATCTGCGGAGCATTGTGGAGCAATTCGACCTGACGGTGCATACCCATGAAAAAATTATGTCAATCCAAAAGTCTGGATCCAAGTTCTTGTTGACCAGTGAAAAGGCTACTGGACAGCATCAATACGTGGCTGATTACGTCGTGTTGGCCACTGGTGACCTCAATCGAGCCCGTGAACTGAACTTGCCTGGGGAAGATCTGCCCCATGTGAGCCATTATTTTGATGAGCCACATCGATACTTCCGTAAGCGATTACTTATTGTCGGTGGTCGCAACTCGGCAGTGGAGGCGGCGATTCGTTGTCAACGTGCTGGTGCTGATGTTGCGGTCAGCTATCGTGGGGATGAATTTGATACCCAAAGTGTTAAGTACTGGTTGGCACCCGAAATTGAAATGTTGATTAAGACCGAACGCGTGACCTATTACCCCCTGACCATACCAACAGTGATTACGCCACAGCATGTCTCCCTTCGTCAGGTTCAAACTGGTCAATGTACTCAAGTACCGGCTGATTTCGTGCTTCTATTGGTTGGTTACGAAATGGATACAACGTTGATGGAACAGGTTGGCGTGGCATTGGCAGGTGAGAACCAGGCGCCCCAGTTGGATCTTCAAACCATGCAGACCAATGTGCCTGGCTTCTATGTTGGGGGAACTGCGGCGGCTGGAACCCAGATCCGGTTTCAACTTTTTATTGAAAACTGTCATCCACATGTGGGAAAGATTTTTGAGTCGATCACGGGACGGCAATGTCCATTTGATGCAACGGACAAAACGCATTCAGGTCGATATGCATTGCCCGAAAGCTAGCCGCAGTTCCTCCTGGGTCTTGTGGGGATTTCAGGGCTGCTGTGGTGGGCTCAGTTTTAGTTGCCACGGAACCGGCGTTGGCCCGGGCGGCGACCGGCACGAGCCCCGCGGGAGACAGGACGCCTGCTTTGACTGGGGGTAGGACGATCAGTTGATGCGCCAACGACCTCGGTTGGTTTAGTCATGCCCTTGCCGCTGGCTTCACCGACCACCAAGGGTCGTCCATTTACGCGGCGGCCATCAAGCGAGGCAATGGCGGCTCGGCCCTGGTCTTCACTGGGCATCAGCACAAATGCAAACCCGCGTGGCTTACCCGTCTTCTCGTCGGTGACGTAGATGATTTCATCAATCAGACCGTAGTCACTAAAGAGTTTATTCAGCGTTTGCGCTGTCACCTTATAGCTTATGTTGCCAACGTAAATCTTAAACATGTTTCGCCTCCGTGGGCGTGATGAGCCAAGAGCGGTAAAGCCAATTATAAACCCGCTGATCACCTATTGCACGCGATGGGCATATCAATTTATGGTTTGGCCTTTTCCCTAGTTCCCAAGACCATCCACGATGCCCCTACGATACCATAATTAGACGGCCGGTGTGGCAATTGGGGGCGAAAACAGATCGGCAGTGAGTGGTGCTGGCAGTGGCCGAAGACCTTGCGGTATCATCACTCTGAATGGGCGCCAATCAACTCTACAAATCACCAATCAAGCGATGCTTATATGGCAATACCCTAACTGAGCAACTTGAGCAATTGGGGACAGACAAGCAACTTGAACAATTTGCTGCTGCGCGGCAAAGATTGGCTGGCGACCCATATCGTCCGGCGTATCATTTCGTTGCCCCGCAGGGCAAGATGAATGATCCCAATGGGTTGTGTTTTTGGCATGATCGATTCCATCTTTTCTACCAGGCTTATCCAGATGAGGCTGGCCGGCGACAGCATTGGGGTCACGCTGTCAGCGAGGACCTTGTGTATTGGCAGGACCTGCCATTGGCCATCTATCCGGACATTGAACGCAAATGTTTTAGCGGAAGCACGCTGGTTGAATCTGACCGAGTGATCGCGATCTACCATGGGAAGCAAGCGGGCAACATGATTGCGGTTGCCCGCGATCCCCTTCTTCTCAATTGGGAGAAATTACCCGGTAATCCAGTGATCCCGATTGTGGAAGCCGATGATTCGGGTTATCCCTACCGTGTATTTGATCCTTGTATCTGGGTTGAGGAAGACGGGTATTATGCCTTGTCCGGAACACAGAAGGATGGAGGTAACCGATCCATGCGGTTCCGTAAGGACTGCCAGATGGTGGAACACCTCTTTTTTTCAAAAGACCTGCAATCCTGGCGGTATGAAGGACAGTTTGTAGATGGCGGACGTTACACACAACGGGGTGAAGATGGTGCAGTACCTTATTTCTGGCCGTTGGGGGACAAGCATATCCTGCTATTCGCCAGCCATATGCGTGGCTCACAGTACTTTCTAGGTGATTACGATCGTGCCAGGCGGAAATTCAAACCTTTCCTGCATGGTCGATTCAACTTCGGGCCAATCGGACATGGGGGTGTTCATGCACCATCGGCAACGCCAGATGGTCATGGAGGCTGTTACGTTATTCATAATATGAATGAAGGTATTGAGCCTTGCGGGTGGCGCCAGATCATGTCGCTTGCTCGCGTATTGACCCTCCGCCCAGATCACACGTTAGGAATCGAGCCGATCAGGTCGATGGACAAACTCCGTACCACTCCTAAACGTGTGGGGCCCATGTTGCTCGAAGCAAACCGAGAAACAGTTCTGGATGATATTCGAGGTAATACCATCGAAATCAATGCAATCATTGATCCGCAAGATGCAAATCAGTTGTCTTTGGACGTCTTGAGATCGCCAGATCTGTCGGAGTTTACATCCATTAACTTTTTACGGAATGCTCACGCATCCTATAGGACTTGCGAGTTGGCTCATAAGGATGCGATTGTGATCGACACGTCCCGTTCTTCTTTGCGTTCTGATATTTTGTCGCGGCCCCCTGAGATTGCGCCCTTTGAACTTCATGAGTCCGAGGATCTTCACCTTCGAATCTTTATTGACCGGAGTGTCGTTGAGGTCTTTATTAATGGTCGCCAGTGCCTGGCGCAACGCGTTTACCCGCAGCGACCTGATAGTCTTGGTCTTTCGATTCAATCTCGAGGGCGTCAGTCGGTATTGCGCGAACTGACGTGCTGGCAAATGAAGAGCATCTGGTAGGGCATGGTCGTGCTCAGCGTTTTGGCGTGAGCATCACAAGTCATTGGGTCTTTTGGGGCAGATGGTGTTTGGGTAGTGAAATAAGGATGAATAATTTCCAACTTAGCAACTGATCATCAGGAAAACGACAGGAAGGCGCTTTATGAATCACAAAGGGACCTTCCACCATCGGATCGCGTTGTGTCGTGTGGACCGGTTGCGCAAAGGGAGAAAGGCGGTTATATCCTTGAATCGCTGGTGTTGGATCTTAATGGATCGCAGCCCGTGCCGGCTTACTTTGTGAAACCTAAAGGATGTGATGGGCTGCTGCCTTGTGTCCGTTGTAATCATACGCATGGTGGCGACTACGAACTGGGCAAGGATGAATTGATCTGCGGTCGAGCCGCACGGCAAAGCCTACCCTATGCCCGGGCACGGACGGGGCAGGGTTATGCTGCTTAATGTATCGATACTTGGTGTTTCAGAGAAAGGCGTGGCCGCATGGAATCGGAAGTGTTTATGGAAATGCCGTGGAAAGGCCAAGTTCTATGAGGCATGGTGGTTTACGATAGTTTGCGAGCCGTTGATTACCTGACCGATTGCCCGGATGTCGATGCCCCGCGAATTGGTACATTGGGGATATCCATGGGAAGCACCATGGTATGGTGAGTAGCGGCTCTGGATACCCGAATCAGAGCTTGTGTAGATCCTTGCTGTTTGACTGATTTTCAGGCGATGATCGATGAGCGAGGGCTAGACGGTCACGATGTTTGTTGCTACGTACCGTCTTTTCTCGAGCGATTTGCAACTGCAAAAATCAATGCATTGATTTTTCCCCGGCCCCACCTTGGCCTTGCCGGCAACTACGACCGATTGACTCCCGCCAAGGGGCTGGATCGTATTGATCAGGAGTTGCAGTCCATCTACGAGGCGCACCAAGTAGCAGGTGCTTGGCAGTTTAAAAGATATGAAATTGACCATTATGAAACGGCCCAGAGGTGGTCGGAAATCATGTTCTTTCTCAATCAGTGGCTTGCGGCCTAAGGTTTGACCGCGATCGTTTCAGGCTACCGTTGAAACATGATTTGGGTGATACTGAGATCACAGGTGCGGGCAGGTTGCAATAACGACTCTGGGAAAGGTGCCCGGTCAGTCCGCTGAATATGTGGACTTTGGTTAAAGAGCCGTGTTGAGTTTTGATTCATAAAATGGCAGTGGCACAACCTGCGCATCGACGTGGTCGCCATCGATCTCGACACCGACATGATTGCCAACCTGATGGTATTCAGGGTCGATGGAGGCCATGGCAATTGAAGCGTTCATTGTGGGCGAGATGCATCCACTGGTAACGGCGCCAACGTTTTGACCAGATACGAAAAGGTTGGCGCCTTGGTTTGCTTGTCGTGAACCAGCAAGCTTGAGTCCGATCAGCCTTCGTGCAGTTTCCCCTGATGCAATCATCTCGAGTGCATCGCTGCCAATGAATTGTTCACCGCTGTCTGGGTTGGACTTCTCAGGAGTGATTGCGAATTCCAAACCCGCTGATAGCGGATCAGTTTGTTCATGAAATTCATGGCCGAGCATCGGTACACCCGCCTCAATGCGTAGCGTGTCAAGTGCTTCAAGGCCAATGGGAGCGACAATACCCGCCGGGGCGATTTGGCTTAGCAACTTAACGACGGTCGTGGCCATGTTGGCGCCCATGACCACCTCAACGCCATCTTCCCCGGTGAAACTGCGGCGGGTAATGGTCAACCGCAGGAGAATTAAATTCTTGACGCAGATTTCTCCGTGTTGAAGGTTGGGGACTTCGCTTGAGAACTGGCTTATCAAGTCGATTACCTTGGGCCCCTGTAAGCCTACCATGGCGGTTGAAAGGGTTCGATCGTCAATTGTGACCGATAGGGTCCCTATATTTTGATGTAAATGGGCCAAGATGGAATGAAGGGCAGGGGCACTGACAACGAGCAGCCAGTGGTCTTCGCAGCGGTACACCGTAGCGGCATCCAGGATTCCACCATGTTGGCTGCAGATCAGGGAAGATCGACTGGAGTTGAGTTTCATGTCATCAACCTGGCGTGTAAGGATTCGCTCAAGGAATCTTTGTGCATCACGACCGGTGATTTGTATCCTCCCCCTGTGCGAAAGATCAAACAGGCCGCCGCTGCGGCGAACTTGCAAATGCTCGGCTTCAGGTGAGTGGTAGGACGCAGGCATTTCCCAGCCGGCAACGTCCACAAACCTTGCCTGCTGGTCAAGATGATATTGGTGGAATGGCGTATGTGGCATGGTTAAGTGAGCCGTTGGCTGGTCGAATCGCGATCAACTTTGCAGGTTTTTACGGTCAATTGGTACTTGCGAGTACATGTTGTTCTTGCGGTGGATAGCCAAGATACATCAGTGTTTTTTCAATCACGCGTCGTACAACTGGCGCCGCAACTGTACCGCCATAATAGCCCTTTTGCTTGTCCGGGCGGTGGACAAAACAGCCCACAACAATTTGGGGTATCTCAAGTGGGGAGCCGGCGATGAAAGAGGATATGTACTTGTCTTCCATATAGCCGCCCCCCTCAGGGTCGGCGATCTGTGCTGTGCCGGTCTTGCCAAAGATCGGGTAGTGTTTACTGTTGGCACGCCATCCTGTTCCCTCTTGAACAACGCGTCGAAGTACCTGCCGAACCTGTTTGGCCGTTGCCGGGTTGAGGGTATGCTGGTAGATCAGGTCGTCAGTTGATTGGCGGATCCGGATCACGGTTGCCGGCATTATCCCGTCGTTTGCAATCCCGCTGAACGCGCGGACCAGTTGCAATGGCGTGGCTGCGATCTCCTGGCCCATTGGGATGCTGGTTAGTGAGTAGTGATTCCATTGGCGTTTGGGGTTGACCATCCCCGCCGATTCGCCGGGCAAGCTGCTTGCAGTTGACTGGCCCATTCCAAAAGTCTCCACCGCGTGATACAACCTGTCAGGGCCCAGGAGTAGTCCAATTTGTGCCATACCGATATTGCTTGATTTGATTAGAACCTGTTCGCCGGTCAATTTCCCATGTCCACGCACGTCTCGAATCCGTCGCCCTTTGGACGAACGCCAGATGCCGCTGTCCGTACAGTCGAATAGTTGCTCTGGTTGAATTACATTCAGATCTATGGCTTTGGCCCAGACGAACGGCTTGAAGGTTGATCCGGGCTCAAATACGTCAGTGATGCAGCGGTTACGCCATTGTTTTGGTGTGCTTTTGCCCAAGGTCTTCGGATCAAAGGGGGGGTAGTTTGCCATTGCCAGGACGTGCCCATTGCGGGGGTTCATGACAACCAGTTGGCCATGGGGTGCATCGAAAGTCTTGCAACTGATGGCGAGTTGTTCTTCGGCGATGGATTGGATCACCAAGTCGATCGTGAGCCTTATTTCTGCCCCGTCACTTGGTGGGTCGTATGATTCATACTGGAGATTGAGCGGGCGGCCACGTACATCGCGCGTATAAGTCAGTGATCCAGTGCGGCCGACCAAATCGCGGTTGAATGCGAATTCCACGCCTTCAAGTCCGCTGGCATCAAAGCCCACGCTGCCAAGCAGTTGGCCAGCTCGTGGTCCATGTGGATAAAGGCGTTTGACCCATCGTTGGGTCCCGAGCCCCCTTAGTTTCAGGTCCTTTAACTGACCAAGTGCAGACTTGTCCAGTTCGTGTGCAAGTGCCACATACCGACGATCAATCCGTTTTTGTATGGCCGCTTTCAGTGTTGAAGGGGCAACATTGATCAGGTCACCGACGACTTGGCAAAAGATCGGGAGATTTTCGATCAAGCTAGGATCGGCAAATAGTCGAGTGGCGAGTTGGCTTGATGCCAGCAATCGGCCACGTCTGTCAACAATATCACTCCTTCGAGCGTGATAAGCGATTCGGCTGTGATGGCGGCCGGCATGTGTTGCCAGCTGTTTCGGTGGTGCCAGTTTGAGTTGTACCACGCGGCCGAACTGGGCGAGCAGGCCAATACTGAGAATGACCATCAGGAATGTCGAGACGGTCAGGACACGCTGCGCAGGCAGAGGAGGCTTTCTCATGGAACAACGGCTTGGGCTTGGATATTGCGGTGATCAATGGCCGCCAGAGCGGACGAGGACAGGAGTGGATTGAAAGTTTGGCCACATGCCAACGGTTCAAGGTTTAACTGGGCACGTGCAATGAGATGGCGCAGGTATTCGGGTTCAAGCTGTTCGGCAATTTGTAAACGCGATTGCCAAAGGTCATACCGAGCCTCGGCAATCTGGCGATGGCACATTGAAATCTGGTAAATCGTTTCGGTTCGCTGTTGGCGCAAATCAAGCAATACCGCAGCTAGGGATCCAACTGTCAGGATCACGATGATGAGTTTCCTAAACACAGGTTCAGATCCACTTGGAGATCATGCGGGGTGTATCAACGCGTTGGAAGCCGCAGGCGTTGACCTGCCTTCAGATCATCGGCATTTTTGAGTTTGTCACGATTAGCCAGAAAGATTTCGTTGTGGCGATTTGGATCACCCAGTGTATTGGCGGCAATTCGCCACAAGGTGTCATTTTCGACAACAGTGTACTCACGGTGCGGATTGCCATGTGCTGGTTGTGGGTGGATCTGGCTTGTTTGCAATCGGGGTTGTGGGGGTACATATAATCGAACACCCTCTCGGATATGGCCCCCTTCCATGATTTTTCCTGGATTAGCTTCGACAAGAAGTGTGAAAAGTGTCCCATTGCCGTAGTATTGCTCGGCGATGCCGTAGAGCGATTCATTGGGTCTGACGTTGTGATATCGCCTTGGTTGATCGTCGATGGTGTTTCTAGCCAATTTTTGCTGGCCAGCTATGGTTGAGGATGCTGGTGGATGGGAAATTGTCCTGGGCGGGGTTTCGTGGGGCGAAAACTTGGCTGGATTGGTTTGGGGATCGGTGGCTGCATGGATTTGTTGACTAGGAGGCGAATACCCCTTGTTCCCCGGGGGGGATTGGATGGTCTGTGAAAGGCGCATCGCTCTAGGCGGGGAAACCAGTGGTTGGTGGGCAGACTGGTGTCTTGGATTGCGGGGTAGATCATCTATTAGTTGTGGTTCAGATTCCTGGCGTGTGCTTAAATCAGGCGTAAGTAATGGGAGCACTTGGTCGCCTTCCTGCACCGCGAGGTGGTCGGTGACAATCAGGCCGATCAAAACAATGGCACCCAGTCCGACGAGTAAACCAACTTTAGTTTCGCGTGTCATGTGCCAGCCTTCCATGTGGCTATTGGTGATCGTACATGTGCCGTCCTAGCTTGATCTCACCCTGGAAACGACCCTGTCTGTACCTGCATCATGCCATAACAGGTTCCGATGTGCGAGATTCAAAACATATTGCACGCAGCTTGGCAGATCGGCTTCGTCGATTGTTCTTGCGCTCATCATCGGTGGCCGTTAACGGTCGTCGCGTGAGGAGTTTGGCCTGGCCACTGCGGTCTAGATCGCGAAAGGCCGTCTTGACGAGACGGTCTTCCAGTGAATGAAAGCTGATGATCACGGCTACACCACCTGGTTGAAGTACGTTGGGAAGCTGGTGTAGGAGGTGCTGGAGGCAATCCAGTTCCCGGTTGACCGCGATGCGTAGTGCCATGAAAGTACGGGTGGCCGGATCGATACGTCGTGGCACGCGGCGGCCGCGGCTGCGCGAGGCAACGGAACTATAAGCGGAACGCACAATTTGGGCCAAGGCCATCGTGTCTTTAATCGGCGCTTGGCGGCGGCGGTCGATAATCTTTGCCGCAATTTTTCGGCTCAGCCGTTCTTGCCCATTCTGATAGATCAGGTCGGCCAGTGATCGTTCGTCCAGGGTATTTACCAATTGAGCTGCAGTAAGTTCCTGCCCTAAGTCGTATCGCATATCCAGTGGGCCAGTTGCACCGAAGGAAAATCCTCGGTTCGGGTCATTCATCTGGTTGGATGAGAAGCCGAGATCCGCCAGCAATAGATCAGTCTTGTCAATATTCAGATGCGCCAGTACATCGGTCAGTTCAGAAAAGTTAGCATGAACTAGGTTCCACGTAACATTCTTGGGTGCCGATTGTTTTAGCAGTTCCCGGCTGTGCTCTACGTTTTGAGAATCGCGATCAATACCCACAAGATGCCCCCCGGGTGAAAGCCGCTGTGCGATTTGTGTGCTGTGGCCACCTCGGCCGATTGTGCAGTCGACGCATATCTGGCCAGGACGGGGGGTCAGCAGTTCCAGCACCTGCGGGGCCAGAACAGGGATGTGCCCGGTATTATCATTGGTTTCTAGGGGCATCGTTGGTTGCATCCTGGCAATTCATTGCATGGGGTTGGGCGGTCAAGACCACGGGGCAATGCGAGATGTCCTGCTCTGGTTTACAATGGTGGCATGCATGTATTTGAAGGCACCACCATCCTGTCCGTGCGTCGCGATGATCAAGTGGCTATTGCCGGAGATGGCCAGGTGACCATGGATAAGGTGGTTGCCAAAGCCGATGCGGTCAAGATCCGCAAACTGGATGGTGTGGGTGTTGAAAATGCAGGTGTCCTTATTGGTTTTGCAGGTGCCGCAGCGGATGCATTTGCGTTGCTCGAAAGATTCGAGGCCAAATTACGAGACTCGCCAGCAAACATCAAACGGGCGGCAATTGAATTGGCCAAGCAGTGGCGGACGGATCGGGCTTTGCGACATCTTGAGAGCTTGATCATCGTGGCGGACCGAGGATGCAGCCTGATTGTTTCGGGATCTGGGGATGTGATCGAACCCACGGATGGTATCCTGGGGATTGGGTCAGGTGGAGCTTATGCAACGGCGGCTGCACGAGCATTAATCAATCATACCGATATGTCGTCACGTCGCGTGGTTGAAGTTGGTATGCAAGTCGCTGCAGATCTATGCATATACACCAATAGTCATATATCAGTGATGGACCTGTCTGCCCCTGGCGGATGATCTGGGAATTGGGCATGTGTTGCATGTGCCATGACCATAATGGTCCTGGTGGTTTGCTTTTGACGTGGATCTTCAAGAGTTTGATGGGGTAAATGTGTGCAGCATACTTCCCCGGATAGCGGCCCCAGTGCCTACATGATGGTTGCAGTTCTTGCGAGTGGTTTGTCGTAGGTCTAGACTGATCCCCATATACTGCGGGTGTGGCGGAATTGGCAGACGCGCATGGTTCAGGTCCATGTGGGGGTTAAACCCCGTGGAGGTTCGAGTCCTCTCACCCGCATTGGTCTGCATATCCATAATGGTGGGGTCGTCTGGGGGCCATGGTGGTTTAAGTCGTGCGCGGGGCATGTCCGTTTATTGGTTCTTGAGTTTTCAGAAAATTATTGGGCTCCGGGTTGTTGGAATGGCTCTACTTCACCAATGGACACCTGTCGCCGATTACCAATCAGCGGAAATGAAACATGTTGGCTGGTTTGCAACAGATTTTTTGGACAGGGTCTTGAAGCTATTTAAAAACAAATCAATGGCTCACAACGCTTAATCAAAAGTCCGCTCCATGGCCGCTGCACCCGTGGGCTTGGTGCCCATGGGTCGAATTGGAGATGTTGCTCGAGGTTCGTATGTAAATCGAAGGTGTGGGGTTTCAATACGCTTATGACCCTGGTGGCGTGATTCAAGCAATGCATCGAGTACGCCACTTACAAGCAATGTTCTTTCGACTGGGTATTGGGGTTGGCCGGTCAAGAACATTTGCTCAATATTTAAACCCAGATAGCTGAAATGGGGATTGGGGTAAGGGGCGTCAAATTGAAGGACTTCCGTTGCCTGGATCTGACCGTTGCATAAGCCGGCAAACCCCCAACCTTTGAGATGGCCAGTCAGCATGAGGGTGGCAGCACGGAACCCGTCAGCGTATTCCAATAAAAAGACGGCAGGGTTGGGGCAATTATCTTCCATCTGGCCAGGGTTTTTGGCCGTAGTACAATCGTCTGCTGCTTTGACCAAGTCCTGCGACCAAAGTCCGTCGCGCCCTGCCTGCCACACGGCATCGCCTTCAAGACATTGCACTGCGGCGATTCCAACTTCGCCACCGGCCCGCCGCTCCACCATGCATTGGAGGAGTTCAAGGGCATGGTAACCATAGGATTCCAACTGATGCCAGCCGATGGAAACGGCTTGGTCGAGGTGTACGCCGATCTCGTACTCAAGCCAGGGCTTGCGATAGCACAGGGGCAACGAAGAGCCCGCCATGAACGGTACGTTCAGTTGCTGCGCCCGGTCGTACATCCACTTGGCAGTAGGCCAGTCGTAGGAAAGATATTTATCGCAGAATACGGGTGCCGATTTTCCCGATCGGGCGAAGACGCCGCAGATTTGTTCGAAAAATGACCGTTTCGGATAGAGCGTCTGATCCTTTTCGTTCTGGCCGTAATCACCGTGCTCAGCAATTAGCAGGACGCCATCAACGGCTAGTAACTCATCGCTTGGTCGCCAGTGATGTCCACCAAGTGTTAGGGCTGATCGAATGCTGCGAAAAACCGGAATATCATGGTTCTTGGCAAATGCCATGATGACATCGTCATCATGGACTTGGTCAATATAGAGAGAACTGATTTTAACTTGTGGGGGAATCAGCCCCTCATCGGTGGGAAAGCCAGTAACAAATTTTGGGACGATCACATCGACATGGCTGTGACGAAAACCCATTGTGCAAATGACTGCGATTTTCTTGTGATTCGCCATTTAAACGGGCATCCATATTAAAAGATGAAAAGAGGAAGTTTTTCCTTAATGATTCAAACAGGTACGGTGCGGTGATCTGTTGTGATAGAAAAGTTGCCTGCCTGCTTCTTCTCATGCGATATTTTCGGGTTTAAGTTCGCGGCTCATCAACTGGCTGATTGCTTCGATAGGATCTAATCCTTTGAATAGTACCTGATAGACAGCCGTGGTGATGGGCATTTCCACCCGGTACCTATCTGCCAGTGCCACCACGGATTTGGTGGTTGGGACACCTTCTACGACACCGTTAATTGATTCCAACACGTCTTCCAGGCTTTTCCCCTTGCCTAACTGCTCTCCACAGCTCCGGTTACGACCGGTTGGAGAAAAGCATGTGGTTGCCAAATCACCAACACCAGCAAGGCCATAAAAGGTCTGATAACGCGCTCCCATGGCGGTTCCCAAACGCGTGATTTCTGCGAGGCCACGGGAAAGCAGGGCGCTTTTGGCATTATTACCAGCCTGTAACCCATCCAGAATGCCAGCGGCGAGGGCGATAACATTTTTTGTGGCTCCGGCCAGCTCGACCCCAAGCAGGTCATCATTCGTATAAACACGAAACCATTGCGTGGTAAATATCTGTTGCAGGGTTTGGGTGAAAAGAGGGTCATCTGAAGCAGCGCAGACAGTTGCTGGCAGGCATCGGGCCAGCTCATCGGCAACAGAGGGTCCGGAAAGGGCCCCCAAGGGTCTGGCCGCCCGGTCTGGGTTATCAATATTGGATCCTGAAAGTTGCAGCACGCTGGCTATAATTTGTGTTGGCCGCAGGTGGGTGTCGTTCTCGATGCCTTTGGCAACAGAAACAATGGGGATGTCCTGCGGCAGATAAGAGGATAAACGGGTCCATACCGGGCGCATATACTGCGTTGGCACTGCAGATACGACCAGTTCGGCTCCATCGAACACGGTGGCTTCATCGTGCGTTAGATGGATCGAAGGTGGGATGCGGTACGCCGGTAAATGTGGGTTTCGACGGGTTTGAATCAAATCCGCAATATGGTCGGCAAAGGCACCCCACATTGTGACTTGATGGCCCTGGCTTTCGAGCAGCATGGCGCAAACAGTTGCCATCGAACCGTCGCCGATAATAGTAATGTTCTGGCCCATGTTTCTTGTACGACTGGAGGACAAAATTCCCCTGCTGGCGACCCCAGCAGCATCTCCTGCAGAGGGTAGATTCAAATAACGGCCTGTGTATGGCGCCTATAACTAGTCATTGTTGTCGGTGCATCAGATTGATGCAACAGTGACTTATCGGCGGTAACTGGTTCGTCGTCCAATTCTCAATAAATCGGTAGGTACCTTAAGGATTAGCCGGTTAAGCGCCGATGCCAGTTGAGGTTGTGATTAACACCATAGGGAACCGGGACTCTTTTGGTGATCTTGCCCGATAACTTTGACCTCCAGTTGTCATGCCTGCAGCGGGCAGCCTGGAGGTTTCCGGCTTGTTGAGGTAGAAACACGATGAACAGGGTTGGTTGGTTTCACAGTGATTTTCGGATCGCAAACTGGTTAATACGGATGGGTGCTCGGGCTATGGCCAGATGCGTACTGCTATCAACAGTTTTCCTATTGATGGCCAGTGGTTGTGAGATGGATGCTTATTTTGATCCATCAGAAATTGGACGTTGGGAGCGTACGCCGGTCAAGTTGCCGATCCTCTCCAAGTTAGATGTGATCGATGAACCGACCTCAGAGCCGCCCAATCTAAGTGGTGTTCGCCCAGAGGATCTGGTTCCAGAACGTCAGGACTATGTGATTGGTACCGGAGACCTAATCACCATTAGTGTCTATGAACTTGACCAGCCCGGGCTGGAATCAGTTCAGACACGGCAGGTAACCGACCTGGGTGTTTTCCGACATCCACGCTTGGGGCATATTAAGGTGACGGGTTTTACGGAAACCGAGTTGGAGGCCGAGATCGCCGAAATCGTTGAACAGCAAGGCCACCTTCAAAATGCCGAGGTCACAGTTCTCGTTCGAGAAGGTCGGCAGAATTCATTTGCCGTCATTGCGCAGCCACGTACCGGTGGAACACGGGCTGGCACCTATGCCATTTTCAAGAGCGATCAGCGTCTGCTTGAATCGATGGCTATGGCGGGTGGTGTGCTTGAACAGATTAAGAATGTGTTCATTATCCGGCAGATCACGATGGATTCAGATAATGGCGAGGAGCACGTCATTGATGTGCATGAATCGGCTTTGGATCCCGGGACGACACTTCTCAAGATTATTCAAAACGGTGATCACGAACAGGCTGCCCCAACTTCGGGCGAAGCATCTGAAGGTCAGCCTGTCCCCAAGGTTCTGGAACAGAGTCTAAGCGTGCCCGCAACGGCGACCAACTATGTCAATATAGACGGCAAATGGGTTCCCGTGGCTGGATTGCAGGATGCAATCGGCAGCCCAACGTCATCCCATCGTTTAGAAGCAAGTATTCCTGAAAATGAGGAACTGCCTCCCGTGGTTCAACGCGTCATCAAGGTTCCCTATGACCTGCTTCGCAAGGGTGACCTGCGTTATAACGTTGTAATTCGACCTGGTGATGTGATTCAGATTCCCGCGGTTACGGGTGGGTTCGTATTTGTTGGGGGAAATGTTTCCCGGCCTGGCACCTATTCAGTAGAGGGCGATGATCGGCGCACCTTGAAACAGATCATTATTTCTGCTGGTGGGTTAAATGGGTTAGGGATTCCTGAGCGTGTTGATCTGACGCGACGCATTGGTAACAACCATGAAGTCACGGTGCGATTGAATCTACGTGATATTTTCAATGGGTCCGAACCGGACTTTTTCATTAAGCCAGATGATATTATCAATATTGGTACGAATTTCGTCGCCACGCCGAATGCGGTCTTTCGTAATGCGATCCGCATGAGCTATGGTTTTGGGTTCGTGTTGGACAAGAATTTTGCCAGCCAGGTATTTTAGGCTTTCAACGATATCGATGGCATGCAGGCATGGTGGTTTAGGGGGAGAGGCAGAGTTGGTGGAGGATGATTTAAGAGTACTGGGCGCCACTAGATGGGACCGAATGCCATCGGCGCGCCACGAGGGTCCGATGATCTGATGACGAGTACGACGACTGCGACTATCTTGCCGGCTGTGGATGCTGACCGTAGGTCGGTTACGTTCACCGGGTGGCTTTGGATTATTGCGATTGGTGTCCTTTTTCTTGCCCTGCATTGGTCATTTGTGAATCGCATGATTCACATTGCCACCAAGGCACCTGGAGGCAAAAAGGCTTGGGACCTACTCGTTCATATTGTTATGAACCCATGGAATGCCGACTGGTCGCACACCTTGATCGTACCGCTGATCAGCCTTTATTTCGTGGTTCGCAGTGGATCTCGTCTGGCCGTGACGCCAAGGCGGGTTTTTCCAATGGGATTGGGGATATTTTTCCTGGGCCTGCTCAGTTTCTTTTGGTGGGTTCATCCGGGCCGCAACGACATGTTACAGGGTTTTAGCATGGTCTTCGCGCTGTTCGGGCTGGTTTTGTTTCTCGTTGGACCAGCCATGATGCGCATTCTTTGGTTTCCCATTGCTTACCTGGTCTTTTTCGTCAAGATATCGGACCGCTTTTGGAACCTGATTGCATGGAAACTACAAGGCATTGCGGCTGAGGCTGCAACAATTGTGTTGAAGTTTCTATCCCTGATCATTAATTTTGACGTCAGTAAGTCGGGCAACAAAATCGAAGTTGGATACGCCCAGGGTGGCGCCTATTTGACCAGTGCTCTGGCTGTGGAGGAAGCTTGTTCAGGTTTACGGATGTTGATGGCTTTCGTCGCATTAGGGGTGGCGATGGCCTATCTAACGGATCGCATGTGGTGGCAACGGATTGTGATGGTTGCGTTAACAGTACCCATTGCCGTGGCTGTCAACGTTGGCCGTGTCGTAACGCTAGGTCTGTTGTCCATGGTCGATGATCAGATGATCAAGGGTGACTTTCACACGTTTATCGGCATGCTTATGTTGATTCCGGCCGCAGGACTATTTTGGCTGGCCGGCTGGATTCTGGATAAAATGGTCATTGTTGAGGAGTCGGGAAGATCGATTCGGCCGAGTGCTCATATTGATAAAACCGTAGCCGGCAAGGTGGCTGACTGCGATGGTGGAGACAAACGGCAGAAAATGCTGGATGTGGTAAAGGGTTTGGGTGCGGGCGCAATTCTATCTGGTCTTGTGGGTCTTAATTATTATGTTCTGCTACTTGTCTGGTTGCAGCCCTATCGCCAGGATATGAGCCAGTGGACGGCTAATGTCTGCTTGGGCGCAAGTGTTTTGGCTTTGGTGGTGGCAGCTTTTCTGATTTGGCGGTTGGTCCAACCTTCTGGTTCTTCGACAGCAGAGTCGTCGTCCGCGAATGCCAAAAAGGTGAGCGGCATGCCAGGGCGCCCGGCCACGATAGCGCTGGGTATTGGCGCAGGTATTCTAATGACAGCGCTCACCGGATTTGGTGCCGTCAACAAGATTAATGGGGTGGTGCTGCTTAAGCATCCGATCGAACTCCGCAACCCGCTATATCGATTGCGTGGCGATTTTGGCAATTGGAAATGGGTCGGTGAGGATCCTGAACTGCCGCCTGAACAACTCGAAGTGCTGGGTACAGAGGAATACATCAGTTACGATTTCCTTGACCGAAATGCCAATCCCGGCAGTCCTGCGTTCCAGGTCAAACTGCACGTCACCTATTACACGGGCAACCCTGACACTGTTCCACATGTGCCCGAGCGATGCATTATCGGGGGTGGGGCAACGGGTGTGGGACAATCCTATCCGACGTTGAACTTGGAAGGCCCGCAGTATCGTGAAGTGCCTAGAGGTTTTGATGTCGGCAGTATCGTGCTGGGCCAGGATGTATTCATGCCCGATCTCCAGATCAATGCCACGTTATTTCAATATCACTGGCCGGAAAATCCGGACCGGACCATTAGCGTGATCTACTTTTTTATTGCTAATCACAAGTTCCTGGCAAGTCCTGATTTGGTCCGACTGCACGGGTTCGACCCACGTGATCAGTACAGCTATTACTGCAAGGTTGAAGTTGGGTTGGGTAACATTTCCGATCCGGAGGTGGCAGTTCAGCGAGCTTCAGACTTTCTATCCAAATTATTGCCTGAGGTCATGGGTTGTTTGCCTGACCTAACACAGCTTCAAAAAGATTCGGTTCCGAGCCCAGAGTTGGATTTGACCACAAGACGACTAAATAGTTCACGGAGATCATAAAAAATGGCCGCGCGGATTAACAAAAAATTCCTTCTGGTTTTGACAGGCGTGGTTGTGTTGCTCATCAGCAGTGCCGTTGGCATATGGGTTACATGGATCCATGAATCCGTCTCGGATCTTATTGCTTCCGGCGATTCATTTTATGAGCGTGGCCTGTATGGAAAGGCCGGCCGTCGTTATGGCAAGGCTATTTTAAAAGACCCCAAGAACGTGGATTTGTATATTAAGTTTTTTGATGCCAAAAGCAGTGAGCCGGTTGAGTTTGGTGCGCCGGCCCGCAAGGCTCACGGCGAACAGATCATGGCGCTACGGGCTGCTTTGCGTGAAGAGCCCGACAATGCTGAGGCCTTTGGTCGACTCATGATGCTTTTCATGAAGCGGGGCGTCGAACTGAATGACATTACCGCATGGAATTCCATGAAGATCGCTTCGGATAGCGCACTTGAAGTGGGCGAGATTATCGAAGCATATAAATATCGTGGTGTGGCCCAAGTGAATCTATTGCGTTCGCAGCTTCCAATGTCTGATGAAGAGCGTGGGCAGATACAAAAAGATCTGGAGACCTATATAGAGTCATTTCCTGATGACATTGATGCCGTATTTTACCTTGCATTGGCCCATCTGGCAGAGGCAGAGCATCTGGAGGGCGAAGCGGGTATTCGGGAAGCGGATCTTGAGCAATTCCGCCAGCGAGCCCGGGCAATCACGGACCAATTTCTACTACGGCATCCGAACAATATTCGTGCCAAGCTCAATCATGCCAGCATGCTTGTTGAATCGGACCGTCGGCTAAATGCGCGTCCACTTATTGCAGAAATTGAGAATGAGCTTTTCAATAACCCGGCGTCACGTCGTGATGTCCGAACGCTTATTGATTTAATTTCAGCAGTAATGTCTGGTTCACCTGGTAGCAACAGGTCAGAACAACAGGTTGTCGCAGCCAATGCCAGGGTCCGAAAGGTGTTGGATGCAGCAGTGAGAGCCAGTCCGGACGATCTTGCACTTAAATACCTCTATGCCGTAAGCCATTTTGGTGGTGGTGAGGGTGCGAATTCACAGGCGATCAAGACGTATGGTGATATTCGTAAGGTTAATGTCTTTACAACACCTATCGACGCCTACTTGCAGACACGGGTTCAGCAGATGGCTCTGATGCGCGAGGTTGATCTGCGTCTCAACAACGTTGAGCGGTTACAACCCGGTCATGGACGCGAAGAGGCATTAGAGGATCTTGACCCTCTGGTCAAAGAGATTCGAGCTAACCAAGGTGAAGGCAACGCAGCCTACAACCGTTTAGTGGGCAAATTTCACTATATGCGCAATGAATGGTTCGACGCCGCCCAATTTTTGCAAAAAGCTGACGAGCAACACGAGCACAAGCATCCAGAGGTGCTTATGAGATTGGCTGTGGCGTATTCGAAAATGAATGCCAGTGGTGCAGCAATGCTGAGTTTGGAAAGGCTGCTTCAGCTTCGTGGCATGGAGAATTACAAGACCGCGCAGCTCCAGTTGGCTCGCCTGTATATCAAACACAAGCAATTTGATGATGCTGAAAAGCTCATTCAATCAATTGAACCTCGCGACAAGAGAACGGATCAGATGTTAGTTCTTCTTGAAAAACATCGTGGGAATCCGGACAAAGCCATCGAATTATTGCAGAAGAGGAACAGCGAAAAACGTGAGCGAACGCCCCTGGCGATTGCCGAGATGGAATTGATGGCAGGCCGCAAGGAAAAAGCTCAGGCAATCGTCGAGGAATTCTTCGAGGAGAACCTTACCGATACAACTGCGTTGAGAATGCTGATTCAGATGAGCAAGGACAAAGAGGAAGCAATCAGTTTTGTGGAACGTGCTCGAGACGGTGGAGGTGATTCGTCTTGGCTGGATCAGATCGAGAAGCAACTGTCGGGTGAGATGAAACCACGGGAAATTATCGAGAAAAGGATTTCGGAATACGAAGATGAATTTGAAAAACATAAGGCTCGGTATTTGTTGCATCTACGTTACGGTGAAGGTGAAGCAGCGGAAGCGGAATTCGTCAAAGCCGAGGAGCTGAATCCGGACCATTGGTGGATTATTGAGGTCACGATTCAGCGGGCGTTGGCAGAGGAGCGCTGGGATGACGCTCGCGCTGTTGCAGGCCGCGCTGCGGCGCTCAATCTCGACCGTGCTCAAGGGATGTTCTACTTCAGTCGTATTGAGATGGCGCAAGGCAACTACCGCGCAGCCGTCGCCAATTTGCGTGAGGGATTGAAGCAGCGGCCTCAATGGGCGCAGGGGTGGGAAAGGCTGGGTGATGCCCAGCGACAGGCACGAGAATTTGTCGGAGCCATAGAGTCATATAAGAAATCTTTGGAACTTGGACGCGATAACGTCGATGCCCTGCGTGGTTTGGCGGCATCTTACGACGCGCGGGAGCAGTATGAGTTGGCGCTGGCTCAATTGGCCAAGGCGTATGAATATGCATCTGATAGCCCAATAATCCGGGCGATCTATACCGATTATGCACAGAAACATGGCGATCCAGAAGAGGTCTTGGCGATCCGGCAGGAGATCCGCAAGTCCAAGCCGAAGGATTTTCGCAATTTACATCAGTTGGCACTGCTTTTGGCCTCTACCGGCGATCATGTCCAGGCGCAAGAGATCGTCGAACAGTTGATCGAGGGTCATGGCGCCAATCGCATCAGTAAAGCACTGCAGGCAGAGGTGGCTTTCGCGGTTGGTGGCGGCGATGAGGCCCATCAGATTATGCAGGATTATATGACAGGTCTGGGTGATAAGGCTACGGCCGAAGATTGGCAGTCCTTTGGTAGGCTGTTGATCAAGATCGGACGTGGCACCGATGCAACGGCGGCCTTTGAGCGAGCGGTTGAATTGGAGGATCCAGAGACCATGTTGGTGTCGCGCGAACTGGGTATGCGCCTGTTCCAGCGTGGTTACTTCCGGGAGGCAGTGGAAATCTATACGAAACTGTATTACGCAAATCAGTCTGATCAATCTGTTGCATCCAATTACATTGAGATGCTTCTGCCGCTCGGGATGATGGAGAAAGCTGAAGAGGTACTCGCACAGCAGCGTCAGAGTCACGGTGAAAATGAAGCGATTTATCTGCTCGAGGCAATGATCGCCATGAAAAAAAGTGACAATGATCGAGCGCTAACTGCTCTGGATGAGGCGGAGAACCTTACACCTCAAAATTCGACGATCTATTATCTACGTGCAAAGGTCTTGGACAAGATGCCCGGCATGTCTGCTTTGGCCAAGCAGCAGGTGGCCAGGTCGCTTGAGCTTAATCCTATGCAGACACGTCCACGACTTTTGCTGGCGCGTCTTTTGAAAAGAACGGGTGAGTATCAGAAGGCGATTGCCGAGATGCAGGCCGTGCTTAAACGTGATCCCGACTCGGTGGATGCCAAAGTCGAGTTGGCATTGCTTTATGTGGCAACAGATCGAAACGATCGAGCGCGCCGATTGTTGCTTGAATCAATCAAGGCGATGCCAGGTGAATATCGTTGGCATTATCATCTGGGTGAATTGAGTGAAATGGAAGGCAAGATCGCAGAGGCCATCAAGTACTTTGCACGGGCTTTTGATCTGAAACCATCAACCCAGACCTTAGATGTATTAGTATCTGCCATGATCAAGGCTGGCCAAACGGACATAGCCCTGCAGACATTGAGCAGCCAGCAATCCATGTTGGATGAGTTTCCTATGCTGCAGCATCTGCGGGGTTTGGCTCTAGCCAGAGCAAATCAACAGGATGAAGCCAAGGAAGCATTTGCCACCGCGTTGAAGGCCTGCCAAACCATTGACCATGTGACTACCGTCGCGAGGCAAATGAGCCAGGGTATCGGGCCGATGGAGGCTCTGGCGATGCTCGAGCAACTTCTTACGGGGGAAAATGAACTGATATTTAGTTTTGTGATGAGCCAATACCTGGTAGCCACGGCACAGTTTGAGGCTGCCGACGAGCGTCTTCGTCGGCTTGATGAGTTGGTGTCTGCTGATGCGCCTTTGCGTATTGGGATGGACAAGATGCTGGCTATGGTCAAGTACCAAACTGGTGATTACGCCAATTCCCGTGTCGCTTACGAGCGTGTATTGCAGCGTAATCCGGATGATGTTGGCGCACTGAATAATACAGCGTTTTTGATGGGTGATTTGCTGGGTCAGCCCGAAGAGGCTTTGGTTTTAGCACGCCGGGCGCATGAGCTTGACCCACGTAATCCCGAGGTACTGGACACGCTCGGGTGGATTGAGCACCTTAACGGGGACTCCCGTGACGCAGCCCGTACACTGCGACGAAGCATGGATCATGGCCGCACGGCGGCCAATTGCCTGCATTTGGCAAGAGTCCTGCATGCAGTTGATCCGATTGAACACCATGACGAGGTCATGGATCTTCTAAATGTGGCTCAAGATCAAGGAAAGAAATCTTTTAACCAAAAGACGGTCAGTTTAGCACGTAAGCTCCAAGATGAATGGAGTGAGTAATTACCGTTTGTAGAGAGGGAGTCCGATGACTCAAAATCCCCTAATGCCGGTTTCATCTGTCAATGTTCAACCCGAATCCCGTTCGGCTGCTGCCACATCCCGATTCAGCCCGGTGGATCACATGCGACTGTTCCGTCAGTACCTGTGGTTGTGGATTGTCGCAGCTGTGGTGGGTGTGGCCTTGGGCGTGGTTGTTTCACTGCTGTGCAATTATTTTGTGCCGCGGTACACATCCATCTCACGCTTGCAGGTTACTGGTAGCTTGGCGGAGGTCTTCGATGCGCCACTCGATCCGCACGAGGGTGGGCAACTGGATGCGCTAAGGACATTTATCAACAATATGATTCTTACGCTTAAAAGCCCCGTGGTGCTTGACGATACTTTGAAGCGTCCGGATGTCAAAGATACCGAATGGTTCAATTCTTTTCACAGTGCCGAAGATGCATATGAGGATCTTTATGAACGGGTGAAGGCTTTTAGGCCGCGTGATTCATCAATTATTGAAGTGAAATTCAGCACCCCCAGGGAAAAGGATGCTGCAGTTGTTCTTCAGGCGATCAACCAGGAGTTTTTGCGGGGTTACCGGCGTCAACTGGGAAATCGCGATGACGATCTACGCCGCATGATGTCCACCGAACGCGATCGGGCACTGGAGGAAATGGAAGCTATCAGAAAGGACCTCACTGACTTTTCGGAACAGAATAATATCGCCGTCATCAGAGCTGAAGGGTCGAAGGAACAGATACATTATCTGACGTTGGTTCAAACCAAAGCTCAGCTTGAAATGTTACTTGAGATGACCAAGCTAAACTACACCGAAGAGGTGCGTCAGGGCAATGATCCTCAGCTTAACGAGCGCCCTGAACGGGCTGCACTCCAGGATCAGGATCCCTTCATTGCTGAAGCAAGGGTAATGATCAAGAGGCTCAAGGAATTCAAGGCCAACTTGATTGTCAAAGGATTTGGGCCGGAGCATCGCCAGATCAAAGAGATTGATAGGAATATTCTTGTAAAACAAAACGAACTCAACCAGTCCCGTACGGAGATGCAGCGCATGGCTTCATCTATTCGACTTAGCGCTGGGCAGCAGGAACTCGAGGGTATTTACCGCCAGCTTGCATCGATGGGGCCGCAGATGGCCGCGGCTGATGCGCAGTTGCGAGACCTGAACCTCAAGATTGCCGAATATGAGCAAATGGAGGAGAGATTGGTGGCTACGCAAGCGCGTCACGACCGTGCCGCCGAGTTGCTGGCGGATATTCGAGTCAGGTCGGATCGACCGGATGCGGTACGTGTTTCCGTGCTTCAGCAGCCTACGGTTGCGGAACTGACGTTTCCCAATTACCCGGTAATGATCAGTGGCGTGGCACTTTTGGTCCTGGCGATCACGGTGGGTTGGGTGTATTTAACGGAAATGCTTGACCAGCGAATCAAGACACCCACCGATATTAATCTTGTGCCTGATGCAACGCTTTTGGGTGTTATTCCCATGACCACAGAAGATCCATCGGGACCTCAGGCAGTTGAGGGAGTGGTTCAGGAAGATCCATCTGGTTTGATGGCTGAGGCATTTCGCCAGGTCCGTACGGAAATCATGGCCCGGATGGATCGACGCGGGTACAAGACCCTGATGCTAGTGGGGGCTCAAGCAGGATGTGGCACATCAGCAATGGTGGGTAATCTGGCCACGAGTTTGTCATTAAATGGCCAAAAGGTGCTAGTGGTCGATGCAAACTTCCGCCGTCCAAGCCAAGGTCAATTGTTTAATACACCAACCGCACCAGGCTTGGCAGAAGTGCTTGAAGAGTCGGCCAGCCTGGGAGATGCGATCAGTCACGTGGATGATGCGGGCATCGACTTGCTACCGGCCGGCGGTGGGGAGACGACGGCGCCAGAGATTCTCGATGGTACTGCCTTTCAGAATCTCCTGGCCAAACTGGAAAGTGATTACGATGTAATCCTGTTTGATGCACCACCAGCCTTGGTCGCATCAGACAGTAAGCTCTTGTGTCAACATCTAGATGCCGTTGCGGTGGTCGTGCGAGCCAAGAGTGAAAAGCGTGGAATGATCAGTCGAATGCTGAGGCAACTTGAGGGCGATAGGGCGGATCTGCTGGGTTTGATTCTCAATGGCGTGCAGTCCAGTGCAGGCGGTTATTTCCGTAAGAATTACCAGGCTTTTTACCATTACCGGGAAACAGGTGATGAATCATTGCCAAGCTAGGTGATATGTGCGGTGAAATTGAAGACCGTGACATGGGAGGGGTGGGCAATACATCCATGGGGAAGATTGCCATCGGCAGGCATGGCCATGCGTTGGCAACCAGTACGCCAACGGGTGAAGAAAAGGGGTTAATTATCGGTGGCCGCCAAGACCCTTATCACAGGCGGTGCGGGGTTTATTGGCTCGCACCTAGTGGAACATATCAAGGCGCAGGGACGCGACCTGGTTGTCGTTGACAATCTTTCATCTGGTTTGGAATCGAATATTCAGCCTCTGCTTGATGTACATTGCCAACTCATCGCATCCAGTGTGCGTGATGCGGTTGACGAATATCCCAAACTGTTTGCCGATATTGACGAAGTGTACCATCTGGCTGCTTCGGTGGGTGTACGTACGGCGGTGGCAACGCCTATTGGAACGATTACCAATAACATCGAAGAAACACGCTTGGTTTTAGAACAAGCCAAGCAGCAAAATGCCAGGGTTCTGATCTGCTCGTCAAGTGAAGTGTATGGCAAGCCCATGCGGCAGCCAATGTCCGAGGATGATGACTTGGTCATCGGTCCTCCCCGGTGTTCGCGATGGAGTTTTGCCCTCAGTAAGGCAGTTGCAGAGCAGTTGTCCTTGGCTTTTGCATATCAGCACGGACTGGCGGTGACTGTGGTGCGGCTATTCAATACCATCGGGCCGCGTCAAGTTGGTGACTATGGGATGGTGGTGCCACGTTTTGTCCAGCGGGCGGTACGGGGAGACGACCTGGAGATCCATGGTGACGGTTCGCAGCGACGGTCTTTTTGCGATGTTCAAGACGTGGTCAGCGTGATGCCCCGGCTTCTGGCATGCGAAGAGAGCTATGGCCAAGTGTTCAATATAGGTGGTGATACGGAGATCAGCATCGATCAATTGGCAGATCTTGTCATTGAACTTAGTGGCGGTGATATCAGGAAGCGATATGTTCCTTATGATCAGGCATTCGGGCCTGGTTTTGAAGATCCGGCAAGACGGATACCTGACTTATCTAAGCTTCGTGAGATCATTGATTACACACCTCGCTATGACCTTAGGGAAACATTATCGAAGTTGATCCGTCTTGCCAAACAGGAGCATCGGACAGCTGTTAGCCCACGTCACCGACGCGGTAAGGACCAATTTTTGTAGTGAAATCAGATCCCCCTGTCAGCACTGAGCACGTTACCGAGTCGGTTACGCAGACTGTTGTAGCGGCACTGGATAATATCCTTTCGCCTTATATCGGCGTCTTTTTTATTGCATGGGCCGTTACTATTGTTTCAACCCCACTCATGCGGCGTATGGCGATTCGGTTCAAGATCATTGATCAACCGGATCTTGCAAGGAAAAGTCATCTCGAGCCGATTCCCTATCTTGGCGGTATTGGGATCTTTTTGGGGTGGTTGGCGGGTGTGCTTTTGTGTGGCAGTGTCAGCCCCCACCTCGCCCGGTACGGTTTTAAAACGGTACAATTTCCACAGGCAATCGTGTGGGGTGCCATTATTATTACCGTGTGCGGTCTGGTCGATGATGTGGTTCGAATCAGTCCCCGGGTGAAACTCGGCGCCCAATTGATTGCTGCCGGTATTCTCGCTTCCAATAACACTGCTGGGACCTCACTGATGCACAGTGTGTTGATGGCACTGCATCTACCTGATCCGGAGTTGATTGCTGGATTTCCATATACACTGAGCTATGCACTGGGTGCAGTGGTGATTGCTTTGTTTGTGTTGGGTGCCTGTAATGCCGTCAACCTGCTCGACGGACTTGACGGTTTAGCCACCGGGGTCTTGGGCATTGCATGCCTTGGGTTTCTGGTGATCTCCTGTTACGTGGCAGTGGCCATTAGCAACCCCAATGCGGATCCTTCAACGGCCGATCTGATGAGTGACCCGGTACGGGTCGTAATGTGCTTGGCCATTCTCGGTGCCCTGCTCGGGTTTCTGCCTCATAACTTCAATCCTGCCAATATCTTTATGGGCGATGCCGGATCCATGTTGCTGGGCTATCTGAGTGCTACAACCATTCTTTTATTTGCTCACGGGTTGACCATGGGGCCGCAACTGGTGTGTGCGGCACTGATCATCTTTGCTTTGCCCATTACGGATACGGCGTTGACCATCTTCCGGCGGTTGATGGCCCGCCAATCAATTATGGAAGGTGACAGTCAGCACCTACACCACCAAATCGCCCGAGGTTTCACGAATTGGGGTTTTGGTCACCACATGAGCGTTAAATTGACGGTTTTGACGATGTATGCCCTATCACTCATCTTCGCCATATTGGGATGTGCCTTGGTATTTCTTAGATGGCGATTTGTGATAGTCGTCTTTGCGGTGGTCTTTGGGTTTGTTGTTGTCATGGCCTATAAGTCTGCTCAAAGAAAGGTGTTACTGCTAAAAGGGACAGCTGCTGTCAGTGTGAGTGATTCCTGACCAGTTTCTGCAGATCTGGATATGGTCCCGCCAGATCCCGTGGATGCAGCCCACATTGGCAGTTTTAAGTGATCCGCAACTGGATCAACTAAAAAGCAGTGGTTCCTGAGCAGGCGATGGTATCGAATGCCATGTACCTACCCCTGGCCATGGTGATTTTGGTTGCAGCCAGATCATTCAACGCTATAATCGCCCTTCTGGCTCGTTTAGGCCGGTATGGCTGTGGGCTGGTAGTGGTCTTAGGAAAACTGCCTGCCACCAAATGGTTGAGGTTCGAGTCGGTTAGCGACCGATTTTTCCCCCAATGCACTGCCACCAAATGTACTTGGTCACACCAAGCTAAGTGGTGCGACTGGGTGCGAGTAGTGTAGTAAACCAGACAGGATTGATAGATGCCCACCTTGGTCAAAGAACTGGTTGAAGCAGGAATTCACTTCGGACATCGCTCAACCAATTGGAATCCGAAGATGCGGCCTTACATCTTCGGCAAGCGAAACAAGATCCATATCATTGATTTGAAAGCCACGGTTAAGGGGCTGTTACTTGCCCGCAAATTCATTACAGACTTGGTTGCATCTGGACAGGATGTGCTATTTGTTGGCACCAAGCGCCAGGCACGCAATACGATTGCGACGCGGGTCGAAGAGGCGGGCATGCATTGGGTTTGCGAGAGATGGTTGGGTGGTACCTTGACCAACTTTCGAACCATTCGTGAACGGCTCAAGCGGCTTGAGGAGCTTGAAGGGCTTGAAGAAAGCGGAGAGATCAATAACTACTCCAAGAAGATGGAAAGTAACCTGAGGCGGGAGAAGACCAAGATTCTTCGCAATCTCAGCGGTATCCGTAATATGACCAAGTTGCCTGGAGCAATGATTGTCATTGACGTGGGGCACGAAATGAACGCTGTCAAGGAGGCCAGAAAACTTGGTATTCCGACAGTGTGCCTGATCGATACCGATAGTGACCCAGCATATGCAGATATCCCTATTCCAGGCAATGACGATGCCATGCGTTCCATTGAGGTCATTGTTCAAAGCCTTTGTGCAGCTGTGATGGAAGGCAAAAGTGTCCGTCGCGAAGCAGCTGAGGGTGAGGATCAGGAAACTGGTGATACTGCAGCACAAAGCCCTCGTCGCAGTAGCCGGGCCATGTTCCGTGCCGATGAAGAGACAACTGATAGTGATAGTGGGTCCGAACCACAGGCAGAGGCCCCCCAGTCAGCAGATGCAGATCATTCCAGTCAAGCGGCAGAATCAGTGCCCCCCACGACTCCCGCTGAGGGGCCAAAGGGTTCTTTGGCTGGTATCACCACACCCCCATCGACGGATCCATAACAGGCCCAGGGTTAAAGGTAGCAATCCAAATTAGATTTCGTGGCCAGGAAGGCCCAACGCATGAGTTGGTTACCCGTACCGGCTGCAATTCCACTCATTGGAGGACTGATCGATGGCCATTAGTGCCAAGGACGTAATGACATTAAGGCAGCGGACCGGAGTCGGCATGATGGAGTGCAAGGCGGCGCTAGAAGAAACCCAGGGCGACTTTGACGCGGCGATCGAGATGCTTCGCGAAAAGCTCAAGGGTGATATGGAGGAGCGTAGTGACCGCCAAGCTTCTGAAGGTGCGATTGCCATTGCACGGGATGACGGTTCGGTTGCCATGATCGAGTTGCTGAGCGAAACAGATTTCACCGGAAGAAATGAAAGCTTCCTGGCCGGTGCTGAAAAGATAGCCCAGATTGCACTGGCTTGCGATGATGGTGAGGTCACTTTGAATAGTGAGATGGAGAGCATCGTCGATGATCTGCGGATCACGATCAAGGAAAACATTACCGTGGGCCGTGGTATCAAATATTCCGGCGGTACCTTGGGTTCCTATCTGCACCATAACCATAAAATCGGTGCAATCATCCAAGGTGAGGGTGACATGTCGGAGGATCTTTTAAGGGGTTTGTGCCAACACATTGCCGCGGCTGTGCCCCCCTTGGTCCCCTAGCCACTGGCGGTGGACGAAAAGGGGTTGGCGTCGGAGTTGATCGATCAGCAGAAAGCCAACTTTGTTGAAGAAGCAAAGGATTCAGGAAAGCCGGACAGTATTATCGAGAAAATGGTGACTGGCAAACTACGCAAATGGATCAATGAGAACACCCTCTTGGGCCAGACTTACATCCGAGAGTTGGACGCAAAAAAATCTGTTGGGTCTTACCTCCCTGATGGTGCCACGATTCAACAATTTGTTCGGTTTGAGCTTGGCGCCTAGGTCCGACTGGGGCCTGCAAAAAAAATCGTGTGGTGGAACCTGCTTGTCTTCACCCTTGTTCCTGCCTGCGGAACAAGTCGTTGGTGTCCCACATCTTCATTTACGGACAGATCTGTATCGCCTCTTCACCCCGAGATTCACCATGTTGTGTTTTTGCTGTCTTCATGGAGTTGGTACGGACATGATGCCCGCACAGAAAATGAGGACACGACAAAGGGCGCAACAAAAAAACCCCGGCGAAAACGCCGGGGTTTTTATTGAGCCTTATTGGCTGGTTAGTAGCTAGAGAAAGAACTTAGCGACGACGACGTGCGAGCACGAACGTGGAGCCCAAAGCTAGCAGACCCATCGTTGCTGGTTCAGGAATACCGAGCACAAGGTTATCAACCGTCAGGTTGACGTGGGGGTAAGTATTGCCACCGCCACCGATCTGAAGGTTCTTGATACCTGAGGAACCGTGGCCGCCTGGGGCGTCATCGATAGCCAAGTCGCCGTTGATCCACAAATCAATCTTGCCATCTTTGTGGTGCACAACATATTGATTGAAACTACCGTTGGCAACAGTAAAGTTACCAGCTGGGGCGCAACTACCACCTTCACAAGTTTCCAGGAAGAAACTTGAGGTGTCACTGCGACCTTCGACAGCCTTGAGGGCGAAGATGTCGCCTGCAGGTCCGCCAGCTTCGAAGAGCTTGATATTGGCGGCATTAGGACTGACCGTGGAAGTGCCGTCAACAACGTCGAGGCCCACGCCCACTGAGAGGGCCCATTCGCCACCGTTGGGGGCAAGGACGGATTCCACTCTGTTCTGGTAGTCAGCGCCAGGCTTACTTGCGCGATAACGCATGGTCATCGGAGCAAGTGCACTGCCATTGACAGGCCAGATGTGGCTCTGCTGACCGAATGCGGCCATGCCAGTACCGGTTGGTGACGCGATGTTGCCGACGTTTCCGTCGAAATTTGCGTCATTTAGGTTGCCATCTTCATCTAGTGTGTAGTCTTGGCCACCGAGGAATGCTGTTGGGTGCTGTACCCAGCTGACGGTGCCGTAATCGACCGTGTTGTAGTACACATCGTCGCGAGCGTCATTGGGGGCGCCAACGCAACCGGTGCAATCTTCCATTGGTGCGTTAACACCACCGGCACCTGGGTGCAGGATCGGAACTGGTGCAGCGGCTTGCGCGACGGTTGCCAATGCAACAGCCAGCACACAACTCAAAACGAAACCATACTTCATAACTGTTCTCCTTTTCCGCGACGGGGCGCGACCCATAAAAGTTCAATTGGAAGCTTGACTCTGCCTCCTACGGACGTAGACACTTACGCCTTCTCTGAACTCAACTGAAATCATATCGAATCTTGCGATTTCCAAACTTACAGAAGAAATGATGCTTACGCTCCTCGGCATTCGGATCATGGCTTCTTGTTTGAACGCTTTCAACCTTTAAAAATGATGCTTTTTCCCAGCTCAACTGATTAGCAAGTCTACTGGCCACTTGATTGCCCGTCAATAGGTTTAACATGAAAAGAAAGAAAAAAAACAAATTTTTTGGCTTGAGATATAATGTTATAAACCTAATATATAAAATATATTAAAGTTAATTCATCCATTGTATTTATCCTATTTTAACACCACCAAGCCTTCCTGTGGCCGGTTGATCACAATAAGGTTATAGGGCGTTGCCCGCTTCAGTATATAGGGGTCAAAATCTGCCGATGAAGGGTGAAGAGGGATAAGGAAAACAGGTATTCATTGGGCTGTTGGTTTTGGGTCGAAATGTCATTTACGCGGCCGGTTTTCATTTCCGGGCAACGGCATTTGGTTTTGAAAATCCTTTTGTGATCTGACTGTGCAGTGATAAAATCTACCGTGTCGCAATACCAACGCCTGCAGTAAGGGAGAATTCATTTGAGTCAAGTGGCCACACAGCAGCTGGCCGGGGCTGGCGGTACGGGGGCCGGATCACCCGGCGGCCAATCTGCCGGTTCCAGTCTATGGATTCTAGGGGGTTGGAAGGATCTGCTGCTATTTATTGGCCCCCCGTTAGCCATTATCCCGCTGTTTCACTTTGCCTACCAAATTCGCGTTGGCGAATGGTTGGCGTTGTGGGTTCTTGCGCTTGGGGGCGTTGGGCACCACTTGCCCGGCATGATGCGGGCTTATGGCGACAAGGATCTGTTCTCTCGTTTTAAATGGCGTTTCATTTTTGCGCCTATCTTTCTAGCCACCATCTGTGGTGTATCAGCATGGAAGGGATATAGCGGGGTTGACCTGATGCTGCTTTTCTGGGGTATCTGGCACAGCCTGGCCCAGACCTATGGCTTTATGCGAATCTACGACGCCAAGGTCAAGTCATTTTCATCATGGACCAGCCGCCTGGACCGTGCCATGTGTACGGTCTGGTTCGTAGGTGGAGCGCTTTTTACGGACACCATGACTGCCAACCTGCTCATCGGTTTTTACAACAGTGGTGGTCCACTGCTGTCACCAACTGTGATCGGAGTTGTCCGCATGATCTGGGTTGGTGCTGCTGCGGTAATTACCGGTATGTTTCTGGCCAACTTTGTGATTACCTGGCGCAATGGTCAGCGGCAAAACGTCGTAAAGATCCTTCTTTTGGCGGTCACTATTGTCTATTGGTGGTTTTGCATGACCCGTTTTGACCGCTTGATCATCGGACTGGCCATGTTCGAATTCTTCCATGACATGCAGTATTTAGCCATTGTCTGGCTCTTTAACCGCAATCGGGTGGACAAGTCTGCCAATGTGGGCGGCTTTACACGATTCTTATTCCAGCGGCGGGGGGTTCTGGTGGTCTTGTATGTAGCAATGGTTTTGGCTTATGGGTCGCTGTACAAGGTTTTTGAACTAGTTCCGCGGGAAACAATCAAAGAAGTGCTCTTAGGGGTTCTGATGGCCTCGACATTCCTGCACTACTACTACGATGGTTTTATTTGGCGTGTCAGGGAGAAATCCACGCGAGATTCGTTGGGAGTAGCGGGCCAGCAAGGCAATAAGAGGGAAAAGTCCAAGACGATCTCAGAACCGGCGTCTAGGAAGAATATGCTGGGTCACGGGGCTTACTGGTGCCTGTTTGTGGTCCCACTGGTGGCTCTTACCGTGGCACAAGCCGTCACGACGAATCGGGAAGAAATCGAATGGCGAAGGGCGATTGTGGATGCAGTGCCCGATGTGGCGAGGTCTCAAATGGCGCTGGCGGAACTTCTCACCACCAAGGCGAAGTCGCACGATCAGGCCGCCAAGCAATTGGCCCAGCAGGGGCAGCCTGAGGAGCAGGAAAAACAGGTCCATCAAGCCCGGCAATTGCGTGAGGAGGCGGTCGATCATTTCCGTCGCAGCCTCGAAATATGGCCGGATAGTGAAACCGCTCACAATAAATTAGGCCTGGCGCTCAAGGAGTTGGGGCATGATAAAGATGCAATTGCACATTTCAGGAGGGCCCTTGCGATCAACCCTTATTTATCCACAGCGGGTATTAATCTCGCAAACATGCTCATGGGTGAAGGGAAACTGGATGAGGCGGAAGATCATTACCTCAAGATCCTCCGGCAAAGACGGCCGGATGCCAAGGCGCACTTCAATCTGGGCAATGTATATCTAAAAAAGAGACAGTTGGAAAAGGCACAATATCAATACCAGCAAGCGGTGAATGTAAACCCAGGTTATGTCAGGGCTCACTTTAATTTGGCCAGCGTTTATGCTGCTACAAATCAGTTTGATTTGGCAATCATACACTTTACTGAAACATTGAAGCTAGATCCGCGCCATTCTTTGGCGCGGAAGCAACTGGACAGAGTACAACAAGCCAAGCAAGGATTGGAATTGGGGCGTGGACGGCATGGCGTAGATTCACCGTAGTGTGATCTGCGAAGGTTGGCGGGATCTAGAGTTTGAGTGCCGCATCATGTTAACCCGAATCAATTTTTCTCAAATGCGTGCCCCATCCATATCCAGTGTCGGGCATGTCTTAGTTGTGGTTCTTTGTCTTTTTATGTTTGCTGCAACTAGTCAAGTCCTTGCGGATAACACGATAATTTCGGGTCACCAGAAAATGCTTGCGCTTCTTGCAGAGATTAATGTCCGCGCAGCCCACGAAAACACTTACCTAGGTGACACGCGGGCGCGGGGTTTGCGCGATCAACTAAAAAACCTAGGGCCAACATCGTCTGATACCCAAAGACTGGAATTGCACTTTCAACTTGGTGAGGCGGAGTTGATGCTCGGTAATGAAGATGCTGCAATTCAACAGCTTTCAGCCGCCTATCGTTTGTTACCGAAGTTGAAAAACCTGCTCATGCCCGAGTCTGTCAATGGGCTTGTCTTCAGATTGGGCGTTGCCTATATGAGGTTGGGTGAAACTCAGAACTGTTGTCTTCGATACTCTCCTGATAGCTGTATCCTCCCGATCCGTGAAGGTGGCATCCACAGTGAACAAGAGGGGTCACGCAAGGCGATTGGATATTTCATGGAGGTTTTAGGCAACAGCGGCAAGCGTTCACGCCTTCATCTTGAGGCGCAGTGGCTCTTGAATATCGCGTACATGACCATCGGCGGTTATCCCGAAGATGTTCCCCCGGCACACCTTATCCCGCTAGATGCATTTGAATCGGAAGAGGATTTCCCCCGGTTCACAAATATCGCCTCCAAGCTTGGGCTGGCAACTTTCAGCCTCTCCGGCGGTGCTGTGGCGGATGATTTCAATTCGGATGGGTACTTGGACCTGCTTGTTTCCACCTGGGATACCGCCGGTCAGATTCGCCTATTTATTAACAATCAGGACGGGAGTTTTTCCGATGATACTGTTAATGCGGGTTTGACTGGCATCTATGGCGGTCTCAATCTTGTCCATGCAGATTATGACAATGATGGAGACGTTGATGTACTGGTTCTTCGTGGTGCTTGGCTTACACCGGTGCGTTATCCAAATTCACTGTTACGCAATAACGGCGATGGCGTCTTTCAAGATGTGACATTTGAATCCGGACTTGGTGAAGTTCACTATCCCAGCCAGACAGCGGCCTGGGCAGACTACGATAACGATGGCAATTTGGATTTATTTGTAGGCAACGAGGCATTGGGTGAAGCCCAGTTCCCGGGGCAACTTTTTCATAATGAAGGTGACGGGACTTTTATCGACGTGGCACACCAGGCTGGCGTGGCCCCGGGGGGATATGTGAAGGCCGTGGTCTGGGGTGATTACGATGGCGATCGCTTCCCAGATCTTTACGTATCGAATCTACTGGGTCCAAATCGCCTGTACAGGAACAACCGGGATGGTACGTTCAGTGACCAAGCTGTGGCACTGGGTGTAGATGGGCCGCAAACCAGCTTCCCCGCCTGGTTCTGGGACTTTGATAACGATGGGGTTCTTGATTTGTTTGTGTCGGCGTACTCTGCGGGGATTGATACCCTGGCTCACGGGTGTCTGGGCTACCCGGTCGCTGATAAGCATCTGGCCAGGCTCTATCGCGGTGACGGCCAGGGGGGATTTGAGCAGGTGGGTCGCCAATACAACTTGAATCAGCCGACGACTCCGATGGGATCAAACTTTGGAGACCTTGATAACGATGGGTATCTTGATTGTTACCTGGGGACCGGTGGCCCGGACTACAAGTATCTGATGCCCAACGTCATGTACCGGAATCAGGCCGGTAAAGCGTTTGTTGATATTACTGCAGCAACGGGCATGGGTCATTTGCAAAAGGGCCACGCCGTGATTTTTGCCGACTTTGATAATGACGGTGATCAGGATGTGTTTGAACAGATGGGCGGCGCTTTTCCAGGTGACAAGTTCAACGACGCGTTCTATGAGAATCCAGGCTTTGGCCACCATTGGATCAGTGTGGAGTTGGTGGGTGTTTCGTCAAATCGTTCGGCAATTGGTGCGCGTATCCGTATCGAGGTGCTGGAAGATGGGAAGATGCGATCCATCTATAAGCATGTCAATAGCGGCGGTACGTTCGGCGGCAATCCATTGCGGCAGACAGTTGGTTTGGGGCAATGCACAACGATTAAACGGCTGGAAGTGTTCTGGCCGACCACAGGGGTCACGCAACTTTTTACCGATGTGCCAATGAATGGTTTTGTTAGGATCGTCGAAGGCGAAGACAGGTACACATTGCGGTCGCTTAAGACATATGAACTTGGGCGCCCGGCGTTTTGATCTTGCCAGTATCCAGTATCATGACATGATCATGTTGTTTTTTTTCTTGCGAACCACGCGTGGCGAAGGTTATACTCATGGCTAGTACAGATGGGGCAGGCAGCCCTGAAAACCACCCCGCCACAATATTCTGGAAGATGGTGTGCTGACGAAAAGTACAGTTGTTAAAAGATGTTCGTCGCTGGCGTCTGGTTTGGGATACCTACTGCTCCTGTTACTGGTTGGTGGTGGAGAGATATCCAAATCAACGGCGTTGTTTAGCGGTGTGTTGTCGGTTTCCACTGTGTCGGATCAGGCCCAGGTTGAGCCGGATCCCCTGGCTCAAGATAGCGTAATGGGTGTATTTCAAACCGTCGAAGCCCTTGACTCGACTGTTTGGAAAAAGGAGCGGCTGGCCCAGGAGTACGAGCGAGCATTTATTCGGTTGTGGGATCAACTGCGGCCGGCCGAGGATAAGTACGTTCCGCTGGCCCAATTTGCCTTCGAGTCGTTAACAATTCCCCGGGTGGGACAAACCGATGAACGCGATTGGGGCATTAAGGTCACCCGTTTCGATGATGGGTTTGAGACATTGACAGGTGACCAGTGGAAAGGCCTGCTCGGGCAGTTCAAAGATGGCGGCTTTGAAATTGTGGAAACGGAGTGGCATCAAACGGCGTTTGACTGGATGCCGGGGAGCTCCGCCCGATCGATTTTTTCCTTCAAGATCCACGCCCACCATCCGGAGTCGGCCACAAGGTACGCCTTGACCGGAGATCTGATCGTGATCTGGTCGGACCAGAAAGACGGCGATGGGGTTTACCTCGCTGCGCAGTTGGAAACGCAGAATGTCAAAGTTCGCCAGCGTACCGGTCCAAGAGCCTTCGAGCTGGCTGGAATCATCGATCCCCTGAAAATCAATCGACGGGGAGGGCGGATCAGTGGGGTCCTTGTTTATGATCTGGATCATGATGGGCTGCCCGAAATCCTGTTGCCCGGATGTAATCGTTTACTTTGGAATGAGGGTGGTTTCAACTTCAGAGCTGAAAAGCTCTTCCATCAAGGTGGCTTCAAGTCACCACAGCAAAAGCGTCTGCCGGCGGCTGCCCAGACCGCGCTTTTAGCTGATTTTACTGGTGACGGACGTGTTGATCTTTTAGCCACCGAGAAACACAGGGGCGTGCGCCTTTTCCCTGGCGGCCCCGATGGTCGTTTCACCCAGGTTCCACAACCGGTCGAGGCGATTGTTCCAACGGAATTGGCTGAGCCCATGGCGATGACTGCTGGTGACATCGACAATGATGGGGATATAGATGTCTGGATAGGGCAATGGAAGGATCCATATGTGGGCGGCAAGCCTCCGACCCGTTACTACGACGCCAACGATTCCTATCCCTCCTATCTGCTTATTAATGACGGCCATGGTCGGTTCCGTGATCGGACCGAGGCTGCTGGACTGTCTGCCAAGCGGCATCGTCGGACTTTTAGTGCATCGTTCGTGGACTTGGATGAGGATAACGACCTTGATTTGCTGGTGGTCAGTGATTTTGCCGGGGTTGACCTTTACCTCAATGATGGCAAGGGAAACTTTACCGATGTGTCTGAACAGATGATTGATGTGCGGTACAACTTTGGAATGTCTCACACGCTGGGTGATTACAATCGGGACGGTGCACTCGATTTCTATGTCATTGGTATGAGTTCAACCACTGCCCGGCGCCTGGACTACATGAAACTTGGGCCTGCCCGGCGCTCAGTGCTGACTTCAATGCGCGGGAAAATGGGCTATGGCAATCGCATGTATCTGGCTAAGGATGAAGGTGGATTTGTTCAGCCTGCGTTCAATGACAGTGTGGCACGTTCCGGTTGGTCTTGGGGTTCGACCACATTAGACTTCGATTGTGATGGGGATCGGGACATCTATGTCGCCAACGGGTTCTGGTCGGGCAATACGGCCAAGGACTATTGCACCCGATTTTGGTGTCATGATATCTACATGGGCAGTGATGCACCCCGGCCTGCGGTTAAATCATATTTTGAACAAACCCGTATCTTCCCAGAATATTCCTGGAATCCGTTCGAGAAAAACCACCTTTTCATGAACGAGGCGGGTAGGGATTTTCTTGAGGTGGGTTTTCTCATGAATGTGGCTCTGGGGTTCGATGCCCGGCAGGTTATCGGGGCAGATTTGGATGCTGATGGTCGAGTGGACCTTCTTGTCGGTCAGGTTGTTTTGAATCAGATGCCGCAGATTCCAAGTTACCTTCACCTGTTGCGTAACCATTGGCCACGGGATTCGATGCATTGGATCGGCTTTCACCTTGACGATCGTACACCAAGGAATTCACCCCTTGGGGCAAGAATTGAGGTGTATACCAAAGAAGGTGTTCAGGTTGATTACGTTGTCACGGGGGACTCGCTACAGTCGCAACATCCTATGACCAAGCATTTTGGCCTTGGGTCACTTGCCCAAGTCGATGCGGTGGTGGTGGTATGGCCCAATGGCAAACGTACCGAGGTCACTCAACCTGCGATCGATCA
>PBAS01000007.1 GCA_002716625.1 Phycisphaeraceae bacterium | reverse complement strand
TCAATGTAAGCTTGAATTGACTCTGGAGAATCAAGAAATTCAGCTGGGTCGAAGTCCTCTAGTTGTTCATGAATGTTAGGCTCTTGCATAGTGCATTACCTCCTTTGATGATGTATCTCTCAAGTCAGATTAAGGCCGCCATTTCTGGCGGCATTTCGTATAGTTACAGCTTCATTTCTTTGACTAATTTCTTAGCTAGTTTGATATCCGCTTGTTGGGTCGTCTTGTCACCGCCACAGAGCACGATAGTTATCTGCCCGTCTTGGTCTTTAAAGTACACCCTGTAACCCTTGCCAGTGCTTATCCTTAGTTCATGTATTCCATTCCCTACGGACTTGCAATCGCCATACAGTCCAAACTTGAGTCTTTGCACACGCGAAGTGACTGCTGCTTTCGCCTTTGGGTCTTTTACCCCCCTAAGCCACTTAGTAAAAAGTGGGGTGCTACGTATGGTTTTTGTTTCCATGGGGGTATTGTAGTATTTAAGCTACACTTTGTGCAAGCATTGTTTGTATCTTTTAGGCTACAAATTACGGGTACACCCGTTTTATGATGCTAGGGCATGCATGGATCTGGTCTTCGGTATGATAGGCCACCACCACATCAAGGTTAGTTCCTATGACTTTCCCCGTCTCTATCTTGGAGATAACGCCTGTTGAAATAGGCAGGTAATAACGCTTTTCAAAGTCTTCCAGTGTCATTGGTAGGTATGCATTTAGGATATATGGCTTGTCATGGTTCATGCGAGGGCTCCACTGAGTGTTTGAACCATACTCACATGGCCAATTAATCGGATTCAATAGGGGCTATGGTGCAGGATCACAAAAAAGGCCACAAGCGTTGTTACTGGTGGCCTCTTCTTTATTGTGACTAGCTCATTAACCAACTCAACCAGAGATTGAAGTCGTTAATCAGGGCGTAAAAACTCAAAGCCAGCATAAAGAGCGATGCTTTGCTGAGAAGCTGGGAACAACTTCGAATGAGTTCGGTAGCCGTTTTCACGCTTGCTTCGTTTTCTTTCTTGGCCAGTTTATGGATCGCGATGGCTATTGCGATAACTACGAATGTTTTACTAAACATATCCTCTTTTTTTTGAAACTTAGAAATTGGCCAAGCCCAAGTCAAATTTATTTCAAAAAAATAAAGCCACCGCGAATTGCTGGTGGCTTTTGGTTGGGTTCTATCAAAGTTTGATTTGCTTCACCTGTTTAATGAAAGATAAGCACAGAGGGCAAGTGATACCGCTCCGCTTAACGGTCTTATACTCCGCTTTTGGTTTGGCAAGCCTTTCATAAGTAGTTCTCTCTTACTGCTTGCTTGGCCATATCAGTGATTAGGTACTTGGTTCCGTCAAACGTCAATAGGGCTTTATCAACAAGTGAATTTAGTTGCCACTCTGACGGCGCATTGTGAAAGCTGGCCGCGTCGGTCTTCCATACGCCATCAACATTTATGATCCCCTTATCTATATCACAAGCAACGATTGCCGTGGCCAGATTCAGGTCAACGTCTAGCGTTTTCGCAAGGTTCGCAAGGCGTTTAGATTCTAGCTTCTTGGTGGCCACCTTAGATGTGTGAGCCACCAGCGCAGCAACGGTGGCCACGGTCGCGTTCTTAGGTGTGTTGAGCTCTTCAATTTGGCGCTTGTACTCAAAATCAAAGTTCTCATTGTTGTTCTCGATGCTCTTAGCTTCAAGCGCATCAATCACCTTAGTCATTACGTCGCCGTCTAGCTTAAGCTTGCCTATCCAATCCATAGCTTGGCTCTTGTCGCACAGCTCACGCTCTTTGGTTTCTTGGATGGCCACGCGACCTTTAAAGCCGCAATCTTGATCGAGGTCGATAAGATCATACGCCTTACTAGTATCAATGACTTTTAGCTCTGGAGTGAAGATTCTATCGGCTTGCTCGATGTACTCCACGATGCAATGGCCAAGCGTATAGTTGCCGTCTTTGCCAACCTGTTTAGCGTATCGGGTTAGATCTTGTGAGATCAGGTAATTGTTAATGCTGTATGTGCTCATGTTCTTGTACTCTCTGGTTTGTTACTTCTGGGGCTTAAACATCAAAAAAATGGCAGCTGGGGCGCATAGGAATAACGCCAGCTCAATATGTAACGCTACATAAGCTGCGTCTCTGCCAATCAGGTTGAAGTTGTAACCCAATACTGTCGCTGCCAATAGCGACCCTAGAAAGAGTGACGTCTTAACTACTCTTTTCATTGCTTTCATTTACTGGTTCCTTTTAAACGTCTAATGAATATTGAATCGTCACGGCGTAACATTGGCGACTCACGATGTAATCTACTGCAGGCCTTGAGCGGTACCATTCACCGGTACAGTCACGATCTGTTTCGTTGCGTGTTGGCTCAACGGGTATTCCTAAGCTGGCCAGCTTATTGATCGCTTCCTCTGGGCTCTGTGCCTCAATGAAGTGTGTTTCAATCTGAGTTTCGTTATCTCTCTGGTACTCCTGCATGCCTTGGTAATCACGGTGCAAGTCGTGAGGGTGCTCTCTATCTTGCTGGATGCGTTCGAGCGCGTAGATGGCCAGTGCGGTTAGGCTTGGCTTAGCTTCACCTCGTAACATGCGCCCGATAGTGCTTTGATTGAGCACAGCGTTTGCCTCTATCACCAATAGCTGCGCCGCTTGCGCTTGGTTAAGTTCCATATCGTGCATAAGCAGCATTAACTCGGTTTCTGGTTCGAAGTGCTGTACGCCTTGCTCTCGTCGCGCCAGTGCTTGCTCAATTGTTAGTAATGTCATAGTTGGTAATTCTCCATCAATAAGCTGGTGGTTAAGTTCTTGGCTGGCCTTTAAAGCTCGCGCAAGTCGCTTTAATGCTCTCAAGGTAGGTGTCAATCGCGATCCCTTGCCTTTTGAGCTTGTCGGTGATCTCTTCCCACCTACCACCAGCAGCACGTCGATTGATAACCCCTGTGTAGTAACGCGGTGAGTTGATGAAGATGCGCGAACCATCAACAAATATTTTTACTTCACGGAAGTATTCAGGGTGCGTGTCGACTGTGGCGCAGCGGTGTATTTCCGCTTGCGGGGAGTTGCTTTGAACGTTGCAAGGGTTCTTTACCATTGCGGTGTATCGGCTTTTCATTGCTGAATCACTCCAATTATTTGTTTGCTCGATTGTCACATTATGCGAATCGCATAATCAAAGCAAATGGAATTAATGCGAATCGCATAATTACTTTAATTGGATCACACTTATTGATGCTCGGTACCAAAGGGAAAGGCCGCCAGAATCGCTCTAACGGCCTTTGTTCTCATTACTTATCAACGTCTTCGTGTGGGGCTTTTAGTATGTCTATGGCTTGCTGGGCTCGACCTTGGCCATGATCTCGGTCATACAGCCACGGGTCGAAGCTATCACCCGTCAAATCCACCTTGATGGGTTTACCCAGAATGTAATCAACCGTTAGGCCATCTTTTTCGATGTAAGCTCTCACTGTTTCAATCTCTACTGGCGGTTGCATGGTTGCAAGCAATGAGGCGTCGTCCGATAGGGCCATGCAGTTAGCGTGGTCTATCAGGGTTTTAAGTACCTTTGCTTTGTCTAGGCCAGTAATGTCGATGTGGTTTTCGTTTGTTTGTTCAGTCATGGTGATATCTATCTATGCTTTGGCATTTAACTACGTTCGATGTACAAGCTTTCCCTCTCAAATAAAACAGGGTGCCGTCATCATGCATTAGGTAGGCTATGTAATACCCGTCCTTGATTCCAAACGTGTCCTCACGTCCTTTAATCGAAACGAAATTTTCAGTCTCATTTGGAATTAGGGCAGAGAACAGAGCCATATTTCTGTTTGGGTACCATGAATCACTATCAGGCAGTGTTGCTATGCCCTCATAGCGCTGTACCCATGGCGGCGTTAACTTAATGGGCTGGTTTCCCGCGCTGCCTGTCCTGCCGATGGCCGTAAACATATCGCCTACGTTTAGGACGTCTCCACCAGCCATATGGAAAGGCTCATTCTTAATCTTTTGCTGCTGGTGGGCTCCAAGTCGAGCAATCCAACATGTTTCCATGGTGTTTAACCAAAATGTATCTGGGGTGAATGTTTTCGACGTCATACGGCCCCCTATGGCTTAGCGTTCGGATACTTCTCATGAAAAAGAAAAGTGAAAGCCATCAGAATGGTGTTGAGTTCGTCGGCATCTACCAGCACCTTGTTGTCGTCGGTTGTCTTATCCACCAGCCCGTTCTTAGCAAGCGATTCATAGGCGTTCTTAACGCCCTTAGAATTTACGTTCATGAGTAAATATCCTCTAAGTCAAACTTACCTAACTGAATCTCTTCTAGAATCAGATCGATGGATCGCGCTTTAAGCTGGTACTCATAAGCGAGTTGGTAATCGCTTCGATTGGCTGCGACGCGGCTAGCTTCAGCACTGCTTACTTGGCTGCGTCTTAAGAACTCAATTACCTTATCTTTGTCGAGTTTCTGGCTCATGATTGTTCACCACGCTTTGCCATCACTGGTTGGTAGTGGGATGGGATAATTACTGGGTTATGGTGTCGGTCGTATTGTTTGATGGCCCACGCAATGGCATAGCAGCACCATTGGAACTGATAGGATAGGCGCTTATCGTTCAACCACTCCCAATCCCAGTCTTCACCACAAAGTTTTAAACACTCAGCCACCGAAGATTCAAAGCTTTCTAGTTCGCTTACGTAACGATGCTCATCAAGGTCGGCGTAGCGAAAATGGTCCTTAACTTCCTTTCGAAAGGCTTCGGCCATTTCTGCAGGGGTTTCGTATCTCTCGCGTTCGTCTTCACTGGCGCAATCATAGTAGTCGTCCATTTCTTTGCACATTTCATCGGTGCGGTCCTTGATAGACTTACTTACTAATTCACTATCAAACTCGTAGTGGCCACCAAAGCGACTAACAGACTCTAATTTCTCGCCCCAGTAACCATAATTGACCGATAAAGTGTTAGTACGGAAGAAATTAAACATGTCGTTCAAGCGACTGAATACATAGGTGCCCATATCACCAGAAATACAAAGGTGATTGTCCCAAGTGGTAATCTGAAAGTATCTGTTGCTGGTGTTGGGCTGCTTAAACAGGATTTGACGAATGTTGCCCTCATCAACTTTGATGGTCATAACGTGGCTGCGAACGTCTTTAAGAAAAGATTGCTGTGTGATTTTAATGCTCATGTTTCGGCTCTCTTTGATTAGGCGAATGTTTTCTCTTTGAGATTGGGTTGTTCAAATTCAGTGTTATAACCGTCCTCAAATGGGAGCAATCCTTTTTCGTCAGGAAAGAACATTTGAACGATAGTCAGTTTGCGCTTTTGGTATTCAGGATGGTTGCGATAGAAGTTCATCGCTTGCACGATAATTTCATCTTCTATCATTGGAGTTAGCGGTACTTCCTGAAAGTACACTGGTAACACATTGCCTTGTTTATCTTGGATTAACTCTGTATTTCTGCCTAACGTAACGCCGTTTCTCTTCCAGTGTTCATGAGCCATATTGATTAGCGAATGAGCCGTTTTAAATCTCGACGTCATAACAATTATTTCTGGAAGTTCGTGGTAAGAGTTACCAATACTGTAAGTAAAACTAGGTGTGGCCAATACAAATAGACCGTAGTCTTTAATCGCGACCTTTATGTCGCGGTATAACTTTCCAAAGTTCAGTTTGCCCATGTTTCTATCTCTTGCTGAGCTGGTGGCGCATGGCCACCAGCGAGGGGGTTAGTGGTTTGCTTCTTCTGAGATTTCTTTAAGAATGTCTTTAGCGGTTTGCTCGTTTACGCTCGGTTCGCTGGCTTCTGGTCCACTGTGAGTAAACTCTTTAGCTATGTCCTCTTTTGAGGCCTGTGACGATTGGCATTGGTCGCAGTTACAAGCCTCATCTTTTAATACCTCATTCTGCAGCCTTTCAAGCACATGCTTGGTTGCAAGCGCAGGCGTCGATTCTCCACCAACATGCACGCGGCCCATAGCTAACCACTGCACTTCACCAGACACTAATTGAATAGCAGCGTGGGGAGTGCTTTCAGAATGCGCCATCAGTGCCTTTGTCAGAGCGTTGTGGACCACGGCAAACTGCTCTTGTCCGGTCAGCCCAAGCGGCTCAGTGATAGTTCTTGATGCTCCAAGGAATGATTCAGCCAGTTTGTTTGTTACTAACTCAAGTGTTGCTTCTTTAATGCTCATGTTTCGGGTTCCTTTGGTTAAAATAAGTCGGGCTATTCGCCCTCTTTCTAGATTTGGGGTTTGGTTAATATGTCGTTCACGCCAGTTCTCTGAAAGCCTATGGATTCATAGTATTTCGCTAGGCTCTCCGTGGTTTCTGGTGTGTTGTTTTCAAGTGGGTATGCTTTCAGTGCCAATAAGTCGGTATCACAAATAAAGCGCCGCTCAACGTCGTCTATCAGCGCCTTAGATAGTGTGTTCCCTTGGTGCTCTTTCCCTACCTTTAATGCGTGGATAATCACTAGGCGATGTATCGGGTAGTAATGATCTAATTTCTCGGCCACTTCATCGGTTAGCTCAAACTCAGCACTAAACAGCGATGCGAACTCATAAGTAATACCATCCACATCCAAAAGGTCGTGACAGTCGGTAACTTTCATTCCATTGGTAAAGTCAACAAAGTAGAGCTCACAGGTTGCCATCGTGTCGTTGGTTTCAGCGTTATAGGCTCTCGCCGTCATAATGTGGTGGCAATTTTCCGCATCAATATCTGCAGGTGGAGCGGGAACGGTAGTCATCGAGTATTCAATTAGCATGATTGGCCCTTAAAACAGGTCGGGCTGATCGCCCTTTGGTTCACTTGGTGTCCAAATGGTGTATTTCTCACGATTACCAGTGACGTATACGCCTCTGGCTTGCATTCGATAGACGGTATTGCGCTTGCAGCCATGGACGTTGGCGAAGTCTGCAGGATCCTTGAAATAGGACCGGATAAACGCAGCTAAGGGGATGGCTCCTTTCATACAACTGGCCTTAAGTCGTCAATTCGAAACTCGTTGTATTCAGTGCGAATGCCAAGGCCAGTGCTTACACCAATACGCACGCCCACACGGTCCATCTTTAAGCTGGTGATGGTTAGGTGTATGCCACGGGCCGCTTTCAACTCACATTCGCGTGTGGTTTCCACCAGTAGGCCCAGTGTAAGAGGGACGCCATGGCAGGCTAGCCATGTGTCCACTTCATCCTTTGCGATTTCTTGTTTAGTCATGGTTAAAAACTCCCTGCAGTCTTCTTGGCAAAGAACAACGCGTTACTAATGCGTCTCGCGTGAGGCTCTGCAGCAATAAACTGATCGTCATCAAGAATCAGATCGCGCAGCGTTACGTGTCGCTCTATTTGACTGAGCTCAATCAGATAGATGGCGTCAGTAAGGTGGATGATGAAAAGGCTTTGAGGCTCGACGCCTAGCTTTTTGGCGTGCTCTGCGAATAGCCCAAAGTAGGCACTTAGGCTCCCCCAGCTATTGCCGGTTTCTTTCTCTGCCATGCTCTTAAGCTGGTAAAGAGATTCAATGCTGCAGTTCGCGTTATCCAGCACAAAAGCACGTAAAGCGTGGGCGTACATGCCAACGCGGTGCTGTGGATTGGTCAATAATTTCAGGTATTGGTCCGTCATGATTTACCGTCTCTGTTTGTTTGCTTGGCGGCGAAGATAATATAAAAAAGGTATCACGCCAAGTGTTTTTATTCCGAACCAGTAAAATAATTAACCTATTTTTAACTTTGATTTAATTGAGTGTTTTAACTATTGCATCGGATAAAAACTATGTGTTAGATTGCAACCATCATTCCGAACCACTTTTAAAAAGTTGACCAATGAAACGGGAAAAAATCATAGCCAATGGCGATCTTCTTAGGCTAAGAGCTCACAAAAATTCAGTGATGCTTACAGTGAGACGATTAAATTGGCGTCATGTGTGCAACGTCACGGTGATGATTCCCGCTGGTAGCGAAGAGCTCGCCAACCAAATGGTGGCCAAGGATGATCCTAAGCACGAATCCGAATTGCTGGCGCATCTAGCATTTTGTAAGTCGTTTGAGAAACAGCTAACCGAGGCCTTGAGCAATGCCTATACCGAAAAAACAACTCAGCTTGCTGGTGGAGCTTATGGAGGCTCTACCTATGGACGGGACCGTCTACGACACACCGCCGCAAATCGAATACAACGCTCACGATGAGGTGTATCTGGGTTACTTCGATACCACCATCATTGACCGCATGCAGGCCAATGGCGTGATCGAGCTGATTGGTGTTCATAACGATGAGCGCCAAGAGTTACGCATTAAAGAGCGTGACGACTTCTTATCTAGCTGGGAGGCGGGGGTAAGAGAAGCAAGGAACGGACAGGATTTGCATTATGCCGATTACAGCAACAACCAATACGCATTTAGCGCAGGGTATGAACATTGGCATAACCGCAATAAGAAAGCGCTCAAAGGTAAATTGACGCATTACTCCAAGGAAATGGAATACCTGTGCCACGGCTTTATAGATAAAGACTCTGGCAACACTTGGCAACAAATCTAAATCAAATAGGAAACAGAAACATGAGCAAAAACATTAACGGCCTACCACTTTGCATGATGCAGCTAATCGAAAACAACGAAGCGCTAACGGGTTACGACCTTACCAAGCTGGTTGTTTCTAACAATGCTTGGGTGGCTAACCACCAGCAAGTTTATCGTGATCTGCGCAGACTTGAGGAAATGGGTTTCCTTTCGACAACAACGGTCGAGAACATAGGTAAACCAGATTCTAAGCTCTACTCGATAACAGAAGCGGGAGAGCAGCAATTAGAACACGTTCGCCAGACTCAGCAATACAAGATGAAACCATTTCGCAGTGAGTCAGCGGCCATGCAAATGGCTGGTGGTCGCAACTATCTAGTATCTGCAGCCGAAAAGATTAGCGAGAAGCTGGACGAACTAAAAAAACGACTTGGCATCACTCGCGATCCTGCAGAGAAGCTACGTATCCAATTTGAGATTGATACACGCAATGCGGAGCTTAGTTTCGTGGAGAACTCAAGGAATATTGCATGATCACTAAGTCACTTAAGCTCTATGACGGGCCGACGATAACCCGATTCACCAAGGCCATACAAGCGAGTCAAAGCCTTGCCTACTTTCAAGAAATGCTAGAACCCATTGGTTATAAAATCTTTCCAGATAGCGTCGAATTTGAGTGTAGGGTATTAGGCCGTTCAACTGACACCGCTCAAGGGTGGAGGGATGGCCAGCGCAGAGAGCGCAGAAAAAAATAAACGTCCAGAAACAACAAAGCCGCCCAGCAATTGGCGGCTTTGGTGCGACTGAGCTTGTAAGCAAACAAATAAGAAACAGCAATTTCTTAACTCAGTCTAGTTTCCAGCGCGAGCCAGAAACATGAGCAAAACGAATATTAGGGTTTTTTTATGGCTTTGACAATAGAAGAACAGAGAGAACGCCAGCGAGTGAAGCAAAAAGAGGCATTCGCTCGCGCCCAGTCGCGTAAAATCGCGAAACTTAACGATCCCAAAGAACGTGAGAAGCGCTTTGCCAAACAGCAGGCCGCTAGCAAGCGCCAGCAAGAAAGGCAGCGTATCAAGTTGAGCTCCCCAGAGTACCGAGCTCAGCAATTGGCCAAGGCAAAAGCGCAAGCCGCCAAGGCCATAGAAAAGGCTAAGACGGCCCCACCTAAAAAGCGCACACTTCGTAAAACCACCAGCAAAGGGTTAAAAGGGCGCACGCCCACGGCCAGCGAACGTCGAGCAATGGATCTTATTGGTAAGCTACCTTGCATCGCCTGCGAGAAACATGGCCGTGAGAACCCCATGATCTCATTGCACCATGTGTATGGCCGCACCACTGAGAACGCGCACGCCTACGTATTGCCGCTTTGTTGCTATCATCACGACACTTTGTTGCCAAAGGAAGAGCGAGAGAAGTATCCCGATATGCTGCCAGTCCACGCTAAAGGGAAATATGGTGGTAAGCGCCAGTTTAGCCAGCACAATGGTACCGAGCGTGAATTGCTGGTGGCCGTCTATGAAAAGGTTGGTTTACCTCTGGAGCGGCTTGAAAGTTTGCCCTAGCTATTCCGAACTATGGTTAATTTTTCTTAAACATTTGTGGTAAAGGCACTACACTAAAAACCCCGCCAAAGAAAACGCTTTGAGGTTCCTATGACTCAAAAGCGTATGATTGCAGTCTTGTCGCTGTCCTCCAGTGAGCCCCGATTGATGATCGCGGGTGTGGAGGATGGCCAAGTCCATATTATTCGGTGTGATTCCCTATCACGCTCGATGCTAAACCTTAAACTCACTCTTCCAGCCAAGCTTAAGAAGCTCAGAGAGGCCGGTTCTGTCATTCTGGTTGATGAAGTGGTACCACACTTCGCCAAGTATGGCCGAGCTATCAAACTGTCTGATCCCGATGCTAATGGACGCCCAATTATTGTAGCCGCCATGGAGGCTTACAATTACCTGCGTACTTATGGCGCACTGGTATTCCCTAACGATGCTGGTGGTCGGTTTGAAGTGTCGTCCTCGGTTGTTGATGAGGTTCGCGGCACGGATGGTAAGCCGGTATACAACATTGATTGGAGTGAATTAAAACCCGACACTTACGCGCTCATGTTCGCGGTCTATGCCTCCACTCAGGAAAACATTCTTGATGTGAAAACCCTACGCGATTTGCTGCAGAACCTAAACGAACAGCAGCACCAAGAAACCTTGGATTCTCGCTTAGGTGGCATCTTCCTAGCCAGAGAAAATCTTGTTCGTAAGAACAACGACGAAATTCGTAAGAACAACGAAGAGCGGGTGAAAAAATCGCGGGAGGGCAGCTAATGAAAGGCGTCTCCCGATTATCTGATCAGAACATTGAAGACGTGGTGTTTCGTGCGCTCTATTACCAAGAAGTGCTCGCATTCGTTGATGAGGGCGGTAATACCGAGCTGACAACTTACGAAATCAAGGTCGATGAAGAGTACCGCCCAGACTTAGCCGCTTACCGTGCCACGGGTACCGCCGATCTTGCTTGGCTTATTTGTCTGGTGAGTGATGTGGCCGATCCTATTGATGGTCTACCAGTAGGTGAAGAGATCTATTTGCCATCACCGGCTTGGATTCGTAGCTCAATGAGAGCATTCATTGACAAACACGGGTTATAGCCATGCCTAAAACCAAGTTTGTCCCAGAAAAACTCTCCAATGGCAGCTTTGCGAGCGCAGGCCTGAACGATAAGCAGTTCAACCAACTGTTTAACCGGATCGAAAAAGCCCAGAAAAAAGCCCGTAGAAACGCCAAGAGGACGTTAAAGCCCAGTACGCTAACCAATCCCACACCAAAGGCGCTAAAAGCGCTAGGAGAAAAGGCCAAGGGCCAACGGTTCACAAAAGAAGACCTGCAGCGCTTTGATAAGAATCGCCAGCGCCATAAAGAGAAGTACGACAGCCGAACGGCAGGTATTACCCATGCGTTTTTGGTAAAGAACTCGCGTGAGATTGATATCAAGCGTGCCAATGACCAAGTAGACGACGGTACCGGCATCACGCAAGCCAACTTCTACGCCATCAAGGGCAATATCGCCCAAATCAACGTTCGCGCTTCCATTGGCTCTAAGCACCAGAATCACCGCGTTAAGGTCCGTTTTGAGCAGTGGGATGAACTCATACAGTCACCGCCTAAAGGGGATTACCAAAAAGCAGTACAGCTGGCGTGTGCTGGTCGTATCTCGTTCGATTGCGATTGCGGCCGCCACCAATACTGGTACCGGTACCTTGCCACCATGGGGAATTACGCCCTCGCGCCACCGAAAGAGTTTGCGTTTCCCAAGATAAAGAACCCAGAGCTATCAGGTGTGGCGTGTAAACACGTTCTCAAAGCTACCACCATGCTGCAGTCTCTCGCTTGGCAGCGGATCCTTGCTACCCAAATGAAAGCCCAAGCTAAACGCGTCGGCTTTGGTAGCGATAGCCGCACTCACTTCTTAAGTGATGACGAAAAGAAAGCCGCCAGCAAGAACCGCAAAACGAAAGTAAACGTGGATGAGGCCCAAAGAGCGCATAAGAAGTATGAGCGTTCTCAAGCGGCCATGGCTCGCGAATTAGAGAAACGTAAACGTGATGGCCAGCGCTCCATTAAACAAGCCAGAAAGATCCGCAAGCAAAGCAACCTTATCAAGAAGCAAGAGCAACAGCTCACCGCACAACGAGACATGCTGCGCGTCGGTTTTAAGAACTTCCATGATGGCTACAAGCTGCAAGGCAAGAGCCGAGACGAAGCCGTGAAAGACTACGCCAAGATGTTTGATGTATCGGCCAGCCAGTTAGAAAAGGTGATCAAGTGACCGAGCAAGTAAAGAAAACCAGAAAGCCCAGATTCAAAGGGCATGAACCCTATAACGCCATGCTTCGCAAAGACTGGATAAGAGCCATTGAAATGGATCCAGATAACTTCGATGCACACCTCTACCGACCAATTGAGGTCAAAGCGAGCCAAGAGCAAGGAAACTACGAACAGTCGTCTGTGATTGAGCTTGATACTCACCAAGATCAGCTGACTTACAGTGAGCCAGAGCTGGTGGCCGTGCTGGATTGTCCAGACGAGCAAGAGAGCTTTTTTATGATGGCCGATGGTGAGGACAACTTAGGGGAGTCTATCGATCCGCTTGTGCTCAAAGTGGCCGCCCATGATATCCCAATAGGTTCGGTCCTTGAGTGGGACGAAGAGGCCGCCAGCGGTATACGCACGGTTTGGTGGTACGTACATAAAGCCGTGGGCTATGGAACATCCAATATCGGTGTTTTGTATATCTGCGTGCCTATGCGCGACTTTAATCAAACCGATCCAGACGCTAACCCAAACAATGAATCTCAATCCGCAATTGAGGAGCCAGAACCCGCAATTGCGCCTACCACAAACGAAGATACAGAAAACCTAATTAGGAAAACTGAAAACCTAATTAGGGAAGAAAATACCGAAGAACAAGGAATCATAGAACTATGAAAAAGGTCGTTTATATCGCTGGACCAATGACGGATATGCCTAATCTTAACCACGACGCTTTTAACGCTAAGGCCGCCGAACTGACCGAAATGGGTTACATCGTCCTTAACCCAGCTATGCTACCGGCTGGCCTGCGCCAATCCCAATACATGGATATCTGCATGGCCATGGTGCGCTGTGCGACTCATATCGTATTGCTCGATGGCTGGGAGCGGTCCGATGGTGCCGTTGCTGAGTATGCGCTGGCCAAGAAGCTGCACATTACATTGCTCGACCGTGATGTGAAGATCATGGTTGATAATCAATACCGGTTTGAACCCCAGTTTGCTTAATCGTGCTGGTGGCATTTTTTCTGTAATTGAAACAGAATAGAAAGCATTGAGTTCCCCGCTCATTTAACGTCATTCCACTAAGGAGTGACACCGTGACACAACACAATAGCCGTCTACCGGCTTCCGCTGTGGTTGAGATTCTGCAGCAGCTAGCACCTAATTGGAGCTACGCTAAGCACGTTCTACTTTTTGGCAATGATCGATTGCCAGAGATCACCAACTTTCACAACCAAGTCATGACTGTGACTAACTTCGATCCTGATTCTTTAGAAGCTGACGTGATCACTGACATTGAAACCATCAAGGGCTCTGAAAAGCGTTTTGATGTGGTTCTGTGTGCCAACGTACTCAATCTATCCGACGATTTGGACGCAACTATGGCCCAGCTGGCCAAGCTCGACTTTGACGCGTGCGTTATCCACATCGATGAGGGTGACGGTACCGGTCAAGCTGTATCAGGTGAAGACGGGTACCACCGCAATGAATTAGTGTCTGATTATGTGGCCAAAGTCCACCAGCACTTTCACCGCTTCGATGTGACACTGCATCGCTCGCGCAAGGCCATCACCATGGTTAAGGGCCGTCGTTTCTACCATATGGACAACATCGATGAGCTTCCATTGTCAGAACCGGTTGTCGCGCCAGAGCCTACACCAGCGAAAAAGGCACCTAAAAAGCGTGCACCTAAAAAGCCCCGCACTAAACCAGCAAAAGAGGGCTAGTCATGACGGATGAGTCGATCATTGAGCTGCCGTTTAGCAGTAAGAGATTTACAGGTGAGGTTGAGCATACCGAACTGACCGATATTGATCGTGCGGTCGGCTCATTCTTTCAAAGTGTGGTCCACTCGCTGATTGTTACGGACAAGGCGCGAAAAGAGAACCAAGAGTTCGCACGGATGACCGAACGCCCCCCTAACACCAAGCTTTACTCTGGTGAGTTCCAAAGCCCTCAAGAGTTTCTTATGAAGCTATCGGCCAAAGTCGGGAAAAAGGTCAAGCAAGAGCGCAACGAGTTATTGCCTACCGGTTACATTAGTCGTGATCCAACGGTTAGCTTTACCGATGGCAGTGACTACACCGATGTTACTGGGTTCTCTGAAATTACAGACAAGAACGACAAGACACTTTATCGCCTAAATAAGTCATTCGTTCGACTAACGTATTCGCTCACGTTCCTAGCTTGGAACAAGTCCACACTATCCCGTATTGCTCTAGGTGTCATGATGTGGAGCCGCCACCAAAAGCAAGGCCGACCGCATGTATTCAAGGCGAAAACGATGATATCGGAATTGCCTGTAGATATCGCGATTGAGTTAACCGGCATGAAAGACGTGATGAGCGAACCTGCAGAAATTGACCACGAAAACACGCGCCTGTTTGCCTCAACAATGCGCTTCGAGGTTATCACTGAGGTTTATGAATCCGAATCGCTTGAGCACGTTCAAGGCCGTCTGGAGATCAGGGAGGGCCGCCACCTTGAGTAAAGAATATTTCTTAGTCCAGAGCGTTAAGGTTAACGGTAATGATGTGCTGGTGGAGCACGTTAGCGAACTGGCTTACATCGAGGTGGCTTCTATGGATGGCAATAAGCTTGTGATGAACGTACAGGACCAAGCAGGCATCTATCGAGATAACTACGAGCTTAGAATTGGGGCCGAAGTTGAGATCACCTTTGCCGACGTGAACGAGCGCGGTGATAGCGTATGGATTGAGCGTTTCATCGTTGCCAGAGCACCAGTGAAAGACGGCTTGCTGGAGGTTGAAGCCTTTCAGAAAGACGCTAAGAACCTGAAAGAGCCTAGCGTGAAAGCGCGGTTCTTTGTGGAAATGCAACCCAAGGATATCTTGTCCGAGTTACTGCCTCACTTAAAAATCGATTGTGACACGTTTGAGAAAGGCGCGACTTACCACCTTAACGCAGGTGGGACCAAATCCCGACTAATTCGCTCTATGGCTCGCGATTATGGCGCGGTCTGTTTTATCTGCCGTGGCACGTTGTATTTCAAGTCACTTAAGCAGCTGGCCATGACCGAGGCCTTTAAGCTGGAGCACTCGAACCCAGAGAACGCCGAGCACTCTATTGCCCGATATTCAATTATTGGTGAAGAGGATCTATTTAAGCGCGTTCTCAACCGAAATTACGCTACGTGGGACACGGTAACAGGTATGAGTGAATCCGGTACCGGCCCAGCAACGTTGATCAGCGTGAACCAAATCAAGGCACTCAACAACCAGTCAATAGGCATCATCCCAGTGATTGATGTTGAGCTAACCGGTCACACTCAATTTAAACCTATCGCTGTGTGCTCTGTGATTCTTCACAAGCAGTTACCACAAAGTGAAGTTGATGAATCCATGCCAGAGCTGCAGATCATCAACCGTGTCACACACTACCAAAAGGGCAACCGGTACCAGTGCCGTATTGAGCTTGGAGTAAAGAACTTATGAGTGATGATTACTCAAACCAAAAGCGCACGAACGTAACCAACCGGCTAATAGGCGATTACCAAGCTAAAGTCGTGGATGTGGTCCATCCCAAAGGCCTGTACATGGTGTCAATTCGCTTGCTTAAGCTCTGGGATGATATCCCCGATAAGGATCTCCCTTTTGCTGAGTTTCGACTCCCTCTAGGGGCAAAACCAAGCGCTGGTCATGTTGTACCGGTCGAAGCTGGGGATCTTGTTTGGGTGTCGTTCCCGCGTGGCGGTGATACTCGCTATCCGCTCATTACTGGCAGCCTCTATCATGCGCCAAATTATGAATCAAACCTGCCTGACGATGTAAATGAGCCCGTATTTGCACCCAAGCGTTCAGCTGGAGAACCTACGCCACCAGCGTATGACCGCAAAGATGATCTCTACCAACGTTTAGGTCTGCGCGAGCACAAAACGCACCAAGGCGGTTGGTCCATCACTCATGTGGCCACGGGTACCGCCATCGAGATAACACCCGATGGTAAGTGCGTCATACACACCGAGGGCGATCAGTTCCAGAGCGCGACCGGTAAGCACTTAGGCCAGTACAACGAGATTGAAATCAAAGTGTCAGGAGATGCCTCCGTCAATTGCGGCGGTAATGGGACGCTCAAAAGTGGAGGTGATACCACCGTGAAAGCGGGAGGTGATTTGAATCTTGAGGCTGGTGGAAGTCTGAACCTCAAAGCAAACAATGTGACGGGTAAAGCGTCCAGTTACGACTTTAAGTAAGGAAAAGCTATGGCAGCTGCAGCAAAACAAGGATCCACCACCTCTGGCCATGGTGGATTCCATCCGACCGTTGTTGTCGGGGGTAATGGCCAGTTCAAGATCTACGGTTCACCAATCGCGACCACCGGACACGCTATCGCACCGCACGTAAAGCCAAAATCCCCGCCTCATGGCAGTGTGGTTTTAGGCTCTAGCAAAATGCTGGTATATGGCCAGCCGGTTGTATTAGTCGGTGATGGTACCGCTTGTGGTGATACCGTCGTCAGTGGCGAACCTAGATTTAACGTAGGGTAGGGCAATGATCCAACAGAAAGATTTAGCGCGTTTTAAGCGCTTTGCAAAAAGTAGCGGTATTGGCCAAGCCGTTAACCTAACGAAAGGCCAAGCTATTAAGGCTGACGTGGCAGCAATGATGGCGTCGTTTTCTGCGTGTATGGACGATGACGCCGACTATGTTGCTGGTGGTGTGCAATCACTCACGAACGCAATTACATCGTTGTCAGGTGAGCTTACAGACGCTCACGGTAAGCTTGATGCTTGGAATGGGTACATCGCTCTGGCCATGAAACCAGAAGAACTCAACACCGTGGCCATGGGCGTGGAAATCTATCGACTGTTAGAGTCGATTCCCAACGATACGCCTGCGCCCTCCCTGCAGCCAATCTTGAGCAAGTCTGAGCTAATCGCGCTGGAGAACTCCGTGAAACCGGTTAAGGCCAAAGAGTCGCCAATTGTGTCTCTTATGGGGCAGATTAACGGGATCTTGGCCAAGCCGAGTGATAGTGGTGGCAGTGATAGTGGTGGGGGCTCTTCTAAGCCTAACCTACCGCAACACCTCAAGAACCAAGCAGCCACCCTTGCCAGTGAACTGCAGCCGCTCATTGGTACCATGGCCACGCCTGCAGGAGTGATCGGGACCATGACCACAAGCGCCCACGCTGAACGTGTCACTGCACATACGTACTTCAAAAAGGCCGTCGACTTTACGATAGGGGAGAATCAATTAAACAACCCCGCGATCATGGATGCGGTAAAAGAAGTCTATCCGTTAGATTGAGTTTTGTTACACTACCAATCCGAACCAAATAGATGAAAGAAGATGAGAAATGTTTAACACGGTAATTACTATTCCATCGTATATCCTTGCTATTGCTACCACTGCAGCCTTATTCGCTGCATACATGGCATTCAATTATTACTGCAAGGCATACACAAACCGTAGCTTTATTGTAATCAAGAACTACACCGAATCAGGTAAGGCCATGTTTAAAAGTCCTTTGGTGCATGTGATTTTTGATGAGGTTCGAGTCTCACCAAGCGAGAAAGGTGGCATTTTTTACCTGTTTAACAACCGGAATGTTTCGGCATCATTTGAGATTCCATACAAGACGCTGGCGTCAACAAAGACTTATTTTAAAAGAAATGGGTTTGAGGTAGAAAACGCAGAATAAAAAAAAGCCAAGCGGGTTAGGCTTGGCTAAAGAACCGTTAGCATGGAACTGAAAATATCTTAATTAAGGATGTCTAGGAGATTGGGATTATATACTCTATTCCGAACAACGCAACCTTAAAAGAGACTTAACATGAAAACTGTTTGTATCGTTGTGGGTCATAGTCATGCTGACGGCGGTTGTTACAACCCGAACGCCGAAATGAACGAATATGACTTCAACCATGTATTGGCGGGTCACATTGCCGAGCGTCTACATAGCCGCAATGTCCGTCCGATCATCATGTATCGAGGCTCAAGCTATAGCGGCATGGTGAAAGACGTAAATGCCACCAACGCTGACTTTGCTATCGAGCTTCACTGTAACGGCGCGAAGAACAAAAACGCCAAAGGGGCTGAAACGTTGCACTGGCACACATCCAAGGCCAGCAAAGCGTTAGCAGCACGACTACAGACACCAATTCACGGCTTACTCAATGAGCGAAACCGTGGCCTTAAGGCTATTAAGAAAGGGGATCGAGGTTGGTACTTCCTAAAGAAAACCGCCATGCCAGCGGTGATTCTGGAGCCGTTCTTTCTCTCAAATGATGAGTCTTTAAAACTGGGCCTTACGCTACGCGAGCAGCTAGCTAATGTGATCGCTGGAGCGCTGGCCGACCATGTACTAAACGAGGTAACACAATGAAAGCACTACTAGGTAAACTAGGTGGCCTATTTGGCACGAACAACTCACTAAGCAAGGTGATCCGAGAAACCAAAGAACTTGGTGACTCATGGTTCACGTCTGACGAAGAGCGCCAACAGTTCCATGTCAAAATGGAGCTCATCGCATCACTGAGCAACAACCCACTGGCACGAACAGGCCGCGCAGCGATCATGTGGGCCTTGGCCATCACTGGCGTTTATAACTGGGTGATCCGTGATATCGCGGCAGCGTTTATGGGTATCGAACTCCCAGATGCAGCTATCGATTCTGCTGAGCTCTTAGAGCACCTTGTCGGCATTATTGCGGGTACGCTCTAATCTCGTAATTTTTTTTTTGATTTTTTTAATCAGGGTTCCCCGCCCACATCTAAAAACCTCATCGTCATCCGATCAGCCATCAAACCCCCTCTCACAGTTACCTGTTAATCAACCCCTACCTTTTGTTAACTTTTCTTTTAATTACAATAAGTTAAAGCACAAAATCGGGCTATTTTTTTCAGTTTAAATCTTAATTACTATCGGAAATTGAACAATTTTAACGCCGCATGCAGGTGGCTAATGTTCATTCCGAACAGCTTTTTTAAAAAGTAACTAAGGTTTATTTCATGTCAGATAAAAAAGAATCATTTAACAAGCGAATTTCCAAAATCGCAGAGCTAAGTCAATCTATGCGTGCGTTATGTCTTGATTCGCAATTCAACGCGCAAACCGGCGTCTTTCTAACAGACGATGGCGAGCGTGCAGACGCAATGCTGGAAGCGATCAGCAAAGACTCAATGCTTTCAGGCCTAACTCAAGATCAATCCATCGGTATTGTTTCGGGCATGCAGTCGGCACTACGTGAGTACGAAAAATCTCACGGTGAGCTGCCTCGCGACGAAGTGTTAGCAAGTGCGTACAGCACAATGGAAAACATGATGGGCCTAGAGGGCCGTTCAAATTCCGGCAACATGGGTCAAATGATGCTTGAGTCGATTGGCCAGTCACTATCAACGTCAGAAGGTGTCGAAATTCGCGCTCGTATGGTGGGTATCGTTCTTCCTGTATTGCTAGAAACAGCAACACTAGACGCAGTAACGATGATGCCTGCAAACACGACCGAAGTTGAGATCTTCAAAGTGTACCGTAAAACAGGCTCTAACTTCGGTGACTTCCAAGTGGGTACTGAAATCGACCAAACAACGGTTGGCCAGTACACGTCAATGCGCCAACGTTATGAGTTCGCAGCCGGTCAACGCCCAGACGGCTCTAAGAAGAAATTCACGTTCAGTACGAAAACGGATCTCAAACACACAGACTTTGAAATCCCATTCACTAAGACGTCAGTGTCTCTATTCGTTGACCGTAAGCGCGTTTGTCGCGATATGGATTCGAAAGGCGGCATGATGAGCGGCAAGTACAAGCTGCAGTCTGGCGAAGAGATCGTATTCAACTGTGACGTGGATTACGTGAAAGGCAAGATCGATGTGACTACGGCGTCGGCTACAGCTCTACCAACAGGTGTTGAGCTTCACGCTGAGTTTGAAGTCGATATCGAGAAGAAGCCAGAGCTTATCCCGACTATCGAACATGAAATGGATTCAATGACGCTGCGCCCACGTCAAAACGCGGTAGCTGCAGATGCAACGATTCAAGCAATGTTCACAATGCAACGTGAATTCAAAATTGATATCAAGTCAATGCAAACGTCTCACATGCGTAACACGCTAGCGGCAGAGAAATCAGTTCGCCACCTAAACGATATGAATTTCTCTTGTAAGCGTGAAGAAACGTTCAACCTGTACGTAGAAGCTGGTGAAGACTGGAAACTGCACCGTGAGCGCCTAAACGAAGTGCTACTGAACATTTCTACGAAGATCCTGCAACAAACGAAGACAACAGGCCTACGCGGCATCTTCGCAGGCACCCAAGCGGCGAACATCCTGAAAACGCTTGGCGCACCATACTTTGTGACTCCATCAAACTACCGTCAGAAGAACTCTATTCACTACGCAGGCCGTCTATTTGGCATGTGGAAAGTGTACGAAGCACCGGTGGTTATCGGCACCATGGAAATGCTTTGTTATGGCCGTGGTGATTCTCACTCAGAAGCAGGCTACGTAGCAGGTGACGCAATCGCTGCAACGATGTACACGCACAGCATCGGTAAGAACCTTGTAGCAAGCAACACACTTTATGAATTGGCTTACGGTGAAATCCACCCGTATGACGGTGAAGATTACTTCTACCGCCTCAAGCTAATTAATGAAGCTCCAGCGAAGAAAGCGGCTTAACAGGTGGCGCGAGCAGCCTATTAGGTTGCTCGCTCTCTGGAGGTTCTCATGAAAGAACAAATCATTTTCGTCACTAATCACACTCCAATCGAAATTACGCTGCTTGGCCGCGTGATTGGCGCTCGCGCCGTCAACCAACAGGTATCGGTCCACAACTTCCAATACTTCCTCAATGCACTTGAACAGGCTTACCCAAACGGTGAGCTGAGCGTTCGTGCGTCTCTGGAAGAAGCTCAACAGAGCGAAGACGGTACCGACGATCCAGCAAGCATTTCCACTCTTGGTTTAACCACCAGCGTAGAAAAAGCCCTTGTGACTTCGGGCGTAACGACATTGGACCAACTCACAGCTATGACGGCGAAAGACGTTGTAAAGGTGAAAGGCATTGCTGCAGCTGGTGTTCAAGAAATTGAAAAGCAGTTAGCCGCAAACAACTTAACTCTGAAAGAGGCAAACAATGAGTAAAGATATTGGATTTGCAATGAACAACGTGGCTCAAACCGTTGTTTCGCCAATCAATGCAGACGCGACAACCAAGCGTGGTGGTGGTTCAAACCAGCTGACATTTGCTGGTGTTATCGTTTCTCAGAAAGGTAAACCGTTTGAAGTACTACGCGTTACTGATGCGAACCTAACTGATGTACTGGGTAAACCATTCCATTCAAGCCTTGGTGTTCACGCTGACGGTATGCGTACCCTAGCGGAAGCACTAAAAGGCGGTGACGGCCTAGTCGTTCGTGTTGTTCCAGCAACAGCGACATTCCCAGCAATCAAAGTGACTAAGCCAGCTGACAAATTGGTATTCACCAATGAAGCCATTGCTTACAGCGCTGATCTTGATCTGGGCTCTGGTGAGTTCCTAGCTCTGGCCATTAAAGATGGTGCTGAGTCAGCAAACCGTAGCGTCTCTATCGAGTCAGTCGATGAGAAGCTTTACGGCAAGGGCATGCTTAAGCTGACGCTGAAAGAAACTCAAGAAGCTGGTGGTAAAGCGACTCTGGAAGAGTGGATCGTTTCATTCGACCCAGAAGCAAAAGATCAGATGGGTGCAACGGCGTACATCGAGACGGTTCTAGAGCAGAAATCTAAGTACCTATCTTGTGTATGTGACGCAGCAACGGCTAAAGCTGAACTAACAGCAATGGCAGAAACAGCGTTTACAGGCGCTTCAAACGGCGACCTAAGCGCTATCAAGACCTCTGACTATGACGCGGCGATCACTGCGCTACGTTCTACGGTCCTTGGCTTTAACTACATTTGTGGTTTGAGCTGCTACGACGACGCAGTAACGAAGAAGCTGCAAAAGCTGAGTGATGATCGTCGTATCTCTGGTTACTACGATATCAACCCACGTCTAACGCACGCCCAAGCGCTAGCACACAAGCAAGGCCTAAACCTAGCTTGCCACCGTGCCTCTTACGTTCACTTGCCGTATGCGGCGAAGTGTCCAACGTACAAAAACAAGTGTCCGTGGGGCGCGTCAGGTATCGCGTTCGCAGCGAAAGCACTGGGTGTATCTAAGACCTCTCCAACAGGTGGCTGGCACTACACACCGGCAGGTGTTGAGCGTGCAGTTATCTCGCGTGCAGGCCTGACGCCACTACGTGGTTCAGGAGAGCCTAACTTTGAAGAAATGTACAAAGCACGCCTTAACAAACTAGGTGTTAGCGAGAACGGTGCACTGTTCATTGATGACTCTCTAACGTCGACGCCGGTTGAAAACTACCTACGTTTCGAACAAGTGGTTTCTGTTACAGACGCTATTTCTCGCGACTTTGTAGCACTGGCGAACCGCATCAAGCACCGTCCAGATGACGACACAGAAAAAGCAATCGAAGACGGTATGACAGCCATCTTTGAGGGTTACGAAACTGTGGGTGCACTGGTAGCGCCACGCGACCCAGAGCAAGACGGTGAATCCCCATGGACCTTTGAGATTATCCAAGTCGAAATCGACTTGTGGAAAGTCACTTGGTCTATCTGTCCAACCGGTTCAGGCCGCCGATTAATCGGTGAACCAATCCTAGTTCGCTAATCAATAGAGTGAGAACAGAATGAGCATGTTTGAAAAAGGTTCTGTTCTTCCTCGTCCTTTTAAAGCACCAGTGGTGCAGGCCGAGGAAGACCTAACAGAAACAGCGTTTTTTGAGTCGGTTGACGACAACATGATGCTTGAGTCTATCGAGCGTATGGCCGTAACCCAAGATCGCATGGCTGCAGCGTCAGCGTGTGTGCAATGGGCTAATGGTGGTGATGCAACTGCAGACACGTTAGACGCATTGCTATATGGCTCTGCTGGCGGTGTTGATGATGAAGAGCTAAGCGATAGCCAAATGGCTATGTATGAGTCTCTACAAAATCACGCGTCAGAATTCATCTTGTCTATTTCAGGTATTCAAGAAGATAAGCTTTTGGACTTTGGCGAAGACGAAGAAGCGGTAAACCACATTTTCGAATCCCTAGAAGCGGGACTTGAGAACGTTGATTCCGACGAAGCGGTTGCTGAGTTCGCGGTACGTGAATCCATGATGCTAGAAGCGAAAAAGAAAGTAATTCGCGACGGCAAAGTGACGTTCATCAACACCAAAAAGCGCAAACGTCGCATGAGTGCAGCACAAAAGGCCGCACTGAAAAAAGCTCGCGCTAAATCGCGTACTGGCGCTTCAAAAGCTGCCCGTAAGAAATCCATGCGCCAGCGTAAATCTCGCGGCATGTAATAAGGGGCAACCATGGCAGTAATTTACGGCGTACCTAGTGATGACGGCATTTCCAACTTTAACAAATGCTACATCACACAAAACATCGGTGGCACGGAGGTTACGGTCATTGCCTACATGACTGATGAATGTCAGCTCGCGTTTAGAGCGCTATGGGAGTCTCCATTCGAGGGGGATTCTGTAGGTAACGTTGGGGCCGTGGATAAAACCGCGTCCCTTACGCAAGCAATGTCGGAGACAACCAGTAAGACGTTATGGAATAGCCAGCAAGTTTGGCAGGGCAACGAACCCCCAGAAATCTCGTTAACTCTACGCTTTGTTGCGTACACAGATGCTTTGAACGAAGTGGATATGCCAATCCAAAAGCTTTGCCAAATGGTATCGCCAGAGCTTCAAAACACTGTGCCGGTTAGCACTGATGGTATCGGGGGCCGTATTCCGTCAGACGCCGTGTTCAACGTTGGCCGCAAAATTAACTTACCAATGCGAATTAGCGAAGTGAGTTACAACGCCAACGCACCGAAGACCAAGGCGGGGCATTTTGCCTACAACACCGTGACGGTTACAGCATCACCGAAACAGATGATTAATCAGTCTCAAATTCCGAACTACTTCAAATAAATAATAGAGGTTTATTATGGCTGGTCCACACAACGCCAAAGGTGACACTAAGTTTCTAAAGCAGAAGTTCCTTAAGAACGTAGCTGCTGGTGAAAAGATGATGGGTACCGAGTTCGAGATGAAAATCGAAGAATACCCAGATCTAACCGTGTTAATCCGTTCAACTCAATTCCCAGCAATGGGCCGTTCTGACGTAGAAGACTATGGTCAAATGGGTATGGGATTCGTGCAAAACGGCGTCCTAGAGAACAAAGGTGAGATCGCGGTAACGTGTGTCGAAACCATTACCGGTACCGTACTGGAAATGCTGCGTAAAGTAGTACGTGACAAGCAGTACCTAACTATCACAATTGAATCAACGCCAGAATCAACAAGCGGTAAAGGTGCCAAGTCTCACTCATTCAAGCTTGAGCACACTAAGATTCGTTCTGATGCTATCGATCTATCAACAGAAGATACGGCAGCAATCGTGAAACCGTCTCTAACGCTGCAATACAACTGGTGTGACTTCTAAAGTGTCGCTATACCACCCAAAGCCGCTGACTTTTCAGCGGCTTTTTTTATGAGCAAGAGTGATATAGCATAGGGGCTCCCCCGCTATAAAAATGCTGCCTCCATTGGAGCAGCTATGACCCCGAAACAACTTTTAGAGGACGTTAAAGCGCGTTTCCCTGTGCTACTGCATGAGGATGAAAAAGCGTTACTTAGCCTCTTAAAAAAAGCGCTGGCCAAGTACCAAGAATTGGCTGGTTTTTCCGATCGCCACCGTATCCGCGCTGTAGACGCCTCAGATTCGTGCGAGTTACCACCGTTATTCTTATCCAAGCTGTCTCTCAAAGATAAAGAGCACCGCTTTATCAATTCAACCGTATGGGATGGAAACCTTGAATTAGAGCTCGATGGTGATGAAGTCTTTCCTCTAACGCTTTCTTATCTGAAAAACGTCCTTGAGAGCGATTTTGATACGTTCCAGCTACCCAGCACCAGCATTAGCTTGCTGGGGGATTACCTTGAGCTCCTGATCACTATTCCCAATTCAGAGCGCATCCGACAAGTTTCCACTGCAGGCAAGATGGACACCTCTGGGCTACCTGCAGAAACCGACTTGGCCACGCGCCGTGATGCCCTTGAAGCACAGATGCGCAGCAACCGAGCAATGATCCCGCCTATCAGCTTGCTGGGGGGCTAACTGTGTCAAACCCATACATGAAACTCGCTAAACGCTCAGTCAAAAACTTCATGGAAAAGCCATGGCAGCAAGGCTGGCAGTGGGCCATCGAAATTGACGCACCAGACGCACCGGCAGACTTCGATATTTACGTGAAAGACATTGATTATGGTGAGGGCTCAATTGACGCCGACACCTTTCAAGTGGGCTCTGGCCATATCGCATTGCCGACGGCAGCTGGCGCTAGTGAGATCACTATGACCGTGCGTGATGACCAAAAGAAAACGATCAGTAATTGGTTCGATGGTCGCTTGGCCAAGGTGAAGAACCAAGACGGCACGCTCAATATCCCAATTGATTACATTTTCAAAATCAAAATCTTCGATCTCGATGACGACGGGAACAAGACGTTTAGAAAGGCCTATCAGGTATTCCCAACCAAGAAAGGCAACATCAACAATTCGCGTGATACAGCAAACAGCATTCGCTCGTTCCCGCTGATCTTCCAAAAATTCATGAGTGTAGGCAATAAGGTACTTTAATTATGATCCCTCCATTTCCACTACCAAGTCATATGACAACAATCGTTCACTTCCGCGTTCCTAACGTCGAAGACGGCTTGACGTTCTGTGAGCTTGAAGAAAGCCAAGAAGAAAGCAGTACAACGCAATACCTCAACCACCTGCAGGACTTAAGCAAAGGTGAGCTTAACGACTCCAGCAAATGGACCGGTGAGGACCGCCGCACCGCCTTATGGTGGATCTTTATGGCCACCAGCGAACTGGGTACCGTCCCGTTCTCATACGAGTGCAACACTTGTGGTGAGACGCATTACCACGACATTTACATGTACGACCTAATGGAAACGGCTAAGGCGGTACCAAAGCTACCAGAGCTAAAAGTTGAACTGGCCATCAACGGCGTTATACACAACGCGCAAGTGCACCCAATGAACGGCGAAGCGATAGAAGAGATAGAGCTATTGCGTAACGAACGCGACGAATACGAGCCTCAAAGCCTCGATTGGAAGCGAGCCGCTAATGAAATGGCCATCCATGAAATGGCACATTGCCTGACGATTGAGGGCCAGCCAGAAGATCGCGACGAAGCGACCCAATGGAAAGTTGAGAAGATAAAAACCATGCGTTTGCCGGTGGAGTTTATGAGCGCCTGCAGCAAGGTTGAAAAGGCTTTGCGTGAGTCACGCCATGGCTTATTGACCAAGTATGTTGAGGGCCGTTACTTCCTTGTTACCGAAGTGCCAGAGTGTCCAAAAGTTATTGAAAAAGGAGGTAAGGCGGTGCGTACACTGCTATTGCCCTTTCACCACCACGACTACATTGCAAAGATTTGATTCCATCGGTTGGAATACCCTAATTGAAAACCTTACGGTTTACGCTGGCCAACCGGTCAACGCGGTATTTTCCACCCCTCAAGATCTCGCCATTCGATTAGATAAGGCGTTACAAGACAAGGTGCGAAATGGACACTAAAAAACAACAGTTTGATCTCTTTTCTATCGTTGAAGTGGTCCGAACATCAAGTGACAAAGAGCTGAAAAAATTGCAGGCTATAGCAGACAAGTTGGATAATTTGTCTGGCCTACCAGTTCAGCCTGAAATCGTCGCAAACATCGATACAAAACCAATTGAAAAGGCATTAAAAGACAATTCTGCAGTCGCTCAACGCAGCGAGCCGCCAACCAAAGAAAAGCGTCGTCAACGCGGTCGCCGTGTTAAGTCGGATCAACGTTCTGGTGAGATACAGCTGACCATGGACCGCGAACCGGCACAGGCCCAAGCAAAAGAAGAGCCGAACAGTGCAGCGATGGTTAAGCCAATTGCTGACGTCCTCAATGAGCGTGAGAGCGCCCCAGAGGCGACCGAGAAGCAAGACAAGCCAATTATCGTTGAACCAGTCGAAGTCTCTGCAGAGAGCCAGCCAAGCGTTAATGTAGACGTTTCTGAGCCTCAGATTGATAACGAGCTCGATACGTCAGCGCTTGATTCTCTTCCAAGTGATGTTAAGGCCGCCATTGAGGACGGTTTAGCGGAGTTTGATGGTTACTGGAAAGATGCTGGTGGCCGTTTGCGCCGCAGTGATGGTAAGTACGCCAGTAAAACCGAGCAAGAGCGCTATAGCTCTGCCTCTGAAACAGCCAAAGAACGCGAATCAGAGAAGCGCAGCCAAGAGAGCGAAAAGCAAACCTCGATCTTTGCCTCGTTTAGCTCTGCCATCAAAGATTTGAGCCTGCGCCAAGCAGAATCGACGCTAGGTGAAGATCATGATGCACAAGAGGCTGCAGGGGCCGCAACCGGTGGATCCTTTTTCTACTCAGCTAAGGAAATGTACAAGCTGTCTCAAGATGGCATGGATAGCGTTAAAGAAGCGCGTTCAAACATCCAAAGCGTTAAAGAGAATGGTTTTGTAAACACGTTTCTAAAGCGTGATACCTCAACCGAAGAGGAATCCACCAGCGATAGCGAGAGCAGCACTGAAAGCCAAAGCGAACGCGATAGCAATACGATTGCCGAGCGTGGCCAGAGCGATTCAACAGAGCGCTTGAGTGAGAGTCGTGATCAGGCATCCCGTGATAGTGACAGTCACCTTGCCGAATCGACAGCAACACGAAGTTCAGAGCAGCTGCAGCAGCAAGCCAGCCAAACCCAGCAAACCGACAACTCCGATAGCTTAACGTCTGTTAGCGAGAGTCTGTCTAATCAAGTCTCAGATAGCCAGTCGCAAAGTGTTACTTCCGCAAGTGAACTTGCAGAAGAGTCTAAACGCGAGCGCGAGAGCAGCAGTGATACTACCAACAACAACCAACAGAAGAGCAAGCATGAACAACAACGCGACCATAAGCTTACTAATTCCACTAGCAGCGTTCTATCTGATAGCCGTGGTGGCGTACAGTCATCAACTACCTCAGTCACAACTACTACAAACAATAACACGACTGATCGCAGCGCTACCCGTTCACTAACCAGTACAGCCAAAGAGGCGTCATTTCGCGCCGAACAGCTGGAGGTCTTAAAAGAAACCAGCAGCGCTCAAGAGAGCCATTCAGAGGCGTTACTCGATAAGCTGGATGATCTCGAAAGTGCAGTTAAAGCCAGTGGTGGGGATGGCGGTGGTGGCCTTATGGATCTGGCCGGTGATATGTTTGGCCGTGACAAAGAGGATCGCAAAGGTCGAAGAGGTCGCAAAGGTAAAGGTGCCAAGGGTACCCGAAGAGGTGGCCGTATTCGTTCGGTTCTGTCCGGTGCGAGTGACGTAGCAGGTAGCGCAGCTGGCAAAGGATCCTCGCTAATGGCCAAAGGAACCTCTATGGCCGGTACCGCGTTTAAAGGTCTTTCAAAGATTGGTGGTGTAGCCGCAAAAGCCGTTCCTTTACTCGCTCCAGCGTTAATGGCCTATGACGCATTTAGTGGATTTACTGACACTGAGCGTCAGCGTGAAACATTCAATCTCAAAGAGGGTGAAGAAGCTACCACAGGGCAAAAGTCTAGTATGGCTCTAGCGTCGGTCCTTGATATGGGTGGTCTTGTTAGCGGTGGTGCTGGGTTAATCGGCTCTGGCCTTGAAGCGCTGGGGATTGAGGGTGCGCAAGAAGCAATGAGCTTTACCTCTGGTGATATGGCCAAGGGCATTTATTCATTCTTTGCCGGTGATGATAGCGAGAGTGAATCCACTGAAAGCGACAGCAAAACCGAAAGCACGACGAACGCCAATCAAACCACTGATGAAAGCACTCAAAGTGCGTCTGCAGTCAGCCAGCAAGTTAGCACTCAAAGCGATCAGGATAGCGTGGCCAAAACGTTTAGTGAGCAGGAAGAGGCACGATTCAAAGCCGAAGCTATTCACAACAGCGCAATGAATACTGGTAATAGCCAATCTAGCCGCACGCTACAAGAGAACCAAAGGAAAAACGACGCCTACAGTCAAATGCAGGCTACATGGGCGATTGCCAATGAAGAGGGGATTTCTTACAACCAAGCTAAAAGCGTTAAAGAGCAGCGCGACAAAGAGCTAAAAGAGAAGCGCGAGAGTGTGTCCTCCGAGATCGGTCAGCCGATTGATGGCAAGGTCGCAACAGAGCGCGGTGATCTTGTATCGAGCAGCAAGAAAGAAGCACAGCTGGCCGTTGTCGATGCTGAAATCAAACGCCGTGAGGAAGTGGCGAAGATCCAAGAAGCGAACAGCGAAAGCTCATTCGCCAATGGTGGGTTTGTTGATATCGAGACAGCCTCTAGGCTTGAAGATATCAACACTAAAATCTCGCAAGGTACCAGCCAAGCAGAGCACACCAATATCGATACACCACTGGCCAGCACCGCCTCTATTTTGGAAAGCGCAAGCCAAAGCGAAACCACAGATAGCCAAGCATCCTCGGCTAGTTCTCAAGCCTCTGAGCAGTCATCTAAGACGGATGGCACAACGCATGAACGCAATTCAAACAGTGTCGACACAACAGCAGAAAGCGAACGTATCGAGGCAACCACGGGCTTGGATTCATTACAAAGCTCAAGCGCGAGTGAAGCGAGTCAGGTTCAAGATTTAACACAAGCTGAAAGCGTCAGCATAGTAAGTGAGATTGCAGCCTCGGATCATGTTGATAGCCAAGCGTCGTCTGTTTCAACTCATGGTACTAGCGCGTCAACCGTGGATAAGTCAGGGCAAACCAGCGAGCAAAGCTCAACAGAGAGTGAGCAAGTTAACGCTCGCTCTGAAAGCTCCGAAAACAATCAAACCGGTACTCATAGCGAAGCTGTACAAGTTGCGTCTGACTCCCAGATAGATTCGGTGGTTTCTGTCTCCGAAAGCGCACATCAAGCCACTCAAAGCGAAGCATCAAGCCAAAGTAATAAGGTTCAAAGCTCAAGCAGTGAACGTAGCCAGTCGTCACTAGTAAGCGAAGCGCAAGAGAAAGCGTCAAGTGATCAAAGCTCGACTGAACAAGTGAGAGATCGCCAGTCTACCCATGCTATCGAAGCGGCAGAACGTCAGCATGTTGTGAGCTCAAGTGATGTGGCCACCGAAGCGAAAGAACGTAGCAGCGAAACTGGAACACAAGAGAGCCATACAGCTAGTGACTCACGAAGCCAGTTATCAGCACGCGAACGTTCTGAACTTCGAGCTCAAGGCATCAACGAAACAACACAGGCAACCAGCAGCACCAGCGAGGCCTCACAGGCGACGAGTGCAAATGAGGTAAGTCACATTAGCAACGCGCTTGAAAAGGCGTCACAGCAAAGCGACAGCCAATCTGACAGCCAAATTTCAAAGCAGAACGATAGCCAGCTCATCGAGCGAAGCAGCGATCAATCCACCAGCCAAGCGAGCCAAACCTCTGCAGAAAACAATCAAGTAGAAAGCGTAAGCAAAGCATTGGAAAGCGCAAGCCAGAGCACATCACAAAGCTCAACGGTTCAAGCCTCTCAAAGCAATGTAGACAAGCAACTTGAAAGCATTGGGGCGATCAGTGAACGCACGGTAATGAGCAATGAAGTAACCCAAGCTTCACACACTGCAGCTGCCGCTCAGCTTGAGAGTGTTAGCACAGCCATTGAAAAATCCAACCAGCTAGCAACGGAATCACAAAGCAATACGGCCCAGACCGAAGCAAGCGAAGTGGATCGCTCCAAACAGCTGGAGTCGATGAAATCTATCAGTGATAACACTGAAACCAGCGCAGACACCCAGCTGGCTAACAGTGTGGCATTCATCGAGCGCCAAAGCCGTCAGAGCCAAGCCAAGAACGTAGCGCAAGCTTCTCAGCCTACCTCAACCCAGACCGTGGCCACGGCGACTAATCAGATCGCCCAAAACGAAAGTGTTAACCAGATTTATGCACAACGTGACGCGGAGAAGTTGAAAAGTGAATCCAGCAAGCAAGAGGTCACGCTCGATAAGGCGTCTCTTGATGCCATCAAAGAGGTCGGCAAGGCCGCTGGTGGTACCAACACCAAAGAGATCTACCGATACGGCGGTCCAGTGAAAGCGAAAGACAGTACTCCAGCATCAACAAGTAAGAGCACGGGGGCTATTCCAAACAACTTTAACGATCATTCACTGCAGCGCCAAAGCGCTGACTTGGAGTAACCGATGAGCCAAGAAATTGATTACCTACTCAATCTAAACATTGACGGTGTTAATACCTACGGGGAAGACCAAGCCGTAGCCGTTCGAGTCGCGGAATGGTTAGACACTCCCCAAGGGGAGATTTGGGGAGCTCCGCAATGGGGTAACAAGCTCAAGCAATATAAACATTTACCGATCTGTGACGATACCGCCGCAGCCATTGAGAACTCAATCTTAATGAACCTGCCAGAGGATGTTCCAAGCGCGGTGATTACACACATTTCAGTCAAACCTCACGAAGTAGATACCTACTCAATTCAAGTGGGGATCCTTGGCCAGCAAGATATCAAAAAGGAAACACGACTATGAATAAAGAGCAAATCAAACAAGACTTTGAAAACCTATTGAAGCAATCCGATTGGTGGCAGCGCTTCATTGGTTCTCAGTTTGTCGCTTACATTGCTCTGTTTGTCGCTCAAATCATTGAGCGTGTCGCGCAAGCTTCCGAGCGAACGCTCCAAGAGTCATTTTTAACACTGGCCACGCGCCGATCTTCCATTCTGGCCGGTGCCGAGGGGGCAGGTTATGTAGGTCGGAAAATTGCACCATCCAGTGGTACAGCCATCCTAAAAAATACAGGACCATTTCGAGAAACATTACCCGCGCTGACTCAAGCCCTCGGACCAAACCAGCTGCGATACACCATCATGGATAGTGTCGAACTGCAGGCAAACGAAACTCGCGAGTACTTAGTCAAACAACTAGAAATCTCCAAGATGCGCCATGTTGTGACTGATGAGAAAAACTGGTTATCGATCTTGTTCCCTAATGATATTACCGAGCAAATTCATAACGTGGTGATTCGAGTGAATGGTGAGCTCTGGAAGCACTCATTTAAGTTCCGCAACTGTGGTCCAGAAACCAAAGCCTACATGGAATATTACAAGGCATCTGATCAGCTGGGTGTGCGATTTGGTAACAACATTACAGGCAAGGCACCAAAAGAGGGTGATGTTATTGAGGTCGAGCTTTGGCTTACCGTGGGCGATTCGACACTACTTAACGACCAACCTTTAGAGCTCATTGATAGCGAGGGCTTTGATGGCCAGAAAATCCCGATTGAAGTCAAAACCAAAACCGCCATTGTCGGCGGTGCTGGTGGCGAAGATATCGAATCAATCCGCAACAGTGCGCTTTACTCAACCGTTTACGATGATCAGCTGTCATGGGATGCCGATTACAGTACGTTCATTACCAACAACGTGGCCGGTATCGTGTGGATGTCTGTTTGGGGTGAAAAGGCCCAAGAGAAGCTGACAGGTAAGGCAGACTTAAAGAACATCAACACAATCTTTATTTCCGCTTATTCCGATATCAAAACCGACGATGCACTTAAGGCTGAGATCCTAGAAATATTCAAAGGGCGTGAGGGTTACAACGAGAACTATATATTCTCGCCACGACGCGATCACAAGTACACGGTCGAAGTAACCGGCTCGGTGCTAAATGGTATTAACCCAACGGACGTAGAAAAAGCCATTTCGGCCATGTTGGCCAAACGCTTTGGTCGCAGCGCCAAGCAAAGCGAACAGGTCTACAAAAACACGATCTGGAAATCGATTGAAAGTGAATCAATCCCTCTTGGCATCGAGCAGTTCGAAGTGAAATGCATCGGCCTTGTAAATGAGATTCCAGTCGACACTTATCAATTTTTAGATCTAGAAAACTCGACTATTCGTTTTAATTACAACTAAGGGAAAACATGTCTGAATCGAAAATCAAAAGCTGGCTTAAGGGCCAGCTTACTAACGCTAAAAAAAATGAGCAGAGCTGGTCTGATTTTGTGCTCGCATTTGGTGAGGTGCTGGAGAACCACGTCGAAACCTACATCGACCGGCTAAAAACTCGCAGCTCCATTTATGAAATGAACAAAACCGACCTACTGGAAGAAACCAAAGAGCTCCGCAAGATCTTCCCTTTGGGTGACGTGTCGGATGAGGATTTACCTCACGTTATCATGCAGCGTCGGGATGAAATTCACTTTAAGAAAACCGTTTACCCACTCATGGCCACAATCTCGCGTGAGTTTAACGGGATGAATGTTGAGTGGATTAGGCTCTATGCACCTATCGACCAAGATCGTTACCCTTACGGCACTTTGTTTGTTCAGGAAGACAAACTAGATGACTTTCACGATCTAAAGCGTGAAGACTTTTTCCTTACAAGTCGCGGTGTAATTCGCATCCCAGTAAACATGATTCAGTCAGGTTCGCGAGGCATTGGTGAGGAAGAGATCCGAGCCTTTGAGGCGCGTATTCGACAAGTAATCTATCCACTTATCCCGCTGCGTATCTCTTGTGACGGTAACGTGTACTACATCAAGCTTAATATCATCGAGCTGATTGAATGGGTAGAACAAAGCACATCGACCAAGACTTATATAGAACCAATCACACAGGTTGAATGTTCAACAGATAGCCAGAAAACCACGGCCCAAACTAAAATTCCAATCACAGAAGACAAACCCGTAACACCGGTTTATACCAGCCCTAGATTAGATGCCATTCCACTTGATGCGTTGGCTCTAGATAGAGTGTACTATTAGAAAAAGCTCCCCAGCTCAAGACGCTGCGCTAACCTCACAGGTGACGCAGTGCAATCACAATCTAATATTGTCTTAGAAAGATCTGAACTATTAGACAAATACTATGATGAGCGAGCCTTATCTAGTCTGCCTAATGGTTACAGCGCTTTTTTCCAGTTCGGCCAGATCGACTGGGGCTATGATTTAATCGAAGAAATTGGCGGTAAACCAAGTTGTCAGCCAATCCCTACCGATAAGCAAAGCATTCAAGGCATCTTTCACACCTCTGATGCCAACTACACCTACGTTAACGGGAATATCGTTGTAACGGCCAGCTTACCAGCCGGTACCTTTCCTGATGGCGCACAGCATCAATTTTCTTGTGTCGGTATTAAAGACCAGAAAGGCAATTACGTTGCCATTGCTGTAACTCAGCCGGTATGGGTGTATTCACACCGTGGTGTTTCTCTAGAGATCATCATCAAAACCGCCCGTAGTGACTCACTGCAATCTGCGATTGTGGAGGGTTAATTATGAGCGACCAAACCCCTCAAGTTAAAGAAACGGTGATCTTGCCTTTGAGTGTTGCTGATACCCAGCAACTACCTCTTATCACAGATACTCAGTACCTTGAAATCGCATCATCGACCAGTATCAACCGCAAGTTCTTTGGTGTTGCTCGCGCCGGTATCTATCGTGGTTTTGCCTGTCTACCAGACCAAGGCCTAAACGTTAAGATCAAAAACACTCAAAGCCAAAATGGAAAAGCCGTTGATTTTGGTGTTGCTCTCATCGAGCGTGAAGACTTCCTATTAACGGTAAGACAGCAGCACGATATCGTCTTACCGGTACCAGCTGGTGCTACGTCCTATGTCGTTCTTGAAGCGTTCTATAAGCATGGCGTGAAAACCAAGCAGGTGAGTAAAGATGCGACGGTCGATGCGGCCAGCGTCAAAGTGCTTCCAAAAGGCGACGTAAAGCCTCATCACTTAATCTTAGCGAAAGTCGTGGTACCGGATGGTGCGACAAGCCTGCAACCGTCTAACTTCCATTACGAAGATCGCAAAGCGGGTGGTTATGACCTTGACGCGCACAAAGACGAACTAGATCCACACGAACAGTACGAGCGCGAAGATAACGCCGCGAACAATGCTGAAATTGATGGTAAATCCACTGCAGTTAAGCACGTTAAACTTTCCCAGCTCTGGCGAGCTATCAACAACCTAAAAGCCGAGCATAACCCGTTCCCTAAATACTGGCATAACGACGAAACGGCCACCCAAGCCGACGCCGAGGCGGGATCGACGAACAACAAGATCATGACCGCGCTTCGCACTCAGCAATGGTGGGAAAAGGCGAAAACTAAGGCTCAAACGGTCACAGCTGCTTGGACCTTTACTGGTGCGTTTAAGGTTAAGTCTGCAGACGAAGCAAACTCAAATGTCGATATCGAGGGCCACCGCCCAGATAACACCGGCATCATTGGCGCACTGCGATTTTTGAACCGTTCTGACGGCAAATCATTCTCTCTAACCAGTGATGGTAACGGTCTGCTTAAATGGGCCAATCATAAGGTTTTCCATGAGGGGAACCGTAACATCACAAGCGCTATCAATAATCCATCTGAGATTATCTACGCGAGCGCAAAAGGGGTTAAGACGGCCTTTGATAAAGGGGTGGAGGCGATCAACCTTGCTAACACCAAAGTGGCTAAAACGTCTATCTCTGACGCTATCAACTCAGCTTCACAAACGACCGTTGGTAGTTCTAAAGCCGTTAAGATTGCTTTTGATAAAGCAGTAGAAGCGATCAACCTTGCTAACACCAAGGTGGCCAAAACGTCTATCTCTGACTCAGTTACGTCGGCGTCTAAAACGACCGTTGGTAGTTCCAAGGCAATTAAAACAGCATTCGACAAAGCTGTAGATGCGATCAACCTTGCTAATACAAAGGTAGCCAAGACTCAGGTATCAGACTCCGTTACCTCTGATTCACAAACAAACGTTGCCAGTTCAAAAGCGGCTAAGATTGCGCACAACAAAGGCGTCGAAGCGCTGAACAAGGCCAACACGATGATCCCGAAAGCGGTCATTTCTGATTCGGTTACGTCTGATTCACAAACAAATGTTGGTAGCTCTAAAGCCGTTAAGACCGCGAACGACCGAGCAAACCAAGCGTACAACTTGGCCAGCACTAAAGTGGCCAAGGCCGATATTTCTGATTCGGTTACGTCTGATTCGAGCGAAGATATTGCCAGCTCAAAAGCGGCTAAGATTGCGCATGATAAGGGCGTCGAGGCGCTCAACAAAGCCAATACGATGATCCCGAAAGCGGTCATTTCTGAATCTGTCACATCAAGTTCAAATACAACCGTGGCCAGTTCGAAAGCAGTTAAGACCGCGCATGATAAAGGTATCGCGGCGATTAACACGGCTAACACTAAAGTTGCAAAGTCGTCTATTTCGGATTCTGTCACATCATCATCAAGCTCTACGGTCGGCAGCTCAAAGGCTGTAAAAGCTGCGCACGATAAAGGCGTCGAAGCACTAAACAAGGCCAACTCAAAATGGACCTATGTTGTTGCGTCAAAAGCTGCTTATGGTGCTACCAAGCTACTGACGGCGGTCAACTCCACCAGTGAAACATTGGCCGCAACGCCAAAGGCGGTAAAAGTCGCCTACGACAAAGCGGTGTCAGCCTATAACCTTGCAGCCAGCAAGATTACAAAAGCTCAAGGTGATAGCTACTATCTAGCTAAAAATGCGAAAGCGGATAATGCTTCAAAACTAGATGGGTTAAGCGCCTCTCAGCTTATTCGTTCTGACGCTGACGACGTAGTTACGGGTAATACGCAATGGGCGAGTGGCCATGCGCCTTATCTGAAAGATAACGCCAACGGTGGTCGCATTCCTGCCCCAGCTGGTGCTTATCTTTACAATGGCGCTTCATCGGCTACCGGCGCAATCAAGATCAAACTGCCAACTATCACTAAAGGCCAAAGCGATATGTTGTCGTTCGAGGTGTCTATCTTCGACTACGCGGCTAACGAATCTGTGAAGCTTTTAATCGCAGGCTATCAATACAGCTCCAAAGACTGGACCAACCAAACCGTTATCACACTGACTAACAGCGCAGGTAAAGATTACCGCGTTCGCTTTGGTAACGACGGTACTAGTCACTGTCTTTGGATTGGTGAATTAAATAGCACTTGGAATCATCTGCAGATTGGAGTGTTTAACGTTCTAGTTGGTTACTCAGCCGACGCAACCAAGTACGCCGCGGGGTGGACAGTAAGTATTACCTCTCAATTTGACACTGTTCAGGACACGGTTTCAGCCAGCCTCCCAGCAGCTCAGACGGCGACTAAACTGCAATCGGCTCGTACTATCGCACTTGCTGGTGACGCTACCGGTTCGACCACGTTCGACGGTTCTGGCAACAAAACGATCACGGTTACGGTTAAGGATGACTCTCACAACCATGTTATCGGCAATATTGACGGCTTATCTACTGAACTGAATAACATTAAGAAAGCAATTGATACCAAACTAGGTAAGACCAGCACAGCGGTAAAAGCACATGACGCGCACCGTTTAGAAGCCGTAGATGATCGTGATGTTCAACCAAAAACATCGGGGATTTCAGCAAGAAAAGCGGTTAAGCCGTTCTTTGTATCATCGCCAACCGTAGGTGCTGGTTCGGGTTACAGCGATCTGTTACTTCTTGATACCTATTCGGATGCGACAGGTGGTAAGCCGAACGCCCTTGCGTTTAGCAAAACCGCTAAGAAAATTTTCCATCTACAGCCAGACTACGATTCAACCTCTTGGGGTGTTGCTTCTGCGATTTACACCGAAGCTAACAAGCCCAATAAGAATGACGTAGGCCTGAATCATGTGGTTAACGCGCCTCAAACGAGCGCGGTAAACGATTCGAGCACAACGAAGTACGCAACAGCGAAAGGGGCAAAAACGGCTTACGACCGAGGTACAGAGGCGCTAAATGCTGCTAACGCCAAAGTGGCCAAGTCGTCTATCTCTAACTCGGTAAGTTCCACTTCAACTACAACTGTGGCCAGCTCAAAAGCCGTTCGTGATACTTACAATCGCGCCGTAGCTGCAGAGAACAACGCTAAAAACCACACCAACGCAGAAATCAGCAAGTTACTTGGCGGCGCAACTCAACAGGATCTCGATACTATCCGAGAGCTAGGTGAAGCGCTCAAAGACAACGACTCTGATATTGGCGCCATCAACACTGAGCTAGGGAAAAAAGCAAACAAGACCACCAAAGTCTCTGTTAGCGGCCCGTTAACCGGTGGCGGTGATTTATCAGCTAATCGCGTTATCGGGATTAAAGATGCAACGACAGGTCAAAAGGGTGCTGTTCAGCTTACCGACTCGGTAGGCTCAACAAGCCAAGTTCTTGCTGCCACAGCCAGAGCTGTTAAAAAGGCCCACGATAAAGGCGTCGAAGCACTAAACAAGGCCAACTCAAAATGGACCTATGTTGTTGCTTCAAAAACAACTTACGGTGCAACCAAGCTACTGACCGCGATCAATTCAACCAGCGAAACGTTAGCGGCCACACCTAAAGCGGTAAAAATGGCCTATGACCTTGCAGCTAGTAAGCTCAGCAAATCGCAAGGTGATAGCTACTACTTAGGTAAAACAGATAGAGCAGCAGATACGAGCAAAATTAGTGGCCACACTCTATCTCGAATTGTTCCTTTCAATTCTCAAAGTGACTTTACGCACGGGACGTTGATTAAAACCGATCTCACATCGTCTGAAAAAAATGGACCGTCGTTTGTCATGGAGATCACCGGAAAGTCATACAGCGGTGCGCCCCCATTTAGTGTGACAGCTCAAGGCTATCTCTATAACAACGGCTTCATGAGTGTATCTGCCTTGGCCTTAAGTGGTGAGTTTACCGACAAGATCACCATGATGAATGGTAGTGATGGCAAATTGTGGTTCTGGTTCCCAAGAATGGGCTACTGGCAATCGTTCTCTGTCATGGTTTGGGATGCGAACGGCAAAGGGCAACGTATAAACCGTGTTGTCGACATTGTTGATAGCACCAAACCAACATCAAGCAAAAAAGTGGATGTGAGTGTTGCAAAAGCATACAGCACACACCATAAGCCAACGGCAGCAGAGGTTGGGGCACAACCTAAGCATGTGAAGCTAGATAATTTTGTTAAGTCATTTTGGGACACAAACGGCAACCAAGATCTGCTTTGTCGCGGTAAACGTGCGCTTGTCGGTCATTCAACTTTGGGGCTGGAAATTAACTACGGCAACGATTTTGGCAAGATCACAATAAACGGCCAAACCACGTTTAGAAACCCCGTACTAAACCAAAGCTACATCGGACGAACGGCGCACGCTGCAGGTTATATGGTTGGCTCTTACAACAACGTGGGTGAGAACAGTGGTAAAACGAACCCTATCTACACGATTGGTAGCAACTACCAACCGTCAGATACCTCGCTTGGCAACATGTACGGTATTGGTTACTCGCACACTAATGCTGGATTCCTAAAAGCGGCAAAAGATGCTGGTTGTATCGGTTGGGGCGCTTACTTCGCCAGTGATGGTGATGCCAGAGCCTACATTAGTGCTGAAAAAGGCCGTATGTGGGTTTCTGACTGCTTCATTGAGGGCAGCCAAAAGCTATCCGCCAAGTACCTTGGCATTAACGACGATGCCAAGCAATCCAAACAGCTCGCCGTCAATAGCGAATCGGTTAAAACGCTGCAGCTCACCGCTAACGCATGGAAAGGCCTACTGAACAATTCTGACTTTAAAGGTGGAAGCGGGGTTTACCAGATCCTCATTCAGTACAGCAGCGCTGGCAAAGGCGGGAATGCTTACACCCAAAGCTACACGGGCCAATTCTATTGGTTCGCTGGCGGCACAAACCAAGTCGACCTATCAGAGATTCCTCTGCACAACATGGGTCATGCGGATAACAGCGAATACATCTTCCTTCGAACTCGCACAGAGCTTGGCAACAAAATCGACCAGAAAGTCGAAATCATGTGCAACAAATCTCTTTCCAAAGCAGTGCCTTTCACTGTGAAACTAGCAAAGATCATGGGGTAACTTATGCAAAAGCTAAACAACGTTTACCTCAACGGGGTTCTAATTTCTCAAGCAAGAGATCGCGGTGTTGTGGGGGTCTATGATTCTCACAAAACCGATCAAATCTGGTCTATGGGGGAATCATATAAAAACGCGGCTGACGGTTCTAATTTCGGCAATCTTTACGGACTGGCTTACAAACACACCAATAACAAAACTGGTGGCACTATGGCCGGTAGCCACCAAGCTGTATGGGTTGAAAATGGCAACCCTAAAGCAGCAATGGGAGGGGATGGCTTGTGGGGCCTAGCCGTATTCGATGGTAATGGTAGCAACCGCCAGCGTGTTTACAGCCCAAATAACCGCAACATCACCGATGCCGTCAACAATCCATCAAGCACTGTCTATGGCAGTGCTAGGTCGGTTAAGTCAGCGTATGACAAAGCAGTTCAAGCCTTGAGTAAAGCCAACTCAAAGTGGTCCTATGTGGTGGCATCGACCAGTGTGTTTGGTGCAACTAAGCTATCAAGTGCGATTAACTCTACCAGCGAGGCTCTAGCGGCTACGCCAAAAGCGGTTAAGGCCGCTTATGACTTGGCAGCAAGCAAGATGACGCAGGCAAGCGCCGATCGTCGCTATCTCAAGCTTGTCGGGGGTACCTTATCCTCTGTGCTGAACGCGAAAGGCATCAACGTCAACACCAGCGCTGGTAGCACTCCATTTCGTTTTCAAAGAAGCTCCAATTCGCAAACGGGCCAAGACGACAATGTTTCGGTTCACGTCGATGACAGCTCGATCTTCTTTACTCACAACAACGATGCCGATGGCGATGCTTCCAACTTCTCATTCCGTAGAATGGTTGGCGGTCGAGCCGAAGAGATCGTTAAGTTCAATGCAACGGGCTTGTATGAGAAAGGTCAGCGCGTATTCAGCCCGAACAACCGCAACATTAGTGAAGCGATTAACAGCTCTAACACGTCTGTCTATGCAAGTTCGAAAGCTGTTAAAACTGCTTATGACAAAGGTGTCGAAGCGCTAAATAAGGGCAACTCCGCCTATAACTTAGCGAGTGCTGCACTGCCGAAAAACGGCGGTACCATGAAAGGAAATATCACGTTTGTTGATAACAATGAGGGTATTTTCTGGACGCGCAACACTGACGGTGCATTCATTAAGTTCAAGAATGACTCTGACGGTGATACTAACTCATACCTTGAGTTTGGCACGCTTGATAACGGCAATGAGTTCTTTAAATGGACGATTGACGGTATTGAAGAGGCGACGCTGAAAAGAGACGGCTTACGTGTTGCCAACAATATCTATGAAGCTGGCCAGCGCGTATTCAGCCCGAACAACCGCAATATCACGGATTCCGTGACGAGCACATCGAGCACGATCTACGCGAGTGCAAAAGCGGTTAAAGCAGCGTATGACCTTGCCGCAAGCAAGATCACTAAAGCACAAGGTGATGGCTGGTGGTTAGGCAAGGCAGCCAAAGCGGCTGATTCTGCCAAGCTAGGCGGTAAAGTTCAAAGCACGGCACCATCGGGTAACACAATCGCCCAGCGTGATGGCTCTGGTGATTTGTCTGCTCGTCTAGTTCGAACAACTTACGACAACCAAACCTCTGCGCCATCATCAAGCGCTGCAATCGTATTCCGCAACAACAACTCAAACGATAACTTCCTCCGAGCGATGACCAAGACGGCCATGAAAGCATGGTTAACCTTGACTAAATCGGATGTTGGTTTGAGCTCAGTTGTGAATGCGCCTCAAACAAGCGCTGTAAACGATGCAAGCACAACGAAGTATGCGACGGCCAAAGGTGTCAAAACGGCTTACGACAAAGCGGTGTCAGCTTACAACCTTGCTAATGGCAAGATGACGCAAGCTACTGGTGATGGCCGTTACTTAGGTAAGACAGCGAAAGCAGCAGACGCAAACAAGTTAGACGGCAAAGACTCAACAGCATTTGTGCAAACGTCTGGCAATCAGACTGTAGCCGGTAAGAAGACGTTCAACGACGAGATAGGTTTAACGTCCAAAGCTGGTATCAAGTTTGATGCTGCTACAGAATCAATCAACTTTGTTTTCCACTAAGGAGTAATGATTAATGGCTAATTTGTTGGCGTGGTATCCACTTCACAAAGACGCTAAGGACTGGTCGGGTAATGGGAATCACCCGACCAATTCCACTCAGCCGTCTGACGTCGGCGGGGTCTTATCGAATAAGGCCTTAGCTGACATTCTTGCTATTCCCAAGTCAAAAACCTTGGATAAGGTGTTATCAGGTACCGAGGCCACGCTGGCCTTTTGGGTTCGACAATCTTATGCGTCTGGCGTGGTTGATTGGGGGGATATTATTAGCTACACACCTGACGGTGGCGCAGCTACGGCTCGTTTCGAACGTGGCGATATCAGTGTTAACACCAACGCACCGGATTACTGGTGTAACTGGTTCAATGGCGCAAAATCAGGTAATGGTTCTGTTCGCCATAATGCTTCAGCGACAAAAGCAGGTTCTATCAACTCATGGTTTCACGTTGTGGTGCGCCGTAAAGGCAGCACAATTGAAGTATGGTTGAATGGCCAGCTTGATGGTACCTATGGTGTTCAAGGCGAAATCTGTCCTATTAAAGCCGGTACAACGTTGAATCTTCACGCTCACCACACCGCAAAATCCCATCTCCAAGATGTGCGTTTGTACGATGGCGCTATTTCACTTAAGACGATTAAAGAATTGGCCCGTGGTGATATCGCTAACTTCTCTTTCTCCGAAGAGTGCAACGTTACCGAAAATATCATTAATAACCCGCTATTGAATGGCGGTGCGTCGACAACAAACAGCTACGGATGGGATAAAACCCTACATGCTGACGCTATCTCACTTAACAACTGGTCCGGTGGTTACAACAGTGGCGTACCCTCACCAAACATTGGGTACCATGCCATGGGTGTCGCTGGTCAGGGCGTCGATGGTGGCAACTGTATTCTTCATATCAACGACAATGCGAAGCATGGCCAAGCTAAGCGCTGGTTAGGTACTGCCACCTCTCTTGGTAATCTTGACGATTTGGGCTTTAAGATTGGCGATCCTATTACTATATCTTGGATGCAAAAAGTAGAGCAAAACGCTGGGGGCTCATTGGCTGGGTTCAATGTAGGTTTCTACGTAATCGGGACCAATGGCAAACGCACATGGTTGCCTCACAAAAGAACGCATGTGAACAAGGTCAACAACACTTGGGAACACCACATTTATTCCACTTACATTCCTGCGTCCGTCAATATCGAAGCTAACTTATCGATTTATTTTTATGGCAACTACAGCGCCGAGGGCTCTAGACTATACGCGGATAAGATCCAGCTGGAGCGTCGAGAGTGGGCCACCGGTTTTTCGAGCATCGATCTAATGAATCAGGATATTGTTGGGGGGTTATCTATTGGCCAGCTAAAACTCAACCAAGCACCAGTCTGGAAAAAGGACTCAACAGCGCCAAAAGGAGGCGGCTATTACCACTTTCCAACCGTAAACCGTGATGAAACGACCAACAATGACGGTCGAGAAATGATTTTCACCGACGCAAAGCACGGTGATGGCTTCACTCTCAATGTATGGGCGCGTCACGGCACCTTGCCAAGCGGGGATCGTTATCCTCTGGCCACATATAACAGTCAAGAATTCATTGAATCTGGAATTTATGGCGACTTGTGGTTCGGTATTCAAAACAACCGTTTCCAGATGCACGGCTGGGGAACAAAAGATCCAACAGTACCACTGGCCACCAATGACAGCGAATGGCACTTGTTTTCAGCTCGATTCTCTTATCAAAGTAAAACGGTGTCGCTCTTTGTTGACGGTGTGAAGCTGGTCAGTAGTTACAACTTCCACGAAACCGCATCCTTTAATAATCCACCAGCAAACAAATGGACCATTGGTGGCCACCCTCGCGCCTATTCAGATTACTTCCATGAGTCATTCATGGGTGATATTGCAGGGTGGGAGCTGTCTGGTGGTCTTATGTCTGATGATGACATTAAAGCGCTGTATCACACTGCAGCATCCTTGAGTAAGTCTGGAGAACTCCGCGCTAGCAGCATCAAAGAGTTGCCATGGGAAAAGGTGTATAACCACGATCTAACGCAAACTAAGCAGTGGTGGTCAGGAAATGAGTTGTTCGAGCCGGTTGGTCTTAACCCTAATGATGCAAAATACAGCCGATTAGGCGATTTAGAACAGTATCGTAACGGTCAGGACGAACTCACGTTTAAGCTGGTATACCCAGAGCACGATATTGAAATTATCTGGAAGCAACAGAACAACATCAACGAATCCACGGCCCGTGGCTTTAAACTGATTAAGTTCCCAGCTGGTAAAGATAAGTCACGCTTTGGGGCAATGAAGTTATCGGATTCTCCCACTAGTTGTATCGCAGAGGCTTGTACGTATTCCACAAACTGGTATTACGCCCTTGGCTCTAAGGTGACTCATGGGCTAGGTATCCCAGCTCTAGCGCCGAGCACACCTACAACGGTGCGTCACGTAGAACTCTACGTTCTTCGCAATGGCTTTGAAATCAGTGAGGGTAAAGAGCACACCAACATAAACAAGCAGGGCATCGTGAGCTCAAGAGCGATCATTGAGAACAACTTTAAACCTACATTACTTGACTATTCAACGTGGCGTATTGGTGATACGTCGGCGGTTGGTTTTGGTCGCAATGGTGGGGCCGAAGAGAATAACATCGTTATTGATGAGAACCCGCAAGGCGAAATGGATGTGATGTGGCAAACGCCAAGCAATAGCGCGAGCAGTGATTCAGACGGTGGCTTTAATAGCTCATCATTCCCTATCGATAAGACTAAAGCCTATCGTTACTGCATTTGGATAAAGCGCGACGTTACGGGCAATGGTTCGATGTACTGGGGTTGCTACGGTCTTGATAGTGCAAATAAAACCGCACTAGAGAGTCTAGGCGGCAGCGCAAACGGAAATCCATATTTCTATGCTGGTGCCGTTCCAAGTGGCCACGACAATGATTGGATGTTGCTGGTGGCTTACGTCTATCCAGCGGGTACCACTGCAGAGACATTTACAGACGATGGTATTTATAAAGCTGACGGTACCAAGATTCAGTCGGGTCTGACGCCTTATCGTTGGGGTGCGAATGCCGTTAAGGGCCGCGCACGCTCTTATCTGTATTACTCAACAATCACCAACACGAAACAGTCATTCTATAAGCCACGCGTAGAAGCTATGGACGGGTCAGAAATGCCACTGGAGGATATCTTAAACGGTTGTGACCATGTGCCTTTGATTCACTCTTACAGCAATGGTGTAGAGTATGATGACGAATGCGGAGCAAAGAAACACGGTGCCTTTGTTTCTCAAAACTTCATAGAAGTATAAACTAAGAACAGTTCCCCGTTCTTAACCAAAACGCCGCTTACTTTTAGAGGTAGGCAGCATGGCTGAGTTAGGCCCAACAAAAGTACACGGCAATCATGACGTTCGCGGGAAAAGCACCGCCAAGTCATTTGTCATTGATGGTGGAAACCCTCAATACCAAGTCTCTTATTCATTTCAGCCTGTGGATGGCGAGCTCATGGCTGGCCTGCATGGCAAAAACGCTCATATCACTATCCATGAGAATGGCACAGTGGCTATTTCAAATAATGCCGCTGGTGACTCTACAATCGACTTTACCGACAAGTACATTCGCGCTTTTAAAGACTTTGAATCAGACCATAAGGTCACGGGTAAGAAAGGGGTATACGATGGTACCCAGCGAGTTTTCAGCCCCAACAATCGAAACATTACCAGTGACATTAACGACTCTAGCTCGACAAAGTACGCCAGTGCTCTAGCCGTCAAAACGGCAGCTGAACAAGCCGGTGCAGGCTCGATGGCCGTCGAGAAACTATTCCTCCATGGCGGGTGGAGACAGCGATTTGCATTGATGAAAAATGGCCGTTTGTACGGTTTTGGTCTTAGCGATGATTACGCACTAGGGCAAGGCGAGGGGCAAGCGGTTAATCAGTTTGGATTTGTTCTGATAAATCTCCCTTACAGCACTCATGAAGTTGAAGACGTCTTTATGGGGCATCAAACCTCATACTTTGTCTTGTACAACCGAGAAAATAATCTACATGAAATTTGGGGCTGTGGTAACGCTAGCTATGGCGGGATGGGTGGCCAAGCAGCGAATCGTTTCTCACCAACGCCAATCATTAAGGAAGTGACTGAATATTGGAAGCCTATAGACTTCTGTTATGGCCGCACTCCCATGTTCTACGTGAGAGACAAAACTAGAACGAAAATTATGGCTTTTGGCGCGAATGCTTATGGTCGAACTGGGGACGGCAATACGTCTGCAATTACTGCTAATTCAGGTCGGTTAATTGCTCTGCCTGAAAATATCGCCGCACAAAAAGTAAAGAAAATATTCTCAATGGGTGGGTGGTATGGATGTACGTTCTTAGTTACCACGGACAATAAACTTTTTGCTTGTGGCTATAACGGTCAGGGCCAGCTAGGTATAGGTTCAACAACAAATACCAGCACATGGAAAAAAGTAAACTTGTCGACCGGCCTTGTAGCCAAGATTGAAGAGATTCGCGGTGGGTACGGCTACCACACAGGCGGCGGCGAATCTGCAGCGGGCTTTACATTCATTCGCACCAATAGTGGTGAGCTTTATTTTGCTGGTGATGGTGCCAATTACGCTGCAGGTCGTGGTACTCATACTGATTCAACAACGTTTGTTCGAGTCGCAACCAATGTAATGGAGCTTTACAGTGGAGGGCATTACGGCTCTCATATTATGAAGCAAAGTAATACATATCGCGTATGGGGCATGAACCATAACAACCGATGGGCTGCAAAGGCTGCAGATCTATCTCGCCCAAGGGACGTAAACCTGTCAGGTCTAAGTAGCCCTAAGTGCAATTTCCAATGCAGCGGCTCTTACACTCCATACCTAATGGATCAGGTGTTCTGGAATGAGCGCGGTATGTATTGTTACTTTGGTACCAATCGTTATGGTGCTGGTGGCTACGGGCTCAAAGACAAAGAAGCCAGCTACAAGACCATGAAAGTACGTCAGGTTCCGATTGATAAGGGTGATGAGGTTGTAGGTATGTATACAGCGCAACACTACAATGACCAAACGACTTATTGTTTAACCCGCGCAGGAAAGCTGTACGCGTGTGGTCATGGTTCAAACAACTACCTGCCAAAAATAAATGGTTTCCAAACCAACCCATCCAACGCTACATGGCAACTGATCAACTAAAACTAATCACTAAAGGGCTCAATCGAGCCCTTTTTTTTATGCCTTAAAAACAAGGTAACGCCCATCTATTGAGCTGTGGTTCTCATTCCGAATAGACTACAAATTACACATAACAAAAGGGGGATTCATGCCAGTTTTTGAGCTTGAACAAAGCTTTGCCATTAGCGTCTTGGCTTTGTCTTTTCTCTCTGGTGTGGGGTCATTTCTTCACGGCAAGCGCGTGTCGCGTTTGAAAGGTGGATTTATGGACCTCATGACAGAGATAACGCTGGCCATAGTAGTCGGTTTAGTGGTCGCCTATATGTGTGAGAGTGAGGAAGTGGATCGCAATATTACTTGTGCTCTGGTTCTTATTCTTTCAAACAATGGCGCGGATTCTTTGGCTTTTCTGAGGCAATCCGCAAGTGATGGTTTAACGAGACTATTTAATATTGGAGGACAGGGCAAATGATGGAATTAGCAATCATTGGTGGTATGGCCGTTGCTGATCGAGTTTTGCTTCAACGTAACGCTGTAACCATTGAAGATGCACGACATGTTGATGATGAGCAGACAGTGCGCTTTGCGCTGACGTTCTCAGCCAAAAGAGCAATTTCCAGCGGTACATTGACTTACTCACTGCGCAGTAAGAAACGTCCGTCTGCAGTGGTCACAAAAACCAGATCTTTAGACTTTTCTAAAAGTGGACTCAACAGCGAGTATATTAACTTTGACCGTGTAGAGCTGGCCAAAGAGGCTGGTGGCGCATTATCAGGGGATTGGATCTTAAATGTGAAAATAGAGCGTTCTTGTTCGCTCTTAAATCCACTGTATAAGATTTTTTCAACGGTCGTAACGTACACGGAGGAATTTGAAATCGAATAGATTAGGATTACAATCGACACCGGATCCCCGTCCTCTTAACGCCACTCTTTCATAGAGGTGGCACCTTGCGAAATCACAGTCGATTTGCCAAAGACCAATCTCACGGTTACGTGGTGGTGGACTTTGACAATGTAACCGAGAAAGGGCTTAAAAAGCTCATCACCGCTTTGAAAAGTGCCGGTTCTCCGGTAACTGATGTTGAAGCCTCCAATAAAAAATCTCGCCGCGATGGTGAACAAGTCAAAAAGGCTAAGTTCTTCTTTGAGAATGGCCAAACTATGACGTTGTTTATCGGTGATGCTGGCGACATTTTCCAGATGCAACTTAACGCGACCAAGCAGCCAATCCCAAGCGTGAAAAATGAGCGCCAACTGGCTAAAGAAATGACGCGATTATTGGATCGTAACCAGAAGAAATTTGATAAGGCAGTGGCCCGTAAAGCAGCCAAGGCAATCAAAGACACATCGAGCACAGCACCCGCCTCTCGCTCTATTGGCAAACGTCTTGAAGAAGCCAACCAAGCGCTATCTGTAGCAACTACCAACCATGCTAACGCTCAAGCTGCGCGAGACAGCGCCCAAACTGACGTTGATTCAAAACGCCAAACTCTAGAGGCCTTAGAAGCCGAGCTGAAAGCAGAGCTACAAGAAACCAAAGAATTAGAGAAGCAAGTAGAGGCGGCCAATAATGTTTAAGAACCAAAAACAAATCAAAGTAGTGGACCGCATCGAGCACCTTGCTAAACCACTTACTCCAGCCCAGCTAGACAGTGTGTTTAAGTCGGATCCTAATGACCTTATTCTTGAGTCTGTTTCATTGGAAGATCTGGAAAATACGCTTTTGTTCCAGTGTGAGCCAGTGCCACAAATGATGCTCGAAGCGTTCAAGTCAAAAGCCGCAATGCTTGGCCAGCGAATGAAAAAGTTTGCTAACCAGCTATCGAAAAAGACAGGCGAGATAACTGCAGGTGATATCGAGATCGGTAAGCCTCGTAAATCGGGCGCGGTCGCCGTTCAAATCGCTAAGATTCCTTTATCTGATGGCCAGAGTGTTTCTATCGCGTTCCACGCCCCAGACAATGATCCACTGAAAATTAACAGCGACGATACGCTTATCGCTTTTCGCTTCATGATCAACAGTCGTGATGTGACTCATACGGTCGCACCAAAAGGCGGCATGGATGTATCACTTAAAGAAGCAACCACAAAGCTTGGCTCTTTGGTAACGGCCAATAGCGAGAAGTTCGCAGCCGCTCAAGAGAAAAAGAACGCTGACGCTGCAGCGCTCCAACAAGCTCAAGAGCAAGCCCAATCCCTTGAAGAGCAAACCGCCGAGCTAAATGAAGAAACCGATTCACTTGAGAGCGAATCTGACGCACTTTCAAAGAAAATCAGCCGTGCGCGAACCAAGATTGATACGCAAAATGAAATTCAAGAAGAGCTGCGTAAACAACTGAACACCCAAGCACCAGAAGCTCAAGAGCCAGCCACGGCGGCTGATGCAGCGCCTAACAGTGGTGATCCTTATCGTGACCTATTTGATGAGCCTAAACTAAGAGCGGCTATGAAAACCGTTCAGGGCCACGGTCCTAAAGGGACCAATCTCATTTCTACGCTGGGTACCATTGCCGATATCGATATCAATGGCGCTAATGGTTCGGATCGTTCTCTGTTCGTTCAGAACATGACAGGCCGCATTAAAACCATGCATAAGAACGGTGAGCAACAGCTTGTTGATGACGCACTAACAATGCTAAGCGCATTTAACGACGTAGCTGATAAGCCAGCTGTAACCTCACGCAATAGCATTTGGAAGCTTGGCAATGTTAACGCGGTAGAATCAGAGCCAGAACAGGCACCAGAAGAGAGCCCGACAGGGGATGTGACTCATGTTTCGTTTAATGAGCCAGAGCTCCAAGCTAACTTGTCTGGCCAAGATAAAGCGACGGTTCAAAAACTGCGTGATGCTGGTTACGAAGTGCTATTTGATGGCAACACCGGTTATTCAATCGTAAACCCTGCAGGAGACGTAAAGGCGACCGGCAGCACTTACTCAGCCTTTAAAGAGCACTTAGATTACTACGCTGAACAAATCACGGTTCAAAACTCGGTGGAGTCAACGCCATCGGACAACTACCCAAGCAACCAATACGATGATTATTACTACCTAGTTGATGATGCTGATGGGTTCCCAACCAAAAACTCATTAACCAAGTTAAAAGCAGCTGCTTTGGATGATGGCGAGTATGTCATTGAGTATGGCGAACATTGTCACATCACCGTGAAAAGAACGGGTAAAGAGGTCCAAGCGACGTGGGTTGTTGCTGGTGGCCTGTTTGTAGAAACCATCACGTATCCAAGCCTATCAAAGCTCAAGCACTACGGTACTGAGAAGATGGAACAGTTCGGCACTGATGTGAAAAACACTCTAATGCGAAATGGTTACACTCAAGAAGAGTTAGACCGCGCAAGTGGCGCAACAAGCAACGTTGTTAGCTTAAATGGTGCTGGAGGCGAAGATACACCGCAATGGGATGATATGACCGGTGATGAGCGTCGTCAGGCAGTGATCAGTGCTGGCTTCCCTCAAGGTTACGAAGCGGCACAGGCAGAACTCACCGATAAGTTTGAGCAACGCCTGCAGGCCAATGGCCGTGATGCTGCAACCACGATTCCAGACTACATGGACGATGTGGTTAAAGATGCGGTCGCACTTATCAACGGTGGCCAGATGGACTTTTCTGATCTTCAAAATGAAAGCCTCATTGAGCTTGTCGAAAACAACCTATCACCAGCGTTCCCAGAGCTGACAGAAGAGTATATTAATAAGCAACTCAAAGAAGCGCTAATGAGCGTGATTGGCCGTAAGAACATTGCAAGTGACTGGACCATGGACAAGGCCGACCCAACAGATCCGTTTGTGTACTTCTACGCACCGGACGCTGACGAAGACGACGTTTATGGTGAGTTCTTAGTTCGCGCTTACGATAACGCGACGTTCTCTGTATACCATTCAGAGGGATCTCCGCTATCGACAGAGGGCAGCACTGGCCTAACGACTTGGGACCAGATTAAGTCGGTTATCCTTGCAGACTACGCTCAACAGCAATCTGAACGCCAATCAGAGCAAGGTCAAAGTACTGAGCCTGAATCACAGTCAGAACCAGACAAAGACTTAAATATAGATAATGCTTTGGCCAGCGATGACGCAGACGAAGCCGCAAAGGGGCGCACCGAAGAACAGCAACAACTCATGGATTTAAACGCTAATGAGTTCACTTCTGGATCAATCTATGAGGAAGAGGGCATTACAGATACTACGCAGATTGCTAAGCGTATCCGTGCCTTTATGACTCAAATGCGCAAATCCGGTCGCCTGCCATCGAGCGTAAAAATCTCAGTCAAAAAAGATGGTAATGGTATCAATCTAAATCTTGTTGAACTACCAGAGAACGTGACGCTATATAGCCCAGAGTTCCTACAATGGGAAATAGACAATCCGCAAGGTTCATTAGCCGGTGCGCCTGAACAGTACAGCGAGGAAGTTCGCCAACTGATTACTTTTGTCGATGCTTTCACAGATCAGTTCAACTATGACGAAAGTGACTCAATGACTGATTACTTCGATGTGAATTTCTATGGTGGACGCCTAAAAGTCGATAGCGAGCTACGCCGTGAGCGGAAAGTAGAAGAGCTTGAATCGCTAGAGGAGGTTCACCATCAAGGTGAAGAGTCAGCAGAACCCACTATCGACGTAAATGGTATTCGTGAAGCTCTAGACTCTGACAGCGCGATCATGTTGGAGCAGTTGGAAGAGTTCACTAACTTCGAAATCAAGCTTGGTGAACAGTCTGTCACACTACCAAACGGCAATGCTAAAACGTTCAAGGCCAACGATGAAGAATCTCTGATCGACAAGATTGCAGATCTTCATGAGCATCTAACAGCCGCGCTAGAAGAAAAGGCCAAAGCGAACCTTGAAGCGCTAACCGACTGGCAATCACAAAATGTTTATTTTGGTGATGGGTTCCAAGGCCAGATTAACATTGGCAAATCTCTAAGCTCAAACCCTGACCCGTCAATTGATGGCTTATATGGCCACAGTGCCTTAAGCGCGATGATTGGCACACAGCGAGTATTAATCTACCCAGTGGTTAGAGGCGGTGAGTTTAAGTTTGCGGCCTATAGCCATGACAAAGCTCAGCACTTCGGGGATTTTGATAATCATAGTGAACTAGAAATGCTTTGTATCTTTGGTTTGGGGCTAACAGATAAGGCACCAGAACAAGAACAAGATGGTGAAGAAATGGAACACATCAAAAATCTGGAAGCAATCCGAGACTATACCGGCGAGCCAGAACAGGCCGTTATCGACAAGCATCAAAATGAACTTGAAGCGGCGTATGCCTATTTTGAGTCTGCAGATAGCGTGGATGAAAACGAAGCCCTCATGGAGTCGGCTATGTTGGCCATCACTGCAATGATTGAAGCGCTTTAACACGAACAGGCCGCTAGCAATGGCGGCCAATAGGAATGATGATGTTAAGTTTAAAAGAAAGAATGGGGCTAACTCGCCAAGCCTCCGATCTAAAATCACAAATCAAAGGCGGCCAGCTGCCTATTGGTGAACGCATTCAGAAAACCCGTGAGCTCGCAGACACAATTAAGAAAATCAAAGGTACCGGTTCAGTAACCAAAGATGAATCTGAGCCGGTTGCGGAGCCTGAGCCAGATAATCAAGAGTCGTTTATCTCTGTCCAAGATTTCTCAGCGTTATCACGTTCAGACAAGATTGAACAACTTGGTAGCGTGCTAAATGCGCCAAACTGGTACGAATACGAAATGGCTTTTGATCCTGAGATCAAGCTAGTCGAGAAAGGCAAAAACTACGTTGTATATAAATCTCGGTATGGCTACTCGTTTGGGTATAAGGGCCACATTGCGCGTGGTTATGATTACTGGGACAAAGAGGCTGGTTCAGCTAAGAAAAACGGCGGGTTTGGTAGTTGGTCGCAAGCAGATCGAACCAAAGCCAAGAAAACGATAAACAAGCACGTCGAAGCTGGTACCGAGCCGCTAGAAAGCGAAAGTGAGCTGATCGCAAAATATAAAGCTGGAGACTTCAACACCAGTGCACCGGCAGAGTTTGTCGAGGTGATGCGAGACGTCCATAGTGAGGGCTTAACGCTAAATGAAGTGAAGCAGGGCGCGTTAGCTTGGTTTGAAGCAAACCCAGATAAGATGACTACTGCAGCATAAATTTCGCATGCGAAAATTAGGATCTATTATGAGTAAACAGGAAGAAGATGAAGCTTGGCACGAACACCGATGCGAGTATTATCTGAAACAAGCGAGTAACGTAGAACTTACCAAAGCCGAACGCGTTCAATACGCTGATGAACTCCATCGACTATTGCTAGCTCTTTGAGAACTCCCCGCTCAAAAGTTTTCGCATGCGAAAATTCGCCGCTTCCATACTTTGGAGGCTACATTGTCTAAAAAAGAAAAAATCGCCGCCGCAGCCAGTATCAATGAGCTGTGTGACATTGTTAAAAGTTCTCAAACCGAATCGGCTCCCTCCCCTACCCCATCCACGGGCCGTACAAGCTACGTAGTGACAGCCAAAGGTGATGAGGTTGAAACAGGCTTTAAGCTAGTGGAAGCGTCCGATTTGGTGCCGTCTAACACTCAAGATGGTCGAATTAACCCAGACTTTCCTCAAGAGCTCCAGCCCCGTGATCGCACCCGCGTATCTTCCAAACTGCAAATCTCAAAGATGGCCAGCGACTTAAGACCGCAGCAGCTTACTGACAGCGGCCTAAGCTCCCATGGTGCTCCAATTGTCGGCGGTGATAACGTGGTGGAGTCTGGCAACGGTCGAACCATGGCGTTGATCAGTGCTTACCAACAAGGCAAAGCCGATCACTACCGCCAATACCTGATTGATAATGCTGAACGCTTTGATCTCGATGCTAACGACGTTAAAAGCATGAAAGAGCCGGTACTGGTTCGTGAGCGTATCACTGAGCTCGATAGAGCTAAGTTCGCCCGTGATTCAAACCTATCGGATTTGCAGCAAATGAGCGCTGCAGAAACCGCGTGGGTGGACGCTGAACGCATCAACGACCAAATGATTGCTCTATTCAATCCAAGCGAAACAGGTAACTTGCTCGCACAAACTAACCAAGGTTTTATAAACAGTTTCCTAACTGAAATTGGGGATAACTCAACAGCTGGGTTACTTACCGAAGATGGGCGCCCAACTAAGCAGCTCATCGAGCGTATGCAAAACGCAGTATTCGCCAAGGCCTATAAGAATGAAAAACTGGTTAAGCTTGTGTCCGAAGAACCGGATCCAGAGATTCGCAATATCTTAAATGCTATGAACAGTGCGGCCAGTTCGTTTGTTGAAATGCAATATCTAAATGGGGAGGCGCATAAACAAACCGTAGGCCTTGTCGCTAACGCTATTGATATCAACCAGTCAGAGCCGACACTGGCAGAGAACGCACTGGAATCACTAGTGAAAGCGACTGAGCTAGTAAGGCAAGCAAAAGACTCAGGTCAGAACATTGACGAACTACTGGCGCAATCTGGTTTGTTCGGAGATAACGATCCAGAGGCCGAAGCTTTGGCCCGTTTCATTGCCAACAATAATCGAAGCGCTAAACGTATGGCGACGGCATTTAAGGCTATGGCCGAAGCTATCAACCAAGAGTTGTTGCACCAAGGGCAAGCCATGGGTGATATGTTTGGCGGTGGCCAAGCGACTTTAATTGATATCTTAGGGCGCGTTAACCAAGAATTAGAGAGCGACGGCCAGCAGGCTGGATTCATGTTTGAATCAATTGATAGCATGGCGAATGAAGCTGCCACTTCGCCAGAGAACGATCTACCAGAGCCTACTGCCGCCCAAAAAGAAGCTGGGAACTACCGCAAGGGCCGACTTACATTTTCAGGCTTTGCGATTGCCATAGAGAACCCAAAAGGCAGCTTAAGAGCGGGTACCGATGATAATGGCCAGCAATGGTCCATTGAGCTAAAAAATCATTACGGTGACATAAGCGGAACGATGGGGGCCGATGGTGATCCGATTGATGTATTTTTAGGTCACAACCAGCAGTGCAAAGAGGTCTTTATCGTGAACCAAGTGAACGACAACGGCGACTTTGACGAACACAAAGTAATGCTGGGTTTTGATTCTGCAGGTGAAGCGAAAGAAGCGTATTTGTCGAACTATTCCGAGGGCTGGGATGGTATTGGTTCGCTGGTGGCCATGAGTGTATTTGATTTTGCATGGTGGTTACGCACGGGCGATATGAGCGTACCAGCAACAGGTCGATAAGGACCAAAGCAAGGGGGATTTTTGTGGTGAACAACCCTATTGTTTTTTTGCCGCCTACCCTTGTTCCCCAAAAAAACAACCCCGTTGTTTTTTTTGGGAAATCTGACTTTAACCAAATAAAACAACAACTTAAACAAGGATAACTTGTGGTGCAAAAATAAAAAAAACCATGGCGTTTGGCCATGGTTCTTTTGGTGATTTTAGCGCTATTGTTTCAGCCTTTCTCGGATGAAATTTTCTATGTCATCAACGATGGATTTCTCAATCCGACTCAATTCAATGGTATGTTTTCGACCGTCTGCAGAGACTTTCATCTTTGCCGATTTATTACGGTCTGAGAACGACGCTAATTCAAAATTTTCAGCTTTATTTGCAGTTCGTTTGTTCGTCATCTTTTGGAGCTGATCTTGAATGACTTTAACGACAGCTTTTTGAGCTGAGCCAGTGGATTGATTCTCTAAAACAGCTTGATAGGTAGCGTGCGCTTTTACCGCATCAACAAAATCTTTCATAGCTATGTCGGCTTTCTTAACGGCCTTTTCAATCTTAGATAGTTCAGGGTAAATACCGCCTGATACGCCCTCATAATCGGGAAGCAGTTTTAATAGCGAAATATCCAGAGTGTAAGCTTGCAGCGCCTTTCTAACCGTTTCACGCCCTACCCCGATAAGTTTGGCCACATCATCTACTTTCAAGTTCTCAGCGTCTTTGTTGAGCTCTAACGCTTCTTTCATGTAAGCCCCGCCTTTTTCTCTCAGAGAATGCGGTTTCTTGCCGTCTTCGGCATCGTTGATTAAACGACGTATGTCTTTGTTGGTCGCGCTACCAGCTGGAAGTACCCAAACAGGGTATTCTTTTTGAGCCTCAATCGCACAGTAACGGCGAACGCTGCCCTCAATGATCAGAATGACTTTATTATCGTCTGACCAAATACCCAAACAATCGGTATCAATTTCATTTTTCTCGATAGACGCCAACGTGTTGGCCACAGACGTGGGGTTTAAGGCTTCTTGGTTACGAGGGTTCAAAGGGTGAACCGCCGTCTTAGCGGCCACCTCAGACGCCGGTATAACGCGGCGTATAGCCTCGACTGCCCCGTTCTCAAGCTTATAGCTTTTCATATTGCTGGTTTTTGAGGTAGACAGTTTGTTTCCTTGGCTAACTGTGCTCAAGCCTGCCTTACCTAACAATTGATTCTTACTAACTTTACGGTCCCAGTTTTGATTCATCTTATTTTCCTCTCACTGAGATAGATTTAATTTCACGAATGAACTGCTTATAAACAGAGTTAATTGACGTCATTGCATCATCATACTTTCTAGGCGGTACGAGCTTTTCTGACTTGGCCACATCTAATGCGGTTCGGTTAAGTTCTGCAGCTGCAGCAACCAATTCAGAATGTACGATGTAAGTAGAAAGCAAACGGTCTTGAACTGTACGGCTTAGTTTGTCGATTACGTCCAGTTCGGACGGGCTTTTCTCATCATGATTAACAATAAGTACACGGCTCCAAAGTAAGTTATTACCATTCGACGGTAATCCCTCAAATCGTGCGTGCGTGGTCAAAAGATAGTTCGCGGTAGCTGCAAAGTCGTATTCACGCGGAGAAATAGGAACTAGCAAACAATCAATTGCTTCGTTCACCATCCAAATTAACGGCGACTCTTGTGGTGGTGTATCTATGATGATTAAGTCGTATTTTTCTTTAAGCACTGGAATAACTTCATGCGCAAAGCGACTCACCAACTGGTTCTTTTCTTCGTCGGTCTGGGCCTGCCAGAATAAGTCATGAAAGCGTTCATCGGTACTGAACGCAGGCATCACGTCTAAGTTTGGTAAATGCGTGCTAAAAGGGGCATTCAGAATGATTTCACGGTCGGTGTAACCATTCTGAACAAGGTTCGCGTAGTCGCCCGTTGATTCTTTTTTACCTAGTGCGATATCAACTGCAGTTAGATAGATAGCATCGTCGTCTACATTCGTTGAGATCATGCTTTGGCCCAGCGTACCTTGAGAATCAAGGTCAATCAGTAACACTTTAGCGTTGGTTTGTAAGTCTAAAGCCGAAGCTGTAGCAAGTATTGCAGAGGTCGAGGATTTTCCAGTGCCGCCCTTTTGGTTTTCAATCGCAATAGCTCTAGGTTCATACTGGTCGCTGTATTTCGGCATCCCCCAGTGGTCCATTAGGGTTTGAATGTGCATGCGTGTAAACAGGTGTTGTTTATTTTGATAGATCGGCTCTGGAATCACGCCATCATCAATCTCTTTTTGAATGCGATTTTGAAAGGTGACAGGAGCAAGTTTCATGAACTCACGGAAACTTTTTTTATTCAGAGAGTGGTTATAGATAAGTCTATCCATACCGTCGATCTCTTCGTCTGAAACGTTGATATGAGTACGCTGTGCAATCAGTTCTTTATGGGTTAATTGCTCAGATTTCATGTTTTCCGCGATTTGCTGCAGTCGATCTAATTCACGCATGGGATGCTCTCAATTTATTTAGGTTGAGATAAATATATACCCCAATTGAAACGATTTCAATTATAAATCATCAAATACGTTTCACTTGTTGCATTTGATTTTAATTATGTGGATAACTTTAAGCCACTCATAGAGTTATCCCTTTTACCCACATTCATTATTACAATAGTTTTTAACTCTTATTAGGATCTTCTTAAGATCTTCTTAGGTTGGCAAAAGCTATTGCATTCATGGACTTACATTACTTTTACGTGACAGTTCTACCGTGCGCCGTGACGCATCTACCGTTAACCCTCGTATTTCGTGACAGATTTACCCCAATTCGTGACAGATCTACCGCTATTTCGTGACAGATTTACCGAAAAGATAGCCTTGGTGTGTGTATTTATTCTCTCAATTATTGAAATGAATAGTTGTTTTGTTTCTGAATACCAACTATCGTGACAACAGAATAACTTGTCACGATTTTTAAGGTAGATATGTCACAGATCACAAAACAGGATGTGCTTCGCCAGTCTAACGCGCTGACTACAGCAGCCTATAGCCTTGGTAGAAATGAAAAGCGGATCCTTTATATTGCGCTGAAACACTTTCTAGATAATCCCGTCGACTACAAGAAAACCGAGTTCGGGCATGTAAGTGTCGATATAGAAACGAACCGTTATGCTTCGTTGTTCAATAGCGAGAACGCCAGCAAAGAGATTGCTGCAGCTGCTAGCGCTATGAAAGGGAAAGAGGTTGTGTTTTATCTTCCTGATGAGGACACCGACGAGGACAAGGCCTATGACAGCTTTACTTGGATGGTTAAGCGCTCTCATCGTCCTAAGCGTGGTGTAACGACGTTCTATTTCAATGCGGAGCTGATAAGCATCATCACAGAGGTGAAATCTGATTTTACTAAGTTCCTGATTGGTGACGCTGGTGAACTTGGCTCTGGCCACTCGATGAGGCTGTATGAGTCAATCAAGCAATGGTCTAACCGCCGCAATAGCGTGTCGTTCACTGTTCAGTGGATGATTGACCGTTATTGCTTGCCAAAGTCTTACGAGCGTATGAGCGACTTTAGACGCCGTTTCCTTAAGCCATCGGTTGAGGACATTGCAAAGAAAACAGATATTAAGCTGAGATACACCGAAGAAAAGCGCAACGGTGAAATATACATAAACTTTGAGTGGGATAGCATCATTCGTGACAAATCTACCAAAGTGATCGAGGAAGAGCTGACGCCACTAGAGCAAGCTCAAGTGATTCATAGCAAGCTGGTGGCCAAAGAGGACGTAACCAAAAAGGAACTGCAGGTTTTAAAAAAGAACCTAACAGAGTTTTCTTTATCTGGCGGCCAGTTATGTGAAGATGCAATCGAAGCATTGAGAGCCTTATAGTGTTTCAACGTGTGGTCTGTGGATGCGCAGGCTACACGCATCGTGACAGATCTACCGCCCAACCGTGACAAATTTACCGTAAACATCACTCTGGCGCTCAAGTCGTGACAGATTTACCTTAGCACACCTAGTCGTGACAAATTTACCGTGATTTTTGCACCACGTTAAAAACCACTCTAAGTAGTTGTATCTAAATAGATAAATTAGATTTACCAAAAAAAACAAGGGGGCTGTTCACCACAAACACCCCCCTTTAATGCTCAGTTTTCGCATGCGAAAATCGGCTAACGCTTTCTACTTTTCGCCCACGTTTCCATTTCTAGATCTTCAAGTGCATATTCGTATGGTTCGCCGTCCAAGTCAAAATAGTGCAGGTTGGTATTAATCACCATGCTTTCGATTTGATGCTGGTGGTAAGCCCAAGCCGCACACAATGTATAAATCGGATCATCAAACTTAAAGTGCTCGCGTGTGATTGGCTCGTCTTCTTGGCCATCTAAAACCCCATTGGCGACCAGCAAGCCCTTAACGGCCCACCAATACGGGCCATAGTGATGATACAGACTAGGGTTACTGTCTAACATCGTCTTAATGCCGCGCAGGTTATTCTCCAAGAAAACCTCACGGCCTACCTTGCTGGTGGCTTCATCAACCAATGACTTTATCTGTGCCTGTGTTGGCAGTTGTACTTGAGTAATCATTTTTCTCTCCAAGTTTCCGCATGCGAAATTCTAGCGAATCTCTCCACATTTTCGCATGCGAAATTTTAAGTTACGCCGCTTTTGATACGCCTGCAGTATCAAATAACTGATCGGCTAGGCTGGCTAGGTCGCTGCTTGCATTAATGAACCACCAGCCACCCTCAAAGCCATACTCTACGAACGCCCCCGCTGGGATGAACTTCGCATCGAGCTCAGCTTTCAATGATCGGTTGCCAGCTAGGAGCTCTTTCAGTGGGCCGCCGCCGCGTTCGTTGCTCATAAGGCCAATGAACTTAAATGCTTCCATTGGCTGACCACCGTAGCGCTTACCACGGCCATTACGTTGGAATGACCATTTAGGAATATCTTGCGTTAGCGTCTTCACTTCGATGCCTAGTTGAGATACGGCCTCTGCGAACGTATCAACAGAGCCAGCGTCAAAGCCGTCGATGTTCTCCAGCTTCTCAGCTTGCTTTTCTGTCACGACAACCGGCGTTGGCTTCATCGCTTCTGCAGTGAGGTACTTATCAATGAACGTTTGGCGGTCGATGCCGCTGCTACCGTAACCCATGAACATGGATCCAAAGTTGCCCTTGGCGCGAGTAAAGTCCCAGCTTTCAGCCACCAGCAGGCCATCACCAGAATCAAACGACTTGTAGCCAATTGCGTGGAGGTCAGCACACACCTGCAGCATGGCCTCTTGAACGTCACCAGAGTACAGACTATCGACCACCTTAATGAGGTGATGGTCAGACGTTGGTTTGTATTTCTTCATGGCCGTGGCAACCTCTGCCAGTCGCTTAGGGCGCGTTGGGTCGCTGGCGACAAGTTTGGTGAAGCTGCTAAACAGTAAGTACTCTTGTTCTGCAATGTGCTGGGCCGAACGCTCTTTTAACGTTTCACCATAGCGCGTCATTTGGCGGCGCTTGAATGTCACGATCTCAGTACGGTTCACGTAGCCTTTCCAGTTCAGATCATCAATGTACTTTTCTAGAGCTTTAAAGAACTCAATAGAGCCGTGATAGGTGCTCTCTGCTTTCAGGAGGGCTTGATTGTAGAGTGCTTGGTTATCCGTCTCGAACTTCTTAATCTCCAGCGTGATACGCTCGATTACGTCTTGTTCGTCGGCTTTCTTACCTTGCTCTTTGGCCATTTCTTCCCAGTTACGGCCAAGGAAGTGAGTCAGGATAGAAGAGCTCAGCTGTACGCGGCCCTTGCTTTCTAACTCATTCACAATTTGAGCCAGCAAGCCTTTAAATACGGCTTTGTCGGTTGCGTCAGGATAAACAAGCGGCTCTTCTGCAGAGTGCTTAAATCCATAAGGCGTTTTGTAGCCGTCGGCGGTTTTAATCAGGCAATTGCTTTCAAAGCCGTAGCGTTTGATTTTTCCAGCCTCAACCAGCTCAAAGTAAGTTTCACGGTCAAACACTTTGCAGGTATCAGCCAGTGATACACCGGTTAGTGCTTTTGCTTCGAGTTCAGCGCGAGATTGGTCCACGTTGGCCAGTTCAAAGACTTGCTCAATTGGGTGCGCGTTATTACCTCGGCTAACTTCTTTCCCGTTCTCTTCCACCAGTAGGCCGTTCACGGTACCAGACTTACGATCCAATTTTTGAATAGTCATAATGCTATCGTTCACGTAGTCGAGATCCCAAGAGCGCTCTTTGGTTTTCACTTTGTAGGTGTAACCTTGGCGAACAATCTTGCCGTTCTTCACTAGGTAAAGCTCTGGGTGCGTCAAAAAGTCAGGGTAATCTTTTAGGTTGCCCTCATTGATTTCGTTCTGAATAGATGGCGTGAGCTTCTTAAGAGTATTTGCGGCTTTCTTCTGGTTGTCGCGAGCTCGGTTTAGCGTAGTCAGACGCTTTTGAGTTTCGTGATGGTCAGACTTGGCGCGGGTATATTGTCGGTACTCATACGAGTTACTTTTCGCACCGTCAGCGTTTGCTCTGGTTTTTTCGACTTTCTCCGCTTGCTCTTCAAGCTTGCTTTCCAGCTCGGTGATCTCGCTACTGATTTCATCAAGGTCAACATTCAGCTGGTTCGTTGCGTGAATGAACTTATTCATGCTGATTGAAGTTTGACGCACTTTCTCGGCTTTCTGCTTGCGTTCAGCTTCTCGTTTGCTCGCTTCAATGCGGCGCTTGGCTTCTTCTGGATCAGCTGCCAGCATGATCGCCGTTTCACCAGAGCTATCCGCGTCAGCGTTCGCAACAAATTTCTCATCACCTTTGAACATGGTTTCAATCCAGTTCGCCTTACGTGTGATAGTGGCCAGACGGAAGTCATCAAAGCTGCCTTTGGATGTGTAGTAGTGAACGTTCACGCTTGCTTGCTTAGAACCAACACGCGCACCGCGGCCATTACGCTGGGTGATGCTCATCGGCGTCCAAGGCAAGGTTAGGTGATGAATGTCAGTGGTACCATGATGCAAGTTAATACCGACTTCGCCCTTTTTGTTGAGGATCATAAACTTGTACTTGCTGGTGTTATAGCTCTTGGCCATCGCTTCTAAGCCAGCTTCCTGATCATCTTCGGACGCCTTTGAACCTTTCTTACCGGCTACGGTGTCACTGTTCAGAATGCCAATTTCACTCATCTTACAACCGGTATGGTCTGCAATGATCTTGGCGAGCTTTTTGTGTTGGCTCTTTTCTTCACTGAATACCAGTTGTTTACCGCCAGCCATGTACACTTCTTTGGCCTTGTCTAAGAACTTGGCGTACTTAGGTGACACTGGGTGTGAGTATTTGATTTTGCCCTTGTCGAGCATATCAACGAACTGATCTGCAAACTCTTGGCGCAGACGAACAACCGCGTGCTTACCCTCAACAACGATCTCTTTCTCAAGTTTGACGGCTTTTTTCTTGAACTTTACTTCACCGCTGTCTGTGACTTCTTCCACCAAGATAGTAACGGTACTTGGTAGCGCATCGAGCGCGGCCTGCACGTCATTCATTTTGGTTTTGCTGAAACGATAAGTTACACGTTCGTGGTAAAGGTCCAAGTCGGTTGAGACTTTATCCATTTTACGGATAAGGCCGAAAACAGTGTCATTTGGGTACTGTTCGACAATCTCTTGGTTCTCTGGCTCGTCAGGGTTTGAGATAGCGTCAGCACGATGGCGCAGCTCTTCATACAGGGCTTCTTGCTCATCGTTCATTTGCACTTTGCTGGTGGCTGCAATGAGATCGGGAATGTGGACCTCTGCACCAACACTCTTGGCATCTTCCATCGTCATGTATCGGTTAACGATGTTACGCAGCGCGTCGAGGTTCTGGAAACCCAGCAAGGCCTCTTTGCTTTCCACTTCACCAGAGAGCTTAGTTACCAGAGCTTCACCAGTCTTACCAAACATACGGATAAAGTCGTCGGAATCGAAAATACCCATCTTGGCGAACGTTTCAGCCGGTACGATGTGAGACAGCATATTGAACATATCAACCGGTGAGTTAACCGTAGGTGTAGCCGTCAGGAAGTAGATCCCGTTGCCGTCATTACGTGCTTTCACCAAGTTGTTTTTAAGCTGCATATCGATAGCGCGGTTTGCTTGCGCTTGGCTTGGCAGGAATGCCAGGTTGTTACGATATGAGCCGCCTTTGTACGAGTTACGGAAGTCGTGAGCCTCATCCACCATGACAGAATCGAATAGCAGATCTTCAAAGTACGGTAGGGTTTCATTCTTCGCGGTACCGTCGTCTGAGAACTTATTTTCGAATCGTGCGTTCTTCTCTTTATCGCGGTGGTTTTGAGCGTCTTTCACCAGCTTATGAGAGCCTGCAATCAAACCGGCTTCTTTCATTTCCATCACGTTTTCACTGATGGTTTCCGGTTTCATTGGAATACGTCCGTAAACGTCTTTAGTCATCACCACAATGCGAGCGGTAGATTGTGTTACCGCGTGAAGCTGCTCGGCTATCTTCTTACCGTTGGTGACAACTTTTAGCTTGGCACGCTTAATTGGTTCGCCTTTCTTATCAAGGCGAGGATCCCCGTTCTCATCGAGAACCGTCTCACGCTCAATAGTGCCGTTCTTGTCTTTGGCCACGTCTAAACCAACAAAAATTTTGTCACTTAGATTCTCTTCACCAAAGAACAGATCCGATTCATAGAACCAGTTTTCTAGCGTTGATTTAGGGACCACGACACCAACACGGCTTGCACGCTTGGTTGATAGGTTGTGCTGAATCAGACCTAAGCCCGTGAGGGTCTTACCTAAGCCGGTACCCAAAGCAAGGATCCCGTTGCCGTCTGCGCTATGGCGTCGAATGGTCGAATTTTGGTAAGGCATGAACTCAATGGCACCAGAAACACCCTCTAGGCCTAAGTCACTACCATCGAACTCTGGTTTAATCCAGTTGTTGAACGTGTTGTTATACTGCTCTTCCAGTTCGTCAGAGTGATCGCTGGCTGCGAGCCAGTTGGTGAACTCATCATCGAGAGAGCGAATCTTAGAACGGACCAGTGACTTTTCAGCGTTATCGCCACCACCACGCACTTTACCCTCATTGATGTAGGATTCGATTTGACGCTCAAAAGCTTCATCACCAGCATTACGCTTCTTGCCATCACGCCAACGGTACCCACTAAACTGGGTGCCGGTTTCGCTCTGAACAAATTCACGCTCAACACTGGTCTTCTCTTCGCCATCATCATCAATGTAAGTAAATTCGTTCTCTTCCCATTCACCTAGCTCAAAATCGACGTAGCCAGAATCCTGCAGGAACTCCAGCATGATATGACGCGGGATCCAGTTGTCTGTGAGTTTAACTTTCACCTCATCGAGTGAGATCTTGTTTCGCTTAGCTTCAATGGTTTCGAGCTGACGCATGTAGTTGGCTTTTACATTGTCGCTGGTGGCCACAGATAGTTGATTCTGCAGGGCTTCGATGCGACGTCCAACATGGCCAGAGCAAGCACGGTGCATGGCCTGAATAGAACCATCGTTATTGATGGCTACCTCATCCATAAGCGCAAGCTTCTCGAGCAACTGATCATCGCTTAGGTTGGCAATGTCTGGGGCCGTGTAGTAAACACGGATTTCATCAAGGGTGAGTGAAGTATGGCCAAGCTCACGCTCACAGAAGTGAAGAACGTCAGCCATTCTCGAGCTGTTATATTGGTTTGTGTGCTCAACTCGTAGATCACCGGTTAACAGGTCCGACAGTTTGCCAGAGTTATCGATAGACGATTTATAGCTATGCCAGTCAGAGATAAACGACTCATCAAGCTTGGCTAGCTCTTTCTGCGAAATATGGCTGTTTCCCATAAGAGCATTAAGCTCTGTTATCTGGCCACCAAGACGGGTGCGATAATCAGCAATACTTTGCTCTTCGCTATTCACTGCAGCGTGAAGTAATTCCGTTTTAGAGCGGCTACGGCCACCGGCTACCATGGTCGATAAGGTTTTGACTTTGCGCCCTAATAACACCCCCTTGTATGCGAGTTCTTGCTGGCCTTGTGGCAGCTTGGCAATAGAACGTACAACGGCTTTAAAATCATCATGACAAAGGTATGGGAAATCTTCATAGGCCTTAAGCGCTTGGCTGGCCGTCAGGTTCATCATGGAATCAATCGAGTAGGTCGCTGCTTGCAGATCGTCAGAATGCGTCACGCCATATGTCGATTTGTCGACGTTCCCGCGCTTGGCGTTGTTTTCGGATTCAATCCACTCACCATCTTGCATTTCGAACTGGAGGCCATTTCTGAAAATGGTATCGCCGTCGTCATACTTGGTGCTTGCTGGTGGCTCAACGTTGCTATCAAGTGAGTCCCAGTCAATATGGCTATCAAAGCGGCGGGTTAGGGCTTCTTTGATATCCATGTTAGAGCGGTTCCCACGGTCCACGACTTTACGAGCAAACTTACCCGCACCTTGTGTCGACTCTTCACCGTTGATGAACTTCTTACCCTCACGCTTAAACCATTTGCCGGTTAGCCATGTATCCCAAAGTACACCGCTCTGCTCGAGCGCTTCTTTGCTGGCGTTATCAATTAGCTCTTGGCCAGCTTCACTATGTTTACGCCAGATCACTAAATCAGTCACAACACCAGTATCGGCAAACGTGCCTGTTGGTAATCGGTGAGCGCCTAAGAACTCGGCTTTTAATGCAATGCTGGTACGCCATTTTTTCAGGTTGCCAGATTCCACAATACGCGTAGGCAGAACTAAAGCGATCAAACCACCAGCACGGGCCTTATCAATTGAACGTGTCACGAAGTACTGATCTGCGTACTTAATGTTTTTGTACTCACGGTCATCGTTCGCACTGGCGTCTCGGACACCATAAGGTGGGTTGCCAATTACGGCGTCAAAGTTACCAACACTTGGATCGTTGGCCACAGCCTCAAAGCCAGAGTTAATAACGTGGTCATCTTGGTGGAGGATTTGGTTAATCGCTGCAGAAGTCGGATCCATTTCTACAGACGTATTAAGCGCGTTCGCGGGTTTGGTTTCACTGAACACGCCAACACCGGCACTAGGCTCTAGAACTGAACCACCATCAAAGCCATAGGAGCGCAACGATTCCCAGACCGCCTCGGCTACCCATTTTGGTGTGTAGTATTCGTTGGTTGAACCACCAATGCCGCCAAAGCCGGTGTAATCGCGCAATGCGGCTTTGTCTTCCGGTGAAACATTGGAGTAGTCGCCATTGTATTTGGCGAGAATGTCTTTCGCTTTTTGGTTTGCGGCAATCCGTTTCTTGCCGGTAGGGGTATTACTGAGATCCACCTTAAGTAACGTTTCGAACTGGGCGACCAGCTCATCAATGTTACGGGTGCTATCAATCGCTTGGATAATGGCTTTATCCATCGTTGCCTCCACGTAGGAGGGCATTTTTCAGCAGGGAAGCTAACGATATGATAAAGGAAAGGGAGATTTTCGCATGCGAAATTTTAAGCCAGAAAGCAGAAAGGCCAAGCTAAATAAATAGCTTGGCCTCTCAAGTTCCCCGCCCAAAAAAACGCCACTTAAATTAATGAAATGATATGTTATTTGAGGATTGCTCCTTTCATAACACTGTTTTTTGAACGGGTTGATTATTCCGAATAAGAACAGCCAAAACAACAACAAAAATTAACCATTTTCATGGGTAACTTGAAAGGGTGGCTTGAGTGTTGATTTGTTTAGTTAGTTCTTTAAGCCCTTATTACAAAAGGCCTTAACATCCCTATTGGTGGCTTAATGCTCAATGAGTTATTATCAATAAACCCCGCAAAACTAAGAAAACAGCCTCTAACCTATAGAGGTTTAAAATGTCGGATAACAGCACCAATGGCTTACAGGAAGCTCTACGGCGAGCCTTTCCTTTTTGGAGTGATAAAGACGATAAAGAGGCTGGTGTAAGTTATGAGAGCGGTGCGAGCTATGGAGCCTCTAATTTCCAAGAACGCAGCGAATCACCAAGCGAGAAAAGTGGCTCTTTAACCAAAGAGGGCCGCAAAGGTCGTGAGCGTTTTCACATTCGCAAGCTCCCCGAAGACCGGTACATGCTCTATGAGATTTTCAAGGAAATGTCAGAGGACAGTACCATTGATGCAGCACTCAACATTCACCTTGGCCACGCTCTATCCGCGTCAGACAAAAATGGTCTAGCGGTCTTTTTGCATCCGAAATCAGAAGAGCATGCAGAGTATGTAGCGCAGCTAAATCGTGAACTCATGGTGGCCATCAATGAAGAGATCATGAACTGGTCTTATCCCATGCTGGTCTTCGGGGTGAATTACGTCAGGCCATACGCCCAGAACGGCAAAGGCATCACTCACTTTGAATCGAATTTTTATACGCAAGCTAAGCAGATTCGAGAATATGAGCGTGCCGGTGTGTTGTGTGGTTTCACGTCTGAACACCTCAAGGTACGTCAAGACGGCGAGCAAGTGCGATTAGCTGAACCATGGGCGCTTATCCCTCTTAAGATGCCGGTTTGGCGTCCGAACATGGATAAAGAGCCGGTTAACTACACTGGCCAAGCATACTCACTCTTTGACGATGCTTACAGCCGTCAACCAATTGAAACTCAAAACTACGGTACCTCGATACTGCACAGCACGTATGAGTCGTGGGAAATGCTACGCCAGAGCATCGCATCATTAGGGGCCAGCCGTGTTAATGCCTCACTAATTGATCGTTTGGTAGGTGTGAATACAGCCGGTCTTGATTCTGCAGGCGCGGCAGAATACGTCAATCTACTTGCTGCTCAAATGCAGTCAGACCGCCAGAAGATTGTAAAGAACTCCCGCAAGCAAGGCTTTATCCCAACGGTTATTAATACCCTTATCCCATTAATGACTGAGGGTAAGGGCGGCGTGCAAATCGACACGTTCACGACTGACCCGAATATCTCTCATATCGAAGATATTATGTTCCACCTTAAACGCATGGCCGCAAGCATCGGGTTGGACCCGTCAATGCTTGGTTTTGGTGATCTTCTCTCTGGTGGGCTAGGGGAGGGCGGCTTTTTGCGTACCTCTATCCAATCCGCATTGCGAGCACATCAAATTCGCGCTGCAGTCGCTCGCTTTGTTCGTCGTGCTATCGATATTCATACGATTCACCGTGATGGCAAGTACTGGCCAACAGGTGAAGAACCTTTCGAAATTCAATTCAACTCCGTCAATACCGCAGTAGCTCAAGAAGAAGCAGCGAACCAAGAGGCGAAAGCTAACTACGCGACGATCTTTGCCACCGTTCTTGACCTAATCGAGCAATCACCAATTGGCAATAGTGAATCACTCAAAAACCACATCTACACATCCGTTCTAGAAATCGACCCAGAGCTGGCTAAGAAAGCGATCAAAGAGCTCGCTAAATCCGCGTCTGAAAACGACTCGATGCTTGAGTCTCTTGGTACCACAGACCGCCAAGAAGCGGAGATGTTCGTCAGGGATACCTTGCTCGAACTCATGAGCGAAATTCAACACATTCCACAGGGGGATAATTAATGCGACAGCTAAAAACACTAAAGACCGTCAAAGATAGCTTTAGCCTGTTCAACGATGGTCGACAGCTAAGCGCGAATAAGCGCAATTACATTGTGAAAGGCGTGCAATCCATGCTGGCCAACCAACGCACACAAGAGTTACTGCGTGTTGGTGAGGCGTATGGTTATTATGGCCACCAGCCGCGCCAACGTGCGAACAAGTTAGATATTGGCGAAACCGAAGTGATTATGGTCCAAGGTAAGCCGGTGGTGGTGGAGAACGTGCCATCGAACCGCACCAAGTCAATCACTTGTGATGACAATGGCGTGATCACTCATGAAGAAGAGTTTTTCGATACCCCAACGGGCAAAATTGCTCTTTCTCTTTGGGAATCTGGCGCTGGTGGCTGGTCATGGGCTACCGGTGGCCGTGATACACCACAAGCATCACTAACGACGTCATTCCATGGTATGGATTACGTTCTGCAGCCTAACTACCTATCATTGGACCATCCATCAATGATGTTGGAGAGCGCGAACGCGAGCGATATGATCCTTGAATCACTGCAGAATCATGGCGGTTTCGAGTATGACGACGCAATGGCCATTGCTGATTCTATCCAAAGTGCATCACTGGTACCCAACACTGCAGATCTAGAAAATCATGTTATGTATCTGGAGAGCGTCAACAATGAACTGCGTGATCAGATTGATTCGCGTAACTCTATTGGTGATATGTTGCTGGAGGCCGCGAATAGCTTGCCAGTGTACCTATCAGACGCTCAGCGCAAAGCAATTGGCAGCATGGCCAGTGAAGACGATGTAAAGGTCGTACAGGCGTTATTTGAATCATTGGGCGGTAATCAGTCTAAGACACTTCCAACAGGCGGGTATGAGCCAGCTAGTACGATTACTCGTCGCACGTCTGAGGCGGGTTCTATTCTTAAGAGAAATGCTATCGACTTCGATCCATCAACGACACGTTTCAGCTAAGAAGATCCTGCGTGATAGCGATCACAGAAAAGAGCCTCTAGTGATAGAGGCTCTTTTTTATTGATTAATCACTCGGATCTACCTAAATCTACAGGAGCGACAGGGCGTAGATACAACTTATGCTTTTTGTAGCGTATTGGTCGCCAAGTCCAGCCAGCAATCGTTACATGCTCATACACCCCAGCAATGTAAGATAAGGCTCTGAGAATATTGGTACCATTCTCAAAGGCCAGCTTCTTATTTGCCTGCAAAACCAGCATTCCCTTTTCTTGCTTCAAAAAGTTTAAGCTACAGCCTGAAATAGTTATCAACAGGTCAGATTCGACTTTTGGCGCGTGTTTTGATGGGTATTGCTTTCTCTTAAGCTCTTGTTTTACAAGATCTACTTTATCTTTGAGTTCTTGCTCTGGTGTCTTGTTCGGAATAAATTTCATAACAGCCTTATCAACAGTCTAGGGAAGTTGTTCGGAATAATGTTAAACGAAAACGGCTACAAAATTTAGATTTATTTGATAATATGACGTCCGCGATTATTTCAGGAGAGTTTGATTTGGTTGGGTGAAATGCCTTGTTAGATCCTCTCAGAATGATCAATAATGGATCTTGGTTGTCTGCCAGTAACTCATTGACCAACAAAGTGTGTTGATTTTTCGACCAGCAGACAAAGAAAAAGCCCAGTGCGCAAACACTGAGCCTTTACTTCGAAAAAGAAGCTTAAAGCCTGAGAAACTTTAAGCTGAACGACACACTAAGGATGCCTTGATATGCCGTAAGTTATTTATTGGATTCCGAAGAACCCAATGAGAGAAAGGAAGTTAGCCGCTTCTCAATCTCAATGTGGTTCGTAAGTCGACCAGCCCTAAGCTATGGAACGGAACAAATTACAGAAACACCAACAGCTGTAATTATAACCATAGTTCAGATCGCTGGCAAACAATCACGCCTAGAATTTGAGCGTTTTTATGGATAATTCCGCGTTAATCTTAAACCCGCGTTACCTTTCGAGCGGTTTTAGGAGCCAAGCTGGCAACATAAGCCAGACACAACCCGCCGTGGTTAGAAAGCTGGCCTGTCTAATGTCAGGTATTGCTAGTCATATTTTGAAGCATGGTAGCGACTGCTACGCATCAACAGATCGTCTTACTTCTCTTTACAACCAGAGCGCGGCAAAGTTCGGCTGCAAGATGGTTGGCGAACGCACCGTTTACGATCTTCTTACCAAGGCCCAGCAGGCCAATTTAATTACCCGTCACTCGGTCTTCAACCAACAAACTGGCCAATCACGTCGTCACATCCAGATCTTGGTTGATGGCGTTAAATCATTGTTCACAGGTGTGTATAACTACGCTAAGCAAGCAGCTGAAAAGTATGTGGTTCGCGAAAACCTGCAGTTGGGTCGGTCGAGCGTGGATAAGTGCGATCCTGTTAATACCTGTAAGGGCTCACACCAAAAACAGGATCCTCAAAATTGCAGGCAAAGATCAAAAGATCTCTCTAAAGAGAGGAATAAAAATAAGAGCTGTGCTTTTCCTAGTGATACCTTTTTTGTTCGATTCTTTGGGAAAGATGCCAACACCGTAAAGTCTCTACAACTAGCAGCTAAGACTAAGAGAATAACGGCCTCTGGAGCTAAGAAGCTGATCAGACTCCATGCTGAGCACGGCTTTGAACTCGCGAAACCGTTTAAGAAGTTCTTACATTACGTCATTGGTGGAGAGCATAAGGCCCAGAAAGAGCGGGAAGCGCTAGAAGTTGCTGCTTTTGGTGGTACACCAGACGAAGCCAAGGTCGCTGCAAACCAAATGTTTATTGAAATGAATGAAAATGACGTAGCTATGGGCCGTGCGGAGTTCTATCGCGACCGTTTTGGCCGAGTTCAGCTGCGCCTACTATAACGCTAAAGAACTGGAAACCACCAAGAGGGGGAGTGCCATTGATTAAACGTGGCGAGCGTGTGCTCATCAAAGAAAAGGATCATTTAGGTGAGTTCGAATTTGAGGGCTTATCAGTGATCGGAAAAGGCGAGGGGAACGTGTACCGGTTGGGGGCTATCTTGTGTGTTTTGCAAGACGTGTCGATATCTGGCGTAACTCTAAATGCGACAGATAGAATTGTAATTGGTGCAGAGTCAATCTATCCTAAATCTTGTTCGATTATCTAATCTGTTCCGAGCGCCTAAGTTTATTGGTGATTTTGGTTAATCACACGTTTGTTTTGTTTTATTGGGTTCTCGGATTTGTCTATTACGAACAAATAAAAAGGCCGCTTATTAAGCGGCCTTTGTTCGTTATTGCTGGTGGTTTAGATTAGGTCGATTGTTTTCTCATTGACCTTAAATAGATGTTTGCTAATTGCGCCTATTATGCGCTCTTTGTTCATTCTAAGTATCTTCTCAAGTCGTGAAATCTCATTTGTACCGCTTTGGATGTGGCGAACCACCATCACGTCAAACACGGTTGCTTTATGAGATTTCTGATACGACTTTAAATCACTTTGAAAACCATCGTGTACGCTTTTAGTTTTTGAAATTGCCATTTTTTTTGCCTCAAATTGTCATTTTGTTTGCTTGCTCGATTTGAAATTTACACAAAACACATAAACACTTCAATACTTTTTGCATTATTTGTACCTATTTGTAATACTCATATAAAATTAATGGTTCGGAATAATGGTGATGAATGAGATTGCAGAGCAAAAACGAGCAACACTCGAAGAGCGAGTAAAGAAGCGTGACAACGCAACTCCCTCTATCTTGGAAAGCTACGGTTTTGAGGATCCGAACCAACAGCAAGAGCAACAAGTACTCAGCAACTTGGCTGATGCCGATCCTGCCTTGAGAGATAGGCCAGCCCCTTGTCCAACATGTGGAGGCAAGGGGTGGGTAAAGACTCTTTTCAGTAAATGGGAGTGCTCGGCTTGCTGGGGTACCACTTACGACTTAAGCAATCCGATCGCCATCATCAAATGGCAAAAGCTTTGTATGGAGTGGGCTAAACGCGATGTGCAAAGAAGCCGTGAGGCCTTATATCGAGCAACAAAAACCGAGGCAGAGCGTGAAGAGGATGCAATCCAAGAATTTCATGGTTCGTCCAAAAGAACGGATTAATGAGATTCAGTCAGCCAGCTACCGAAAAGAACGGGGTGTAAGGCTTTGGCAAGCAAGGCAGCAAGTAGGCATGTCTATGAATGAATTTTCATCACGGATTGGTATCAGCAATGGCACCTACAAGTTGATGGAAAAAGGTGAGGTCGACTTTAAGTGTCGGCCTCTTGAGTTAGCCGCTGAAATAAGTGGTGTAAACAGAGAATGGTTATTTTTTGGTGTTGGCACGATGCATGGCAACAGCTAGCACCAGTAATCAAATTTAAGGAATCAACATGGCATCAAGAGGTGTTAATAAGGTCATATTGGTGGGGAATTTGGGGAACGATCCAGAAATCCGCTATATGCCAAACGGCGGAGCAGTGGCGAACATTACCGTTGCGACGTCTGAAACATGGCGCGATAAAGCCACTGGCGAACAGCGCGAAAAGACAGAGTGGCACCGTGTCGCTCTGTACGGGAAGTTAGCCGAAGTAGCTGGTGAGTACTTGCGCAAAGGCTCACAGGTTTACATTGAGGGTAAGCTGGAAACTCGTAAGTGGCAGGACCAAAGCGGTCAGGACCGTTACACCACAGAAGTGGTGGTGCAGGGCTTCAATGGTGTTATGCAAATGCTGGGTGGCCGTGGTGGCCAAGGTCAACAGCAAGGCGGTTGGGGTCAACCACAGCAGCCACAGCAGGCCCAGCCGCAATACAACGAGCCTCCAATGGACTTCGATGATGATATGCCGTTTCGTGACACCTACGCTCGAAACGCTCGCAGCGCATACGCATGTTCATAGGTGACACATGGCTACAGTAACCAAACTAACCGGACAGAAAGATCTCATCATTGTTCTGCGCCGCATGACAAACAAGGCTCTTCGCGATATGCGGGAAGATACCCAAGAGACGGATTTTACTGATAACGAATCTGCCTTTCACTTTTCGCACCGAGAGATAGCCAAAGAGCTCAATGGTTGTCCTAAGAACGCAGCTGAAACGATCTTAGATAGCGATCTTGATTACTCACATCGAGGTAGCGAAACCATGGTATGGCTACCGGATTTAACTGAGCGTTTAGAAGCGTTCGCCCAGCAATAAGTAAGACGTTCCCCGTCCCGATAAAAGAAAAAGAAACATGAGCACAAACACCTTAGAAAACCCGACCGAAAACATTCTAGCTGTAGAGATCCCTTGGCCACTGAGTGAGTCAGGTGTAGAGCTTTCTGAAAGCGAGATCTCCACCATCATGGTACTCGAACTAACCATTGATGATTTGAAGTCCAAGCTGTCTGGCCTTGGCGCTTTAGAGCAGGAACGTAACGAACTGCAGGCTAAAGTGGACCGCACGCCTGAAATCATTCAACAAACGGTAGCCAAAGCGCTGGGTGATAAAGCCAAATTGAATGATGAAGTGGAGAACTATAAATCGAAGAACTTTGAACTTGAGGCAATGAACCAGAGCTACCTAACTCAAATTGGTGAGTATGGCGTAGAGAAGCAAGCCTTGAGCGAAAAGGTGGAGAACCTGACAGGTGAAGTATCCGATTTAGAAATTCAAATTCAAACGCTTTCGGCGCTTGGCAAGCCCCAAGAGGAAAAGCTGGCCGCCGTTAAAAAAGAGCTGGAAGAGACTAAGAACAACCTCGAACGCCTACAGGGCAGTACGGAGGTGTTTAGAACCCAGCGAAACGCCGCCGAAGCCGAAGCGAGCCGAGTGTCTGGAGAACTTGAGCAGCTGCAGACCAAGTATGACGAGCTAAAGCGTTCTAACTCTGAACTTGAGAACGCGCACCGTATTGCTAAGGCAGAGCTTGAGGGTGTGCCGAAGCTTATCGAGAACAAAGTCAAAGTGGCTCTGGCTGGAAAGACGGAAGTCGATCCAAAAGACTTGAGTGAAGCGCAAGCCAAGGTGAAATCGCTAACCAATGAGCTGGCGGTTATGTCCGAACGTCAACAAAAGACCGCTGCGACAAACGCAAAGCTTGACCAAGAGGTGAAAGGCAATGCGAAAGATTTGGAAGAGGGCCGTTCACACATTGAAATGCTCACAGAGCTGGTGGAAACCCAACGAGCACAGATCGCCCACACAGACGAGGGTTTGAGAAACGCTGATCGCAATTACCACCTTGTGATGCATCACCTTGATGAGCTAATGGGCTTCACGTCGATTATCTGCGCTGAAAACCATGAGCTTCGCAATGACAACCTGTACTTAGGTCAGGCCGTCGAGTTCCACGATATGAAAGTGGTATGGAAAGGGGGCAGCTGGCAAGCGTTTATGTTGGCCAAGTCTAACTCTATTCGTCCTCAAGATGGCCAGCCAATGCCTCACCTAGACTTTGGCTTGATGTACCTTATGGATCTTAATACTGGCCGTGGCCACACTGCTTACATTGGTGAAGATGGCAAGCCATATCTATCTGATTTAGTGGATCCTCAATACGCATTGCCAGAGCAATATTGGGACGAGTTTACCGAAGCTGTAAAAGCGGTACCGGTTAAGAAAATGGAATTGGCTCTGTATCGTGCCACTGAACGCGCCAAGAAAGTGATCCACTACGCGAACCACTTTGATATCGAGTGGTGTACCCAAGTTTCCTACGTTGAGATTGCTCAGCGCTTATATGAATACATCCCAGAACATGAACTTACCCGTGCATTGGCGAACATTGAAAAGGCCAAGTTACTAGCGCCTAAATCTCAAGCCCTATTGAACCGAATTAACAAGCGTTTTGACACTGATTACAAGATGAGAAGCAAAGGTGGTCGTGTGCCTGATAAACCCCAACCAAAGGCCAATAGCCGCAAGCGAGGCAAGAAGTCAAAAAGGAAGTAGCCATGAGGCATAAGGGAGAGTTTAAGTATGAGGAATTGTCGCGCCAGTGCGACATTCCAGCTGTAACGATTAAGGCAAGGGTAGCAAAGGGTATGAGTATTGAGGAAGCGATTCAGGATGTGGATCTTCGCCAGAGCAACGGCGGCGCTCCGCGTCATGTATGGAACGGTCATGTTGGGGTACCGGCCATTGCTAAGGCTTTAGGCGTCTCAAAAACAACTGTGCATCATCACTTAAAGAAGTGTGACGGCGACATAGGCAAAGCTGCGGAATCGATCCAGAAGCGACATAAGCCCGAACGTGTCTCACCTAAGAATAACCTTGGCCTTTGGTCTACAGCATTGGGATTGCCATCGAATGATTAACAAGAAGATTAACCCGCGCTGTCACTGGTGCGGGGTATTAACCAGAACGCGTCGTGAGCTTTTCAGTCTTGTAACTGAATGTTCAGACAGAAAATGTATCAGCCACCAGCTAGCCAATGGCAAGGCCAGAGGTAGCACGATGCGCGAGTCGAAACAGGCCTATAGGGGTATCGAGCATGTATCCCAGTAGCGCTTACATCGATGTAACAGAGCGCACCGCGTTACCTTGCCCGTGTGGTGGCCGTCCTCTTTATGACGGCGATGGTGTTGGCCATGAATGGCTAACGTGCTCCAAATGTAAGTTTGAGATTGAAACTTATGAGGCAAGGAATGGAGAGCTGGAAATGCTCTGGAATCAGAAAATAAGAGAGCGCAGCTCAAGGCGTTATCTTGATATAAAAAGCCCCCACCAAAATGGCGGGGGGCTTTGTACGTACTAGCATATCAATTCGGAATTTCCTTAACGTCTTGTTGAGGTTTCTCACGCCTCCAAGACGGCCTCTGAGCTTATGGGGTAACTAACCCCCAGAGACGATGAACTTAAACCAAGCTACGAACAGACATTAAGAGCATTGATTTTAGAAAGCAATAAGTGAACTTGGATTATGGCTAAAGGCGCAAGGTTCGGAAACGACTTCCTATTCAAGCAGGTAGAGAAGCGTAAAAAATGGAAGAGGAAAGGGGTTAAGGCTGGCCATGGTGGCGACTTCAACATTGACGCTCCCATAGCAGAGCTTAATCGAATATCAGCAAGTGTAATGACTCCACCAACTGCAGCACAGGTAAGCACAGCGCTAATGGATACGTCTGAGCTTCCTAATTGGCTGGTGGCCATTCTTAAGCGAGACAGTGAGGTGGCCAGAGCGGCCACACAAAAGAAAGTCACACTGGAATCGCCACACAAGCAGCGATTGGCCCAAGGGATTAAGACACCCAAAGAGCTCAATGATACAAAGCTAGCAGAGCACTGGCTGCAGGTACGCTTGTTCTACACGATAGAGGTCCAATACCCGAACGAGTATGAGTTCGTATTTGCTATCCCCAATGGTGGTTATCGAACCCCTAGAGCGGCTAGCCTCATGAAGTATGAGGGCCAAAAGAAAGGCACACCGGATGTATTTATTCCCATCCCCAAAGGGATCTATCACGGGATGTTTTTGGAGGTAAAAACCGATAAAGGTACCGTTAGCAAAGAGCAGAAAGACAAGATGGAACGGTATCAAAAAATGGGGTATTACGTGGTTGCGGCCAAAGGGTTTGATGCCTGCATGGAGCAGCTGACGAATTACTTAGCGTTGCCATCATTCGATAACAAAACTACACTGGCAGCATAATGTGACAAACACTAGGAAAAGTTATGCTAGCTGAGAAGTATCAAAAGGACGAAATTCGTCCTTTTGACCTATCTAAACTGAATGCGTCTAAGGCCGTTCGGAATTTCCTTTGCGACTACCTGTATCGAGACAACCTGATCTTAAGCTACACCCCAGCGAGTGAGTTTGGCAGCCAGCAGGCTTACAAGTGGTTAACCGGTGCATACGTTTGTGATTATGAGGGCGTGGGTAACACCATTGCACCAAGAACTAAGATCAACTATCGAATCATCACTCAGCTGTATGAAGCTGGCATGCTTAAGCTTAAAAGCGACATTCGCACCCCTCACGTTCGCTGCATCATTTTTGAATGGCGCAAAGAGACGATAGAGAACCGCCGTGAGATCGTGAATACGAAGATCTTCAAAGAAGACATTAGAGTTGATAGCGGTGTAATTAAAGCGGTAGCAGCGACAGTAGGCCTAAAAGTTCGTTATATCCCTAGTCGCAGCATCTTTGAGGTCCGTAAGGGCCAGAACGAGGAACCTATCCCATTCAAAGAAGCTAAGCACACTTACATATTCATGAATGATCAGGGCCAGCCTGTAAGTGGTTGGCGTGATATGCCTTACATGGAGTGGGAGGCTTTGCTGTATAAGATTGCCAAGCAGGCCAAGACCATTAAGAAGCCACTCAACACCCAGCAAGGTACGCTTAGCCATTTCTCTCAGTTCAAACGGCAATAGACAGTTGAATCACTCTTAATAAAAACGCGGTATTTGATGCCGCGTTTTTTTTATACTCTTTTTATAATAGTGGTTCGGAATGTGTGTATAATCGTTGATATGAAAGAGCGAAAGAAGAAACGAGCCCCTTTAACCCCAGCCCAACGCTCCAAGCGTCACAAGGCGCGAATGGATAGTTTTGGAGTCAAGCGCATTTATTTTCGTAGCTCAGCCACCCAGAGAGGCCTTATAGAAGAAGTTAAGAAGCGATCAGGATGCAATAGCAATGAAGAAGTTATAGCAGAGGCGATAAGGGAGTATGGCTTGAAATATGGGGTTACATTAAAACAGATAAAAGAGGATTTAGAGTGTCTGAAATCACCACCAAAAACGACGTAGAGGTCATGACCAAAAGCGACATAGTGGACAAAGTTAGTCATCGTATTTATGACCGCCACCGTGGCAGCAAAGTAATTTGTGAATCTGTGATAGATAAGATGCTGGAGCAAATCAAGGCTAGCGTTATGAATGAGGGCCAGACCGTCGTATTTAGTGGTATTGGGGTATTTAGCTGTAACACCAAGGGCGAGCGAGTAGGCCGTAACCCTAAGACTGGCGTTCCTAGCAATATCCCCGCACGTCAAAAGCTCCGCTTCTCTGTTACACCCCCTTTCAGAAAGCGCATTATCAATCAAATCAAATAACGGGAGGTCACTTGAAGCCTGCAGAAGAGCCACGCCGCATCAACCGTCCTGAGTTCGAGCAAATCATACGTAAAGATTTAGAAGATTTGCTGGTGGCCGAGGACGAGAACATTGTCCGTGACGTGATAGATATGACTTTTAAGATCATTGGTGAAGCACTGGCCGAGAACAAAGAGGTACGACTCTCTGACTTTGGTCGCTTCTATCGTTCCACGCGA
>PBAS01000006.1 GCA_002716625.1 Phycisphaeraceae bacterium | reverse complement strand
GGGGGCAGCACCTAGGACAACGGTGGTTGCCTGGAGGTACGAACCAAAGCTCGTCTGGGAAAACGCAGCAAATGCATGAGTAGAAAGTGCAGCCTCAGTACTGGTCGCGGCACCTACCTCTTCGCCAGGGCCGAGGAGGTTACTGATACTGGCATCATCTGGGTCATATGAAAAATGGCTATCAATTGAGGTTGCAATAACGCCACCATCGTTCTGGGGGGTTGTTATCTGGATTCCCGCTGATATTGGAGACCGACAGGGTTGTCCCCAGCAAGCCTTCGCTGCCATCGCCAACGGGTGTTGGCATGCTGATGGTCCAATTAAAGACGGATCCGCTGTCAAGGATAACACTGGCATTCGTGGTCCCGGTGATCATCATTGAGGCGACCAAGGCGACTGCAGCACATTTTAGATATCGGAACTTCATTGCGATGAACCTTTCGTGCGGTAAAAGATAAAAAAAGAAAACACGGGCACTTGGTGCCCGTGTTTCTTGTTTGTGCCATACAGTGTACGTGCTTGGGGAGGAGGTGAATCCTCTTTGCACGAACTGTGATGCGCTGAAGCGTTGTTCTTACTTAGAACCACACCTCAATTTATCACGATCATCTCAGGCTGACCGCCGATTTCTCGACGCACCAAGCATCATCAAGCCCACACCGATCATTGCGGTAGTTGCCGGTTCGGGGATGAGGGTGAAGGTGAAGTCCGCTGCCTGCTTTGAAGCAGATCCCGCTCGTCCGGAGGTGGCAACTTCGCCAGCCACACTGATTTCTGCGTCTGCTTTACCAACGATATAGGCCACGTCGATAGTCTGGGGGGCAGCACCTAGGACAACGGTGGTTGCCTGGAGGTACGAACCAAAGCTCGTCTGGGAAAACGCAGCAAATGCATGAGTAGAAAGTGCAGCCTCAGCACTACTGGTCGCGGCACCTACATCTTCGCCAGGGCCGAAGAGGTTACTGATACTGTCATCAGCTGGGTCATATGAAAAATGGCTATCAATTGAGGTTGCAATAACGCCACCATCGTTCTGGGGGGTTGTGCCAATGGCGGAAATATTTTCTTGGTGCAATGCCCCGCGGATACCAAAGCTACCGGAGCCATCGCCAGGGCCAAGATCGATTGCCTGGGGGTTGTTATCTGAATTTCCGCTGACATTGGAGATCGATAGGGTTGTCCCTACCAAGCCTTCGCTGCCATCGCCGACGGGTGTTGGCATGCTGATGGTCCAATTAAAGACGGATCCTGCGTCAACGATAACACTGGCGTTTGTGGTGCCGGCGAACATCATTGAGGCGACCAAGGCGACTGCAGCACATTTTAGATACCCAAATTTCATTGCACTTCTCCTTTTCTGCTGTGGTAATGTGGTGGACAACGCAACTAGCGCGCACCTTACATTGCGATAAATATTAGACACTTGCATGGCACTTCTCCTTCTTAATTATAACCGAACTTTTGCAGTTCTTCAAGCCTGAGGACGGATGTTATTTCACTTCAGCCGCCCACATTTAATCCTCACATAACACTAACAAAAGCCTGACTCTGGCTGTTTGTGGTGTTCGCCTAGCAAGCTTCCAAGATCTTGCTAATCGTTCGCATGGTTACCCGCGGACAACGCAGGCCCCTGGGAACTAGCAGCGAATACCTCCACGAACTGTTTTATGTACTCCAAGTACGAGTAAAACACGCTTTATCGTGGCATTTTCAAATTGTCTGATTAACCTTTATGCAAACCCCGTGCCGCACTTGGCTTGTTCTCCTTTGGTTATTTGTAAGTGTTTGATAATAAGTACAATAGAATATTTTTGTTTGGTAGTCTCTACGGATGTGGCGTAAGATGTTGGGGTGATTTTAAACCAATGTGATCGAAAATGAGCAGGTGCCAGCCATACTAAATTTGATTTTCTGAGCGGTTGTACGCAGTCTGGCGGCATGTGCAATGGGTGGTTGGGCGCCTGGGGTTCGGCAGTATTTATTATGACAATAGGCTCATAAATTTATTATTTACAGATAATTATGCGATTCCCCCAAGGCATCAGCCTCCCGGTTTTGGATGCTGGCCAGGGTGAAACCAGTGCGTTAGCATCCCCTTTTGCATGATGGAACTGGGCGGAACCGAGCATAGATGCGTTCTAGGGGATCAGCAGCGGGGTAACTGGTTGACCTGATTGTTTCGTAATGGGGCATGATGAGAAGGGTTAAATCTAATCCTTATATCTCTAATTATCTAAGAAAATAGAATGAGAAAAAGGGTCTCGACCGGGGAGGCAAGCCGGTGCGAGACCCGATCCAGGGTTAATACGGTCAAGGCATTGGGTTCTTGCTCTGATGCCGACACAGAACAAGCTGGGGCAGTCTCGTACCTCCCTACTGCTGGCCAGCGGGGTCTCCCAACGCATTGTTTGGGTCTAATGCTGTATAAATTAAGCAATTCAACTTGATTTAATGCCAATAGAAATAATTGAACGCGGCCGATTTAAGCGGCCAATCTGGGTTTTGTGGCGATTATTTCGATCGTTAGAGTTCTATCTGATTGGGTGTTTATGCGGTTTGGTGGGCCCACCAATGGCCGTGGCTGATATACTCACCGTACCGTGATACCGGAGAAGAAAATTGGTCTGTTTCCGGGTACGTTTGATCCGATGACCAATGGTCATCTTGACGTTATCCACCGCGCTGAGCGGTTGTTTGATCAGCTTGTTGTTGCGATCGCCAAGAACCCATCCAAAGAGGAGTTGTTTAGTTTGGATGAGCGTACAGCGATGATTCAACAGCTTGTTGGTGATCACGCGATCATCGACGTCCAGACTTATCAGGGCTTGACTGTTGATTATGCACGAAATGTCGGCGCCACCGCGATTGTACGCGGGCTACGTAATGTGACGGATCTGAATTATGAATTTCAGCTCGCACTGACCAACCGGGCAATCGCGGATATCGAAACGGTTTTTATCATGACAGGCGAAACATTTGCTTTTACCAGTTCCACACTGATCAAGCAGATTGCATCCGGGGGTGATATTGAACGCCTGCACCTACTACTGCCCCCACTGGTTCTTGACGCGTTAGCCCGCAAGAAGCAGCAGAACCAAGGGACGATACCATGGCAGCATACTGATGGGCTCAAGGATTAGTTTTTGGGCATTATGTTGTAAACTCGGTATTTTTGGGGTGGGCTGCTTCCATTGGTTCCTATAGCTGTTTCGAAGTCATAGTTTAAGTTGGGTTCATGGATTACCGCATTATCAGCATCGGCACCTTAAGTCATCATGAACTATGGCCTGTCGAGGCTACTGCGCGTACTGCCCATGCCACTACAACACTGATTCGCAGTAGCGGCCATACGATCCTTGTCGATCCTGCATTGCCGAAACAAGTTCTTGTTCCCCGTTTGGCTGAGCGCGCGGGTATTGGTCCATCCGAAGTGACTCATGTGTTCCTCACAAACTTTCGTCCGGCACATCGGTGGGGGTTACCCGCGTTCACTGATGCACGGTGGTTGATCAGCGAGATGGAACGTGAGACTATTGGCAAGCATTTGGTCGAACAACTCAAGGAATCCCAAGACAGGTCTACTCAAGATATCCTTAAGCAGGAGATCGCACTGCTCAATCGTTGTGAAGCAGCACCAGACCGGCTGGCTGATCAAGTGGACCTATTCCCGCTACCGGGCTACACGCAAGGCACATGTGGACTTCTTTTGAGCCAGATGAACTCCACGGCACTGATTGCCGGTGATGCAGTGGCCACTGAAGAGCACCTTAATCAAGGTCGTGTGCTGCGTGGTGCACTTGATGTTGCCCAGGCTCGGGAGAGCTTGGCGGAAGTGGTTGAAATTGCTGACGTGGTGGTACCTGGACACGACAATGTATTACTAAATCCCACGCGACGTCGTATTTGATACTTAGTGGTTGATAAATGGGTTACGTGGCAGGTTACGGTTGGCAATATCTTCGCCCCGAACAAGGAAAAATTTTCGATCAAACGGTTCGCCTGTTCGGTAATTTTCATACTGTTTGGGTCCATGTTCACCGTCTGCTCTTACGTAGCGAAAGACAGCAACGCGACGCCAGCGGTCAGATCGATTAGGTTCCGAAGTGTGAGGGATCATGGTGTTATGGATTGCCATGCCACCAGCTTGGAAATGGTATTGCACTTTCACCTGGTCGATATCCTTCGGTAAACTTGAAGGTTCAATTTCCTGGTTAAATAGACGGGATTGCCTTTTGGCAATCGGTAGCACACCACGTTGGTGCCAGTGTGGCAAGATACACATGCCACCATTGGTGGCATCGACATCATCAAATGCGATCCAGATTCCTGCTGCTAGACCATCCGATACATTCCAGTACGGCGCATCTTGGTGCCAGGGGATGTGCATGCCAGAGCCTGGTGGTTTGCAGATGAGATGTGATGACCAAAGTACAATATTGGGTCCAATTTGCATTTCGATCATGTCCAAGACTTTTGGATGGGTGGCCAGTTCCCATGCCCATGGTTCTTGGTGGTGTGCCGAGATGATTTCATCCGGGCTACGCCCCGGTTGAAGTTTCTCATTAATCATTAGGTCAAGTTCGTGGCGGCACGATTCAAGCCCCTCTTGACTCAAAAAAGGGTTAAATATCTTGTAGCCGATGTGTTCGTATTCTTGATGATCCTGAGATGTGTAGTTAAATGAATTACTTATTAAGTTCATCCTAAAACTCCTCGCATTATTGCAAACAAACCATTATGAGCGGTCGTCAAGCTTATTGTAGCATAGGACCTTGCTCCTTCATTGGCCCATCAGGTAGCTTGGCATAGAATGCTCGCCAGCTTTGTATAGGAGAGTCTTGATGCCGGAACAGCTCAATAAATTTAGTTCTCGTTTAACTCAATCTATGTCCCAGGGCTCGTCGCAGGCCATGTTGTATGCTACTGGGCTTACCGAGCAGGAAATGGACAAGCCGCAGGTTGGCATTGCGGCATGTTGGTTTGAAGGCAATCCCTGCAACATGCACCTCAATGATTTGGCAGCTGAGGTCAAAGGCGGAATGGGGGCCGTGGATTTAGTTGGGATGCGATTTAATACCATTGGTGTTTCCGACGGAATAAGTATGGGTACGGATGGGATGTCCTATTCACTTCAATCGCGGGACATCATTGCTGATTCGATTGAGACGGTGGTCAGTGCCCAGTGGTACGATGCATTGGTTGCCATCCCGGGTTGCGACAAGAATATGCCGGGTTGTTTAATCGCAATGGGTCGGCTGAATCGGCCTGCACTTATGATTTATGGAGGTACCATCCGCGGCGGATCAGCCAAAATCGATGGTATTGAACATAAATGTGATGTGGCATCCGCATTTGAGACCTACGGTGCGTACTTGGCCGAAAAAATCAGCAACGATCACCGGCGCAAGATTGTTCGGAACGCTTGTCCGGGTGCAGGTGCTTGTGGTGGGATGTACACCGCTAACACAATGGCTACTGCAATTGAGGCCATGGGGATGTCACTGCCGTATTCATCTTCGATTCCGGCTGAAGATCCGCAGAAACTTGATGAGTGTGTTCGCAGTGCTGCAGCTATCGCCACCATTATGAAGATGGATCTCAAGCCTCGCGACATCATGACACGTCCTGCGTTTGAGAATGCGATGGTGGTTTTAACGGCAATGGGTGGCTCGACCAATGCGGTGTTGCACCTGATCGCCATGGCGAGGTCGGTTGATGTAGAGTTGACAGTTGCGGACTTTCAAAAAGTAAGTGATAGAACACCATTCCTTGCAGATCTACGACCTAGTGGCCGTTACGTGATGGAAGACCTTCACCCAGTTGGTGGGACACCGGGCGTGATGAAATATCTACTGGCGGAGGGCATGATTGATGGTGATCTGATGACGGTAACGGGTAAGACCATTGCCGAGAACCTGGCGATAGTTCCTGAATTAAAAGAAGGGCAGGACGTAATACGTGCTTTAGATAATCCAATTAAACCATCAGGGCATATCCAAATTCTTCACGGTAATCTGGCCCCAGATGGCGCGGTCGCCAAAATTACAGGTAAAGAGGGGTTGCGGTTTACGGGGACGGCGCGTTGCTACGATAGTGAGGAGGATATGCTCGCTTCACTTGAACGCCATGAGATCCAGAAGGGTGATGTTATCGTGATCCGTTATGAGGGGCCCAAAGGCGGCCCTGGCATGCCGGAGATGCTTACTCCCACCGGGGCGATTTTTGGCGCTGGCCTGTCCAAGGATGTGGCGCTGATGACTGATGGGCGTTTTTCGGGTGCATCCCATGGTTTTATCATTGGCCATGTTTGTCCTGAAGCACAGGAAGGTGGTCCGATTGCCTTGGTGCAAGATGGCGATCAGATCACCATCGGTAGCGAAGAAAACTCAATCGATTTTGCGATTAGCGACCAAGAAATGGCCAAACGCCGGGCGGCATGGAAAATGCCACCATACAAAGCTACGCGTGGGACATTGTATAAGTACATTAAAAGTGTCAAGAGCGCGTCAGAGGGTTGCGTGACCGACGAGTGAGTTGCTTTGTGTTGCAGTAAGCCAGCATGTCATATTCAACAGGCATGAATAGGCTAACGGCCGGCGTGCAGGCACCGGGTATGCAATCGAATAATGCGCGGCCTGGTTTTTAATCCCTTATGGATCATGTACTTGCGGGGAGTTTCGGGTTTTCAATGGGGAAAGATAAGGGTTGGCGGAATCTTCATTGCACCGCCATAACGGCCGATAAGGTGCGGTCCCTAGTGGAAACCCGGATATGAGTGTGTGGGGTTCTTGGGGGAACCATCTAGTTTGCGTGCAACGCGTTTGACCTATGGCCCATGCCACGGTTTAATGTGCGGCTCGCCTAGGGGCTTACTGGTCTTGGGCGAGGTGGGTGAAATCATCGGTATCAGGGATGCTGAGTAAAGTTCCAGAGGTGGGGGTATTTGTAGGTAGGCAATGGCGAACTATATAGGCCCCAAAATCAAGCTTTCTCGTCGGGTGGGCGTTCCGATTGCGGATATCGCCAAGCATACCGGCAGGCGGCAACTCAATCCGCCGGGGACACACGGTTTTCGGGGTCGACGCCTGCGCGATTATGGTGTGCGCCTCAATGAGAAACAGAAGTTACGCTACCACTACAACGTCATGGAGCGCCAGTTCCGTTTGTGCTTAAAGCGTGCCAGTCGGGCTAAGGGGAATACCGGCGATGTACTGTTACAGTTACTTGAGCAACGCTTGGATAATGTTATTCGTCGGCTAGGTTGGGCTCGGACCATCTGGGCGGCACGGCAAATTGTTGTCCATGGACATGTATTGGTGAATGATCGAAAAACGGATCGCCCCAGCTTTCAGTTGAAGGTTGGTGATAAGATCACATTGAAACCGAGCATACATAAGCTTGTACGCGAAAATCTCGAGTCGATGCCGGGGCATGAGGCTCCTGGCTGGCTGAGCTTTGACCCTTCTACGCTAACAGCCAATATCGCTACCATACCGACACCCGATCAAGTTCCGTTCGATGTGAACATGAATTTGATCATTGAGTTCTACCGATAGCGTCTTAATTATGAGCCTGGCTGTACAACCTTTAGCGGAAAGGACAGGTTCGTCAATGGGCATTATGGGTGGCAAACGCGGAATCGTTACCGGGGTCCTGAATGATCGCAGTTATGCTTGGTTCATAGCCAAGCAGATTCTCGAAGCGGGCGGTGAATGTATCTATACCTTTTTGCCTGACGAAAAAGGCAAAATGGAGCGGCGAGTACGTGGCGCAATTAAAGAACTGGGTGATGAAGATCCATGGCTGACACCCTGCAATGTATCACAGGATGAGGATTTTAATACGGTCTTTAACAAGGTTGCCAGTGACTTCGGATCGATTGATTTCATTGTTCATGCAATTGCTTTTGCTGATCGGCAGTTTTTGCAACCCGGCAAGTTCCACCAGACCACGCGTCAGGCCTGGAATCAGGCTCTGGAGATAAGCGCATATTCACTGCTCGCCATGGGCCAACGGGCACCGGATGTGATGCCGGACGGTGGATCGATCATATCAATGAGTTATTACGGCGGTGAAAAGGTTGTGCCCGGTTATAACGTGATGGGTGTTGCCAAGGCAGCTCTTGAGCATACTACGCGTTACCTTGCTTTTGAACTTGGGGACAAGAATATTCGGGTCAATACCATTAGTGGCGGTCCTTTGAGGACACTGGCGGCATCCGCGGTCGGTGGTATTGCTGAGATGTTTGAGAACCAGGAGAATAAGTCATCACTTCGTCGGAATATCAAGGGCGAAGAAGCGGGTAAAACAGCTGCATATCTTCTGTCTGATTTAGCCAGTGGTGTGACTGGCGAAACCATCCATGTCGATGCCGGGTACAGCATTGTCGGCGTGTAATACTTGCTGGGCTGTTGAGCGAACCAAATCCAACTCGTTGGGGTCTTGGGCGATTTGATTGAGCCGGCGGTAGAGTTCGTCGTCTTCATGTTGGGCGAGATAGTTGCCGGCTGCAATGACTGCGTTGCGTCGAAGTTGAGTCAGCTTGATCCGCTTGAGTGCGGAACTCCGAAATGCTTCTTGCCGGGTTTTGGTATCCCAGTCAAGCAATTCGAGCAGGTCAATGCCAGGCGCCGGTGGTCGCGGCGTGTAGCGGTGGTGTGAGGGGATCACTGGATATTTGGATTGGTGTTCAGGGCTGTTAAAAGGGCAGACTTCCTGGCAGATGTCACATCCGGCTACCCATTGGCCCATTGCCTTAAACAAGTCGGGTTCAATCGCACCACGGTGTTCAATCGTTAGGTAACTGATACATCGGCTGGCATCCAACTGATAACCATCGGGGGAGATGCACTGGGTTGGGCAAGCGTTAATACAGCGTGTACAACTTCCACAATGATCGGTAAGCGGTTCCCCAAGGGGCTCGGCGGCGACCTCTGCATCGTGAGGAGGAGTAAAATCGATTGACAGAGTTGTTACGATCTGGCCGAGCAACATCCATGAGCCCAACTTGGGGTGGATGAGTAGTGTATGTTTGCCAATCCACCCCAATCCAGCGCGATGCGCGTGTTCTCTTTCGAGGATAGGCGCGGTATCAACGGCTGCTTGGTAATGCTGATCAGGCCATCGTGTACGCAACGCGTCCGCTAGCTGAAAAAGACGAGATTTGATGATTTTGTGATAATCATCACCCCAGGAATAACGTGCGATCTTGCCTATGCGGTTTGGATCAGAGCCGGTTGAGTCATAATTGCAAGCATGGCAATCCGCAACACAGATGACACTTTTAGCCCCGGTAAACAGCTTGCCGGGATCTAATCGCTTCTCTAGATGCTTCGCTAGATAGCCCATCTCGCCATGTTTTTTTGCGTTCAGCCACCGGCGCATGTAATCACCATGATCACTCGGCATCGCGGGCACAATGCCGACCAAGGAAAAGCCCATTTGAGTGGCAATGTCCTGGACGGTCTTGTATGGCAATTGCTGATCAGATTGCATGATTGAAGCATAAGTCTAAGTTGTCGGATGTGGTATTGGCTACTGCGGCTGGCGCTAACTACAATTGATGGTAGATTTGGTCAGGTTATCCATCCCATGCCCTACGATCTCAAACCGTTTGATGTTGATGTAGAAACGACGCCCTATGTGGAGGACAGCGATACCGTTACACGACCTGTTGATGGTAGATCGGGGGGGGATAGTACGGATGGAGATCGTTGGATGCTTAACTTTGGTCCACAGCATCCAGCAACTCACACCACGCTTCGGATTGTGGTGGAATTGGACGGCGAACGTGTTGTCAAGGCAACACCCCATATTGGTTACCTGCATTCGGGGTTCGAAAAGCTTGGCGAACATCTTGATTACAACCAGTATGTAACCATTGTCAGTCGGATGAATTATGTTTCTCCGGTCGCCAATGACATTGCATGGCACACTTCAGTGGAAAAATTATTCGGTATTAATATCACTCCTCGGTGCAAGGCATTACGCACCATTGTTGCCGAACTGGCTCGCATTCAAGACCACCTGTTGTGTGCACCCATTGCAGCCCTTGATCTAGGCGCGTTTACTGCGTTTCTGTATGGATTCAATGAGCGGGAGCGTATTTATGACATCCTCGAGTTCATTTGTGGGCAGCGTTTTCATTGTGACTGGACGCGAGTCGGTGGGTTGATGTACGACTTGCCCGATGAACAGCAATTCCGATCCATGGTTAAGCGATTTATTCATGAGCAATGTCCCCCCGCAGTCGATGATTTGGAGGGGCTGCTCAATAAGAACCGAATTTTTCGCGATCGTACGGAAGGCGTTGGTGTGATTAACCACGATGATGCAATCGCTTGGTCATTGTCAGGTCCGGTTGCTCGTGCCAGCGGCGTGCGGCGGGATCTACGGAAGGATGAGCCATACCTGTGCTACGAGGATGATTGGGATGGGGCGGGTGCTGAGGCAGTTCAATTTAAAGTGCCAGTTGCTACTACGGGGGATGTTTTGTCCCGCTACCTTGTGCGTGTGGAAGAAATCCGCCAATCACTTGCGATCATTGATCAGTTGATTGACCAAATTCCGTCTGGCCCGGTAAATGTAGATGATGATGAAAAACTTACGAAGCCCGAGAAGATGTCTGTTTACGGTTCGATTGAAGGGATGATTCAGCATTTTGAATTGGTGATGACAAATCGTGGCTGGGAGGCCCCTGTGGGCGAGTCGTATGCGGCAAATGAAACAGCCAATGGAGAACTTGGATTCTTTATCGTCAGTGATGGTGGCCCTCGGGCATGGCGAGCAAGTTGCCGGGCACCAAGTTTTATTAACTACTCAGTATTCCCTAAGTTGATCGAAGGGCATTTGTTGGCGGACATCGTTGCAGTGTTAGGCAGTTTGAATATCATCGCCGCCGAGTTGGATCGCTGAGTCCCGCAGAGGCAATTCCGAATATTGAAATCGGAAATTCGAAACAGATTTTATGGCATGGATTGTCAAAAACTCGGCCACGATGCAGATCGAGCGTCGTGAAGATCCTTACCTCGACGATGAGCTGAAAAAGATGCTTGAAACGGAAGTAATCCCCCGTTTCCCGAGTCGCCAAGCAGCGACGTTGCCTGTTCTGCATGCGGTTCAGCATAAACATAGTTGGATTCCGTACCAAGCGTTGGAAGAAGCGGCTGAGTTTCTTGAAACCAGTGCATCGCAACTACTTGATACAGCCTCGTTCTATGACGATTTTTGGTTAAATCCCAAGGGCAGATACTTGATCATGATGTGCCAGTCAGTCAGTTGTGAACTGCTGGGACAGATGGATTTGCTTGAAAGTATCAAGGCCAAACTGCAGATTGAACCAGGGCAAACCACGGAAGATGGAAAATTCACGCTGATGACCGTTGGTTGTCTGGGTTCTTGTGATACGGCACCTTGTGCCCTGGTAAATGAGACGTTGCATGAAAACCTGACTACAGAGAACTTCGGGCAGATTTTAGATGGGTTGGAGTGATCTCTTTTGAGCTAATGTGAAATGCCTTGGTTTACACGAATTTGTCGTCATGCGGGTTTGTTTATTCACGATGTGATTGAGCCTGTTGATCGAAAGCAGAAATGCCGGGTGAATAAGCAGGTCGAAGAGAAGAAGGTGAGCCCTACGGTGACGTTACGGCGTACAACGATTGATGAGATAGAGGTCAGAAAACCTGATGACCAACCAGACGCCTCGTCGGGCGAGGCGTAAACACTTATGGCATTAGATCACCCAGTTTTAACTAAAAGAATTCCCACGCCACCTTGGGGTGACCCGCGGGATCGTAAGCTTATTGATATTGATATGTATTTTGATACCGGCGGCTATGAAGGGCTTAAAAAAGCCATGGGGATGAAGCCGAACGCGGTGGTCGAACTCGTCAAGGAAGCTGAACTACGTGGTAGGGGTGGTGCGGGGTTTCCGGCGGGCATGAAATGGAGTTTTTTACCTCCGGTGGATGGTGACCGTCGCTATCTGGCGGTAAACGCAGATGAATCTGAACCGGGAACATTTAAAGACCGGTTGTTGTTGGACTACGATCCGCATTTGTTGCTGGAAGGCATTGCGATTTGCATGCATGCCTGCCAACTTGACACAAGCTATATCTATATTCGTGGCGAATATCATCAGCAGGCCAAAACATTGAAGTATGCCGTGAATGAGGCTTATGAGAACAAAATTTTCGGCAATGAATCATTGCTTGGCCAGATCAACGGCCGCATGCCGCAGTGTTATGTGCACCGCGGTGCAGGTGCATATATCTGCGGCGAGGAAACCGGACTTCTCGAATCGTTAGAAGGAAAACGCGGTTGGGCTAGGATTAAACCACCATTTCCAGCTGTGGCGGGTGCTTTTGGCCGGCCAACAATTATTAATAACGTCGAAACCCTGGCCATGGTGGGGCCGATTCTGGAACTTGGTGTCAACTGGTTTAAATCGATGGGAGTACCACGACCTGACGGTATACCGTCAACGGTACCAGCTAGCTATGGACCCAAGCTTTTTGGCGTTTCCGGGCACATTAACCGACCCGGCATATACGAGGAAGAACTGGGGATCAAGATGTCTCATTTGATCGAGGAGTTCTGTGGTGGTATGCGTGATGGCGCCAAATTCAAGTCAGCTATTGTGGGCGGTATTTCTACGGGGGTGATTGGTCCGGACGATTATGACGCACAACTCGATTTTGATGTTGGTGCCAAATACAACTGTCTGGGGCTGGGGACGGCTGGTGTGATCGTTATGGATGAACACACTGATATGGTGGCGGTGGCTCGCAATATTGCTCAATTTTTCAGTCATGAATCATGTGGCCAGTGTACGCCCTGTCGGGAGGGGACGCATTGGATGTACCAACTGCTCAGCCGGATTGAACGTGGGCAGGGTTATGCAAAGGATATTGATTTATTACACGAAGTGGCTGGGTCAATGGGAGCTTTACCCAGCGGCCAGGGCTCAACCATTTGTGGTTTGGCAGACGGTGCGAACTGGGCAATTCGTACCATTGTTGACAAGTTTCGCAACGAGTTTGAAACTCGTGTAAAGAAAAAGCCGCAGATTTTACAATCGGTGGAATCTGTAAATGATGGATAGATGATCTAGGGCCAGTGAGGGGATCAGATTAATTCTTTTATTAAGGTGCGGTGGTCGAGGATGTGTCGTGGGCGACCCGTCAAGTCGTCGAATGTCATGGCTGGGTCAATACCCAGATGCCGGTAGACCATGGCTAGGACGCTCTGTGGTTTGTACGGCGCGTCAATAGGCTCTTCGCCTTTGGCATTGGATGCACCGATGATCTGTCCCATTTGTAAGCCCCCACCGGCAAAAAGTACACTCATGACTTGTGGCCAGTGGTCTCGGCCGTTTAGCTTGTTGATCTTTGGTGTGCGACCAAACTCTCCCATGGCCACAACCAGTACGTCACGATCCAACCCTCGCGCTTGCAGGTCATTCACAAGGGCCGCCACCGCCCTATCGTAAGAGGGGCTTTTATTTAGTGAGGCTGATTTGGCGTTATCGTGAAAATCCCATGAGCCTTCGGTCACAGTGATGAAAGTGACTCCTGCTTCCACCAGGCGTCGTGCGAGCAAAACGCTCTGTCCATAGCTATTCCTGCCGTACATATCCCGCACGGCGGGAGATTCCTGGCCGATATCAAAGGCATTACGGGCTAGGTCGTTGGTAACCATGCTGAATGCTTTATGTGTGAATTGATCCATTGCGCTGGCGATACCATGGTTGTCGAGTACTCGTTTGGCATTATCGAATGACTTGAGCAGGGTGCGCCGGTCAGTGAGGCGGCTTGTGGTTAACCCGTCAGGTAGCGTCAGGTTTTTGATTTTAAAGTTACCGTCATTCGGATTGCCAATATGGAATGGATCATGGCTGTTTCCCAAGTACGCCGAGCGGGCATATATCGGCATGCCGGGCAGTGCGACATATGCGGGTAACCCTGGAGCATTAGCGCCTCGAACTTTCGTTGCAATCGATCCAACACTGGGATGAAGGTTCAAGTCGGTGTTGCCGACATCAAAACCGGTGCTGGTTAAATGCGCTCCACTATCGTGGTTGATTAGGTGATGGTACACCGACCTGACAATCGCAAGCTTGTCGGCAATTTTTGCCTGCTGCGGCATTAGTTCGCTGAACTGGACCCCCGGTAGTTTGGTAGGAATGGCACCAAACCAGCCGCGATATTCTGCTGGAGCATTGGGTTTTGGGTCATACGTTTCAAATTGACTGGCACCGCCTGCCAATTCAAGAAAGATCACCGAGGTTTTGGGCAGTGGCACACCACTGGCCTGAACCGCGTGTGCTCGGATCTGCAGCATTTGTGCCAAGCTCGTCCCAGTCAACCCTAAAAATCCGGCTTTTAGAAAAGAGCGGCGTGGCAGTTTATCGCAACAGGTTGTTTGGGGCCCCAGTAGAGTAAGCAAGATACCTCTCCGCTGACAAATTTCGGGTGTTGCCGGTTGGTGGTATTGTACCTTTAAAGGTATAGCGACAACAGGTGTTTATATATATATTATATCTTGTATTGGGCCCCTTGTCCTGCACCAAAATGATATTTCCCCATCTAATCTCAAGCCCACAGCAACCGCTTTCCCTGTGATTTTTGATTTTTGTCGAGGTAATGCGGCGAGATCCGCTACATTGGAGGGAGCAAGTTGGGGGCGTGCAGGGCGTTTGTTTGCGATGGTTGATTAGAGGTAAATAGCGAATGATACAGTACTTGTGAGAGTTGATGCGCAGTGTTGCAAATGGCCGGTGCCAGTCCTATGCTGTTGCACCAATCACGCGGGTGATTCTGATTACTGCTAAGTTCAATCCTCGCTTGCGGGCCCGTTTAGCCGGCGATGCCATATTTAATCTACATCGCGTCGACGCTTGCAGCGATCTCGCTCTACATGATGATGCCACGTCGTGGTTTTCAGCCCGGGAAGTTCGGTGCACTTTTGGGTGCAGCCACGCTTGGGGGCTTATGGTTATTACTGGCCGAGTATTTGCCGGAGCCCACGGACCGTGACGTTGGACAAGCGGTGATGGTGTATTACTACATTTTCAGTGCCGTGGCGATCATTTCAGCTGCACGGGTGGTTACTCATGATCGGCCAGTTTATGCAGCGCTATGGTTTGTTATGGTGGTATTGTCCAGCGCAGGCTTAATACTCATTCTTGGCGCCGAGTTCATTGGGTTTGCATCGGTAATTATTTATGGTGGAGCAATTCTGGTGACTTACTTGTTTGTCATCATGCTTGCAAGCCAAAGTGGAGATTCAGACGGACGTCCAGATCACGACCGTATTCCGCGCGAGCCAGCGGCAGCAGTGATTATTGGGTTCGTTCTGCTATCAGCGATACTTACCGCAGCATTTCCAACAGCAGAGGCAAACTTGTTTCATCCCAACCGGTTTTCCGCAGCACCTACCGATGCCGATATTATTGCGGAGGTTCTAACGTCACGGCCAGTACAAAACCTGTCCGGAGAAAACGGTGCATTGGCGGAAGCATTGGCCGGTGAATCCGAGCAACTCAGTAATGCAGAGCGGATAGGGTTGGATCTTTTTCAAGGTCATCCGCTGGGGATTGAACTGGCAGGAATCATCTTGCTGGTTTGTCTGGTTGGCGCTGTGGTGATCGCTAAGACGCGTGTCGATTCGTTTGATCCGAAAGCAGGGACAGATCAATAAGTCATGGTCGTATCGGAATTGCATAGCTTGGTATTGTCGCACTTCTTGTTTACCGGGGCGGTTCTGTTCATCTTTGGCCTGGTTGGGTTTTTGTGTCGCCGTAACCTGATCATGATGTTCTTGTGTACCGAGATGATGTTTCAGGGTGTTGTAATCACGTTGGTAGGTTTTAGCCGGTTTCACGGGAACTTGACCGGACAGACATTCGTCATTTTTGTTTTAACCGTCGCGGCTGCCGAAGCTGCATTGGCATTGGGTCTAGTTGTTTTGCTTTTTCGACGTAAGCGGACGCTGGATCCCGAGGCATGGGGTGAACTGCAAGGTTGAGTCGATTTTCAGCCGAAAGAGATTTTGAATCCGCACATGCATATTGAACTAGCCAAATGGATACCTTGGATCCCCGCAGGAGCTGCGGTGTTGTGTGGTCTTTGTGCGATGAAGCGGCAGCTTCGGATGGCGTCAGCACTGATCTGTATTTTAGCCATTTGTGCAACGTTTGGGATTACTGTTTTAATTAGCGGTTCGTTTTCTCCGAATGGGAATGATCCAGTCAAACCCAGGACCGTTGAGGTTTTTGACTGGATCAGCATTTGGGGTCAGCAGGTTTTTTCGTCAAGGATCTCGGCGGAGTCTTATGCCAATGAAAATCCTGGCAGCAAGATGATTGCACGTGATGGTACTGATGGCGAAAAAGAGTTTGTCGTTCGCAAGCCTATATTTGTTGCAGATTTTTCATATCTTCTTGATTCACTGACGATTGTCATGCTCTATGTGGTTACCGGAGTTGGCGCTCTTGTCGCAATCTATGCTGCTGGCTACATGGCAGGGGATCGTGGATACGCCCGCTTCTTTTCAGCCGTCTGCCTGTTTATATTTTCCATGACCACGTTGGTCATGGCCGACAATTTATTGCTCTTATTTCTGGGTTGGGAGGGGGTTGGGCTCTGTTCATATCTGCTGATTGGCTATTACTACGACAAGCCAACGGCGGTTGCAGCCGCGAAGAAGGCTTTTGTCGTCAATCGGATAGGTGATTTAGGGTTTCTGATTGGGATCTTTACCGCGTATATCCGCTACGACACGGTGGTGATTCATGAGATGATCTCAACTGTGTCGGCAACGATGCAAAATGGTGCGACGGATTGGAAGGATCATCTAATACCGTTCATGTTGATGTTGGGTGCTTTTGGTAAAAGCGCCCAGCTTCCTCTTTATGTCTGGTTGCCTGACGCGATGGAAGGCCCTACCCCGGTCTCGGCACTGATACACGCCGCCACAATGGTAACGGCAGGTGTGTACCTGATTGTACGGCTGCTGCCATTGTTCGAGATTTCACCATACGCATTACCAACCGTTGCGGTCGTCGGCGCAGTCACCGCGCTGTTCGCTGCTACGATTGCATTATGTCAATACGACATCAAGCGTATCTACGCCTATTCAACAATTTCACAGTTGGGGTACATGTTCTTGGGCGTGGGTTTCTTGTCCACCGCGGGCGGGATATTTCATCTGTTTACACATGCATTCTTTAAAGCATTACTGTTTTTGACTGCGGGATCGGTTATGCACGCCTTGGCAGGGCAACTTGATCTGCGAAAAATGTCAGGGCTTAGAAAAAAACTACCAGTTACTTGCTGGTTGATGTTTGCCGGGTGCTTGGCGTTGGCCGGATTCCCCTTTACCGCGGGATTTTTTTCAAAGGATATGATTCTTGCGGCTACATTTGAGAAGGGTATTAACGAACAGTTGATATTACCGAATGTCATGGGCGTGATTGGGCTGTTGACCGCATTGCTGACAGCCTTTTATGCATTTCGCTTGTGGTTTCGAATTTTCACCGGGCCCGAGAAATATGAGATGGGTGCTGAGCATCATGGTGCGGAACCAGATCACGGAGTTAGAACAAGCAGTTCAGTGCAAGTTGAGCATGTTCACGATGCCCATGAAGTAAGTTGGCTTATGAATGCTCCGCTTTTGGTGCTGGCCTGCGGTGCTTTGACCGCCGGGTTCTTGGGCCACGAATGGATCGAGCGTATGGTGGTGGCTTCTACCGCCGAGCCTGCTCGCCCACCAATGATGGACGAGGGCGTTCAGCTTCATGGACTGATGATGGTCGTGAGTGGTGTGATATCGGTGGTGGGGGTCATGGCTGCTGCTTACTTCCATTGGCTCAATCGTGATGCCACAGAACGGTTTGCAGATCGATTTGTAGCCACGGTTCGTGTTTTGACAAATAAGTATTACGTTGACGAGTTGTATGATGCAATGATTGTGCGGCCATTGCGTGTGGTTGGCGGAATCTTTTATCAAGTTGATCGACTGGTGATTGATAGCTTGGTAATGGCCTTGGGATTTTTACCGCGGGCACTAGGTTTAGCCATTCAACCATCACAGCGGGGAGCATTGCAGGGTTATGGCATTGGAATGGCAATTGGCCTGGTTTCGATCGTGGTGTTAGTGCTGATGGCCATCGCAAGTGGACACAACTCATAGTGGTGAGGTTGATGAACTGATGAACTGGTTGCTTGATTTGATGCTGGTACTGCTATTGGCCATGCCGTTGTTAAGCGGGGTGGTGCTGGTATTGTTGCCTGATTTGACCAAGTCGATGGTTCGTGTTTTTTCGCTACTGGCAACACTGGCAACGTTCGTGCTCTCGTTAATTGGGGCGTGTTTTTTTGATTGGTCTAACCCGGCAGCATTGAGTTTCGTGAAATCGGTTGAATGGGTTGGCGCTTTTGGGTTGCAGTTTGGGTTCGGGGTGAACGCCATTTCAATGTGGCTTGTATTGCTGACGACGTTCCTAATGCCTCTGGTGGTACTCGGATCGTTTTCTGCCATCCAAGACCGGGTCAAGGAATTCTTTCTTTGGTTGTTGATACTTGAATCAGCCATGCTCGGTGTGTTTGTCGCAACGGACATCGTGTTTTTCCATATTTGTTTTGAATTTACGCTGATACCACTGTATTTCCTGATCGGAATTTATGGATCAGCACAGCGTCTCAAGGCTGCGCGGGTGTTCTTTTTGTATACCTTTACCGGTTCAATGTTGACCTTTTCTGGCCTGCTGTACGTTGCTTGGAGGTGTGATTGGGTATTTTCTATTGCCACCCTGTATGAATTGGCACCGCAGAGACTGTCTGAAATAGAGCAGGCCTGGGTGATGGGGGCCATGCTGGCTGGGTTTGCCGTGAAGGTGCCGCTTTTTCCGTTACATACATGGTTGCCACTGGCCCATACCGAGGCGCCGACGGCAGGATCAGTCATCTTGGCAGGTGTTCTACTCAAACTCGGTACATATGCGTTACTTCAACTTGCAATACCGATCGCTCCAATTGCGGCCGACCAGTTTGCGCCGATCATTGGGCTGTTGGCCGTGGTGGGGATCCTTTACGCGGCTCTTATCTGCTGGGTGCAGAAGGATATCAAGAAGTTAATCGCCTACTCTTCGGTTTCACACTTGGGTTTCTGTGTATTGGGAATGTTTGCCTTCAATGCAGAGGGTATGGCCGGTTCGGTGATGTACATGATTAATCATGGCCTATCGACCGGCGCGCTATTTTTGTGTGTGGGGATGATCTACGAGCGATTCCATACACGCCAGATGAGCCAAATGCAGGGCTTGGCACAGATAATGCCGGTCTGGTCCTTTTTTATGGTCTTCTTCTGCCTTGCCAGCGTGGGGCTGCCGGGGCTAAATGGATTTGTTGGAGAATTTTTAACTCTACTTGGAGCCTTTCGGGCAAAATATGTTCTTGGTCCGCCGTACGCGGTGATGGCTGGTTTCGGGTTGATATTTGCCGCGATCTATATCCTTTTCATGGTGGGGAAGGTTGTTTTTGGCCCGCTTAAGGTTCCAAGAGTTGAAAATGGACATTGTTTGTCATGTGACTTGAATCTGCGGGAGATTGTGACGCTCACTCCGCTTGCGGCAGGGTGTTTATGGTTGGGGCTACAGCCTTCATTCATATTGGATACTCTGACTGAGCCGCTTGAAAAGATTGTTGAGCATCTACCACAGCGTACGGCCGTTGCTCACTATACGGTTGATTATCCAAGGATTGAGGTAAGGATGCATATGCCCATGGCGCAAGCCACCAAGCATGCAGGATTATGACTGAAAGCGTGATTCTGGAAAAGTTAGCAACGTTATGGCCCGAGATCATCATGATCAGCGGCGCATGTATATGCATGGTGGTTGGATTGTCGCCCAAGCAGGCAGTTCGCCGCTCAGTGGTGTGGATTACGGGGCTGGCCTTGGCGGTGGCGGGGTTGTTGCTTGTGGCCCCGCATTTTGGTTGGTGGGCGGGTGAGACCTCTGGTGGGGCTGCCGGTCTGGCCACGGCGATGTTTGTCAGGCTATCTGTGATATTGCTAGGGCTTTTGCTATGGCTGACCTCTTGGGGAGTTCCCGATCTATTGCCTGCTACTCAAGTTGCTGAGGCAGCCGCCGCACAGGGGCGGCCCTTTAATCCATCCATGGTGTGTCGTGGCGAATATTTTGCATTTTTTCTGTTTAGCCTAACAGGTGCAATGCTGTGTGCTTCAGCCAACGATCTGGTTTGGCTGTTTTTGGCGCTAGAACTTACGAGTTTGCCCACCTACATCATGGTGGCAACCGGACGTAATCACATGGCTGCCCAAGAAGCAGGGCTGAAGTACTTCTTTTTGGGAGCCCTGTCCGTGGCTATTTTTCTGTATGGGTTCTCACTGGTTTATGGTGCAACAGGCACGACAGTGATAGTCAGTACCCAATTACAGCCTGTAAGTATTGCTGGATATGTTGCAGGATTGCAGGGTGAATTTCCGCCCCTGCTTGCAACCGGGTTGCTACTTTCACTGGTGGGTTTGGCCTTCAAGATTGCAGCCTTTCCCATGCACTTTTATGTTGCTGACGTGTATCAAGGGGCCGCTACGCCAGTTACGGCACTGCTTGCATTTGTGCCCAAGATGGCTGGGTTCGTCTCCATCATGCTACTGCTGTCTGTGATTGGCTGGCCGCTACCCGTACCCGTGATGTGGGTGTTGTGGATCATGGCAGCCGTGACCATGACGGTGGGTAATGTATTGGGCCTATTGCAGAACAATGTTAAACGTGTACTGGCCTATAGCTCGATTGCCCATTCAGGATACTTGTTAGTTGGTATTGTGGCGGGGCCAACAACATCAGCCGGAACCTTGGGGCAGGGACTTGCAGCGGTTCTGTTTTACATCGTGGTATATGGGTTGGCAACGATTGGCGCATTTTCTGTTCTTGGATGTCTCCGTGTGAACGGCGAAGAAGCACAGACATATGACGAAATCAGCGGTTTGTCGAGGCGATATCCAGGCCTGGCATTGCTAATGTTGATTAGCATCCTGTCACTCATAGGTCTACCGCCGTTGGCGGGATTTGTAGGCAAGGTTTATTTGTTTGGGTCGGCAATATCCGGAAGTTTTATTGGGTTGATGGTGGTGGCTGCGATTAATACTGCGGTGTCGGCCGTGTATTACCTGCGGATTATTGGCGCCTGCTATTTTGGCGAAAGTCGCATTAAGATTGAATTGGTCGCTACGCGGGCTGGGCGACTGAGTGCTGGACTTGCTGCAATAGCGGTGTTGGTGTTGGGGTTTCGTGGCGGCTGGCTGGTTGAAGCAACTCGTGAAGCAACCCGATCGGTGTCAGTGGTAGATGTCGATACGCAGCCACAGGTGGCGGCCCCCGATCACCTATCAAGTGAATAAGGGTGTTAGACTACGAATGGTTGTCCACGATGCCAAATCGGTCTAGCAGTTCAAGCAGCGGAGTGGGGTCTAGAAGATCTTCTACCACGTAATCCGCGTTGGCTGCGCGGAGTTGCCGCATGCTATGCGTGCCTGTGGCGACTGCAAAGGCTATGCAGCCATTGGCTTGAGCACACGCGATATCACGTGGTGTATCTCCAATGACAATGACGCGATCAGGTGGGATGGAATGCCCAAAATGGTGTTCGTGTTTTTCTAGCGCCAAGCCGGCCAGCTTATTTCTCGTTGGCGCTTCATCTCCAAAAGCGGTGATTTGAAACCAGGATGTATCGATTTCAATAGCATCCAACTTGATTGGTACTGCATCAGTATAGTTTCCGGTTAGCAAGCCAAGTGTTGCATGCTGAGCGTATTGGTTTCGGAGGATCTCAAGAACTTCGTGGATGCCAGGCATGACCTCGACCGCCTCCGGGTTTCGTGTTAATTCCTCGGAAAGTTTCGAAATGTATCGATTACGAAACTCAATTTCATGTTTGCGGGGGTCTTTTATTCCGTTTTGTTCAACCATTTGCGTGAAAATGATCGGATCAAGACCGCCAGCGGGGTCCGCATGATCCCACTGGAAGTCTGGGCCAAACATCTTGTGTGCTACGATTTCCATCGCTCGCATTCCAGCGCCGCCACTTTTCATCATTGTGCCATCAATATCAAAAAGGATCAGGGAATAAGGCAAGGTTGTTATCCCATGTAGCGGCCCTTAGCTGGGCAACATCTGTCTCTGGTGAGTATTGTGGGGAACGGCGGAAATTCGGTGGGTTGTTGCAATGCCATGCCGCTTGTGCCAATGGCGACCTGATCGCTGAAACAGTATTTGAAAGTCAAGGCGGTAAACAAACATTGGTTGCACCATATGTGATGGTAAGCAGGGCAATATTGATTTTTCCATGGCTTCAGGTTGATCTATTAAAACTAGGATAAACATGCATTCAACGGTCAATAAAATTCCGAAAATTATCTCGCATGAGTAGAGCGACGTCATTACAGATCTGTTCCGAGGTGATTTTAAAACCAGTTGCAGCGATGTCAGTGTACTTGTCGATAAGAACTTTCTGCAGGATACCTCGCGTATGTTTCCACTTGTAAATCATCTGGTCAAGAATCCGTGCATCGGAATGTTGGGGCACAAAGGTGGTCCCCAAAAGCTCAATTCGCATCCTTGTGATGTGTTCCACCAGTGTTGGGTTGTTCAGAAACCACCAGCAGCCAAACACGAGTAGATTGCCAAATTTACGGGCTGTGACACATAGCTCATGTTGGTTCTCCAAGGCAAGCATCGTGACAAGGAACTTGTTGTTGGGAAACTGGCTACAAAGGTTGGCGACACTTTCAATATCGGCCTTACCGGACATGTCGCCAGCGTCACGTAAATCAGGGTTTACTTGTAGCCTAGAACCAACCATCATTGCCCATGGCAGTCCGCGATCAGCGCAGACGGGCATCAGGATATCCCGAATAAAGCGGTTGGCCGCCTCCCCCTTATTGCCAGGTGCGGGATAACGAAAGTCAGGTGGCAGACTCATGGCAATATAGATCGCCTTCATTCGATCAACCCATTCACAGAGAAACCGTCGTACTTCGTCGACTGTGTTGCCCGAGAAATCAGGTCGCACGTCGTAGCCCCATTTTTTAAGTTTGTCCATTGCGCTGGGCCAGTCGCGCAGTAGGGGATCGATCCGAAGAACGGCTTCAAATCGGGGATCATCGCCAACGGCGGGATGGGTTTCCCAGATGGATCTCTCGTGATCATCAAAAACTGGGTTGGTCATGGTGATTGAGTCGACGTTCGCCAGTTCCATCACCGTATCGATGTATTGGCTAGGCTTCTGGGCAGAAAACCATTTTCGATATGCTTGCAGTGATTTTTCATTGGGGTCAAGGCCCAAGGCCATAATCGTGGTTAATACGCCTCGGCAGGCTTCACTGATAGGGGTACGTTCTACAAAAAGATGTTGCCAGATGTGGTCCGCCTGTTGTTGCTTAGACATCTTCCAGTAGTCGGCATAGGGAAGATGGCTTGAGGGAACGATGCGGTATACCTCTGCGATCAGATAGTGATAGGTTACTAATTCATCGATGCCCCACAGCAATAAGCCTCCGGGCGTGGGGCTGGCGCCGAACTTGGGGGTATAGCAGTGGGTGTGTAGATCTGTGATGGGCTGCGAATTGACTGCAGCTGTGACCGCCTGCGCAATATCTACTCGCTCCATGACGCTTCCTTTGGGCTTGAGGGAAGGATTATTGAGTTTGTGTATATTAACCGATCACCCGTGGGTGTGTTGGGGCGGCTAGGTTGTGTCGCAGCTCGCCAAAAGGTGGTTCGTTACCTTCTGCCCCCGACACCTAAAGTCATTGAATGGATTTCAGGTTATCGGAGTCCAATCAGTTCTATTACTTGTTTTACCGAAACCATTGACGGGTGTTTAAGCGCTCCCTATGCTACCTTAAGATGTTCGGGTGGAGCCGGCATAAGGCACTGGGCATCGATTAGCCCGGTGTCACGATGATCTCTTTTCTTGCTCTCTTCAAGGCCAAGCTTGCATGACTGCAGATCGCCAGCAGACATCAGCAGGACCCAGATCTAGAAAGTTTTTTTTCCGTGGCTTGGCAATATTGTTGCCGAGTGTCTTGACCATTTTCTTGTTGTTTTGGGCCTACAACTTTGTTCAGGAAAAGATTGCCAGTCCAATCAACTTTGGGATTCAGGAGTTGGTGCTACGGGCGACCGCATGGCCAGCGGTATCGCAAGATCGGATGGAACTGCACGAGACAAAGCTGAACAATGAGAGTCCTGAAGTTTTGGAACAGTGGGAAAAAGATGGGGTCAAAAATAAACAGGTAATGTTGCGTCGCGATACACGGCGGGAGGTCCTAACCCAAACTTGGAGGAAGTACCGTTTCGTATTAGACTTGATCGGATTAATCGTTGCGGTAGTGCTTATCTATATTGCCGGAGCACTTCTGGGGAGTTTTATTGGCCGTCGCCTTTATCGTCGTGGTGAAGAACTGATTTCAAAAGTTCCCTTGATTCGCCAAGTCTACCCATTCATGAAGCAGGTGACGGATTTTATTTTCCGTGCGGACAGTACGGAAAAGCTTAGATTCAACAAGGTGGTTGCGGTCGAGTATCCCCGCAAAGGGCTTTGGTCGATTGGGTTGGTGACAGGCGATACGATATATGTATTACAGCAGAAGGCCAAGGAGCCGTGCGTGACGGTCTTCGTCCCCAGTTCACCTACCCCATTTACCGGTTACGTAATCACTGTTCCACGTGCTGATACGATTGATTTGCCGATTACCGTCGAGCAGGCGTTGCGGTTTACGGTCAGCGGTGGCGTGGTAATCCCCCCTGAGTTGCTGCAGAACAGTCACCCGCCAGCCAAGGCTTTAGGTGATAGCCACGGTTTGTCTCGGCCGAATTAGACCAACATGGTTGACGCATAGGCGGTATTATTGCTTTTTGTGGAGCAATTGATGGAAATGACAATAAGTGGTCGCCATATTGATATTACCGAGGCTATTCGTGCCTATGCATCGGCAAAAGCTGCTAAACTACCACGTTATTTTGACCGAGTGCAATCCATTGAGATTATTGCCGATCGGCACGATACGCATACCTATGCGGCAGAGGGTATTGTAAAGGCGGAACACACCGACCGGTTTATCGCCAAATCGGCCGGTAATGACCTATATGCGTGTATTGATTTGGTGGTCAACAAGCTTGAGCGGCAGCTGACTGACCACAAAGAGCGTTTGCGTAACCGCAAACATGTGTCATAGGTGAAAGATTCACCAAGACATCCGTTACCACGAGTCTGAATCCTGGCCGTAGAAAATGTGATCACAATGAAACTGACTGATTTTGTGTTGCCTGCGGCCATCATACCGCAACTGAAGAGCGCCAATCGCGATGAGGTTATCACTGAACTCATTGACGCCTTGATTGCCGGTGGTGCCGCCGCCAAGTCCTTTCGCAAGGATCTGATTTCGTCAATCATTGAACGTGAGAAATCTGGGTCAACTGGTTTTGGTAAAGGTGTTGCCGTGCCGCATGTCAAGCACGAAAAGCTCAACCAGATGGCGGCCGCTATTGGTATCAGTCAACAGGGTGTCGATTTCAATGCTCTAGACAGTGCTCCGGTTTATACGGTCGTTCTCTTGCTCAGCCCTCAGGATAATCCGGATGACCATCTCCAGGCTATGGAAAACATTTTTTCCAATCTTCAGAAGGATATGTTCAGGCGATTTTTAAGACAGGCGGAAGATGTGGAATCGGTTGTTGATCTGTTGCAAGAAGCTGATGCCCAGCAATTACAGGGGTAATCGTGCCGGGTAAGGATTGCGGTCTGCGACCTGGAAGACATAACGGTGAAACCACCTAGTTCAACGGCAAAGGCCACCGTCACGATCCTGAATCCGTTGGGGCTGCACGCGCGGCCAGCAATGGCATTTGTTGATGCCGCCAATGCCTTTGACGCCGATATTCGTGTCATCAAGGGGACGCAATCTGTCGATGGCAAGAGCATTATGCAGATGATGATGCTTGCGGCATCCCAGGGGACGCGTCTAGAAGTTGCGGCTGATGGGGTTGATGCGACTGATGCGGTGGCTGCCTTGTGTGATTTGGTCAAACGCGGATTTGATGAACCCTAAAAGTCGGCTCTGGCAAGGTCAAAGTATTTGCTATCAAAACAACTATAGAATCGTTGAATTGTATTTACGGATTTGGCATCGTCTGCACTGCGCGATGCGTCATCTTTTGATAACACCAAGCCAGTGGTGTTGAGACCGCGTAGGTAACGAAACTTGCCGCGAGTGCTCCCTGTAGGTTGATAGCTAGTAGTAAACCAACAACAACGCAGATTGCAATATATTCGAGCGGTGCGCGTTCGTGCAAGTATCGATTAGTAACATGTACATATCGTAGTCGGCTGACCATCACCAATGCGACCATTAGCATCACGATCACCATCCCGATGCTGGCCAATGTCATTGTCCATTGCTGTGTATTGTCGCGAGCAAGGAAGTGTTGGTGGAGTAGGACGAGGCTGGCTACAGTGCCCGCCGCGCCCGGGCTTGGTAATCCCTCAAAGCTTAGGTGGTCCGCTTGGTCGCCACTTGGAACCTCAAGTGTAAATCGTGCCAGGCGTATTGCAGCACAGGCAACGTATATGCACGCGATGATTAAAGCAGTTCGGTCAAAATAAGTGTCTCCCTTGGTAGATAGGAAAGGGGTTTCGGCCGCTACCAGTTGGACTGCTAAAAATGCCGGGGCGACACCAAAGGTGACCATGTCAGCCATGGAATCAAGTTGTTCGCCCAGTTTACTTGTCTGCCCAGTTCTTCGTGCAATGCGACCGTCAAGTGCATCGAATAGCATGCCGATGAACACGAACACTGCCCCAACGGTTAGTGGTGTCCAGTCCCAGAGCAATTTTGTGTCGGCCATGCGGCTGGCAAAGAATATAGCCAAGAACCCACAAAGACAGTTACCAAGCGTAAAGAACGAAGGTATAACTGCCACCGTACGATGGCTTGGCGGTATTTCGGGCTCCGAGGTGTTTATTTGGGGCTGCATTGGTTTGCTTTGGTCCATGTATAGTGCCATGCGACATTGTTCTTTGCTTGGCAGTGCCCGACTACCTACTCTACTAGAAGCAGGCCGTGTTGGGCATCATTGATGTTCGGCGAAATCTTCATTCTAAACAATCGAGGTTGTTCGGTGTCCTCTGTACAACAGCCCTATATGATGCCAAGTGGCCGTTTGCGGCTAGCTTTTCATTGGGGCCGTCGGTGTGTGGCTATCATCCTTCTATTCGCGACCACGGCGCCATTGGTCGTGACCAGCGGCCTGCGGGCGGACCCGTTGGGTTTGGGTACTCATCGCCAGTTGGGGTTACCGACGTGTGGTGTCTATCGTTCATTTGCATTTCCCTGTTTTACCTGTGGTTATACGACTTCACTGACCCATGCGGCTCACGGTGATCTCGCTTCAGCTTTTCGTGTGCAACCTGCGGCAGCTGTGTTGGCAATCATTATGGCAGCTGGAGCAATTGTTGCAGGTTATGCTTTGGTTTTTGGGATTGATCTGGTACCACTGGCACGGTGGTTATGGCGGCCTATGCTTGTTTGGGTAGTCGCAGGCGGGTGTCTTGGGGGCTGGATATACAAAATTCTGATGGTGAACGGTGGGTATTAAATTGATAGTAAACAAAACGGACTGCAATCACCTGGGGGGTAAACTTCGCCATATCTGGATCACCCCCTTTTTTTTGACGACTGTTTTGGCAGTTGCCTGTGGTGGTTGTGGCGTGGCTGGATGGGCCGCATCTGTAGTAGCTACCAAGAAGATTAGTGTGGAAGCAGAATATCAGGGCTTCAATGGCAAAGCAGTTGGCGTACTTGTAGCCGTCGATATGCGCACGCATTACTATCATCCCCTGGCATCCAAGATGGTTGCAAAGGCTATTGGAGCCCAGCTTGCCACGAATGTGCCGGGTATCCGAGTGGCTGATCCAGTCCAGGTCGAATATTTTCAACAGTCCAACCCCTACTGGAACACAATGTCATACAGCCAGTTGATGCAGGAACTCAATGTTGAGCGACTTTTGCTAATTGAGGTCTTTTCGTATTCAACACACGATCCGGAACATAAACATGTGTGGCGTGGTGTGATTGAAGCAGGTATCGGGGTGTATGAAGCTGAATCGGATGATCCCGATGTTGCGGCATATATGAATACCACACAGGCTCAGTACCCCAACATGGCGGTTGCATTACTTGGTAGTGATGAGCCAACAATTCAGTTTGGCCTGCATTCGGTTTTTGCTCAGCATGTCGCACGCCGCTTCTATGATTATGAGGAGGTTACAAGGCCATGACGGTTTACCGCCGAGCCGTAGAAGTGTTGGGGGTATGTCTGTTGGGGGTCCATTTTGTGGGCTCTTTTAGTGGCTGCAAAATGGCCGGAGTTGTTGCCCATGGCCTATTCCCTCAGATGGTTAAGGCTCAATACCACTTACCACAGCGCGCGACTCTCGTATGGGTTGAGGATCCCTCCAGCCAGTTTGCTGACTTGTATATGAAGGATCGAATTGCGGTCGAAGTGGACCGGTTGCTTGCTCATCATGCTGGTTTGACGACGGTGCCGCCGGGGGGAGTCACTGACTTGATGCAGGAACTTGGCGACGATTTCGATCGTGCGGGGATTGACCAGATCGGCCGCCGTTTGAAAGCAGAACAGGTCGTGTACATGTCTATCACCGATATTGACCTTTACCCNCAGCCTGGTTTACTGCATCCTACTGCGCAAGTGGAGGTGAAGGTGGTTGACGTGATAAACAAGAAACGCATGTTTCCCACCACAGTGCCAGGCATGCAGGGCCAAGTGCAGTCATTGGCTCCACCTGGCTACAAGTTCAAGGTGCGGTTGTCAGCCCGGGGCATACCCGACCATAAAGTTGGGCTTCGTCGTGCGGTTGAGCATCAGCTTGCCCTGCGGATTGCTCGTGATGCAAGCCGCCTTTTTTTTGATTACCTACCCCGCCAACCAGGTGAGCCCCCAGGTTAAGGCTGCCGACCCTAAATTCGATTTATTCAAATGCGTGTTTTACACCTGATTGATGCCGGTGGTCCTCAGGCATCGCCGACAACTTTGGCGCTGCTTGAGGCGTCTTTAGGCCGGCTGGCAGCTGTTGACCAGCGGGTGCTTTTACTCGGTGGCCAACGTTTTATTCAACAAGCTCGTGCAGCGGGCATTTCGGATTTTGCCCATGTTGGTGTTCCAATGGGGCACGCCATAGCTGGTTGGATGGCGGTCTCTGCAGCAGTTAAGCGCATGGGTGTTTTCGATCTGATTCATTGCTGGTCGCTTGGTACGCTGAACTGGTCGTCGATCGCATTGCGTTCAGTGCCACGGTTCATCACGCTAACGGGGGATCCTGAACCCAGTGTGATTCGGTGGCTACGTGTGCTGACGCAGCATGCACAGTCCCGTACCATTTTGCTGCCCATGAGCATGGCCATTCATCGAACGTTACTTAGCGGTGGTTTGTCAGCGGCAGACGCCCATGTGCTGTTGCCTGCTTTGGATTTTGGTAAGGCTGTGCATAGCAGCCGTATGGCAACACGAGCATCGTGGGGGATTGATGTAGATGATGACACGGTGGTGGTGGCCTTACTTTGTGATCCACCCCATCGGAGTGATGCGCTCGAGGCGATCATGACTCTGCTTCTGGTAGCTGATTCCCAAGAGGTACCACGGGCAATGCGATTGTTGGTCCATCCGGAGCAGCATAATCGCGGTCGTGGGCAGAGTATTATGGCAGACTTGGGCCACGGTGAACGGAATTTGACGGATGCGCGATTGGCTCAGCCGTGGAAGATATTACCGGCGTGTGACCTGGCATTAGCCATCGGTTCCGGGGCGGGCGGTCTGAGTTTGCGGTGGGCAATGGCATGCAATACGCCTATCGTGGCCGAAGCGACCTATGAGATCAGCGAGGTGGTGGAGGATCGTCATTCGGCGCTCTTGGCACCCCCTAGAGCAAGATATGCACTGGCTAACCGACTATGCCAGTTAATGTCCGACGATCAGGTATCTTGGCAACTGCGTGATACGGCACGGCATGAAGCATTTAGTTTTTTCTCCCGCCAACGGTACTGCCAGTCATTGCAACGTGTGTATGAGCAGATGGTCGCGGGTAGTGAAATCGAGGTCCCCCCCATGGAACCGACAGGAGGTTTACGCTTTACTGGTCGAGTCTAAGTACGCATCAAAAAGCCCAACCTGTTGCGCCGAGCAGCGCCAAAGCGGCCCCCTCACCGATAATTACCATCACATAGGTGATGTAGAGAATCCCTGTGGCCGATTGGTTGGCTCGTCGCTTAATACAATCATAAGTCATATAAGCAAACACCGAGGGTACGCCAAATCCCACCAAGTAGCGGGTCATTATCATCATTAGGTTCCATGAATTTGGCCCAGTACGCGATGAGGTGTAATAACTGTACCCGCCCCACATGGCACTGAAGATCAGGCGCAGGGCCAAGAGGATGATGACCATCAGGAGCAGCCGCATAAAAGGTTTCTGCGTCATCTCATTGCCTGCCGTGAGATAGGCATGACCGAGCAGCATGGTCATCAGTGTGCCACCGACAAGACCAGCACTCAGCGCAGTGGTAAAAGCGATCGATGGCAGGTTGATTGCAGTGGTCAGATGATGTGTGACAATTATTCCTGCTGTGCCCGAGGCAAGTAGAAATCCACATCCGGCCGCTCGCCGTTGAATCTGGTGTTTAGCTTTTTGTGTCGCGGTAAGTTGTATCATCAGGACAGTGGCGGTCAGGGTAAGAAGCGCCCAGTCGGTTGACTGGAGTTCTGGTTCGGTGAGTACAGCGAGCGAGCCGACGCTTGAGCGTCCTAATCTGCTCATCTCTATTGTTACGGCAACCGCCAATAAGGTCACTGCAATGATGCCACCCAGTCGCAGCCAACGCAGTGTTACCTGATGGGGATCACTGACGGCCTGCGATAGGCTGATTCCTCCGACAATAACTAGTAAAATCACCGTAATCATTAGCCGCTTCCTATCATTGAATTTGGCTTGGTTGCCACACCCTTTGCGGATTGGCGCCTAGGCCAGCCATCTAGATCTGATTTCATAAACACTTATATGGCAATGTTATATGATCCATTCATTGATTATTTTGTTCTGTCGATGTTCATGGGTAATTTAAAGGACCTCTTCTTGACATGATACTTCGATATGCCCTATGCTTGAGTATCGTTTCTTGGCAGGGTGCATAGTGCGGCCGCCAAGAAACTTTTGCGGGGGATTAGCAACAACCGGCACGAGCTGGGTGGATGGCCATCCGAGGCCGTGACCGATCAGTCCGGCGTGTTCAGTCAATGCATACGCCGGAACGTCCGCCATGCGGACGGGATAGATTGACAATGTATCAATTACTTGGTGATTTTCGACAAAATTCTGTACATGAAGTGCTGGCTTACGTGAGCTGGCGATTCGATACCGTTGGCATGACGTCCCGGTACGGGCTTGTGGGCGCCATGGTTGACCTTGCGCTGGCAGATCTGCCAAGCCAAGCGTCAAAGCGATCACCTTTTTTGTCAGCTGTCCATACTACTCTCTGATCGGATACCCTAGGCCTTTCGTATCCAGCTAGTGCCTTGATGGTACTGAAGTGCTCTTTTTCTGCGCTTCGGTTCGCATCATAATGAAGGGTAAACGTGATGCCGAGCATGGGTTTAGATACAACGGACATGGCCTGGTTGATCTTCGGGGGTTTAGGCGGACTCCTTGTCGGTGTGATTGCGGTCATTCTATTAAGTAGGGTGATGGGGGTTCGAATGATTGGTGACGCCCGACGTCAGGCCGAACAACTACTGTCATCCAGCCGACAGGAGGCAGAGACTGCCGGCAAGCAGATCGAACTAGATGCTCGAAATGAGATTGCCAAGCGGCGCGAGGAGTTTGATCGCCAGAGCAACAGTGATCGAAATGAACTGAAGGATATCGAACGGCGCCTTGCCAAGCGGGAAGATAACCTTGATCGCAAGCTTGATATGCTGACCACTAAAACGAAGTTTCTCGATGAGTTTGAGGATAAAATAAAGGATCGGGAAAAAGCGGTTTCTGTAAAGGATGCAAAGCTAGGCCAGCTCATCACCGATCGCAGGAAGCTTTTGGAAAAAATCACCCAGGAACAGAAACAGTCGCTATTGCGGATCAGTAATCTTTCGGTTGAAGATGCCCGCAAGGAAGCGCTTCGTTTGGTGGAACATGAGGTTCAGCACGACGCGGCTCAACTCATCCAGCGTGGTACCGAGCGGGCAGAAGAAGAGTGCAAGGAAGTCTCCTTAAAGATCACGCTTCAGGCCATTCAGCGGTATGCATCAGAACATACATCCAGTTCAACTGTTTCGGCAGTGTTAATTCCTTCCGATGACATGAAGGGGCGGATTATCGGCCGCGAAGGCCGTAATATCAGGGCCTTTGAAAAGGCTACCGGCGTCGACATGATTGTGGACGACACGCCAGGCGTGGTGGTGGTCTCCTGTTTTGATCCTATTCGATGTGCTGTGGCATCAGAGGCGTTGCAGAAGCTACTTGAAGATGGCCGAATTCATCCTTCGCGCATCGAGGAAATTGTTGAGCAGATACATGAAGAGATGTCACAGCGTTTGGTCAAGATTGGCAAGGAATCATGTATCGAAGCCAACATTCAAGGTCTGCACGGAAAAATTAGCGACATGATGGGCCGGCTGCATTATCGAACAAGCTACGGCCAGAATATCCTTCGCCACTCGATCGAGGTGGCATATCTCTGCCAGGTAATTGCCGATGAATTGGGGCTCGACGGACAGATTGCGCGTCGATGTGGCTACCTGCATGATATTGGCAAGGCCATGGATCATGAAGTTGAGGGAGGCCATCCAGCAATCGGCATGGATTTCTGCAAGAAGCTTGGTGAGGGCGAGGCGGTGCTCAATGCCATTGGTGGCCACCACAATGATATTCCCGCGACTACCCCCTATACACCAATCGTAATGGCAGCAGATGCAATTAGTGGTGCTCGCCCCGGTGCTCGCCGGGAGACGCTCGAGAAATACGTAAAACGTCTTGAGCAACTTGAGGAGATCGCTACCAGCATGAAGGGCGTTAAGCAGGCGTATGCGATCCAGGCTGGGCGGGAGGTTCGGGTGGTGGTTGATCCTGAGGCGGTTGATGATGTTAACAGCCGTTATGTGGCACGGGACATTGCCAAACGAGTGAGTGAAGAGATGACTTTTCCGGGTGAAATTCGTGTTACAGTTCTTCGTGAAATGCGTACCATTGAGTACGCTCGCTAAGTTTTTTTGTCATCGATTAATCATTCCCCGACAGATGCTACAGCAACACAGACTCGGGACGCACCAATACGACGCAACTCTCGAGTACACATGGTGAGTGTCGCACCAGTGGTTTTGACATCATCTATAAGCCTGACAAGTCCATCCCCGTAGGTCAATGTATTTTCCCTGGAAGGAATCCTGTACATTTTCAAATCGTTTTTTGGTTGAGAGACTGGTTGGGGGGGGGTGCTTCGTCTGCGACGAAGCAGATTGACCATTGGCCATTTGTTCTTGGCCGCAAATGCCGTGGCCATAAGTTGGGATTGATTGAAGTCACGGTGTGCGCGTCGTAAAATATGCATAGGGACCGGGCAGGTAATTGTGTGGTTTGGAGAAGTCACGGGTGTCGATTTGCTCGGCTAACTTCCTGCCAAACCATGGTGACCAAGTCCAATCACCGGGAAATTTCATCGCCACAATCCAATCAGAAACCGGTTCATCATAAGCTGATAAACGGCCATGCAATTGATTTTCCAGTGCAGCGAGAGCATTGATTGTTGCCCCACGCGCCTGGCGCAACGGTGGTCCCGCAACGTTGGCAATACTGGTTGGGCGGATCGATCTTCCATCCCTGACGGCGTGCGTGTTCGACGCGTTCATTACATGATCTGGGAATTACGGTGGATAGCGTTGTGTTTAACTGTCGCCAACATTGAATCATCTTATCGTTCATGGGGGCTATAATGTCGGCCATGGGGTCATTACCAGCAAATGTATCCACCATCCCAATGCGTTGTCTAGTGGGCGCCACGGTCGTCTTCAATGAGCCCATCTGCCGTGAACATTTTCGGCTGCGTCTGGGCTTGCCGGGGCGATTTTCTCCCACGAAACCAGGCCAGTTTGTTCAACTGGGTTGCCGCCCCCCGGGTGGTGGGCAGAATCAAGAGGCACTTTTGGGCCAATGTATTGAGTGGGATACGGCTATTCCCCCCAAGTTGACCCAGACCGAACTCTGTGAGGAACTTGCGCTGCTGCGGCGCCCGTTCAGTCTTGCCGGGCGTGGCGACAATGCTACCGGTACCTGGATTGATGTGATCCACCGTGTGGTGGGCACAGGGACGCAGTGGCTTGCACATTTAGCTGCCGGGGATCGGGTTGATCTAATTGGCCCATTAGGAAACCAATTTGAGTTGCCTGACGACAAATCGCTCGGTTTGCTCGTAGGTGGGGGTGTGGGTTTGCCTCCAATGTTTTATTTGGCTCAGTGGATGCATCAAGCGGGTTGGGACGTTGTGGGCTTTGTTGGAGCCACGACACGCGACTTGCTTGCAGTAACCTGTAATTCAGGACAGGAGCCGGACCCTGGTGGCTTGCCGACTCATTGCATCGAAGAATTTTCACAATTCAACTTTCCTGCGGTGGTCACGACAGACGATGGATCGCAGGGACTTATGGGTAGGGTGACAGATGGGCTGGAGCCTCTACTTCGTGGACTAAGTGTACCTAGACGTCGCCAGGCAGTGGTTTTTGTATGTGGACCTCAGGCGATGATGCAAGCAACGGCCCATTTGGCACAAGCCTATGGCGTGGACTGCCAAGTCTGTTTGGAACAGGCCATGGCATGTGGTATGGGGACCTGTCAGTCATGCGTTGTCAAGATCCATGACCAGCCGGGGGATATAGGTGAAACGGGTGATTGGCGGTACAAACTTGCCTGTACTGATGGGCCGGTTTTTAATGCTCAAGATGTTGCATGGGCTTGATAATAGGCAAAATGGGTGATCGAATTATACCCGGTCCTTGGGATCCAGTGGTCGTTTAACCTTGAAGGCGCGATTGCCTTTGAATTGCCCCAGATGGCCGATGTACTTGCGTTTGTTTTCAATCATCATCGTGAGCGGGGCGCTGGCCGGTTTGTTGGTGAGAACAATGTCACCAACCTGAAGATTGACAAGTTCGCTTAGTTTGATGGTTGTGTCAGCAAGAATAGTTCGGACCGTGAGTTGTGTCGAATCTAAGTGACGGGCTACACGGTGACGGAGCAGGTCGTTGCCGCGAGCCCGTTTATACGCAGCCCATGTTTGATTGGATAATTTTTCGATCACTGGTTCGATCACGTTATAGGGAATGCAGAGGCTCATCGTACCGACACGCCCCCCCATCTTGAGTTCAAAGCCCACAACAACCACGACCTCATTGGGGGGGACGATTTGCACAAGTTGTGGATTAGACTCGGATTCCTCAAGTGTAAAATTAATTGGGGTAATGCTTCCCCATGCCTCTTTTAGAGAATGCATGGAACGATCGATGATTTTTCCAACCAATCGCATCTCAATGGCTGTTAACGGCCGTTGTGGAATAAACAAATCTGCATTTGATCCACCCAGCAGCCGATCAATTACTGGATAGATGATCAGGGGGCTGATCTCAAGGCACATATTCCCATCCAACGGGTCGCATGCCAGCAGATTGAAGCAAGTTGGGTTTGGTAGGCTGTGTGTGAACTCGCTAAATGTCATTTGTTCAATATTAGAAACCTTCACCTCCATGATGGTGCGTAAGAACCCTGACAACTGTGCACCAAGACTACGGCTATAGCTTTCATGTAGTGTTTCCAGAGATCGCATCTGGTCTTTGCTGACTCTTTCCGGTCGCTTGAAGTCATATGGCCGTATTTCAAGGTTATCGAAGTCGCTGCGGCGACTGGAAAAGACCTGTGGTGGTGGTTGCGAAGCCGAATCTCCAGAATCTCCGACATCACCGCTCTCGACTGCCGCCAAGAGGGCATCAACTTCATTTTGATCAAGCAGTTCTGCCATGTTCGTACGAATAACGCTCCTGTAACCTGTGAGTGTTATCGGGAATTTGCTGCCATTCACTTCACATAGACCGATAACGGTTGCAGGGTATGATGAAGGATCTTCGCATGAGTCAAAGACTATACGCAGTTTGGGTTTGTGTTCTGATCGGTCTGGGGCTGGTCTCCCCCAGTTGGGCTTGGGCCCAACCCCATCAGGTGGTCCAAACTCGCGTGGTCTGGTCCCAGGATGCAGCTCATGTTGGCGACAGTTTGGTGCTGGCGGTTGTAGCTGATATTGAACTGGGTTGGCACATCTACAGTGATCGCGATCAGCAATACAAGGACACGGGTGGGGTTTCACTGATACCGACCACTATTCAGGTCGACCACGCACCCTCAGGCTTGGCATTTGCCCCCGTGGTCTATCCTGAACCGCACCATTTTGAGATGGGCAAGTTGCTCAAGGCGATGGTATTTGAGGATCAAGCCATCTTCTTTCTACCAGTTACGATTAGTGATACCACGAAACTAGGTGTCCAGCAGTTGATATTGAATCTGCATTACCAGGCGTGTGATGACAAAAGATGTCTGATGCCTGCACATATCGCGGTGGATACGGAACTGCGGATTGTAGGTTCTCACGTTACGGTCACAAAAATCAACCCGCATATTTTCGCTACGTATCAACACGGTGATGCTGTGGAACAGGAGCCAGACGGTGTTGGCCAATTGCCTGTAACGACAAAAGATGTTGATATAAATCCTGTTACGCCTTTCAATGTCTCACAAGGTAACAGGGGCACGCCTGGGGCGTTGGCCTATAACTTCTTTGGTGTGTGGATCCACTTAGACACACGAACAGCTTCAGGGGTAATTCTTCTTATGATGCTGGCCGGGCTAGGTGGATTTCTCCTTAACTTCACGCCGTGTGTTCTGCCTGTGATTCCCATCAAGATAATTGGGTTAAGTAAAGTTGCGGGAAGTCGCCGCCGATGTCTGTTGCTTGGTGCTTCAATGACCTTGGGGGTTGTGGCTTTCTGGGTTGTGATTGGCTCGCTGGTATCACTGGTCAGCGGTTTTACGACCAGCAACCAGTTGTTTGGGTATCCAGCATTTACCCTGACGGTCGGTATTGTAATTGCCATACTGGCCGTAGGAATGTGTGGACTCTTTACGCTGCATTTACCCAAGTTTGTTTATGGTTTTAGCCCTGGCCAGGACACCATGGTGGGTTCTTTTGGGTTTGGTGTAATGACAGCGGTTTTGTCAACGCCGTGTACGGGATTATTCCTCGGATTTGCCGCAGCTTGGGCGGCGACACAGACCGCCCCGTTTGCTTTATTGACATTTTCTGTCATCGGGTTGGGGATGGCTCTGCCCTATCTGGTTCTATCAGCAAACCCGGCTTGGGTCGACAAAATGCCACGAACAGGGCCGGCCAGTGAATTGATTAAACAGTTGATGGGTCTGCTGATGCTTGCTGCTGCAGCGTATTTTATCGGCTCGGGAATTAATGGTGTTGTTAACGACGGGACCAAGGCCCCAAGTGGTGCATACTGGTGGGTGGTCGCGATCATTGTTGTTGCAGCGGGTCTTTGGTTGGCCCATCAAGTGTTTTTTATTACGCGTAGGCCAAGTCGCCGCCTTGCCTGTGTGGGTTTGGGTGTATTGCTGGCAGTTACGTCGTTATATTCTGCCTATCATTTGTCTGCTAAGCCGCCACAATGGGTCTACTTTACAAAAGAGGGGTTCCAGACTGCACTAGATGAAGGAAACGCGGTTGTCCTCGACTTTACTGCCGATTGGTGTCTCAACTGCAAGGTCCTTGAGGCGGCGGTTCTCTACCACGAGAAAGTTCTTGACCGTTTATCAAGAAAAGATGTGGTGGCGATGAAGGTCGACATCACAAGTCGAGAAAATATAGATGGCTATAAGATGTTGGATACTGTAGGGCGTGTCACTATTCCTCTGCTCGTCGTGTTTTCAGCTGATGGAGTGGAGGTTTTTAAAAGTGATGCCTACGGTGTGGAGCAGGTTCTTGACGCAATAGATCGGGCCACGTTAACAGGGAATACGGCAAGTGGAGTGGATCCCGATTTTTGATATTTCATCCAATTTTTCATATGAATTAAAGATAGATAAATGGATATCCATGCGAAATTACACGAGCTGGGTTATACGTTGCCCACAGCACCCAAACCGGTAGCTGCTTATGTGCCGTCAGTTCAAGCAGGTGATCTGGTGTTTATCAGTGGGCAGCTTGCTTTTAAAGAGGGCCAATTGCTGGCGGTTGGCTCGGTGCCATCCCATGTGACGGTTGAACAGGCATATGAGGCGGCACGGCAATCAGTTCTTAATGCGCTGGCGGTTTTGGATAGTCATATTGATCAAGATTGGCAGCGGCTTGTGCGGATCGTCAAGATTGGGTTATTTGTGGCCAGCGATCCGGGATTTCCTGATCAGCCGAAGGTTGCCAATGGTGCCAGCGAATTGCTGGGTCAATTATTTGGTGAAATCGGTTTACATGCAAGGTCAGCTGTTGGCGTGATTGCATTGCCACTGGGCTCGACAGTCGAGCTTGAGCTGATTGCCCAGGTACGCTGACGGCCTTATAATTCTGATGTTAGTGAATTGGTGGGCTTTACGGACGCCTTCCGGGAGCTAAGAAAAGCGTCCTCATTGTACGACATCTAGGAGCATTTGATTATGGCACGCGTGCAATCCAGCGGTGCGACAGGGTGGGCCGTGGCCACGGTCCTGTTCGGCGCTTGCTTCATTTTGTGTCTGGTTCTTGCGATTCTCTTTGGCGTTAAAGTGGGCGGTGCCCAAGATACGCTGGAGAAGGTTGAAAGCAACCAAGACCAATATATCACACGCAAGGAAATTGGCAGTGATGATGTGAAGGCTTTGTTGCAAGAAGCAGCGGGCCAGGAACAGCGGGGGAAGTCAGTTGTACGGATTCTTCTTGACAAGAATGAAAAACTGCGGGTGATTGCCCGGTCATCCAGTTCAACCCTGGAGGCAATTGTTGCCGACCGTAAGGCACAATACACGGCAGCTGGTGGCCTTGGGATCGATGAAAGCACCCCCTTGCTTACGGCAGTGACACGCTTGACGAAAGAATATAAAGCCTCTCAGGAGCGGGCGCATAGTGCGGAAATTTCTGTTCAGAATGCCAACCAAAGGATTGTTGAACTTGAGAAAGAAAAAGCGCAGCTGGCAGATACGTTCCAGGCAAAGGTCCGTGATGTGGATGCAAGGCTGGCTGCCATGGCCAATCAATTGGACAGCTACAAGGCGGCAAGTGATGGCCGCCTGCAAGTAATCGAAGGTCATTTGAAGGATGTTCGCGCCCAAACAGGGGACCGGATGGCCCGGCTGGGCGGTACGGTCAAGGAAAGAGATGAGCAGATTAGGACGCTTAAGCGTCGGCTTGCTGACGTCATTGGCCCAGATCGTGGTGGCGGCACTAAAACGCTTGAACCAGATGGTCAAATCGTTGAATTGACGAACGACCCACGGTTACTTTACATCAGTCTGACGCAGCAAGATCGGATCTTGTCCGGTATGACCTTTGAAGTGGCCGATGAGAATACAGTTATTAAAACTGACGAGTTTGGTGATGAGCGTGGGAAGGCCACGGTCGAAGTGGTACGGGTTGGGGAAGCGGCTTCGATTGCTCGTATTGTCCGTCGGGAGAGGAACGTTGCTGTTCGCGAGGGTGATCAGATTATTAACGTGGCCTATTCGCGGCATGCCGTGCCGGAATTTTTTGTACATGGCACGTTTGATTTGGATAACACGGGCCAATCGACAGAAGGTGACAACAAACGCGTTCAGGCGATGATTACGGGTTGGGGTGGGCGTGTTAGTGGCGACCTTTCTTATCAGACAGATTATCTGGTACTGGGTGATGCCCCTGATTTACCACCACCGCCTGGAGAGGACTCACCATTAGCAGACCTTATTCGGTACGAAAGACTGAAGAAAATTTTTGATGAATTTCAGGAATTGGTGGTCAAGGCTCAATCGCTATCCATTCCTGTCTTGAATCAGAATCGGTTCGTCAATCTGGTCGGTTATTACCAGCGATAGTATTTCAGCGATGTCTCGCAAACTCTCACCGCTGATTGCATGGAGTCAGTATCTGGCTGCGCGTGTGGCTGCAACCGCGCTGACGATCAGTGAGGTTGAAACGAATCTACATGCAGCGGCACACTTGGGGCGTTGGCTCTACCGTAGTGACAAGCGGCATCGAACACGTACTTTTCGGCATCTGCGTATTGCTTTCCCCGATAAATCGCATGATCAGATTCGTCAGTTGGCACAAAAGAGTTTCGAGAGTCTGGTGCAGTTGGTGGTCGAGATTCTGTATACGCCACGTTTGCTTCATGGCGATAGCTGGGCCCAACGAACGCATCGCATCGGTTTGGCGCCGTCAATCCGTTTGATTAATGAAGGCAAGCCAATCATCTTTGTTACAGGCCACGTGGGCAATTGGGAGGTTCTGGGGTACTTGTTGGGTATTCTGGGTTTGCAGGTATCAGCCATAGCCAGACCGCTTGATAATTGGTTGCTCGGTGATTGGCTCTACGGAATACGACAGCGACGCGGCTTGCAGATCATCACTAAATGGGGAGCCACGGCGCATATGCTGGAAGTTATCGAGCGCGGTGGTGGACTTGCGTTTATTGCAGATCAAAATGCGGGCGATCGAGGTGTTTTTGTCCCATTTTTTGGTCGATTGGCGAGTAGTTACAAATCGATCGGTCTTCTGGCGATTAATAGACGTGTGCCGATAGTCTGTGGATATGCTCGGCGTGTCGGAGAACAATTTCAGTACGAGGTTGGTGTTGTAGATACGATTCAACCCGAGGACTGGGAGTCACACGATGATCCGCTGTTCTATGTGACGGCTCGGTATATGCATGCGATCGAAACGATGGTACGCCAGAGTCCGCATCAATACCTTTGGATGCATCGTAGGTGGAAGAGTCGCCCACGGTTTGAGCTGCAAGGCCGGCCCATGCCAGCGCGTTTACGCAAGAATCTTGAAGAGTTGCCATGGCTAGACGGTGGGGCACTTCAAAGCCTTATTGGCTAAAAATTTGCTCCTGTTTCTTGACGTTCCTGCATTTGCAGCGGAAAATGGAAAATCGGTTGACTTGTCTCAATAATTACCCCTTACGTCCTCCTGTTAATTTTCACAGGTAATGTATTTGGAGATCGCCCATTGATGGCTGAAAAAACTTTCGAAGAACGACTTAAGGACAAGAAGGTCTTAATTGTAGATGATGATCAAGAAGTATTATCTGCCATCGACCAAGCGTTGCAGGCGGAAGGTGCTCTCACGCAGACATGTGGCGACGGCAACAGTGCCGTGCGAATTTGCCAGAATGATCCGCCCGATTTGGTGGTGCTTGATATGATGCTACCGAAGCGGAGCGGGTTTCTGGTTTTAGAGAAGATCAAGAAAATATCGGAAGCTCCGGTCGTGTTTATGGTGACAGCAAATGAGGGTAAGCGACACCAGGAATATGCTGAAAATCTTGGGGTGGATGCCTATATGCTTAAGCCAGTTCGCTTGGAGCGACTCATTACACTTGCCCAAGAGCAGTTAGGCACGAGTTAGATCACGCAAAATCATTCAGCAGATGGTGTCGCAACTCGATGGGGTGGGCGTGAATTGGGGGCTGGATTCCAACTTTCACGGGCTGGGCGTAGTCAGGAAACATTCACAATGCAGACTCCACCCCGGATTCTTCGATCGTCCCCGTTCGGCGGTATTAGGCGACTCCGCAATATGGGATTGGTCCGTCGCAACCTCATGGCCCTGATGCTTCTGCTGGCCTGCTTGGTGGGAATCAGTCAAGGCGATTACGTGGCGGTTACTCTTGAGGATGGCAAGCAGTACGAAGGCGAGTTGATTGGCAAATCGGCAGATGTAATTACGATCAAGGTCCGCGGTCGAAATCTTCCTATCCCCCGAACCAGGATTAGCAAGGTGGAGCCACGAAGCTCACCGGCGGAGGAATATGCTCTACGGCGAGAAAAACTAAAAGATGATGATCTAAATGGCCGTTATAAATTGTCCTATTGGCTGTATGAACGAGGTTTGTATCGGCTTGCGCAGTCTGAATTGAAGGGTCTTCGCCAACAATTTCCAGATGATCAGCGTGTCATCACCCTGGCTGGTGTGATTGAAAAGCGTGAGAAACTTGAGAGCAAGAAATCTGAGGATTCCAGCGGGGCTGATAAATCGAATAAACTACCAGTAACGAGTGGGGTATCTGGCTCGAATGGTGCGTCATATCGGAATTCATCCCAGCGTCTAACCCGCAAGCAGTTGAATCTGATTCGTCTCTTTGAGATTGACTTGAAACTGAAGCCTGTTGTGCAAATTTCTTCGAAGACTATCAGGAAAGTTTTGGATGAGTACGCTGGAGATGATCCCCAGCTATTGGGTGCACGTAATCAAAAACGATTCCTGTCTCTCAGAAATCACGAGCAACTGGCGATAATATTTGAGCTCAGCCAAACGAATCCAGAGATTCGTTCATTGTACAGCGAGGTTGTTGTTAAAACGGACCCACCTGCACTGCGGACATTTCGTACCAAGATTCACAAAAATTATGTCATCAATTATTGCGGTACAGCGGGTTGCCACGGTGGGTCCAAGGCTGGAAAACTGTTTCTCTTTCGGACCAAGCCAATTAGTGATGAGACCGTTTATACGAATTTCTTTATCTTGGATTCCCATCGTTCAGCGGGCAAGTTTGACCTGATCGATCGGGGGCAACCAAAGAATTCATTACTGATTCAATATGGCTTGCCGCGATCAGCAGCATCCGAAGCCCACCCCGAGGTGGATGGGTGGCAGCCTAATTTTCGTCGCCGGAACGATCCGAGAATAAAAATGATGGAGGATTGGATCAGGTCCCTTTATTCGAAGCGGCCGCCCAACTACCTGATTAAGTTCGATGATTTGGGTGTTTCCCGGCCGCAAGATACGGAGAGTCCGACAAATACCCCGCTAGGAGCCCAGCAGTAGGCCAGGTTGGCCCAGCCAAACCATGGGTGTTGATTCATTCTTGCATTTTACGTTATCGTAGTGGGAAGTTGCGGTGGGCGGCCGGGTGTTTACGGCCGAGCCGGAGCCATAAACAAGGACCTTATGGTGGCCAGATATTTTATATGGATGTTGTGTTGTGTTTCGGCTCTTTTAGCTGGCTGTGGCGACCAGGAGGCTGCCAGGCAGCGTCAGGGCCTTGAGAAGATTGATTTGGCGATAGAAAAAATCAGGGAAGCGGAGCGCGGTTTTGTGCCCAAGAATGCTTCCCCGATGGATCTTCAGGTCTATCGCCAGAAGCAGATCAAAGATGTGATTCTGGCGCTCAACGAGGCAGTAATAGCCACAACCGGGGATCAGAAAACTGCAGTTAGCCGGTTGCTCGCGGACTATTACAAATCAACCGCCTATCATTACGCACGAAATGCACTGACCCACTGGGGGCGGGCAGCAAATGATGTTGCTTATCTTCTCGATGATATCGCGCAGATCAATCGGATCAGTGCACAGGTGGCGGTGTTGGACGTTGATGGCAGCTCTGCATTGGATCGATTGCAGTCAAGCAAGCAGGCAGTTGAGGGCCAAGAGGAGATATCGGCACGGAATGAGGAATCGTTGAGGCGATCGATTGATAAATTAGAGAAACAGATTGCAGGCTTGCGTGCGGACAAGGATGCATTGATTGGTCGTGCGGGGCAATTGCGACGTGATGCATTTACCGCACCTCAAGGCAGTCGATATGAACTATACATACGAGCTGCTGATACCAACCGAAATGCAGCATCCAAAGAGATGGATATCCAGACGCTGGCAGTAAAACGCGACAAGTTGCAAAGCCAACTGTATATCGAAGAACGCCGCAATTCATCGGCGGAGGAGTCTTCTGTATGGCTTGGTCACCAGATTAAATTAATGCAGGATCACCAGAGAAAAGATAAAGGTTTTCGAGAGGCAGCTGTCCAGAGGATGCAAGAACTAAGTCATGAAATGTTTAACCGGTTTCAATCGGTTCAGGAGCAGTATGTTGAGAACGTCACATCAGTTCTTGAGTTATCAGCCGCTATGGCCGACGATGCGATTGGGATCCTGTCAACAGCTCGCTCACGAAATCGCCGCGAACAATCCAGCATTGAATTGGATAGATTAAGCGCAAACCTTACTTGGTTGCACGTGGTCACACAGCAGATTGCGATTGCTGGTAGTTATGGTCGGACCATATTATTTACAGCCGATCAGACAGAACGGCATGTTCACGCCCAATTAGAGGTCATCCGGGATACAGCTACTGGGGTCGTCAAAGAGCAACACGGACTCATACAGGAAGCCATTGTGGTTCTGGAAGAGTCAAGGCAGTTAGCCAGTGATCTACAAGAGGGCGACTCATCCATTGTCGATATTGCCAAGGCTTATCAGAATTACCTGAACAGCTACCAAAAACAAATTGACCAGGCACGGCTTTAGTATCAAGTATTGAAGTTTTTCATTGCCGATCGCCGTATTTTGGGGATGGTATTTGGGCCCATTTGTATGGTGGGCACGAGTCCAGTGGAATCCCCCAACTTGTCACGTTAGGCATGGGGTTGTCGAAGTGGTCTTAGCGCAGTTCTTGAAGGTCTTGCTGTTTGCGTAATAGCTGCTTTTGCTGCTTTCTAAACTCAATTTCAGCTTCACGATTTTTAATGATTCCGGTGCGTGTGGCTTCAGAGAAGCGCTTGATTTTCAGGTTGCTGTGACGCATGCCCGCATTGAGAACTGATGACGAAGGGTCATTGACCTGCATAATGGTGTAGGCAATCCGCACAAGTGGATCATCACTGCGTTGTGCAGTGTCATGGACGATGCCAAGTGATTGTTTGACGGCCTCGTCATTGCTCAGGAAAAAAAGGATCCATGCCTGTTCGTGGGGGGCAAGATTCGGAAAGATCCGGTTAAGAGTTGCATAGATCTGTTCGCTATAGTCCTGCATTTCCTCATTGTCCGCGAGTCGTGGAGCAAGATTACAAATCCTTGCTAAAGCGCGGAGTCGTTCGATCGGGTCAGGGTTATTATGGCTGTTGATCCATTCACCAACCTGTTCGGTTGTGGGCGAGAAGCCATATCGCTCAACGAAACGATCATTGTCAATAGCGCCGACGGGTCCTATTTCCGGGGGCCCCGACCCGGTGGGAATTGGTGCCAGTAGCGATGCAAACGACAATCCAATGCGGTCGGTTGGCGCCCGATCCAGCAGTACCCCCATTACGGACCAGTCAAGGCGTACCTGCGCCGTGATGGTTTGCCCAGCATCCAGCCGTAGTTGCCGGTTCATGTTTACAATAATTGGCGGAATATCCCGTATATCGCCAATCAGCTGTCGTGAAGGCACGATCATTACATTTGCAGGAATGGCGCCGGGCTGACCGATGGCCAGTGGTCCGCCGGTAAGATTACCAATATGCACAGTAGCCCAGAGCGGTTGTAGATAGCTTGCAGTCTTTGGACTAATAACAACATCAAATTTAAGTAGAGGCGCTTCTTTATTGTTGGGTTCCCGGATACTACGTGGCCATTGGTCATAAATTTTGGCAATTTGGGCGGCCTCGTTACTAAGTTTTATTGTTCGATTTTCCTGTACGTGATCAATGGCTGCGAACAGTCCCGCGATGTGACCCGGAGACATCTGTATAACAGACCTGAGGAGGCGGTGTCGTTCGGTTTGCTCTTCATCCGTGGTGAGAGTTTTGGAATAGCCATATGCAGCAAATGGGTCGTGCTTAATAAGGGGTTTGAGAATATGGGCAGCCTTTTGCAGCTGGTTTTCATGAAGAGCGGTCCAGCCCCGGACAAGTTGGATCCACGATTCATTCTCTTTTTGGTCCCCAGGTATATCCCCAAGAAGGTCCGCTCCCTTATCGTGGCGGTTGAATAAGACGGCAAGCCAAGCCAGATCTTGTTGTGCTTGTGGGTGACCTTGGTCGATCTTTGCCTGTAACTTCTGGGTGATGCGGCCAAATGCTCCATCTGCTGTAGCAGCCCACCCGCCACGGTCAAGGATTGTTAATCGTAGTAATTCAAGATCCAGATCTAATCCAACCTCAACGGGTGGGGTTTGCGGTGATGTTGGTGTTGTTACATCCTGCTCAACGGGTGGCGTCTCGGCATTTTGTGCCTCTGCCAAGTTGAGTAACGTAATGGCACTATTTGAGTCGCCAGAGGCGGCAAGACTCAGGCACCAGTCGAATAGTGCAGATGAATCTGAAACTAAAGGATTAAAGCGATTGGCGATACTCAATTGCTGGGCGGCTGCCTTGTACATACCTTGTGCTAATAGGAACCGAGCAAATGGGATGCGGATCGATTCATCGAATGGCGCGGTGCGAATCAATTGCATCATGGCCATTGCAACTTCAAGGTTGGATGACTGGCGCCGGGTTATAAATTCATATTGCATCTCGGCGGCAGTGCGGTTGGTAGCATCCAGTTGTAATGCCTGGGCCAGGTATTGACGAAAAAGTTTGTCATCTCCAATTTCAGCTGCACCGCCAGCCACGAGTGAGGCGAGGCGAGAATGGAACGCCGGAGTGAAATTCTTCGTCGCTTTGCTGGTCAAGACGCGTTGAGCCGTTGCAACACGGTCCTGCATCGTCTGCAAGCGACTGATGCGGGCAAACACGAGTTTTAGCTGGGCTGCATCGTCGGTGGGGCGTAGATCACAGTACCTGGTGAGCGCATCGATATGACCTTCAGTGTCGTTAATCAATTCAGCCAGTTCATATCGCAGCCGCCAAATCTCGGCATTCGTTTCATCCATTTGTAATGCCAGATCCAGCAGGATGGCGGATCGATCCAGTTGATCGGGGCGTGGTGTATTGGTCGAACCGCTAATGATTACTGCCCGCCGGACCAACTGGTCACCAACCATGGTCTTGCCATTGATGGTATAAGTTTCCGCTTTGGCGGCATACGCGAAAATATGACCACTGCCTGCTAGCAACGCCACGGCAGTCAATATCTGTATTGCTTTACATACCCAACGCAACATTTATAAAGTGACTCCTAGCCTGCTGGTACACCTTGGCACCAGTTCAGTGTTTTCCCCATATCCCATGGGGCAACCACCGACGATTTAAGCACTTAACCTCCATCGGCGCAACAAGGTGTGGTACATCAGCGCACGGAAACATAAAAATCATTACCACAATAATGTGGTCATAGTGCTGGGTTTGCACATGGAGGTCTTACCGCCCCCTGGTTTTCCTGTTTGATCCATTTAAATGACGGCAATAACACTTTGCCTGGGATTATTCCGCGAATGATAATCCATGTAAATGTTTTAATATTAAATGCTTACAAGTGTTTATTCGGGTGTTGGTCGCATTCCAGTTGGATCCAACCCTTCGGCAAGTCCGGTAACAAACTCTTGAATTTGGGTCACAAGTTGGTCAGTTGGTTCGTTGCGACATGCACCAACCCGGCGCATAATGGCTGATGCGACGATTGCGCCATCAGCGATTCCGGTAACTTCCTGGACCTGCTGGGCGTTGGAAATTCCAAATCCCACCACAATGGGTAGGTCTGTGATGGATCTTATGTTTCGAATGTGGCTGGGTAGATCTGCCGCCAGCGTCTTCTGTTCGCCGGTTAGTCCTGAACGGGCCAGTAGGTAGACAAAGCCAGTACAAGATTGGACAATCCGTTCGGCACGATCTGCCGATGTCGTTGGGGCAATCAGCATGGTACAGGTAAGGCCTTCGGCGCCGAGCAAGTCGCTGATTCGTGGGGACTCTTCTAAAGGCAAATCAGGGATGATCAGGCCATCGATTCCCGCACTTTTTGCCTCCTTAAAGAATTTTTTTGCTCCAAGGCGGTAAACAATTGAAAAACTGACCATGGCTACCAAGCCAAGGGTTGTGTTTTGACGGCACCGCGCCACCATTTCCAGAACATCACATGTTTGGATCCCATTTTGAAGTGCATACGCCATTGATGCTTGCATCACTGGTCCATCGGCAATGGGATCTGAGAATGGGATTCCCAGTTCGCATACTGTTGCGCCAGCACGCTCAAATGCACCAAGCAGCGATTCAGTTGTTGCAAGGTCTGGATCGCCAGCAGTAACGAATGGCATCAAGGTCTTTTGACCCCGGGCTCGCAAGTCAGAAAATATCTGGTCGATTCGATGCATGATTCAAAGAATAGTAATGGCATTCACCTTAGGCAATTCAGTTCAGGTTTGGCATCCTATCAAAGTGTTGCTGGTGAAAAAAACTGCTGGTGCTTGACGTCAATGTTTTCGTAAAGCAAACCGGTGATTTACTGTTTGCCTGGGATGTGGGTCGCCCTATTGAGTATTTCACCAATTTCCTGTATTGAGCCGCGGGTGTTTGGATGCGTGAAGTACTGGTATGAATCGTGTTACGAAGAAGAGATTTCAACCTTTATTCAGATTGAAGTTCTCTATTTTTGCGCCATAGGTATAGATCATCTGCAACACATGGCTTTTAGGTCTTGATCCGCTGCATGAGATAGGCCGCAATGGGGAGGTAGATTACAACCGGTAGCCATGCCGCGGTCACGGGATTGAGTTGGTCAGCGCTTAGTTGCAGGACAACATAACAGGACAACCATGCGCCTAGGCACAATGCAACTGCTTGGATTGTCCTAGAGACCAAGTTGACCGGCTCACGTCCTAGGAAAAACGGCAGTCCCATCATGAGAACTAGAAGGTTGACGACCGTGATGCTTAATCTCTTATGTATGATGCTGCTGGCCTGAGCAGCTGGGATTCCGGCGTTTTTGGCAAGCCTTTGTAACTCCGCGATACTCAGGAATTGTGGATAGCTTTGCTGCTGGCGTGCAATCAATGTTTGAGGCGTCAAACTTGAAGGCCAGAAATCTACTTGTGGCGGTTCCCCAACAGCAATGTTGTGATTGAGATCTGATGGGCGGGTAGGTGTCTGTCGGTATCCGCCCAGGAGATCCCAGCCGGTTCGGTCTTGATCCCATAATCCCTGGTCGGCCGTGATAACTGACCGGGGAAGTCCGGATTCCTCGCGTTCTAGAATGTGCACGTTGGTTAGCATTTCCTGTTGCGGATCGAATCGACTTGCACTGACAAGTCGCCCATCCCCATCGGGAGCAAACTGGATCGGGAAACTATGAATGCTGGGAAGCCCGATTTGCTGATGGCTACGTGCCAGTTTCGTAGCTAACGGAGGGATCACCAGTTCCTGGATGGGCAGCGAGATTAGATTCAGGCCGCAACCGATCACCAGTACCGGTGCAGCGACTCGGTAGAGGCTCACCCCACTGCCCATGACGGCAATCAGTTCACCACGCCGTGTTAGTTCGCAGAATGTAAATCCCATCGCTCCTAAAACCAACAAACCACTAAGGTGAACATAAGCCAGTGCACTTAACGGGGCATGCCAATCCAGGATCAGCCATGCAGTGTGTCGCAATCGTAACCAGACGTTGGAAACAGATTGCGGGGATGAAAGAATTTCATCAGCATTAAGCGGTTGTTGCGTGACCTCAAGGAACTCATCTAGATTTAAGACAAGATCGAAGAGGATAATTAGAGCGAACAGCACAACGAGCAATATGAAGAAATTGATCAGGAGCTGGCGCGTAATATAACGATCAAGCACAGTCATGTTTTAGTTTCGAGATAGCTTCCAGTAGATTCCGATCACTACGGCACAGAGCACCAGGTTGCCAAGATGAATGATCGATAGCCCGAGAACAACACTGGAATTCGCGTCAGAGGCCACGTTCTCTCCGCTGCGTGTTACAAAAACGGATATTGCCGTTAGCACAAAGGTCCAAAAGTAAATGGTTAGCGGTGTCGATCCGCGCAGGTAAATGCTAAGTAGCGATCCCAGCAGGAGCACGAAAATATTAGTACCTGACAACGCTGCGCGTTCATGAATATGTCCCTTGATCTTTCGGCGCAGTTTGTCAATGCTGTCATACAGGATCTTGTCCGCCTGCTGGACGGTTACCGAATCACGAAAATACATGCGTGCTTGGGCACGCATCTCTCTGGGGGATTGGGCCAATAGAGGTTGTAGAATCGGCTGCGGCCAACGGATATTGCGAATGACTTGTGCTTTCTTTTGGGTCTTTCTGTTCTGGCTGGATCGATCAGTGACGGTGACGGCTGCCATTTCCAGTTTGATCATTGGTTCAGGCTGTTCGGGACTCACTTTTATAGAAAGATCTGCTGAGGGAGATTCATAGACAAGTGCAAGAAGCCCATGAGAACGCCGCTCGACTCGTACCGGCTGATCGTTGTTGCCGCTTAGATACAACCCTGTTTTGAGCAACTCAACACTTGGAGTGCTGAGTATGTATTGTTCGTGTTCATCGGCTTGTAATATAACGGTGCCGTTACCAATGGATCGGTCTAAGTGAGTGGTCATGAACCCCAGGAGCCTGTGTTGGGCCATGTGCCGAGCGAGTTGGTGGCTCTTTCGTTGCACTGGCTCGTAGTGCCGAGGTTCGGTTGCCAGCCGGACCAAATTGGGCCAGCTCAAGAATCGTGGGTCGTCCTTAAACGGGCTGGGAACGGCGAAGGGGCGAATCTGGGGCTTTTTTATTGTGGCATAGTTCCCCGTCAGTTGATTTAGTGTCATCACGTTCTGTAAGTGTAGTTGCGCCCAAGTATGCCCTTCATGGCGGTAAAGATAGATATCTGCTTCGGAGGTGGTCGTAATGTCACGCAGTATGTGTTGGCGATCAAATTTGCCAATGGCAACGCCGCGAACCATGATCAGACGATAGGGCGCAACGCCAGTATCAACCGGTCCGGTGCTTGGCACTAATTCGTCAGCCGAATCGGCATACATGACGTTGCCGTCGCCGATTGCCAGTGGTCTTCCGGTTTTTACATGCTCCACAATCAATGAAGGTAGATCCCGATGCAGCATAAGTTCCAACCGGTGGTAAAACCACGGCACGACCCAATTACTAAGGTAGTACAGTGACCCACAGAGCAGCAGGCCCACCACTGCAACCGGAATCAAGATTGATCGATAGCTCAGGCCGCTAGCAGAACATGCCATGATCTCATTGTCAGTGGCCATTCGTGTAAAGACGATAGTCGCTGCATATGCGCAGGAAAATGGCAAGACAACGGTTAATGTAGTTGGAATCCCGTAAAGGACGTATTTGATTAATAGCCATGGTCCCAGTTGCCCTTTGGTGAGCGGTTCAATTGCAGCAGCAAAACTTATGACCAGGACAAGCACTGTGCTTGACAACACGAGAAGTCGGATGAGGTCCTTGAGAATGTAGGTGTATAGTGTTCGGGGCATTGGACCGTCGGAGGTGATCCGCAAGTCAATGGGCGGTTGTTGGTGTTACGCCAGTAGGTGGACGTCTTGACATATTCTAGATGATCATCTTTGCACGAACACTCAGGGCTTTCAATGGGACATGCAGGAGATTGTATATAGATGACCGATGGCCTCTGTCTTACCCAAGCTATTTAGCTCATGTCAATTTGGGCAATCAGGAGGCTATTTGCATGCATCGTAAGCATTCATGCCACCCATAATAAATGGCTTGAATGCTATTTTTGAGGACGATAAGCGTTTATAATGGTGGCACTGGAACGGGGATGCGCCCTGGCCAGTGATGGGATGGAGAATCCCTATAATCGTGATAGAAGAAGAGCAAAGTTTTCCTTTGTCGTCTAACACATCTGCCATGCAGCACGATCAAGAATCTACATCCCGGGTTTGTTTAGGCGACGCGACGATTGATACCCTGCGTAGTGAGTGGGTATCCACGGTACCGGTCACGGCTGTAAGCGGTGAGTATGATGCAATCGATCCGGTCGCCTTGCGTACGGCTAACGGACTGCTGCTGGTGGCCGCGAGTTGCCGCGCAAGTCGTAGTGTGGTGTTGTCGCAAAGTAACGACGACGGCGCAAGCTGGCAGGTACTTGGGAGTATTGCACATGCGGCGCAGGACAACCGTATCACGGTGGGTGCCGCCGGTTCACTTGATTGCGGGCGCCTGGTGCTGGCTATTCATGAGTGGCAGGATATGCTGCCCTGGACCTATACGGGGTGTTCCCCACTTTATCACTACCGGTTGGCCAAGGCTCCCTACCCGGTGCCCCGTCAGCAACTGCGGCGCGAGATTTCGGGCCAGGTCGAATGGGTGGCTGAAGAGCCGCGCGGGGTCCACCACTACGCATGGCGGGGTTTTAGCTGTAGAAGCATGCTCAAGGTGCTTGTGAGTGATGACAACGGCCAGACGTGGACTAACACGTTGTGCGATACGGCCGGAGCCCCGATAGCGCCTTTGGCCATGGGGCGTATTTTCTTGGCCAATGGTGCATTGTGGTTTGGGGTGTATGGTCCTGCCGACCAAGCGGAGATGGGCGCGGCACTTGGCAGCGTGGGCCTGATGCGCAGCGACGATTCGGGTAAGAGCTGGCAGTTTTCCCATTGGCTGGCCCGCGCGGATATGAAGCATAACATCGGCTACGGACCGGGGGAGATTGCCGTCCTGCCAGATGGACGTTGGCTGGGCATGCTACAGGGCAATTACCGTGGTTTGGGAGACTATGCCAGGCCGCGTATCTGCCGTACGGTCAGCACCGATGACGGCCGCACCTGGCCGACGCCGGCAGCAATCCTGCTGGGTCCCAAACCATCACTGGCGTTACTGGACGGCGGCCGGCTCATGGTGGGCACCCGCCAAGATCGGGGCGTCATTTTTAACATGATGCTCAACAGCGGCGAAGCCCTGCACTACCAGGACCACGTGTGGGACTGCATCGGGTATCAGGCTGGTGATCGCGGTGGTCTTCACCTGTTGAATCTAGATGGTGACACCGTCCTCGCGACATACCATTGGATGCACCGGGTTGGTGATGACATCGACGGCTGTGAGGTCCGCAGTCAACTCCTGCGGCGACGCGAGGTTTCGTTTGCGACGCCTGCCGCGCCGATGCAGTCCGATCCCGGTCGGCGTTGGCAGATGGCTGAGGCCCTCCAGGTACCTGATATCCCCGACGTACCGGGGGGCATTAAAATCGGAACGATGCTCCCGCTCGACAGCGGCGACTGGATGGCCATCGGGTATGGACAGACCTTCACGGGCGAAGGTTCCTACGGCTTCACGGGCAAGGGCTTCGTCGTGGTTCGCGCGCCGGACATCGAAGGCCCGTGGACCAAGGTGGGTCAGGTGGACCGGGGCGAGCATGAAGCGGTCAGCGATCCGGGCACGGGTAGCGACACGCCGGGGACAATGATGCAGACGAAGACTGGCCGGCTGCTATTGCCGGTGTCGCGCGGCCATTGGCGTTCGCTCGATCGGGATATGGAACTGTTCTATTCCGACGATGAAGGATTGAGTTGGGCCTCGCTAGGCCTGATCTCAAGTCAGATCGGACTCCGTGGGTTGAGATGTGGTAGCCGGATCGAGCAGCTCGAAGACGGCAGGTTGATCTGGACGCTGCATGTGGGCCGCGAGGAATGGCACGAGGCCAAGGGCGATCTCTGCTACACCGTCGGCACCGACGATGGGCAGACATGGAGCAAGCCGCACTTCTGGGCGAAGTCACAGGAGAGCCACTATCCGGAGCGGCTGCATGCGGGTTTGGGGGTGCGCAGCGAATGCGGCTTGATCCGTACCGGCCCGGGTCGGTGGCTGGGTACCTACCGCGAGGAGCGAGGCTCGGTGGCGCCTTTTGATAAATATTTCGGACCATCAGGCATGCCGCACATCTGCTTCACGCACAGCGAGGATGACGGCAGGACTTGGACGCCCGCGTTCGGTTTCCTGGGCGTCGAGGTGGACATGGTTTCACTGGGAGACGGCGTGATCCTGTGCGCATACCGTGAGGACACGCTGGCCAGCGCATGGCTCTCGTATGACGACGGCCACACCTGGCAGTTGCAGGTGGATCCAGCGGAACTTCCTTGGGCCCGTGATGCCGCTGACCCAGTCTGGCAGTGGCCACCAGGCGGCGAATCAGTTGTCCGGGTTTTGGATCACGACACGGCCGTGGTGATTACCGATACCGGATTGATGCCTGCTTGTAAGCCGACGCCGCCTGAACACGTCGTTACCCGGGAACTGCACGGCAGGGTGCAGGTGCGGTTCTTCCGTCGAGGTTCGGGTTAGTTGAGAGCAGCAAACGAATACAACCACACATTCTTGATGTGAAACTGCAGGTGTATAACGCGGTCTGAGAGCTTTGTGATATCCGGGCTCTCGTTCCATGTGACGAGTGGTCGGATGCTGTCGCCGGTGATGCGTCCAGCTTCTTCGGACAGGAATCCGTTCTGGGGACTACCCGCGGCATCGAGCTTCTGATCGTCCAGGATGTCTTCGACTACTAGGCACCCGTTTTTCCAGAAGGAGCAGACTCGCTCTTCACTCAGCCGCATACAGGAGTTCCTTTTTGCGGTTTGAATCCTTTAAATTTCAGAATAGATGACCCCGGTCAAAGTGTCATGTAGTACCGTACCTCACACTGCGCGATATCAAATCCTGCCTTCTCGTAGGCCCGGCGGGCAGATGTTTGGGTGTCATTCATACCGGTTCTAACCCGTGCGAATTTGAGTCCTGCTTGGCGAAACTGATCGAGCACAAACTGGTACATCATCGATGCGATCCCCTGTCCCTGGAACTGCGGGGCAACGGCGTTGAGGCCCAAGGTTCCCATGCTGCCATCGTGATCTATCTGATATGTGACAAAGGCGACCAATTCGCCACTTTTACATAACTCGACTACAGAAAAACAATTAGGATTTCGACTGAAAAGCGATCGCATCCTATTGCCAGCCGCCTGCGACCATCTCGAATAGGTGGCATCGAAAAGATCTAACCCCATGTTCTGCTTATGATGGGCCAACACTGGCTCCCAGGCACGGTGAACGATCTTGGCCACGGCGTCCATGTCGTCTTCACACGCAAGGCGTAATGCGTACTTGTCATTCATGCTTCAGTTCCCGCTCAAAAGTGTAATTCGCTGAAGTGGAATGCCCCAAACCAGATGGTTTTGCCTGTGATTACCACCTACCATTGCTGCTGTGAGACGGGATTTAACCTTGTCGCAACACAGCTCGTTGGAGCGGCATGAGTTTTCTGATGCCACGGGTTGCCAGAGCGAGCATTTGGTCGAGTTGTTTGTGCGTAAAAGTGGCTGCTTCCGCGGTGCCTTGGATTTCAACGTAGTCACCCTTGTGGTTCATTGCGATATTCATATCAACTTCGGCACGTACATCCAGAGCATAATCGAGATCCAACTGTGGTTGCCCGTCGATAATGCCGACGCTGATGGCTGCAATAGGGCCTTTAATCGGATTTTTTTTAATCAATTTCTGATTGCGGGCATGTGCAATGGCTTGTGCAAGTGCAACATATGCGCCGGTGATTGCTGCAGTTCGTGTGCCACCATCGGCGATCAGGACATCGCAGTCACACGTGATCATAAGCCCCGGCATCTTCTCTAGATCGACGCCGGCACGCAGGGTACGGCCAATGAGACGCTGGATTTCAGTGGAGCGGCTGTCGGTGCCGCGGCGTTTGCGGTCGGGAGTTGATCCGGGAAGCATGGCATATTCAGCTGTGATCCAACCGCATGTGGCCTCACCAGTATGGCGATCGGTCAGCCAGGGTGGCACATCTTTGGCGATGCTGGCAGTACACAAGACCTGGGTGTTACCTTGGGTGATCCGTACACCACCGGCAGCAGCAGTTGTGTAGCGTTCAATTCGAGTTGGCCGCAGTTGGTTGGGGGGACGGCGTCGTGACATGCTTGTAGTGTTAACAGCACAGTGAATATGTCGCAAGCGGCAATGATTCTTTGGTTATCGGGCAGAGACACAATTCAAAGGTGATTTTAGTCTCAAAGGTCGGGATATATTCCTCCATGAATTCATCGTTAAGCGCAGAGAAACATATTTTTCCCTGACCGTGTTTAGTGAGGGGCCGGGTCTATGTGCGTAAAACGGGGCAAATGACCAACTTGACATCTTTAGTAAACAAAAAAATTTCTTCAATTTATCGTACGGTTATGTGTAATCTAAACCATTGAGAACAATGGGACGATGGTAATGACGGTTCCAGGCTATGCTCAATATAGAGGATGGGCCAGTTGCAAGGCCCATAAACAGCTTTATGGATGCACGTCACAAGCCACGATTGAAACTGCCAGCTATGTACACGCTTTTGCGGGCGCGCCCCCAAGGGCATAAAAGGTATTGTTGGACCGGCCACATCTATGATGTGAGCGATTCTGGTATGCGTTTCGAATTAGATCAGCCCCTAAAACCAGGTACGCCGATCGAAGTGCGAGCCATGCTGCCGGGTTCTAGGCACATTACCTTTAATGCGACAGGGCACGTCGTGCGCCTACATGACGACCGCGATGAGCAAGGCCCGATGCGTATGGGAATGGCGTTCGACCACTTTGTTCGTGAAAGCGATCATGAGCGGTTAACAACCTATCTGATAGATTCCGGTACCGTTAGCCAAGCAGCCTAGCTTGATTTTTAGACCCAGTTCTCCCGTGGTTTCCGTTCTAGGCGCTGGTCGTACAAAGATCATTCAAGGGCTGGTTTATTACCAATGAGAGTTTGCGCCATCGGCCGGTGGCCACCATGTGAAAGCCAATAGCGAGTTCGCCTCAGGGCAATTTTCTAGTGCTCCAGTTGATGTTGGCAACCTGTTCAGCGGGGGGTTAGTCCCGGATCGGGTCGCCCTGTTGCCATGGTGGAGGAAATACCGAGTCAATTTTGGCAAAATGTTCATCTGGCACAGTGACATCAATGGCACTCATTGCATTCTTGATCTGTTCTAATCGTGTTGCGCCAACAACCAATGATGTCATTGCTGGCTGGGCAAGGGTCCAGGCCAAAACGTACTGTGATACTGGAACACCCGTGTGGTTGGCGAGGGTTTCAATCGCTTCTAGCTTATCGTAAAGCTTGTCATCCATCGGCCACATCCACTGCGGCTTATCTGCGCCGCGCGAACCGGTCGGGGGTTTTTGGTCACGACGATACTTCCCGGCCAGTAATCCTCCTTGAAGGGATTGGTACGGGGTAACGGCAACATTAAACTGGCGGCAGAAGTCCAGGTCATTTGTGAAGTCGCGTCGCAGAAGGCTAAATGGAACTTGGGATGCAATCACTTTCGGACCGCCCTGTTGCTCGGCCAGCCAGAGTAACCTACAGATTTGCCACGCGGTGTGGTTGGAGACACCGAAATGTCGGATCTTGCCTTGGCGTACAGCAACCTCCATCGCCGACAAGGTGGTTTCAAGCGGTACAAGCTTGTCTGGCCAATGGATGATGTAAAGATCGATATAGTCCGTTTGCAAGCGGCGGAGACTGTTGTCCAACTCACGGTGCACATGAGTTGCACTCAGGCCTTTGTCCATTGGTCCAAGGCCAAGGGGGGAACCCACTTTGGTAGCTAGAATAACTTTTTCCCTCTTGTCACCGATCGCCTTGCCGGTGATCTGTTCACCCAAGCCGCCAGGGCTTCCTGGTATTCGAGCATAGCCTTCATAGGAATTTGCTGTGTCGATAAAATTGACGCCCAGGTCGATTGCGCCGTGAACCAGTTTGATTGCATCAGGTTCAGATACGGGCGTTCCAAATGTCATGGTTCCCAGGCAGATGGGTGATACCTGAAGCCCACTGGCTCCCAACGTACGGTATTGCATCTTTCATGATCCTTTGTTGACTGTTAAGAACGCTAAGAGCTTACCGAGTCATGGGAAAATTGACATCTGATCCCGGCCGGGCAGGTTGTATCCACAGTTCGCAGTCTTTGGGGCACGGCTGCATATCAGTATTGGGTATGGAACAAAAAAGGCTTCTGGTGGGGCAGTTATCCCAAGTCAACCCCGACGTCATCGCGTAGGCCATCTGTTCGGCGATTACCAAAGTCAATATCGCGCATGATGGCGCCGGGGTCCACGTTCAATTCATGTCCAGCTTGGTGGGTAGGAAAAGTTTGAATGAACCCCTGGGGAACAACTTGCCGCACCATGTATTGGCCTGGCTGAAGGTTCTTGAATTGATAGTGCCCTTTTCGATGGTGATTTAGCAGAGTCATAAAGTCAATCTCTGACTCACGAAGCGTGATGTTTGGAACCTCCTGCAGGAGATCCTTCATGATTGGATCAGTGTAGGGCAACAGCCCCGAGGTCAACTGATGAGGCTCATTGTCATCAAGGACATGATTATTGTTGAGGTCAAGGAAAACAGTTGCGCCTAGCAGCCCTGTTTCGTGTATGTCTTGCTGTCCGTTGCCATTATGGTCATGCCAGACACGCCCTCTGATGATGCCGGGCTTAGTACGGCGGTTTCCAAAATCAATACCAGTGACCTTGCCTCCAGTTTCCAGCTGGACTCTGTGTCCTTCCGGTCCTCCGGATGCCGCTAGCGGATAGGTTGGGGTAAAACCATCAGGAACGATCTCGCGTACCAGGTATTCACCAGGCGCCAAGTCAGTCAGCTTGTACTGGCCGGCTTCGTTGTGTTTGGTGTTGGGGTTGTCTTGAATCGTTTGGGTATGCGGGTCCTGGCCATCAAGCTTGCTGTTTCGGTTTAGGTCCAGATAGACCGTGACGCCAGGCAGTCCCGGTTCTTTGTCATCAAGTACGCCGTTGTTATTTTTGTCATGCCACTTGATGCCGTGAATTGAGCCTTTTTCCTCCACCGGATGATTGCCGAAATCGATCCCCGTGATCTTTTCACCAAGCTCAACCGTGACCAGGTGAGCTCTGCCTGTACAGAAGAGGGCCCTGCATGTGAGGACTTCAGGGAATGTCTGGTCGAATTGTACTGGAACAATTTCCCGGACAATGTAAAAGCCTGGCGTGACATTATTCAGCGAGTATTCACCGGTTTGATCCTTCGATGTGGAGTTGTCACCCCCCTTGGTTGTCGCATGTGGTTCATTCTGATCAAACTGACCGTTGCGGTTGATATCAAGGTATATTGTCACACCAGCTAGTCCTGGTTCATCGGGTTCATGTTTACCGTTGCCGTTAAGGTCCACCCATTTGATCCCATGGATTGAGCCGGTCAGATCGGTAGGCATATTGCCAAAATTAATGTTCTTGACCGTACCGCCGGCATCCAACTGGACCTTATGTCCTTCCGGTTCTCCGGATGCCGATAGCGGGAAGGTTGGTATAGAGCCCTCGGGTATCACCTCACGCACCAGGTATTCGCCAGCTGCCAGATCAGACAGATGGTATTGTCCGGTTTCGTCTTGTTTGGTCGTGGGGTCATCTTGGATTGTTTGGGTATATGGTTCAGCATCATCAAGTTTGCCGTTTTCATTTAGATCCATATAGACCGTTACACCGGCTAGCCCCGGTTCATCCAAGCTGCGTTGGGAGTCACCGTTGAGGTCAACCCATTTGATTCCATGAATCGAGCCATCATGCCGCACGCGGTTGCCAAAATCGACGCCATCCACTGTTTCGCCGGGGTGCAATTCGATGATATAGCTATGACCCAAAATTTCGAAAATGCCTTCAACTTCTAAGGTTGGCACAAACTTTCTGCTGGTGTTGGTGTCAAGATTTTCGTGTAGTGTCCCCAATACGGTGTATTTCCCTGGATCGAGGCCTTCGATGCGGATGGATTGTGACTGGGGTGAGATCACTTCGGCGCATACCTGCCCACCTTGTTTGCCGAACATCTTGATGAAAATTTCGTGATTTTCGACTGCGTATTCTGTTTCGTGCTCCATGATCGCCCCGCATGAATTGGGCCACACAACGGTCATTTCGATTTCTGTCGTCAAAATGTTATTCGCAATAACTTGCGCTTCGACGCCGGTAAGGTCGAAGTCAAGCGCGATGCCGGGCGCATGGTCATGGGTCTGCGACATGCCCAATTCGGCACCCCAATGTGGGAATGTCTGCACGAATCCATCGGGTACGACTTCGCGAATCTCGTGGATCTGCGCGTTAAGTCCTTCCAGCCAGTAGTGTCCTGCTTCATTGACGAGTGTGGTCGGGCTGTCTTCGACAGTAGCCGTGCGAGGTTCGTTAGGGTCCAGATGGCCGTTACGGTTGATGTCTGAATAAATCGTTACACCAGGCAGGCCGGGTTCATCATCATCACGCTGACCATTACCATTTTCATCCAGCCATTTGATGCCACGAACGGAACCCAAGCCTAAGGGCTGGTTGCCGAAGTTGATGTGATCGATCGATTCGCCGGGCCGGACGATGACATCGTGACTGCCACCACCTACCGCCGATTGGATGCGGACGGGGACGGTGCCCATGAGGCTGGAATTTCCAAACGACCCATTGATGATTTCAAGGTCAAATGCTTGGTGATTACTAGTTCCCAGCAGTGCAACTTCAAAGGTGGATGTATCACCACCACCGCCATTGGCTAGGCTCCCCGTAAGATTTTCAAATGGTGTATTGGGATTTGAGGCTACGACGTTAACTTCTAGAGGCACAAGCAAGAAGGGGTGGACTTGGATTGAAACAACGGTATCAAAGATCTCGCCGGGAGTGAGCGTGATATCGATTGAGTCCGGGAGAATGGTTGCAAATAGGTCTGCATCGCCGTTCCGCTTAATTGCGGAATCATGCATCGGCATGAAAATACGTGGAAATGTCTGCCGAAAGCCATCGGGTACCACTTCACGTACAACGTGGTGGCCTGGTTCGAGGTCATCAATCGAGTACATGCCGGCCTCGTCAAAGTCAGTTTCTGGAATGTCCTTCATCGTTATGGCATGCGGTTCATTCTCATCGAACATGCCGTTGTGGTTGAGATCGACGTAGACCAGAACACCGGGCAGACCTGGCTCATCCGGGTCCCTTTCGCTGTTGCCATTGAGATCAGCCCACTTGGTGCCGTGAATGGATCCCGGTTTAATTGGTTGGTTGCCGAAGTCGATTCCTTTAATCCGGTCGCCTGCTTCAAGCAAGACGTAATGCCCACCGGGCGGCAAGACGGCATCGGTCTGCTCGGCAAGTGGGATCGGCCCCACGGGGAACGTTTGGCTAAACCCATCCGGTGCTATTTCACGGACTGTATAGTGTCCTGGGTCAAGTTCCGTAAATGCATAGTGCCCTACACGGCGCTTGTCCAACAACTGTTCGAAGTGCATATCTTGATGCTTGCGCGACATCTCATATGCATCTTGGCGGATAGATTTCATCTGCGGGTCTGTATGCAGCAAGGGACCTGACGTTAAGGTTGTTGGTTCGTCATCATCCAGCACGCGGTTGTTGTTAAGATCGAGGTAGATTGTCACGCCGGCCAGCCCCGGCTCGTTCCTTTCCCGCTGACCATTTCCATTTAGATCCAACCACTTGACGCCATGAATCGATCCGAAATCATCCGGGCCGCGCCGGTTTCCAAAATCAATGCCATCAACGTTTACACCAGGTTCCAGGGTTACTGCATGAACACCACCATCATTAGGCCCGGGAAACGTCTGCACTAAACCGTCAGGCATGACCTCGCGAATGGTGTAAAAACCATGTGGAAGATCCCTAAGCCAGTAAAACCCGGTTTCATCAAATTTGGTGATCGGGTTGTCATCTAGGGTTTTTGTGTATGGTTCAAATGGGTCGAGTTTTTCATTTAGATTGAGGTCCGTATATATCGTTACGCCTGCCAACCCGGACTCTTTTTGATCACGTTTGCCATTACCGTTTTCATCCAACCATTTAAGTCCATGAATTGAAGACATGGGAAACGGTTTATTATGGAAGTTGATATTGAAAACAATGTCCCCATCACCTAAGCGGACTTCGTGCTCTTGGGGGTCACTTGGGAAACTCTGTTCGTGCCCACTGGGGACAATTTGGCGTACAAGATAAGTGCCGCGCGGCAGTTCTCTCAGTGCGTACCGGCCTGATTCATCAAACTTGGTGCGAGGGTTGTCTGTCTCGGTGATTGTCTGTGGTTCGAAATGGTCACGGATGCCATTACGGTTTAAATCAGTATAGATGGTAATGCCTGGCATCCCTGTTGCGGGATGGTCCCATTTCGTGTTGTCATCACGACCCAGCATGACCGTGCCCATGATCGTGCCTTGAGGGTTTTGCGATGAAGTTGGATCGGTTGGAATGGCGGCGCCAGCTGATAGGAGGACACGTGTTTCAAGTGTCTCTAGGCCTTGCCATGGTTTCATATCAGCGCATGATGGGCGGGTGGCGATGGTTTTGTATTGCTTGTCACTTTTCTGTGACTGGGACTTGGTGGGATTGAACCTGAGTTTGCGCGGCATACGGATCATGACCAAGTCCTCCTAGGGCAAAGCGGATTGGGCGGCAATATGCATATATGCATTGGGACGATTAGGCTGCGTCGTATTGTCCGGTCGTGGGCGGTGTGGTTTCGGGTAGGATGAAATAGCGGGTGATGCATGGTCGTGCTTCGTTAGTAGGCGAAGGAGGTTCTATTCATAAGAGTGTGATAATTGCGCAACAGCATTTATGTCGAGAAAATATTGTTAAAATAAAACAATGCAATACATTATATGGGCATGCCAAGTGACCCCGATCCCCGGTTTCAATTGGTTTTAGTTGGATCTAGTGCGGCTCTCTCTTCATACGCGAATCCCTTTCAGCTTGTGCAGATTTGTACTGTATGTTCCTCAGTATTATTTCATAGTGGGGAGGGCGTAACCTTTCCGCAAAGCAGTCTATCTAACATTGTGAACCTCCATTACAACGGTCGGTCGACCGTAATTATTGCAATTCCCCCCTTATTAGTACGGTATGCTGGCACACAACCTCAGGTCAAGACATGCGGGGCAAAAAAACAGATCTGGAGACCCTTGGCTGTGACGTTTCGCTGGGTTCTTGGACTGCAACTGGTGTTAGCACGCCGGTATGGAAGGGGTGGCATGGCGGGTTTATTAAAAAGATGTGGGTGGCGTGAAAGAGCAAAAGCAATTAATCAGCCGAGATCTGATCTGGGCCCTTCCCCGCGGTTTTATCAAATTTCCCATCGGCGCCTCGCTCGTAACGAGTAAGGCCGTGCCTAGTAATATTTTCATCGCTTAACATCTGCTTGGCATGATGGTCTGTCCATGTTTTAGGCAGGTTCGGCGCTTGGATAATCCGTCTTACCGGCTGTCCGGTGGTGGGATGTTTGGTGAGCGGTGGTTCAGATATTCGCTGGATGACTTCGAATACATGTCCATGTTCCTCATCCTCGATAATGACCTCATAGACATAAATAGGCATGGTGGGTTACTCCGTCGGGTTGCTGATGGCAGATTGGTTATCGGGGAATCAGACGATTGCGTTGTCGGTAACCGGCCCTACAATGCGGTCGATTTTACAATATTGCCGCGAGGCGAAAAGAAGGAAATTTCCAATGACCACCATAATTGAGCGATCTGGAGCAGTTACATTCAAGGGTAATCCTTTGACATTGGTTGGTGACCAGCCTGATGTGGGGCACAAGGCGCCGTCATTTACGGCTGTAGGTAATGACCTGTCGCCGGTGGAACTGTCGGCGTTTGATGGCAAAGTGGTTGTGATCCTCGCCGTCCCGTCGTTGGATACGCCTGTTTGCGACACGGAAATCCGCCGCTTCAATGAAGAGGCTTCTGGTTTAGGTGATGACGTGGCGGTTTTGACATTGAGCATGGATCTGCCGTTTGCCCAAGCGCGTTGGTGTGGTGCGGCGGGGGTTGAGAGTGTTATCACGTTGTCTGACTACAAAGACCACTCGTTTGCAGAAGCGTATGGCTTGTGCATCAAAGAACTAGGTTTGCTGGCGCGGGCGGTACTGGTACTGGATCGTCAAGGGACGGTTCAATACAAACAACTAGTTACCGAGGTTGCTGAGGAGCCAGATTACGCAGCTGCGATTAATGCTGTCAAGGCAGCATTATAAATCGACATCAGCTTGAGAGAGTCCGGTCACATATGCAGCAGTCAAGCGCCAGGTGTAACAAGCTTCATGCCTTTCTGTTTTGATTTGCGGCGTCCGTCTATTGCATGTCCCTCGTCTCGTTATGATCTGATCATGGCACGCATGGATTGAAGCAAGAGCTTAATGCCCACGGATTCGTTTCCGCTGGGTGCTGGTTATTCTGGAACTTTTTTAATATGCGTTTTAGTCATGGTTCTCCTTGCCAGAATTGGTCGATGACATCTCAGCGTTCAGGTTAATGCTGCGTATTAGTCCGTATTTCTTTTAGATTCAATAGCGGCCATGAAAATCATCCGCGCCAATCCAACCATTGTGGCAGCTGCACTCATTTTTTTGCTGGCGTTATGTATACGCTTTGGGTACTGGTCGCAATATTGCGGTACAGCACTGGACCGATGGCATGAATGGGATCAGACGGACATGTCCACCTATCTGGAGCAGGCTCGTCTTCTGCGTACGGAGGGCTGGCTAGCAAAGGATCCGTTTCGCCCTTACCACCTCTGGCATGCATCTGCATCGGAACAAAAATGGGCCAGTTGGGTCAACCCTCGTGTGTTTTATCAAGCTCCTGCCTACTCGTATGTGTTAGCGGCGGCAGACAGGCTTTTCGACGATTCATTGCCGTTGGTCAAGGCCGTTCAGTTAATCATTGGGGCTGGCACATGTGTCTTGATGTTTTTGATTGCATTCCGCTTAGCTGGTTTGTTTGCAGGTTGCCTGGCTGGCATTCTGGCATGTCTTTATGCGCCGCTTTTTTATTTTGAACCACAACTCCTGCGAGTGGGGCCTGGTGTTTTTCTTCTAGCGCTCATCCTGTTTTGTCTGGTATTCATAGTTGGCCGATCCTCCAAGCTTGGCACGCACGGCATCGTGACTTTGTGTGTGGGGGTAGGTTTGCTTACAGGTCTTTTTGCCATTTTTCATGAGATGAGCAAGGTCATGATTGCGGTGGTGGTCACCAGCTTGGCGGTTCATTTTGGCTGCCGGGGAATTCGGTATGCAGCGACTGCAGTGCTGGCAATCACGATCGGTTACCTGATAGGATTTTCGCCCCTGATGGCGCGTAATATTGCTGTTGGTGCTCCACCGTTTGCCGTTTCCGGTATGACATCCATTCTTTTTGTCAACTGTAACGAGGCAACAGCGCCGGCTGGGGGCTCGATTCCTACCCAATTGTCGCCTACGGCGATCAGGATTCTTGATCAGGCAGAGGGAGGCACGACAGAAGCGTTGAAGGGGGTATGGGATAGTTACTCGGGAGATCTTGGCTTGCTTATCTCCAATTGGGGCCAGCGGTTTGCAATGATTTGGAATAAATGGGAAGTGCCGGCAAACACGTCCTATGCATTTTATATGAACATCATGGGCCTGCCGAAGTGGATGCCAGATTTTCGGTGGCTATTTCCAGCGGCATTTTCGGCAGTCATTATCTTGGGAATCCAGGTAGTCAGGGCCAAGCTGGCAAGCTTTGGCAGCGAACATAAAAGTGGTTCGTACGATCCACCCAGTTCGTCACCAACAGATCTGAGCACCTGCTCGTTATCCGGCCATCTTGTGTTGTTGTTGTATATAACAGCAATGGCGGCTTCACTGAGTTTGGTCTATGCCGTTGCGCGTTATCGTCTCTATCTTGTTCCATTTTTTCTCGTATACGCTGCGGTTTTTGTGAAGGTGGTGGTGGTTGACATACGTACACGACGGTGGCTCCGGATACCTCTGGCAATTTGCCTGGTCTTGATTGGTTTATACATACACAATCAGGTAACACGGGATGATTTTCGTCCGCAAGATCCTCGAATTGATGATTATGGGGTGGCCGTTAATCTGGCCAGCGGGGTATCCGAACCGGAGCATGTCCTCGTGGCACGGCTAGCTACTCATGCGAAGCATGATTATCCCAACAAGGTGGGCCAATCGATTACGATCCGAGCTGCCGAAGCAAACTTCTGGCTGGGACAGAAGAAAATGAGTGATGGCAAGTCATCGGAGGCGATCGGATATTTTCGAAATTCAGTGCAATGGGTCTCGAATAACCCTATTTCCTTAAATGCCTTGGCCTGGGTTCTGGCAACCGTTCCCGGTGACCAGAATGACGACTCAAGTGACGCCATTAAGTATGCTACGGCGGCTTGCGAATTGACAAATTATGTTGAGCCGATGGTTCTTGATACGCTTGCGGCAACCTATGCCAACGCAGGTGATTATCCTCACGCAGTGGAAATAGCCCGCAAGGCAGCGGCGCTTGCTCAGGAGCAGGATAATCAGGCACTGGTCCAGAGGGTGACCGAACGGCTGGTAGTGTATGGGCGGGGAGAGCCATATCGTCTCAATGGCCGCTGATTTGCTGGAAACGGGCTTGTTCTTGATCCTTTTTTGAGACTCAATATCATTTGGTGGCACTGGGATTGTATTGGCGCCTTTCGGCGCAAGCTTGTACTTGTACTCAAATTGGGAATCAGTCTATGTCCTTCCGCTTAGCTAAATATCTTATTCCTGTTGTTTTGGTGGTTGGGTGGTTTTGTTTTACATCCTTTGGCAAGGGTGTTCCTAGTGGCCAGTTGGTGCTTTATTGTGGTCGTAGTAAGGCACTTGTGAAGCCTTTATTGAATCAGTTTCAGTCTGAAACAGGGATTCGGGTGAAGGTTCGTTATGCCAAGACGGCGCAGCTTGCCGTGGCGTTGGTCGAAGAAGGCCAGCAGAGTCGAGCGGATCTGTTTTGGGCGCAGGATGCAGGTTCTTTGGGGGTCCTATCAAAGTCCGGACTTCTGGCATCGTTGCATCCGGAAATTGTCGATTCGATCCCTCCCCAATTTCGCAATCGAGGTGGCCAGTGGGTGGCAACTAGTGGGCGGGCTCGGGTATTAGCCTTTGCACCGCTCAGGGTATCGCGCGAGGAACTGCCACAGCGACTTGAAGAATTGGTGGATCCAAAGTGGAAGGGGCGTGTGGGTTGGGCCCCGACGAATGCATCATTTCAGGCTGCAGTGACCGCAATGCGTAATTCATGGGGCGATGGTCGAACCAAGAAATGGCTGGTAGCCATGAAAATCAATGGTACCCGTAATTATGCTAAGAATACGCCGATCCTTAAGGCCTTGGCTGCAGGGGAGATCGATTTGGGTTTGCCGAATCACTATTACCTGTTGCGGTTCAAAGCGAATGATGATCAGTTTCCCGTTGAGCAGCAATTTTTTGCACCGGGGGATATCGGTAACCTGGTCAACGTGGCTGGAATTGGGGTTGTCAAGTACTCGCCGAACCAAGAGCTAGCGATGAAATTTGTCCACTTCTTGCTTTCTGCTAGAGCCCAGCAGTACTTTGCCAAACAAGTGTTTGAGTATCCTGTCATTGATGGGGTGGAGGCATCGAGTCGGTTGGTCTCTCATGAGAGGTTGTTGGAACTTGCGCCATCGGTGAAGTTGGACGAACTGAGTGATGTGGCGGATACGATCGCAATGCTTAAGGAGGTTGGGTTGCTATAAACGCTGCTGTATTCCATCGACGTGTGCCCTGGTGTTTGCTTGTGCCAGCGTTGGGTAGCGCTCTGGCGGTTATCCTGCCGGTTGCGTACCTTGTAATTAATGCAGTGCAGCGTGATCCAAGCAGAATTGCCGCGGATTTGTTTCGTTACCGAACCATCGAACTGCTTGGCAATACAGCAGCGCTAACCTTTGGCGTCCTGGTTTTCTCCTCATTAGTGGCTTTGCCAATCGCTTATTTGACGGCGCAGACAAATCTTCGTGGTCGCAGTTGGATGGCACTTGGAGGGGTGCTTCCGTTAACCGTGCCCGGTTACATTATGGCCTACGCTATATTGGCGCTAGGTGGTTACGGTGGATTTTGGCATCGATTAACCGGGCAGGTGATTGCAAGTCCAAAAGGTTACTGGGGAGCACTATTGGCATTAGGTATGTACAACATGCCTTACATGTATCTTAATCTACGCGCCGCATTTAGTGATCTTGATCCTTCCTTGGAGGAGGCCGGCCGATCATTGGGGCATGGCCGGTTAAGCCTGCTAGTTCGCGTAATTTTACCCCAGTTGCGGCCTGCCTTGTTGTCCGGCGGATTACTTATATCGTTACATGTGATTGCAGATTTTGGTGTGGTTAGTCTGATGCAGTTCGAAACATTCAGTTTAGCCCTTTACAGCGCGAACGAAACGATGGATCGAGGCGCGTTTGCCGTTCCTGCTCTGGTTCTAATCATGATGGCCATGTTAATCCTGATGGCGGATGTGTTTTTCTTGAGGGGGCTTACATTGCACCGTGTAACAGCAGGCACTCCTCGAAAGAAAAGCCTAATTGAATTGGGATCATGGTCGCTTGTAGCTTACTTGTTTGTGGTCATTGTGATTATGGTTGGGGTGGTTGCACCGGCTGGACTTGTTGTCTTTTGGTTCCTTCAGACACCATTGGCGTCCGTTGCTGATGGGGTTTTACCTGCTCTAGCCCGCTCATTGGCGGTTAGTTTTCCTGCGGCGGCGATGGCGGTTGCACTGGCCACGCCCATTGCTTTGTTAGTAAAACGCTATCCGGCACGGTGGTCCGCTATCTTGGGCCGTTCAGCATACATTGGTTATGCGATCCCTTCATTGGCCTTCGCGTTGTCTTTTATTTTCCTTTCCTTGCAGATTGAACAGAAGATTCCAATGTTGCGCGGATGGATTTATCAAGGTTTCGTCCCTTTAATCATTGCCTATTCGCTACATTTTTTGGCTGAATCGATTGGGCCAATTCGCAGTGGCCTATACCTTGCCACACCACGTCTTGAAGAGTCGGCCCGAGCTTTGGGCGTCGGTTCTTGGAGGATTCTGATGGGAGTAACACTTCCATTATTGCGAAATAGTTTGATTATTAGTGCTGCTCTGGTGTTTTTGTCTGTTATGAAGGAGTTGCCAATTACGATGCTGCTGGCACCACTTAATTTCGATACGCTGGCAGTGAATGTGTGGTCATACAGCGAAGACGCCTATTTTGCCGAGGCGGCTCCATTTGCATTATGTATTTTGTTGTCTTCGGGCGGTTTCGTGTGGATCCTACTTTCCAGAGGGGGACAGACTTTCAGCGGACCAAGGAAAAGCACGGCGGATCTCTTGGTATGAGTGAATTATTACAAGTTCAAGGATTGAGAAAAAGATTTGGCATTGACCAGCCGTATGTGGTTGATGGTGTGTCATTTGACATTGGCGCCAACGAAATTTTCGTGTTGGTTGGATCATCGGGTTGTGGCAAGACGACTATTCTGCGGTTGATTGCCGGGTATGACTATCCTGAAAGCGGTACCATCACAATTGGTGAACATCTTATTACAGGCAGTTCAGCACACGTACCAACAGATAAGAGAAATATTGGATTCGTCTTTCAAGATTACGCATTGTTTCCAAATATGTCGGTATTCAAGAACGTGTGTTTTGGCCTCCGCGGAAAGTCCCATATCCAGCGGGCTAATCGCGCGTTCTCCGTATTAGGGATGGTAGGCATGCGAAATCTGGCTGATCGTATGCCACATGAACTGTCCTCCGGTCAACAGCAAAGGGTGGCGTTAGCTCGCTCGATGGCGGTCGCCCCCAGGCTTTTGCTGCTTGACGAACCATTTAACAATCTTGATGCAGAAACTCGGCAATCAACCCGCAACGAGGTGCGCGTCCTTTTGCGGCGTAACCGCATGTCATCGCTTATGGTGACCCATGATCAGGAAGAGGCATTAAGCTTTGCGGACCGGATTGGTGTAATGCGCGATGGTCGGGTCGAACAGGTCGGAACACCACAGGAACTCTATGAGCATCCACGTACAAGCTTTGTGGCTAAATTTCTTGGCCATACGAATCTTCTCCCCGCTCAGGCGAATGGTGATCGAGCTGAATGTCCTTTAGGTGTCGTGCGTCTTTACAAAAAAGCACGTGGTTTTGTGACTATTGCCATTCGGCCCGAGCACCTGCGTTTTCAGCATCTATACCCCGGCCAGCCTGCCGGGCAGATTACACGTCGAGAGTTCAAGGGCCATGATCTTACCTACCAAGTTGCATTGGGTGACCAATCATTGGTGGTGCAAGCCGATTACGACTGTCCATTTTCTGTTGGTCAGAGTGTGCGGGTGGTGCCGGTTGAACCGGCCGTTGTGGTTGACGCCTGATTCATGGCCTGTGGTGGATTTTCGGCAGTTTTTGCTTATGATGATCGTACTTAGGATATCAAGCGGTTTGGATGATTTTTTCCGACCCTCACCATTCATGCAAGGGAATAGATGTTATGGCTGAAGAGCAAGATACAGGCACTTCCGCTTCTGAGACGCCTACGGTTGAAGCGCAGGCCCAAGAACAGACTGGGCAGCAGCAGGTTCGATTGCGGATTGACCAGAAAAACATGGGTACGAGTTACGCCAATGCGTTTCGAACAAGTACGACGGCAGAGGAGATTATGCTCGATTTTGGACTCAATCAGGTTGCTCAGGCACGTCCGGCCGAACAATCAGGCGGATCCGATGCGGTGGGCGAGATCCTCTTTGAGGTCAACGATCGTGTGGTACTTAACTATTACACCGCTAAACGGCTCGCCATTACGCTGGGGCAATTGATTCGGCGTTACGAAGATCAGTTTGGCGAAATCAAGTTGAATGTTGCTGATCGTGCTTCAGGTAGCAAGGGCGGATGATGAATCCATTTCGCATGGCGGACTGGGATTGAATAGCTCATTTCACGGTCCTCGCATCGCATGGATTTGTCATGGGTGAGATGGTTGTTGTGTGCCTGTTCCATTGGTTTTTAAATGCTCGTATAGCTTGAGACGGCTTTCAATTTCAAGAACAACCTGTGGCTGATTATTTTGGATTGCCAGATTACGGGCGTTCTTGGCAACTTGTATTGCCGTGTGAAATTGGTCTGTAGCAGCATAAGCAACCGCAAGGGTATCGAGGATTGAAGCGTCTGCATGGCCTGATAGTTCTGCCGCACGTTGGGCGTGATGCATGGCCTGCGATGGGTTATGTACTGCTTTATCAGGATTGCTGGCCAAAACCCATGCGATTCCATTATGTGGCGTGGCCCACTGTGGCCTGATTTCTATGGCTTGTTGAAAATGCTGTAGTGCAGCAGCGAAATGACCTTTATTCATGAGGGCAATGGCCAGATTGTTATGTGCATCAGCATCTTCTGGCTGGTTTCGCAATAAATAAACCCAGTGGGCAATTGCCAAATCAAGTTTTCCTCCTGATTGTAGGATTGTTGCCAACTGTTTGTGCGCCGTGACAGATTCCGGGTTAAGATGCAATGCTTGGCGAAAATGCTTGATTGCCTGACTGAGATGATGCTCTGCCTTCGCTACTTGGCCGTAGTGATCTGCTTGTACCGCTTCGGCTTTCTCCATCAGTCCCAGATTGGTCATTTCAATTGCGGTGCGACTAAAATGTTGCTCGTAGCGCTTCCGATCAAACCGTTGAACCAGTGGGATGGACAGAGGATTGATCCATCTGGCAGGCAGGTGGTTGCGTGGTTTTGCCGCGAGATCCACCGTTGGGTCAATCAGCATTTGGGAGCGACGACCATTGAGTGAGACTGCCACCTTGGCTCTGACCTCGATCGTGTGATGTCCTTTGCGTTGCAGATCATGAGCTACCGCAGAGGCAAATTGAAGAATCATGGCAGGACGAGATCGCATGTTTACAAGTTGACCCATGACCATGTAGTCCATTGGATTGATTTCCCAGGTCTTGTGGTTGGTTGGGTCGGTTGCATAGAACTGGGCACGGCTTCTGACATGTGTCATCTTCATGCGCCAAGCGAAGTCGTTACCCTCCTGGGTCCAGTTTACATCGCCAGGGTAGAGCCAGTGGCGAAGGGGTAACCCAGACTGTACAGCAAAGTAGATGGCGAAGAGCACCAAGAAATGATTGTTTCCAGCATGGCATTCAGGGGTTGGACTATCGGGTAAGGTGTCTAGGGAGTGAGTGGTCCGCCGAAAAATATAGGTGAGTGATCGGGGCCATTTAGGCTCAAAGAATATGGTAGTTGCGCCGATCATGAACCAAGGGAAGACCCCGATTTCAGGAAACATAATCAGGTTGCTTAGGTGAAACATAAGTGCAACGAGATAAGCTGCCATGCGTGTCGGTCGCCAGAGTAAAAACGGTACGACGAGAAGATCAAGGAGTACTCCACTGTAGCTGTAGAGATAGGCCATCCAGGGTTCGTTGAACAATGAGCCGATGATTGGGAAATCAGTTTTTTGCGATAGGATCATTCGCATGGGTTCGCCGGATAGCCAGTCGGGATGAAGCTTGGCAATGCCGCCGAAGAAGAAAGGGATACCGATCTGTATTCGTAATGCCCAGATGGTCCATCTTGGTATGGTTGTGCATGCCCTTTTCGGGCATAGCCACGCGTCAACTGATGCAGCGCGACCTGCGGGAATAAACACCATGAGGAAAGCGATAAGGCTCAATAAGTACCAGTGGTTCTGATAGGTCGATTTGTCTAGTAGAAAGACATAGGTATAGGCGATAAAACAGAGAGTTGATGTGATTTGGTAGCAAAAACCAATCATGACGCAGAATGCGAGTAAGCCGAGCACGCATAGGTGCCAGAACATGCCTCCAGCCGGCCAAGGATGCAACCAACTGAACCCCACGAAACTGAAGTGGAAATGGGTGCCCAGCCATCGACCATCGGATGATATGTATTGGCCGAACAATAAAGTTTGAGCAAGTAGTGCTCCCCCAAACACGATGCGGAACCATGCCAGGGACGCCATGTCGACGGGTGATTGCAGGCATCGAGCCCATCTCATAAAAATATTCAGGTCTTTTTGTGTTGGTTCTTTGCCCATCAATGGAATTCTAAATGCTGTTGTCAGTGGTTAAACCTATCTGCCGTCGGGCGTGAATTCACAATTGCGGGGATACGATAGCACCTCGCATGATCCTAGATATTTTTCATATCGCAAATTAGAACATGTTTTGCTTTGGTAGTGTAGGAGTGTATCGCATGCATAGCGTACCGGTAATGGGTTCTGCCAGCGTGATTCGTCAGGCTATCTGCCATGAACTGTGCACGCGTGGATACCATGTTCACGGTTTCGATATTCAGCCTATAGGTGGATCAGTTTCCAAGTTAGTTAAACTGTCAATAACAGATCCTCAGCCCGTCTGTAGCGCCATGGAGGGCATGGATGGTATTGTTCATCGGGTCTTCAAGGACTGGTTGGGGCCAGCCGCATCCGGCCCATTATGGACCTTGTTGAATATCACCGAATAATCCGGGTTGAAGACGAAACGTCACTGACCAACCATAATGGTTTGCTTAAACTTTGGTACGAACAGACTACCCAATGGTACGCGTTAGGGTTTAGCTTCTCGATTATTGCGATAAGAATCGGCGTAGTGCCTCATAAGTTGCCTGCCGCTGATCTGGGATTGCCCGCCTTGCACTCATCCAAGAAGGTCAATCGGCTTGTTTATCTCAGTCGCAATGGTGCGGGACGGTTTTTCACTACAACTGCGGAGGCTAGGAATATCGATTTTGCTGTATTAGTGGCGACCAGTGGCAGCCTTGAACGCGTTATTTTTGACCTAGAACCGGCCAAGAGAGTGATAGGATATGAACCGGAAGGAACCTATCCAGTAATTTTCTGATGGGCAGGTCTACTCTATTGATGAGTTTTATGTATTTGGCCGAAAATGAATGACATGACCGGCCGGAACACAACCACCTCTGACCTTCCTCTAATGCCGGGTGTACGCATCAAGAAATATGGGTTGCGGTACAAACTGCTATTTTCCGCATGCTGTTTTTGCGTCACTTTGATGATGATTGAATTCGGTGGTCGATTGCTTCTAGGCCCAGTGCCACCTAATCAGTTTCCGGGCCTCAATCCTAATGAAATTGAAGATGAGGAACTGCTCTGGCGGCATAAGCCCGGATATGGCGGTGGTGGTCAGGATGGTCCAATCAATGATTTGGGTTTTCGGGGGCAACCCATCACCCTGGCCAAACCAAAGGGTACGTATCGAATTCTATCGTTGGGTGAGTCAACAACCTATGGGTATGGTGTTGAATTTAACGAGACCTACTCCTATGTACTGGAAAGGTCTCTTCGCAAAGAGAAGCCAATTCAGGTGATCAATGGTGGCGTGCGTGTCTGGTCAACCTATCAGTCCGTCCGATTCCTCGATAGGGAGATCGAACGCCTAGAGCCAGACATGGTTTTGTTTTATCACGAAGTCAATGATTTCCTGCCCACGACCTTTCGGGGATTAAAAGTTCATGGAGCGGGTCTTAACGATGTTGAACTTGCCAAACACATGCAGCGGCGGTCGTGGTTTCGTAGATTGGCCAGCCAATCGCGTGTGGTGACAGAGGTGCGTTTAGGATGGGCACGCTCACTTGCAACGGCAACAGAGCAAGAACTCGCCAAGAAACACGATCGTACGGTTCTATTGGTTGGCGCGTTGCCATATATTGATTTGCCATTGGTGCCGCCAAATGTTGAGAAGCCATGGCTTGCCAACGAGAGCCGTTTGGTGCGACTTCCTGATCCTTTAAGGGAAAAATATATTAAGGATTTGATTGCAATCACTGGTCGCCAAGGTGTGAAACTGGTTATTCTGCACCCAAGTTATCCAGTCAGCATACCGCATCAGTGTATATTAACGCGCTTGGCCGATGAAAATTCGGTGCCCATAATCGAGATAGAAGATGTCATCAATGAACACGCATTGGTGGAGGGAAAGACCAAGGATAACTATTTTTTACCCAATGATGTGTATCACCCCAATAAATATGGACACCAAGTCATTGCGAACGGCATTGCCCAATTTTTGATTGAACATGGTTTACTACCATAAAGCATAACGGAGGATTAGTTGAAACCGCTGTCTCCCGGTCTGACGATCCGCAATAACCTGAAGGCTTGGGCGGCGACACGACCGCGTTTGGCTTTTAAGGCTAGTTCATTACAATCCGCGCGGAACTGGCAGTGCAAAGCCAGGCGGCGTTTTCTTGAAATCCTTGGTTCTCCCCCGCCTCCTATCCCACTGCGTCGCCATATCCTTGAGAAGAAACAGATGGGCGGCTATACCCGCACAATGTTTACTTTGACCACGGCGCGGAGTCTGAAAGCGTTGTGCTGGCTATGTATGCCGGATGACGTGAGTCGTCGAGACCCGCAGCCAGCCATGATTGCGACCCCAGGTCACGGAATTGGCGCCAAGGATCTTCTGGCGATGAATATCCGAAGAAGAAGACGCCGTGAGGGCGCGGGGTATCAGAAGGATTACGCTCTGCAGGTTGTGCGGTTGGGGTATCCCGTATTGGTTGTTGAACCCCTGGGTTTTGGCGAGCGTCGTGAGAAGGAAATGCTACTTTTGCCAACAGCAGGGGATAATGGCTGCCATGAAGCTGCATTTATGGCATTCATGCTGGGCACGACATTGCCGTGCATTCGCATCAATGACATACGTCGCTGCCTTGACTATTTGGAAACAGTTCCTGAAATCAATGGTGATCGGATCGGGCTGATGGGGATTTCTGGTGGTGGGCAATTGACCATGTGGACCTGTGCTATTGAACCTCGGCTTAAAGCGGCTGTCATAAGTGGCTACATGACCACTTATCGTGATGGACCAATGGCTATGCGCCGTTGCATGTGTAATGCTGCACCTGGGCTGGTACAGCATTTAGATATGTCAGATATAGCCACGCTAATCGCACCACGACCGATTTTATTTGAGTCGGGCACTCGTGACCCACTGTGTCCAGTTGATGCGACCCGTAAGGCCATTCGACGTGTGAGGTTGAACTACCGATGTTTTGGGTCAAGTGATCATATTGAGTCGGACATCTTTACCGGTGAACATGTGTGGTCAGGGAAAAAGGTTCAGTCGTTCCTTCATAAATGGTTGTGAGTTATGGCAGCCTATAGGTTTGTGTGGCTTTGTATATGGTCCTGTTTGAAAGTTGATTTGCACGAGGACAAATTCTTTGGTCTGTTTGATGAATGACCGGCATGCGTGTATGTCATAGAGTGTTTGCGCCTCAGTTGCGGTCGGTAGCAGAACAGATGTTTTTAGCTATGCATGTTCCACAACGTATCGTGGAGGTGGTTGCAGAGATTCTTGTTGACTCGGATTTGTGTGGTCATGACTCACACGGCTTACCTTGGGGCAGATCGAGGAGGGGGAAATTCGGCCTGCAGTAAAGCCCGTGGTTATCCATGAATCTGCTGCTGTGCTGCAGGTTGATGTTGGCATGGCTTGGCTTTCTATGCGGCGAAGACAACCATGGATCGCTTGGTTGAAAAGGCGGTGGAATCGGGGATCTGTTGCGGTACGTTAGTAAACTACGGTAATACTGGGCGCCTGGACCACTTTGTGGAAATAGCAGCGCACCAGGGGTGTATCGCATTGATTACCAATGGAAGGGGTGGCGGCGGGCGTGTGGCGCCATTTGGTGGTAGGGAGGGTGTAATGGGAACTAATCCAATCGCTGCGGGTGTGCTAACGGGAGAAGGCAGCCCTTTTGTAATGGATTTTTCAACTAGCATGATTGCCAACGGGCAGTTTTTTCAAGCATTGACCAATGGTTTAGCGCTTCCACCGGGTTTTGTACGCGATAAAAACGGCAAGTCGATAACCAGCCCAGCTAATTTTATGGATGGCGGCACCATGCTGCCTTTTGGAGGCCACAAGGGTTACTGTATTGGTTTGCTGACCTGTTTACTCGGCGCATTGAATGGTGATTTCAGTACAGATGATTCGGCTATGCGCGGTATGTACATGCAGGTCATACAGATGGACGCGTTGATAGATTGTGAGCAGTATCAGGGTTTTGTCCGCTCCTTTTTGAATTTCGTTCAAGCCGCTAATCCAGCCTCAGGATTCAATGAGGTGCTTGTTCCAGGGCAATCTGCGAGCCGTATTCGTGATAAGCGATTGGAGGATGGGATTGAATTACCAGATGCCGTCTTTCAGCAACTTGTGGAATGGGGCAAGAAACTGGGTGTTGAAATTCCTAGTTAAGAAATCCATTTCAACAGCCGGATAATCCCCATTTTTGCGGGTTGGCATGTGGTTGAATTGCTATGAAGGTTGTGAATCACATGGCGATGGGCAAGGTAATACTCATAAGCCCGGAATAACATTTGTTCGTTGGTTGCGGTTGGGGCCCATCCAAGCGTGTTTTTGATATGTGTGGTGTCAAAGATGAAATCATCAGCAATAAGGCGGCGATGGTAGGCTCCCAGCGGGGATATCCCCAGCATGTAACACAGACGCATCGCGACAAGGGTAAGACTGCGTGGTAATGAACGAACCTGTGAACTAGAGTTGGCCTGTTGAATAACAGACTGATATACCTCTCGCATGGGCTTGACATCATCCGAGCCAACATTAAAAACGCCACTGCCTTGATAGTTAAGGCTGCATTCACAGGCATGGGCCAAGTCGCTGGCTAGTACAAAGTGATATCGATTGCGACCGCGTCCAACGACCCAGACACTTCGCCCTTCTTCGATGAACTCGAAAAGGATTGCCAGAAGGCCCATGCGTCCGGCGTCTACAATTAGCGGGATTCTTAGGATAACATAATCAAAACGTCCGCGAAATTGCTCAAGGCATTTCTCGGCTTCCCATTTCGATTCTCCGTAGATGTCGACAGGGTGGGGGGTGTCAGCCTCGGTGACCGGTCGCCCCATGGGTTGCCCCCACAGGCAACTTGTGGACGTAAATACCAGCTTTTTGACCGCATGGTCTGCCGCAGCT
>PBAS01000005.1 GCA_002716625.1 Phycisphaeraceae bacterium | reverse complement strand
CGGAATTTAATGAAATTTACGGTTTGGACGTGGTTTGTATTCCCACCAATGCCACGGTGGTTCGCTATGACCGTGATGACCTGATTTATCTATCCCAAAAGGATAAATGGGATGCCATTCTTGATGAGATCAAGTCCAATCACGACATGGGGCGACCTGTATTGGTTGGAACGACAAGTGTCGAAAAAAGTGAGCGTTTATCAGAAATGCTGACACGAAAATACAGCATTGCTCATGAGGTTTTAAACGCCAAGCAGCACGAACGTGAGGCCCATATCGTAGAACATGCCGGTGAACTTGGCGCTGTCATGATTGCAACAAATATGGCGGGGCGTGGCACCGATATTCGACTGGCACAGGTCGGTCGATCATCACTTGTACGGCATTGGCAGCAACGTAATCTGTTGCCCAAGAAAGCAAGCGTAGAAGCAAGTAATGAGGAGTTGGCCATGTTGTCTTATCGCCATCAGGCGGGCCAGCAGTTGGGCCTAAAGGGCAAGGAACTGGATGCGCTAGGCGATGATGAAGTCCGGTTGCGCCTGCTACGGAGATGGTGCACGGAACAGACACTGCTCGATTCCGAAAAAATCGAAAAAGCATCGATCGCTTTCTGTGAACGAGCACTTGACAATGTGCCTGGTTTTGTACGGCACCGTATGGAAATCTATGATCGTATTGAACAAATGGGGGGGTTGCACATTGTCGGCACCGAACGGCATGAAGCACGCCGTATTGACAATCAATTGCGTGGTCGATCTGGACGCCAGGGGGATCAGGGGTCATCGCGGTTCTTTATTGCCCTTGACGACGACCTTATGCAGTTGTTTGCAAAGGGCTGGCTCATGAAAGCGTTGCCTAAAATGGGGATGAAGGAGGGTGATGCGATTGAACATCGATGGATCACCAAGAGTGTTGAACGGGCCCAACGCAAGGTAGAAGAACGGAACTATGAGATTCGAAAGAATCTGCTTGAGTATGATGAGGTAATGGAGCACCAACGCAATGCGTTTTACTCCATTCGCCAGAAGGTTCTTGATGGGGAGGATATTGAACAGATTATCTTTGGATATATTTCTGAGGCGGTGGAAGATGCTTGCGATCAATACCTTGATGTAGATTATATCCCGACCCAGGTTGCGGAGTGGTGCCGCCAAAATTTAGACGTAAGTGTCGATGCAAGTAAGCTGCGGATCGGTGACTTGTCAGATCTGAAAACCCAGGTGCGATCGGAAGCTAGGGCTGAAGCACGCCAGGCCCTGGAAGTGACGCTTGGTGAATACATGTCCGACGACATACCACAAGAAAACTGGGATCTTAGAAACCTTTCCAGATGGGCGATGAGTCGGTTTAGTGTAGATCTCAAGCAGAGCCATCTGCGACAGATGAACATTGATGCGGTAACAGAAGTGCTGACAGAAGCTGCGGATGAGCAGATTGAAAAAAAAGAGCTATCTGGTGTAGCAAAGTTTCTTGAACCACTTTATGCGGCCAATGATCTTGCAGAATGGGCACAGCAGAAATTCGAGATCAATATCAAAGCGGAGTCCCTGGCTCCACAGCAAGGCGAAAAGTCGGCAGATACGAAACGACGGGTAGTGGAGATTGTTCTGGATGAAGCAATCTCAGCTTATCGACGCCGTCAAGTCACTTATCCCGTTGATTTTGTACTGGATATGGCTGGTCAGATTGCACAGCAGGATCGGCAAGTTGCTGCTGAACAGTTAGCTCGTTGGGCAAACCAGCGATTCGAGTTGGATTGGCAAGCCGAATCGATCCTGGAACAGGAGTTCCCCGTATTACGTCAACAGTTGATCGATGAGTCTGAGCAGTGGCATCATAACGGTCGGCTCGATTCCGTGGTTGACCAAGCCATAGCAGAACAGAATGGTGATCCTGTAGAGTTATCGAAATGGGTGCAGAATCGTTTTGGACAGGTGGCTAGCAAAGAGGATCTAATGGGGCTGGATCGTGATGCGCTACGGGCAATATTGCTTAACAAAGGGCAGGCAATGCTACGTACCGAACTGACGCAGCTTGAGCGGTTTGTACTCCTGCAGATTCTGGATATGGCGTGGAAAGATCACCTCTATGTCATGGATCAAATCAAGGATTCGGTCAGTTTGCGCGGCTATGCTGAGAAAGACCCGCGCATTGAGTATAAGCGAGAAGGCGCCAATCAGTTTCTTCAGATGCAAAAGACGGTACGCGACCGCGTGACAGAACTAATCTTTCGTGCGAGGTTGACCCCTAATGTGGAATCTCGCAGTGTGTACTCTCAGCAGGAGGCTCGCCATGCAGATGTGGGTGATTTGTTAAGTGATTCGGCCACGGCTGCAGCTGGAACTCAGCAACAGCGTGAAGATCTGGAAGCAGCAGAGCGCGCTGGTGCCGAGCAATCGACAGCTCCTCGGTCGCGGCGTCAGCGCCGTGCAGCGGCAGCTGAAAAATTGAATGATGGCAAGCCAGTTCGGGCTAAGTCTGAATTCAAGCGTCGCAAGAAGCGGAGCCGTTAATACTTGGCGCGGCATGATCAGACGCAAGTGGGTTCAGTGAAAATGTTGATTGGTTATACTACACAACGGTATGACCACGGTCGTAATGCCTGGTCTGATCAGAAAGTGATCTGGTCGTTTCCAACTTAGCCCTTGTAGGTTGAGACGGTAGGATGTCGCCAAAACAACCTTGAAGTAACATGGTATTTTATTACACGATAGAAATATTCTGGAATGGGAATCATGAGCCAATTTAGACGACGAACGATGGTGATCGTGCTTGGCCTATTTATGGGTTGGTATGTAAGTGGCATAATGGGCCCCTATTTATCTGGAATTGGGACAAGTTCTGCCGGTGCAGTGTCTGAATCAGGGTATGAAAGCGATCCACAGGCCAGTTTATTGGTTCCCAACGGTGAAATCCCGTGGTTGCGTCCGGTTCTGTGGTCCGCAGGCGGGTTATTTGTTGCTGCGATTATTTTCGGAATCCCCGTGACCATCTTTCGTACGCCAGATTCTTCGGGTTCCGACGAAGACCATCATTGAGGGGGTATCGCAGTGGTCTATAGTAGTTCGCCAATAACGGAGTCAGCGAGGAATAGTCCCTGGGGCGTCAATCTTAAATGTGTATTGGTTGTCGCTAGAAGATTCTGAGAAACAAGTTCGTCGATCATCTGCCTCCGTTTGGTGCCAACAGGTACCTGGCTTTGAATCCATTCAAGGTTGATTCCCTTCCGGAGGCGTAGGGTCATCATCAGTTGTTCACCAATACATCGATCCTGATCGAATGCCTCATAATCAACTTTTAACGCAGCGGGTTCGTTTCTAAGGTACTGGCCCAGGTGCGGTACATTCTTCCATCGCTGTCCATTCAAGTGGCTTGCGGCTGAGGGACCAAGTCCTAGCCATGTGCGATTTGTCCAGTACATCAGATTATGTCGACACTGGTAGGGATGATCACCCGAGTGATTAGGGGCTGCCCAACTGCTTACCTCGTAGTGTTCAAAGGCAGTTGTTGACATACGATCCATGATCCATTTGTACATGTTTCGCTCGGTTTCATCATCAATAGGATCAATGGCACCGTTGCGTCTGCGTTCAGTCAATGCGGTATTTGGTTCATAGGTGAGCCCGTAGTAGCTCAAGTGTGTGGGCTCTAAGGAGATTGCAGTTTCCAGATCCGTCTCCAGTGTTACCATCGTTTGTCCGGGGATTGCAAAGATCATATCCAAGTTGATGTTATCAATACCTTCATGGCGAACAATGTCCATAGATGCCTTGACGTTAGAGGGTTCGTGATGGCGTTCTAAGGTGCGCAACAGTGGCAGTTGAAATGATTGGGACCCGATACTAATCCGATTTGCACCTGCTTCAACAATTGCGTGGATTATTTGCGTAGAGACCGTTTCCGGGTTTGCCTCGACAGTGAATTCTTCGACATTCTCTAGTGCTCCGATGTCTTGCAATGCCTGCCCCATCTTTTGCCATATCGCTACGGATAGCATTGTCGGAGTTCCACCACCAATAAAGATTGTTTCAGGTTGAAGTGTCATTCGGTTGGCCCAGTACCGCATCTCATCAATAAGCTTGTCAATAAATACAGAGTGCCGGCTATTGGAAGCCTGGTCTGCTAGGCTGTAGAAATCACAGTAATGACACTTATGAAAACAGAATGGGATATGGATATAGAGCGCTTCAGGCGACGTTGTGGTGTCGAGTGAGAGATCGTGGTCAGACTCAATCGGGTGAATGCGGGTGTTGGTCACGTTAATGCCTATGCGTTTATGATCCCATTGTCTAGTGTATCTCGTGAGCACTCTGAGGTCATCACGGAAAGGCGGCGATCAGATCATAATCGAGCCGGTGGTATTTAGGCCGGTAAATAAGGATGACTACAAGAAGATCGATTCCATACTGCGGGATTTTAGCGATCAGTCACGGGAATCTGGACTGGGAGCCAACTGGCGACCTGAATGGAAGTGGGAAATCTAGATCGATTATGGGTAAAGCCGATATTGACGGCCTGCGGTTAGTCGTTAGGGGAAATCAAGAGTCGATTGTTAACAAAGATGGTAGGTGTCAAGAATGTATTTAGGCTGCATCCGCGTCGTTATTATTCTTCGGTGGAGGAGATGTGGCTGCCATATCAGAAGAGGTTGGTATGGTAAGTCGACACCCACATTGACTGCATCTGACGATTTTACCACGTACGGATTGTGGAACCGATAGTATCGAACGACACATTAGATTGGGGCATATCAATCGAAGCACTGCTGCCATTACAAGACTCCGCGGGTAATTCTATAAATCTGTCATTGTTATCGTCTGTGTCATTTGTTGACTTTATGGGCTGATGTGGCCCCGTAGTCCACAGTCATGGGTGTTCGAAGTAATTATGGATGGCCGATAACCATCGGCTAATCGGATTCAAGAAAGAAGCGATAGTCTTCCCCGGTGGTAAGGGTCATGCCATTCGTATCAATCATGTGATAGTTGATGTACGAGTTTTCAATCAAGTATTGTCAGAAGGCCTGCTTTGTTATCTATCGCGTACGTACCAGTGCTAGATGTGCCGGCCCCTTGGTAACTTCAATGGTTGCGCCAAATGGCCGAAGGGTTATCAGGGGCCTGACACGAAATGTTCATCGAAATTTGAGGTTGTTGTATGGGCCCTTGCGGATTTTAGGAATGTCCCCCTGGAGCCGGTCAGACCCTAGGGCCTCTTGGGATATGAGGTTTTTAGTGTGATCTAAGTGTCTGCTAAACCGATAGGATACGATTTATGAGTTGCGGTCTGAGGTTAGTTGCCGCTTAAGTTTCCGGTCGTGAACCGAGATACGCCCAGTGGAATATTGATCATGTCTTGGGAAGCTTGGACAATCATCGGCCTGCTAATTCTGGTCATCATTGTTTTGGTACGCAATCTTGCTGGTCCAGATACAGTGCTGCTTGGGGTCTTGACTGTATTAATGACACTGGCTCTGATTCCAGGTGCCAATCTCCCCACGCCAGCGCAGATCATCTCAGGATTCGGCAATGAAGGGTTGGTTACCATTGCGGTGCTCTTTGTCGTTACTGCGGGATTGGAGCGGACAGGGGCAATGCTCTTGTTGACTGAACCCATGCTCGGTCGCCCCAGATCTGTTCTGGGTGCTCAGGTTCGACTCATGTTTCCTGTTGCAGTATTGTCGGCATTTCTTAATAACACTCCGATTGTCGCCATGTTTATGCCTGTGGTAAGTGATTGGTGCAAGAAGACGGGTCTGAGCCCGTCCAAACTATTTATTCCTCTAAGTTATGCGGCCATTATGGGTGGTTCGTGTACCTTGATCGGTACCGCCACCAATCTGGTTGTTTTTTCAAGTATCGACCCCTCCTTACAGCAGCACATTGGCATGTTCACAATTTCAAAACTTGCCGTGCCTGTGGCAGTGATGGGGATTACTTTTGTTATCCTTATTTCACCTATGCTTCTTCCAGATCGCCGTCGTGGTGACCCCAGTCGACATGAATCACGGCAGTACACCGTGGAGATGGTTGTTAAGTCAGATAGCGCAATTGACGGGAAGTCAATCGAAGCTGCTGGTCTACGTAATTTGCCGGGGCTATACCTCATCGAGATTGAACGGGAGGGAGAACGTTTGGTGGCGGTGGGGCCCGACCAGGTGCTTCATGGACAGGATCGGTTGATTTTTGCTGGATTGGTGGATTCGGTCGTGGATTTACAGCGGATTCGAGGTTTGATGCCTGCTACCAATCAGGTCTTTAAGTTATCTGATCCCCACCCCAACCGCCGTTTGGTCGAGGCCGTTGTCAGTGATACGTGTCCACTTGTTGGCAAGAGCATTCGTGAAGGTCGATTCCGAAGTGTTTATGATGCGGCAGTCATTGCTGTTCACCGCAATGGCGAACATTTAAATCAGAAGATCGGTGATATTGTATTGCGGGCCGGTGATACCTTGCTGATGGATACTCATCCCCGGTTCGTCAATGTTCACAGGGACAGTGTTCATTTCTTTCTGGTTTCTGCAGTGGTTGGTTCAGAGCCCATACGTCATGATCGCGCCTGGCTGGCCTTGTTCTTTTTTCTGCTAATGGTTGGGCTGGCAACATTTACCTCGATGAAGTTGGTTAATGCTGCCTTACTGACTTGTGCGGCGATGGTGCTGACCAAGTGTTGCTCCCCACAGGAGGCCCGTAATAGTATTCGATGGAGAATCCTGTTGGTCATTGGCTCAGCCATCGGGATCGGTCAAGCAATGACTTTGACCGGTGCGGCCACTCACATTGGTAGTGCGATTGTCAATGTCCTTGCGCAATATGGGCCCCATGTTGTCTTAGCTGGCATCTGTATATTGGCCATGATAATGGCATCGGTCATTCAGCCGGTAGCCACCGCTCTGTTACTTTTGCCTATTGGAATGGTGGCTGCCCAGCAACTTGGCGTGAGTTCCATGCCCTTTGTTATGAGTTTAATGATGATTCCTGCCGCTAGTTTTGCCACCCCCATGGCATACCAGACGAATCTGATGGTCTTTGGTGCAGGTGGTTACCGATTTGGCGACTATTTACGTATTGGTTTACCACTGAACCTACTGGTGATCGTGATGACCGTGTGGATGGCACCGAGGATCTGGCCATTTCATTGATGCAAGATGTTGTTACCCCGGGAGCACAATTTTGACGGTGATAATTCTAGGGTGTTTTGGCATTCACACGGAGTTTGATTCGTCGAATCACCGGTTTTTTTTGCCGTCGTCTCAGATCTCGTTCGAGGCCGTTTCGTAAGAGTCGGTCTAACTCATACAGATGGGCACTGGAATCAANNGCGACCTGTAATACCCCNCGNCGGAGGCTCTCTAGACTTGTATGTTGAGCTAGATCATCAGGTACAAGTTGATACCANAGNGGAATCATGTTCTGCAACTGCTTGAAGGGTTTGGCAATCTCCTTATCAAACTCCTTCGCCATGAATGCAAGGCTATGGTCGTATGCCTTGGGCCCTCGCCATCGGCGCAGATGTTCCAGGTAATTCAAACTCTCTTCAGGTGGTCTCACGGCGGTATCATAACTGGTGATGTGGTGGAGTTCACCAAGTTTGTGATAGAAAATGGATTTCTAAAATATCAGGAACATTGCAGGGTGATCCAAGAGAAGTCTTAAACCAAGTCACCATCGGTACGCTCACTGCAGTTGAAAACAGATTGACCGGGGCAAGTGTTGGGCGTGGAGTGGCCTATTTGTGATGGTGGTCCTAATTCCCGCGCGGCGACCTTTGCCCCTCACGAGCAGGTGGTATCCCCCAGCTAGGAAGTCGGGTATCGACGGTTGGTATGCAGATCTGCAGTCAAGTTGTGCTTGAAGCATTGGAATTACCTAACTCATTGCTATTTATGGATTAGTGGTCGAGACAAGTTTTTTGTGGGCTGCCAGTACCAAAGTCGGGTGAACATTATCTTTAAAATATAGGTCAATAAGACAGGTGTGGGAATATAATGCGAGGCCTAACGGTTGGAGTTGAGCCATTATCGTCGGTGTGGGTGGGATTGGATTTGATCTTACATGAGGATTGAGAAAGCAATGGATCAAGTGTTACGGTACGGCTGTTTCACCACTTCGCTTGGGGAGTTTGTCGGTGAACAACTGAATCGGGAGTTATGAGATGTTGGCGTTGTGGAAGGACCGTCGTGGGGTAACTGCTGCGCTGTGCCGGTGTGTAGTTGCTGTTTTCGGTGCGGTGATTCTACTGGTGATGGCGCCAGCGCCGTCGTCGGCAGAGCATTCGGTTGCCAGGCAGTGGAACGATGCTCTTCTAGATGCTATTCGAATCGATTTCCCTGCACCAACAATCCATGCCCGAAACCTGTACCACGCCTCCGTGGTGATGTGGGATTCCTGGGCCACTTTCGACAGTACAACGCGCGGAATTTTTTATACCAAGAAGACGCCACTTCCAGCGGATATTTCCGCTGCCCGTAATGAGGCGATTAGTTATGCGGCATACCACTTGCTTTCACAGCGGTACAAGTACGCGGTGGACCCTCTTGGCACTCAAGCGATCTTTGACGGCGTAATGGAGTCACTGGGATATGACACGGATATAACAACAACCTTGGGAAATAGTCCCCCGGCGATCGGCAACCGCATTGCAGCACGAGTACTTGCTTCGACAATCGATGATGGATCAAACGAGGCCAATGGTTACGTGGATGATACCGGATATTCGCCGCTCAACGATCCAATGCATCTACAGTTCACATACTTCTTGGACATGGACGAACCTAATCACTGGCAGCCACTGGCTCTTGAGTCGCGTTTCACTCAAAACGGTCTGAAGGCAGAGAGGGTGCAGACGTACGTCAGTCCGAATTGGGGTGACGTGACGCCATTTGCCCTGCAACCAGAATCAGGACAGGATCCGTGGACTGCAGTGGATCCGGGGCCTCCGCCACTACTCAGGGGCGTTGGTGATGTGGACTTTAAGGCCAATGTACTTGACGTGATTCGTCACGGTGCTGTACTGGATCCAAGGATGTTGAAGATTCCTTTTGATTTAAGCACGGTTGGGCTTCGTGCCGGGCAAAGTACCATGATCGATATTTCTCCAGCCTCCTTTGGTAACCGAGTACTGGGTAGCCACATCGATGAAGGTTACGCGAAAAATCCGGTTACTGGATTACCCTATACGCCCCAGTTGGTCCGTCTGGGTGACTACGGCAGGGTTATCGCTGAATTTTGGGCTGACGGTCCTGAATCTGAGACGCCACCGGGTCATTGGTTCACTCTTGCCAACTACGTGGCCGACCACCCCGATACGGTTAAACGGATTGGTGGTGATGGTCCTGTTGTGGATGATCTAGAATGGGATGTGAAGGTGTACCTGGCGCTGGGTGGTGGGGTCCACGATGCGGCCATTGCCGCTTGGGGATCCAAGCGTGAGTATGACTATGTCCGCCCCATCTCAATGATCCGACAAATGGGTGGGCTGGGCCAGTCTTCCGACGTTGGTCATATTGCACGGTATCACCCCGATGGTATACCCATTGAGTCCGGGGTAATCGAGGTGATCACGTCACAGACGACTGCCCCTGGTAGTCGACATGAGCACTTGGCGAAATTTGAAGGTGAAATTGCGATTTATGCCTGGTCAGGTGAAGGCCAAGTAGCGGACGGGGAGGTTGGGGGTACACAATGGATCCGAGCTGCCGAATGGTGGCCATACCAACGTTCAACTTTCGTGACTCCGCCTTTCGCCGCCTATGTTTCTGGTCACAGTACGTTTAGCCGTGCTGCAGCTGAGGTGCTCACGGAGATTACGGGTAGTGAGTTCTTTCCAGGTGGGTTGGGGGAATATTTCTTTGCAAAGGAAGCATTTTTGGAATTTGAACACGGACCAAGTAACGACGTGACACTGCAATGGGCCACCTACCGTGACGCCGCAGATGAAGCGGGCATCTCACGTTTGTTTGGCGGCATTCACGTCGCTTGTGATGACTTTGCCGGTCGAATCATGGGGTCGCTGATTGGGCAGGGGGCATGGGTACAGGCGCAGGCATACTTCGTGCCCACGCCTGCCACGGGTCTATGTCTTACGCTACTGGCGGGACTGGGTGTTCTCCGCCGCCCGAAACGCCAGTTGTGAATTTCAGCAGGCTGCCTTATGGCCCTGTACATGCCCCGGGGAGCACTGCTGCTGGCACATCACCACATCAAGCATTTCTACCAGCTAGAGACGCTAGCGCAACTCCACATTGATGTTACGACGTCGAAAGCCGAGGTATCCCAGCCCGACGGTTAGAGTGACTCCGGAAACTGGTTCGGGAACCAGCGCCGCGGAACTGCTGGCGGCAGCGGTCCAATTGGCGCCGACGATGCCAAGATCTGCAACGTCAACCTGCCCATCCCCATTAAAGTCACCGTCTCCTGGCAATGCATTGGTACTGCCAAAATTGGCGCCCACAACACCCAGATCTGCCACATCGATTATACCGTCTCCGTTGGCATCACCAGGTATCATTGAACTGCCAAGTTCGATCACGAGCATCGGACGCGTCGCAATATCTTCTACTGAACCGGAGGCAGTCAGATTGCCGTCACTGTCGTAGACATCTCCAAACTCGCTTGAGCGATAGGCGTTGCCGTAATTGACCTCCATTGTCGGCACTGCATCAGTTGGGCTTAAAGCTGTGATGAACACGCCATCGCCAGTAACGAAATCTAATAAACCGGTGACATCAAATTCCTTAAAACCCGGGTTGGCATCTTGGAAAATTTCAACTGCACCAGAATGGGTTGAATCATAATTGTGTGGATGCACGATTGAATTTGGATCACTTGGATCCTCGATGAGATCGGGGTCACCTTTATCTGCTGGTCCACAATTGAATGCCATCGCATAACCATCATTGGGCGTGCGGTAATCAGCGGCGCTCCTGCTGTCGGGCATTCCACAGTAACTACCCTGCTCCCAATCCACTTTACCCCGTCTTTTTTCTTTTGCGGTTACGCGGCCTTTTGTTGCGACACCGTCGTCAAACCCCCACGTGATCGAGTGGAGCATGGGGTAAATCGCGATCGTTCCGCTATTGAGTTTGGGCATGGCGTAGATGTTATCCAGCTCGACGTTGCCGGGACCTATGACCGTATCACCCTTAAATGCACCCCCTGCCGAACCTTCGGCACCCAGATCTTCGGTATTGTAGAGCTTGAGCGTAGCGCTTTTGATATCTGCGTCGGCTGGAATCTGACCGGCGGTGGCGCCAAACACATCACGGAACCGAATAAACATGCGCGAGTAGCGGTAAGTGGGTCCGGCCTCGGGACTGGAAACTCCGGAGGTTACCGTTCCAAGTTCGCTCTGTAAGAAATTACCCACCTCTAACACAGTCGTACGTCCCCCGCTGGTGGCCCAACTTTCATAGGAGCCCACGTCACCAGCGTGACCTGTATCCACCCCTGCCGTATCACCAAAGTTCGTGGTAAATCCCCACCGTATTGAGGTGTCCTGTGCACGATTGTACCCGTTGGCACCCTGTTGGAAAGTAAGGGTTTCTGCCCATGTCGTAGTGGCAGATGACAAAGCAATCATGAGCACCCATATTGCAATCAGGACTTTTGGAAATCTTAGTATTGACATTGCCATCTCCCAATCAATGTGACGTGTTTTTTTATTGCAGAACTGCCTTCAACCCTCCAGACCCTGAGGCTGGATATTTAAATATGTGACACCTAAATCATAACCACTTCATGCCTGTTCAACAAGAGAAAGATACAGGATAACTTACCATAGAGATCCTCAGTACTAATTCACTGGTCACAACCGTGTTGCGCTACGGCCTTGTTGTCCAGATCCACTTGCCGTTGTGAAAGCAGCAAGACTCCTGCGATGCCATCTCAACAAGGGGTCGGGCCGTTGCCCGCAGTTGTGCCATGGGGGGCTTTGCAGTGAATAACATCTTATGTATTTAAGTTGATGCCAGAATCATGTCGCTGCGTCTTCATTATCATGGCGGCCACCTTGGTCCCTTAATAGAGAGACTTTCTGATAGGGGTATATTCCTGGTGTGGGTATGACATGTAGAATGTTTTGAATCAGGGGTTGTCTGCGAATTAAAAGATAAATAAGGCTAGAAAAAAGCCGAACGAGCTAAAATATAATAAACAGAATAATATGACTTGGAATGTACCTGAACGCTCGTTCAGCTATGTGAACCTTTAAAATGTCCTGTTTTTTTTGTCGTAAACCTCCTTTCTCAATCAAACATCCGTCCAGATGGGTTTTTGGCGTAGGGGGATGGGCAGTCAAGTCAGGATTTAAACTTTTATCCTTTTTTGAGTATTCAAATTTCGCTTTGTTGGCCGTTTTCCCAATTGGTCAAGAGTTGCAAGGTTGACGATATCCCACGGGCGACCATCGGGCGAAATTTCCTTGGCTGTTTCAAGTATCTTTGGAATAGATCGGAAATGATGATGGTTGACTAGCTCACGGAATGCCGAAAGCGGTATGTGTCCATGGCCGATATGTTCATGGCGATCAACTCGTTTACCCTTGGGTACCTTGGAATCATTGAGGTGGATTACCTGGACCAAATCAAGTCCAATCGTATCGGTTAACTCTGCGATCACCCGTCGGCAGCCAGCTGCACTGGTTAATTCATATCCGGCAGCCAGCATATGTGCGGTGTCCAGGCAGACCGCCAGCCGCTGCGGTTGTGTGGTGAGGTCAATGATTTTTCGTAGGTGTTCGAATCGGTACCCAAGTGCGGTTCCTTGACCTGCGGTGACTTCCAGGCACGTGATTACCTTTAGCCCTGGCAATTGCTTGTGCAACTGGTTCAACGCCTTGGCGACTCGTGCGAGTCCCCAGTCCTCACCCTGCCGCATGTGGGCACCGGGATGGGTGACCAGAAATGGAATATTCAGCGTTTCACATCGAAGAAGTTCTTCGCGAAATAGGGATTTGGACTTCTTCCAATTTTCCGGATCTGGGCTGGCTAAATTGATCAGATAGCTATCGTGACTGACTACTTGTCTGATCTTTGTCTGGGCCCGTGTCTTGTGCCACAGGTCGATCTGCTCATTGGTGAGTGGTTTAACCTGCCACTGACGTTGATTCTTGGTAAAGACTTGAACGCATGATATCTTGAGCTGCTGAGCCTCAAGCAGGGCATTATGTAAACCACCAGCAATAGATAGATGACTACCGAACATTCCTACATGGTAATGCATATAACACGGAATGTTGGTTGTTTATGAGGACTCGCCATGTACTGGCTGCAGTCCGGGCGAGCCAATGGGCATCCAGATCATCAGCGTCACTCACCGTGGAGCGGATGCGATTAAGTTCCAGCCAGTTGATCCACACATGGGTATACCCATTTTCACATAAGGTTTTCGTAACGGCCTGAGGATCACCATCTGCATTTTTCTGAAAGGAACCTAGTGGTCCCACATCAAAGGCTGTAAAATAGGCAATAGGGTTATTGACATACAGCACCATCGCATCGGCAACCATGTATGTTTGCGTGTTTGGCGGAAGGTGATTGATTGGATGGAGCTTGGCCAGATCATCATGGATTGCAATGATCTGCCATGGCGGCCACTGTTGGACTGTTTGGCGATAGAAAACTCTGTAACTTGATATAGTTGTAGCTGCTACAAGCACAATTGCAGTTGCCATGGCAAGATGTTTTTTAGATTGCCTGAGGTGGCTTGAAAGTACACCAAAGGCGCTGCCGATTAGTGCGCAGCCTGGTAGCACAGTCAAATAGAGATATCGGCTGGGCTGCATTGTGCCAAATAACCAGAAGCCAAGCTGGATCATTAACATCAACATCATCATGACCGCGTACGGCCGGTAATCGGGGCGCCTGTAGAGTAAGACGCCACCTAAAAGCGCTGCAACCCATAGTGCACTGACGCCGCCTTCCTGTTTGAATCGTTCAATGTCCATTGTTTGGTCGGTACGTGGTCGGCTTAGAAGCGCGCCATGTCCGACGTTGAATAGCCATTGTCTTCCCAGTAGTTGGATGCGGAGGCCTAGTGTGTGCTTGGGGGCATGGGTGTGGGTCCAGTTATCTGCCTGTTTTTGTGTCCAGTGCGCCAAGCCGAACTGGTGTGTGGCAAATGGGAATACAGGATTTGATGTCCACGACCAATTGCGGATGAAGTAAGGGCTCATCACCAATGTGAAAGCAAGGCACACAAGCATGCCCATACCAATTGCCCGTTTGTATGAATGTGGAAAATTAGTTGTGGTTTTACCGCTACGAAACATAGCTATCAGTGTGATTGGCAGGGCCACCATCGGGCCTGCTGTGAGTTTGGCCATGGTGGCTGCTCCACTGCAGAAACCAGCAGCTACTGCGGATCGCCAGTCAATTTGATCTGGTACGGTTAAGATAAAAACCGCACTGGCTGCCATCATCAGTACAAAACCTTCGTTATAGGCGGACGAGCCAATGATGAGTGTCCATGGCATCGCGATTAACGCCGATGCACTTATCCAACCAGAAAATGAACCGAATCGTCTTGCAACAGCAAGACCAAGGATTGCAGCTCCAAGGATAGTTGCCGAGGCATGATAAAATTGTGCAGCGTAGATCGCCCCTTGCATGGACCCCTGCATGGCAGCGATCATCATATAGCCCACCTCAAAGAGGCTGGGGAAGTAACTGTAAACATTGTGTGGCAGTCCCTGCATTGCACCCTGCTCCAGCCACTGTCGTGGCAGTTGCAGGTGATAGCTGATGGCGTCGTAGCCAAATGCCTCTACTGACCAGAGTGTTTTTGGAGGGCATGCTGCAGCTACAGTGAACAGGGCAACCATCGGTATGGGTAGTATGAACAGCCATTTCAATTGAATTCGGTGAGTAAGAATTATGTGCCGATAAGTAGGCTGTAGTAGTTGGATGATGAAAATAGTTATTCCCACAATGCACAGTCCCCAAGCGGTGGTCTGGTTTAACCTGCCACCCCAGGCACTGGCCCATGCGATCAGTAGAATCAAAGCCGTACCTATTGCCGGCTGTAAAATGAACGGTGCACTTGCTTTTTGCAGCAGGTATCGTCGGATTGGATATCCCCATCCCGTAGCACTCAGCCACAATGGGATCAAGATACCCAATACCTTGAATCCAAGAACGAACATCTGCAGCATTTGAAGGGGAATCAGTTGCCAAAGTGATCCTTGCAAATCAGCCTGCCCAGCCGGTTCTCGTGGTAGTAGACCGCCTTGAAGAGCCACCACTGTGCACAGAAGAAAGATGAGGACGGCAATGGAAATAACGACGGTTGTCTGTCGTCGGTCAGGGCATTGGGTTTTAGTCACGAGTCATCCTATTGGGACGCTAATGGGTTATATGGGGAATTATGCGTTTTGGCTGGTCGATATCTTGATGGATTTTGGTTGTGATCGCTTACCCGCTGTCTACAGATGAGGCGGGTGTATCGGATTTTGATGGTATTACGGATACATCAATGTGCTTGCCGCCCTGCTTCCTTTTGATCGAGTAAATTTCATGATCTTTGGTTTTGTGATCATCCAAATCAAACAACTGCCATAGGGTTCTCGTATAGTCTTCCGCTGTTGAGTCGTCGGACCCGAGTCGATTTTGCCGATCGAGCGTGGCCAATGGCAGGTGTAGTATCTTGTTAATCAATCGGCGTGAATGTTCCTGGATAATCCGATCAATGTCTTGCGGATTGGCCGAAGCGATCTTGCGGGTTGTGCGTTTCTGCTCATCGTATCCAAGAGCATGTAGCTTCTGGCGAAGGGCACGGATGACCTGGCCGATGTCCCGGTTCTCAAATTCGTGCATGCATAGGACGACGGATCTATTAAGTATTTCAGTACACTGTTTGATCTGTTGTTCCCGGTATTGGAATGTTTCGGAAATCACAGATTGAAGGTCATCGAGGTTGTACAGATAAACATCTGGCAATGAATGTACAGCCGGATCGACATTACGCGGCAAAGCCAAGTCAATAATCACCAAAGGGCGATGCCTTCTGCGTCGTAGGAGGGGTTTAATCTGTTGCGGTGTGATCAGTGGCTGATCAGCGGAGGTGCTTGCAATGACCACATCCGCAGCCAGGAGCATTTCCTCCAGTTGGTCGAAAGATCTGACCTCGCCTTTTTCCGGCGTTAATGCGAGTTGTTCGAGCAGGGCATTAGCTCGAGACAATGACCGGTTTGTAATCAGTAGTCTGGCCGGTTGCAGTGTGGATAAATGCCGCAGCGTAAGTTTGGCCACCTCACCTGCCCCAATGGCGACGACCGTTTTGTCATCAAAACGTTCAAATATCTGGCGAGCGAAATCTACTGCAACGGATCCAACAGATATCCGGCCACGAGCCATTCCAGTATCCGTGCGCGCGGATTTGGCCGTTCCAATTGCTCGTTGGAACAGCACGTGAAGGACTGCCCCGACAGTTTTTCGTTGCTGGGCAACTTCATATGCTCGTTTTACTTGCCCAAGTATCTGGGCCTCACCGAGTACCATTGAGTCCAGACCACATGCAACGCGAAATAGATGGGCGACAGCCTGCTCACCTTCATTGACGATAATTGCCGGCAAGAGGCAGTCCATGTCAAGATTACTGATCTGTCCAAGCAGCTTAACGAGCAATTGAACATCATCATGGTGATCCGGCAGGGAGTCGGTTCCCGCAGGGGCTTGTGATTGGTCAGGGTGGCTCAGGTAGATTTCTGTACGGTTACAGGTGCTTAATAAAATGCATTCAGTTTGTCCAAGGTGCTGTGCCAAAACACGATAGAATTCATCTCGCGCCTGTTCATTTAGCGTAAGCCGTTCACGAAGCTCCAGTGGTGCCGTACGGTGATTGATGCCAACCATCAGCAAACTTAATGCCGCCACGCGTCCACCTCTATTTTTTTGTTGTCTACGAACTGGGGCTGATCCTCGTCTTCGTCACTGAGCGTGTTAACGACACCAAATATGGCCATAATAAGGATGACACCAACAATGCTGAGCCAAGCTGCACGCGTACCACGAAATGCCGTAGCGAAACGCACGTTCATTACAATGGCGTAGATCAGCCAGACTAAGGCGGCCAAAATGACTTTCGGTGATAACCACCAGGTTGGCCCGAGGCTCGTATGGGGCGTATCCACGACAAGGATCAGACCACAGACGAGTCCAAAGGTCAGCAAGGCAAAACCAAGCGTGGTGGTACGAATGATCAGTTGCTCCGTGGCTTCCAAGCTTGCAAGATGTTGCCCGGGTCCCGGTCGCTGATGTCGTTGTAATCGTCGTTGAATGTACAGGTACATCATGCCTGCGGCGGCCGCGATGCAGAAGAATAATGAACCGAGATAAACTCCTGCTTTATGGGCCTTGGTCCAGACCGATTCAATTTTAAACGGTTCATAGGTCCATGCACTGGCACAGATGCTCCAGGCAAGCAGGATAGTCAGTAGCGGCAGAGCAAATGCGGTAAGACCCTGGACCGAGGCCCGTTGGACGAACAGGACCGCGGCTGCAAATAGGGTGGCAATGAGAAGCAGGCCGTCCACGTGTGATCCAAGTGGCTGCCAGACTTGGGGCGGGACATAGATGGTCCGATACACAAAGAGCAAGCCAGTTCCAGTCACACATATCCCGAGTAGAGCATGTTGCAGTCTGCGAAGAACGCCACTCGTATCGTCTTTGCGTAGGCGGACAGCAGCCACGGTACTGGCTACCAGCGACAGTGCCGTGAGGATGGCCAATAGAATGCTTGTTATGAATTCAGGCATATACACCCGTTCTCGGATCCTGGCACATGCTGACCGGATCAGCTGGTGTCAGGGTCATGCGGAAGTCCCATAGCGTATCTTATACACCCTAAATCATAGCGATTCTTTATTGACGATATATTGATGTCATGAGTACAGATTTATGGGCCAACCGCCGTCGTGAGCACCTGGGGGCCGTAGAACCCTTGGCAGTGCGTATGCGCCCTGTGCGATTAGACCAATTTGTGGGTCAGCAACATTTTCTGGGTCCCGGGAAACTACTCCGTCGAATGCTTGAGGCTGACCAGTTGACCAGTGTGATTTTTTATGGTCCGCCCGGCTGCGGTAAGACCTCATTGGCCGAAGTCATTGCGAATCACACCAATCGACGTTTCGAGAGGGCCAATGCTGCCAGCGTAGGGGTGCGTGACGTACGTGAAGTCCTGGATCGTGCCCGTGAGAATCTGGAGATGGATGGTAAGCAGGCTATTTTCTTTCTCGATGAGATCCACCGGTTTAATCGTGCACAGCAGGATATATTGTTAGGAGATGTTGAACGTGGTGTCATTACCCTGATCGGCGCAACTACAGAGAATCCCTTCTTTGCTATTAACTCACCATTAGTGAGTCGATCAGCAATCTTCCAATTTGAGCCCTTAAGTGAGGCGGAGATCAAGGAAGTCATCAATACGGCCATGACTGACGAGGATCGGGGGTATGGCCGTTGCAAGATTAAGTTATCAGCTGATGCACTCGATCATTGGGCGACTGCCTGTGATGGAGATGCAAGGCGGGCACTGTCGGCACTTGAGATCGCCATATTGAGTAGTGGTTCAACAACTGAAAACGAGTCATCAACTCCAATTATGATTAACCGATCAGTTGCGGAACAATCAATTCAACGCAAAGCACTTGTTTATGATGGCAGTGGTGATGAGCATTACGATGTTGTTTCTGCATTCATCAAATCAATGCGTGGCAGCGATCCCAACGCATCTGTTTACTGGTTGGCACGCATGTTGGATGCCGGTGAAGACCCACGTTTCATTGCGCGGCGGATCGCAATTCTTGCCAGCGAGGATATTGGTAACGCCGACCCCCCGGCCCTGTCGGTTGCAGCGGCGACCTATGAGATTGTTGAGCGTATCGGTATGCCCGAGTGCCAGTTGACCCTCAGCCAAGCGGCCATTTACATGGCCACAGCCCCCAAGAGCAATGCGTCGGCACAGGCCATTTGGATGGCAATGAAAGACGTGCGAGAGGGACGTACCCTGCCTGTTCCCAAACACTTACGTGACGGACACTATCCTGGGGCAAAGCAATTGGGGCATGCCGAGGGCTACCGTAGCTCTCATCAGGGACAAGGCGGTGTGGTTGATCAGGAGTATCTTGGTGTCGACAAATGCTACTATGTACCTTCACCACGAGGCTACGAGCGGAAAATCGAAGAATACCTGCGGTGGGTCGCCCAGCAAAAATAGTGGGCCGATATGTTCGGTTCTGTTGAGAAGGGATTAACAAAAATCATGGTCTTGCCGTCTCAGATCGGGTCATCGGGTTCACGGGGTCGATATATGTCATCACGTCGTCGATCACGGCCCAAATGGCCCTGGATTGCGGCGGTTCTTCTAGTCAGTGTCGCGATTATGTATTTATCTTGGCTTCGGCCACGTCTGATGCCCGTTCAAGACGCAGGTGCAGTCAGCGAAGGACCGCGGGTTGTTGCGACAATCCAGGAAGGTGCGTATCAGGAACCAGTGACGGAAAGTCAAAGGCAGGTAGGTTCCATTGGCGAGGAACCATTGGCTGAGCTGCCGTCAGATCCGCCCCTAGTTATCGCGACGGATGAAGTTGCAGTTGTAAGTGATGAAAAAAGCCCTGCAACGGAATCTACTGAACTGGATTTGTCGATTCAAGAGGCAGTGAATCTCCTTGAATCAGGCCAGCGTGTCCAGGCCCGCGCAGCCTTGAACCAATTACTTGGTGATTCAGATGGCGACTTGTCATCATATCAGGCACAAATCATTCGCGATGAAATGTCGAAATTAAATGAAGTCCTGATTTTCTCACCCCGGATATTTAAAGATGATCAACTTGTGGCCAGCTATATTGTAAAAGCAGGAGAATACCTGGGGCAGGTTGCACCACGTTACGGCATCCCGTATCAGTTTGTCGAGGTTATCAATGGTGTTGACGCCAGGCGTTTGTCATTAGGTCGGCAACTGAAGGTTGTTAATGGTCCATTTCATGTCGTTGTATCCAAATCCCAATTTCGGCTGGATGTGTTTCTTGATGATATTAATGGTGCCCCGGTTTACATACGCAGTTTTCCTGTTGGTCTTGGTGCAGATGATTCAACACCAGTGGGTCGTTGGGTTGTGCGAGCGGGTAGCAAACAGAAGGATCCGGCGTGGACCAGCCCCACGGGGGTGCATTTTGCAAGCAGTGATCCAAAGAATCCGATCGGTAAATACTGGATTGGCCTGCGTGGCGACGATGAGCAGACACAGCATCTATCGGGGTATGGAATCCATGGAACGGTGGAACCACAGACCATCGGCAAAGAGGCATCGCTGGGTTGTATCCGCCTATATGCTGACGATATAGAACTTCTTTTTGCAATGTTGGTTGAGAGCAAGAGCACGGTAGTCATAATCCCCTGACCTATAGACTGCTTGAATTACGGCTGGCATTTTCTGCCTTTGATTGTGGCAGGTGAAGGCCGCATTCTTGTTTGAGTCTGCGGAAACGACCAGCCCGTTCAGATGATTCGAGACCAGCAGCTACCGGTTGTGTCGAATGGGTATCGCCAATCGATTCGTAGCCCTTGTGGACCATTGGGTGCTCGGGTAAATCGTAAGATTGGATATATCTATTTATATCCTTTTTCGTCCAATGAAGAGTGGGTTGGATTCTAAAGATCTGGTCTTGTAATGTGAGGGTCTGCAACTGTGCCCGATGTTCTGTTGGGTCGATTCGTAGACCGGACAACCATGCCGAGGCAAATGGATGTTGCTCCTGCACTGTTCGGTTGCATAGTTGGTTGGGTGCTGTTTGGCGCCCCGTACCGTGTAGGCGACAATTCCCACCCAATGGCACAGGTGTTTATTGGGATCGGTTCAAATCAGGGTGATCGACAGGCTTATCTTCAGCTTGCTCGTGATACGCTTGGGCGGCTTGCGTCGACTAAGTTGGTGAGTTGGAGCAATGTGTATGAGACCGATCCGGTTGGACCAGTACCGCAGCCTGAGTTTCTTAACGCGGTGGCGGAAATTGCCACTAAGTTGAGTCCGGTGCAGTTGTTGAATGAATTGGTTGAGATTGAAATCCAGTCAGGGCGTGGTGGGTTTAGAACACGGGTGAAGTGGGGTCCCCGGACACTTGATTTGGATATTTTACTGTATGACAACTTGGTGATCAGTGAGGATGATTTGGTGATTCCGCATCCCCATAT
>PBAS01000004.1 GCA_002716625.1 Phycisphaeraceae bacterium | reverse complement strand
TGGCTTGATGGCGCTGCAGGGCATAAAAAGCCAGGGCCGGCGTCGGCAATCTGCCAAGATGATCGGCCATTAGCCCGGCGTCTTCGATCGCCCGCCCGCAGGCCCGCATGATGCTGCGATTGGGACTGTCCGTACTGGGCCTTAGATCGCCGCCGATACAGACCTTATCGCCCGGTTGGACCTGATTAAGGTCCAGTAGATATTGCAGGAACCCTCTGGTATTAACATAGGCTTCCAGATCAGTAATATCGTCGACAAGTCCGCGTAACCCACTGGTACCAAAGCTCAATCGTTTCGGTCGTCGACCACGAAAATGCACAGGTTGCGAATCCAAATCGCCACTGGGAACCACGGCCTTATAAAGTGTCGCCTGCGCCGATGCATGGACCGTATAAGGTGAGCCTTGGATGGCCAGAACAACACTTCCCGTCTGAAGATCTAATCTTTCATCCCCACAGCACATGGTGACCGTGGTGGATGATCCAGCCTTCACCAGGATCAGGATATCGGCACTATGATCTGAATCAGACTGATAGACCTGTGTGCCATCCAGTTCAATGCAGCGCAATTCAAATTCATCCGCAGGCGTCTCATAACGCCATTCAGGGGTCTGCCCTATCCTCTTTGCAGAAAGCACCTCCACATCGCCACCTTCAAATGTCACGTTTGATATCAACTCCGGAACATCCACGTGTTTAACCGTGAGCCCACCACGCAGAACATTGTTCGAGTTAGCCATGACTTCCATGCCCGTTCCATTCAAATAGGCATGCAGGATCCCGGCCGGCAGATACATCGCTTCCCCCGGCTTCAAATACACAAGGTTCAGGAGAAATATTGAAAACAGCCCACGATCATGATGAGCGCCAATGGCAAATTCTCGGTCTGCTTCTAACACCCAATACTCCTGTTGATCTGGCGTAAAAGGCTTCTTGGCATGACTTGCCGTCAATCGCCGAACTAGAGGATCGAGAATATGATCCACCTCCTGCTGTGGAAGGGACATGAGCTTTTTGTAAAGGTTATCGAGACCACGACGGGTTGGTTCGAAGGAACCGGCATACTCACGCATCTCTGGTATGGACTTCAAAACCTTCGCAATCTGCACCAAGGGGCGAAATCCACGCAACCCGTAATAGTCAGTTAATGCTGCAATCAGTTCCGGTTTGTGGTTGTCATCTTTATAGTTTCGATACGCCGCAGACCGCGGGATGCCAGCTTCATTTTCCCGAGCAAAACCAACTTCTGCCTGCTTCTTGGACGGGTGCGACTGGATGGACAGTGGTGCCGCAGTAGAAAGAACCTTGAACAAGTAGGGCAGTTGATGATCGAACTGCCTTGCAACCCGGTTACCTAGTATTGCTTGCGGTGCTTGGGCGATCAGGTCATTGAGACCAACCATATGGCCGTCAATCCGTACTTGGGAAGGCAGGTCGACATGCGCCCCCATCCATAATTCTGCAAATGGTTCATGGTCTGGATTGTCCTGCCCCAGTAACGCTGGAATAAATTCCGTATCGCCCCACACGTAATGCTGTACACCACACTCAAGTGGGTACAGATGCTGCCTGGGTTGGGCAGCATTAGACTGGGCAGAACTGTCGGAGTGATTCATGGCACCTTGGTTCAACTGGCCCTGATCGGCTTATCTTATTCTTTCGGCACACCATCACCTTTTAACGAACCTACGCATCGTAGTTCACTGTATGTTCTCATCAATTACCTCCCGATACATGTCCACCGTCTCGGCCGCACCCTTGGCAAGCAGGGTCAGTTCATCGACCACCTCAAAGAAACTTGCGCCACGGCGAATCCAATGCCGGGCAGATTCAGCGCTAGGCGTGGTTGTCCCGAAAGGCACGTTGTGCTTGAGGCAGAGGTCCAGAATATGCTGCATGCCCTTTTGTACCTCCGGATGATCCATTCCACCGGGATGACCCATGGAAATTGAAAAATCAAACACGCCCACATACACCATGTCCAGATGTGGTGTTGCCACAATGTCTTCAAAATTCTCAAGTCCCGTGCGAGTTTCGATGTGCGCCATCACAACGGACGCGTCATCAGCATCCCGCAACCACTGGCGACTATTCGCCGGCCACTGATAGTCCACATTACCAAACAGAGGTGCACCAGCACGGCTTCCAACCGGTGGATATTTGACATAATCCACCAAGGTTTCGAGTTGTTCACGCGACTCTGTACGCGGCAGTTGTATTCCCACAACGCCACCATCCAACAACCGGCCAGTTTCAGCCCGTCCCAGTTCAGGAATCTTGGCAATCACCGGCAACCCATTATCCCTTGCCGCCTGGATGAAATTTGCCGTGCCCGGAAGCCCGCTCATCAGCACATGCTCATTATCCATGTAAATAAAGTCGAACCCTGCCAAGCGATAGAGTTTGACAAGCGAGGGCCTTACATACTCAAAGACCATGCCCCCCAATTGGACCTTCCCTTCCTTGAGCCGTTTTTTGAATTGACGCCCCAACTGGGTCGGATCATGATCTGTTACTCTCACGCTGCCTATTGACTTTGCCATGTGACTCTCCGTATCAATGAGACCTGATCAGTCAACCTGGTTTATCTACTGCCGTCTGCCAAGCAAGTATAGTGCCTTGGCATCGCAACAAGTATTAATTGCCAGGCCAAATTAATACAACTAATATCATTTACAATTATTCGGGGATATGACCGTAGAAATTGACGATAGAAAAGGCCATTAGCACATGCATAACCTGATCAGTGAAAACCAGTGGGCGGATTTTGACGAACATGGTTACGTCAAACTGGGAAACGTCGTAGAGGCTGACACGATCGAGAACCTCGGGCAACGTATCAACGAAATCATGCTCGGCCAGGCTGAATTAAACTATGACCAGATCACGATGCAGGAAGATGCCGATCCCAATGACTACGAGACCCACAAGCCACACACACAGGGACACAAGGGCAGGCATCTAAACTATCGAAAAATCCAAAAGCTGGAATTTGATCCACTCTTTTTACGGCACATGCAGTTGCCCATATTTGAAGAGGCATGCGCCCGGATCTATGGTACTGGAACGCCTATCACGGCCTTTCGCGCCATGTTCATCAATAAACCAGCCGGCAGAGGGACGTTTTTACGATGGCATCAAGACCTATTTAACTTCCTGAGTGCCACCCCTTTTCTTACCGCATGGACGGCATTGGATACAGCAACAGTTAAAAACGGTTGTATACAAATCATTCCCGGAAGCCATAAGCTGGGATACCTCAATCCAAATCTCAGGTCGGCCTTCTTAAGCGATGAACAGGTTGACCAACACTGCAGCAAAGAGAAAGTTGTCCACCTGACGGTCGATAGTGGGGAGGTGATTCTTCTTCATAACTGGCTTTTACACAGTTCCGACCGCAACAACACAGACACACCACGTCGTGCATTCAGCGTTTGCTACATGGACGCTGCCACGAAACGTATTGATGGACCCGACACAAAGTACACACAGATCTTTGGACCCGACGCTCTGACCACTGAACAGCTCGAAGCTTCGGCGTGACAGGTACCGGCGGACTACGCCAGTTTCTTTCTTGCTGTTGTCCCTCCCTTGGACGTATGAACTTCATAGCCAGCATCGACCAACTGTTGGCGTAAGTTATCAGCCACTTCAAATTCCTTCTGTGCCCTGGCCTGATCGATCGCGGCACAGGTTTCAGCGATCTCCAAATCACCACCAGCCTCCTGATTATCCGCCAGACCGAGGTCAAGCACCCCTAGAACACGGTCCATCTGTCGTAATACGGCCAGTGACTCTGCAGCATCAGAATGGTCCTGTTGAATCCATGCAAATAACGAGGCCATTGCCGCCGCAATGTTAAGATCATCAGCCAATGCAGAGCCGAACGCCTCTAAGGCCGGGTGTGTCAAATCCACTGACGCGACAGCACCATCACAACGACGGTCCAAATCAGTCGAAAAGTCGCGTAGTCGTTGTACCGTCCGAGCAGAATCAACCAAACCTTGCTGGGTTAGGTTGGCATTCATCCGGTACGGCGCTTTGACTAATTCCATGCGAACCGCCACCGGACTGATCCCCTTGGCCGCAAGGTCACGCACGGTATAAAAGGTGCCCTTGCTTTTTGACATCTTTTCGCCATTGATAAACAAATGGCGTGCATGAATCCAGAACCGCGAAAACAGCTCCTTGCCGGTTGCACCACAGGTCTGGGCGATCTCGCATTCATGGTGGGGAAAGATGTTATCCTCACCTCCCATGTGAATGTCAATCACATCTTGCCCAAGCAAGGTGGTGGCCATCACAGAACACTCGAGATGCCAGTTTGGATAGCCGGCGCCCCACGGCGAATCCCATTTCATGATGTGCGTCGCATCCGGTTTCCACAGCAAGAAATCAGCCGGATGACGTTTGACCACCTGGTGTTCATCGGTGATGCGACCCCCTGCGCCGCTACGCAGCCGGTCGATGGTATTCCCAGAAAGCTGACCATATTGAGAGAAGCTCTCAACGCTGTAATAAACCGCACCGTCACTGGCAATATAAGCATGTTTGGCAGCAAGCAGTTTTTTGATCATTTCCTGCATGCCATCGATATACTGCGTGGCCCGGGGCATGTTCTGGGGATACTCGTTGGAAACCTTGAGCCCCAGCAATCTCGCATCTTCAATAAAAGCATCAATGTAATATTGGGCAACCTGGTAGGGATCATCCGGGTTGTCAACCGGTGCCACGCCTTGTTTCTTTGCCTGCTTCAGGCGTTTAGCGGCAGCAACCATCTTGTCCTCACCACCCCCGTCGGCCAGTTGGTCATCGGTCATATGCCCCACGTCCGTCAGATTCATCACCTGATGGACGTGAAAGCCAAGGAGTTCCAATGTTCGACGAAGCACATCGGCAATCATGAAAGACCGAAAATTACCGACATGCGCGAAGTCGTATACCGTCGGACCGCAGTTGTACATGTACACGTTAGGCGGGTCGATGGGCTCGAATGGCTCAATGCAGCCTGCTAATGTGTTATGAAACTGGATCTTCATGATCCGGCAAAGTTTAACAAAGATGCCCCCCTGTTTCTCTTAACTCGGGAATGCTAAGCACGCAGTCCACCAAAAGGAAATGGGGGACAGTGATCACCGCCCGTTGCCATCGTCGCCAGATGATGCGGCCAGCACCTCCACACGAACCCGGTTGACTCTTGTGCGCTCAGCATCGGTCACGGTAATTCTGATATTGTCAAATTCAAAGCTTTCATCAACCGCAGGGATGTGCCCTAAAGTGGAGAAGACGAAACCACCGACGGTGTCGTAGCCGTCATCCTCGGGCAACTTCAATCTCATCTCGTCATTGAGATCATCGACATAAACACGAGCATCGACCTCAGCAACCCCATCATCAAGTTTGCGTATGGATGGGTTATCCTTTACCGGTTCATATTCATCCTGAATCTCGCCAACAATTTCCTCAAGAATATCCTCAATCGTCACCAGTCCGGCCGTCCCGCCATATTCATCAAGCACCACGGCGATATGAATTTTCCGAGCCTTGAACTCTCCAAGCAGATCGCCGACTGCTTTGCTCTCGGGGACCATGAATGCATCACGAATAACTTGCTTGAGATCAAATGGCTGGCCATTCTGCCCTAAAAACTTGATCATGTCCTTGGCATAGAGCATGCCCACAATGCCATCAAGGTTATCATGAAACACGGGGATGCGGCTATGGCCAAGTGTGATAATCGCATCCTTGACCTGCTCGAGGCTGGCATCGGATTCAATACCCTTAACATCAGTCCGCGGAGTCATGATCTGCCCGGCAGTTGTACTACGCAGTTCAATCACCCCTTCCAGCATGTCTTTTTGATCTTCATCAACCGCTGCATCCTCCTCGTGGTCCTCAACCACCGAAAGGATCTCCTCCGTCAAAAGCTCATCGCTGGACGAAAGGGATGTCTGGCCTCCGGAAATACGGCGGACAATTGGATCAAATAGATACAGTAGACTTGCCAGTGGCCTAAAGACCGCGACTGATATGTTGAGTAAAGGCATCGTACGCACCAGCAGCCGTTCGGCCTGGTAGCGGGCCATGCTCACCGGTATCGCCACTGCAAAAACACTGATCACCAATGCAGCCACTGCAAACGAAACCACGTATTTAAGCAATTGCTGCTCACCAGCCTCAAACACCGACTCAAACAGCGACAAAATACATAACAGCACCAAGAGGTTCAGCCCCACTCGCATGGTCGACGTAATCAGCACAAGTTCAGAAGTTCTTTCGAGAAATGGTTCAAGTTTCTGTGACTTACCGCTCTCTTCAAGCAGATCGGAAAGCTTTGACCGGCTAAATGAGCGTAACGCTGCTGAACAGGCAGCGAAATAACACCCTGCGATCGTTGCGCCCATTGCGATCCATAGTGCCACCTGGTTCACCGTACGCTCTCCTCGACGTGATAAACCGGGCCAACGCCGATCGCTGTCAAGATCTCATCTTCCCGTCCATGCATTGCTGACGCCTCATCAGCTTCACCATCATTCATACCCAGAAGATGCAACAAACCGTGCACCGCATACAGCAATACTTCTGCACGAACCTGGTGTCCGCGTGCAGTTGCTTGACGAACCGCAACATCCAGGCAGATCACAATATCTGCTTCTAAGGGAGCGACATTTGAACTGCGCAAATCGAATGCTAGAACATCGGTAACACCATCGACACCCTTGAATTGATGATGCAAACTTGTCATCTGAGGCTCATCAACAACCATTACATTCAACACACCGCCATCCGCACCGGCAATCACCGATGCTTCGGCCAGCAAACGATCTACGTATCCGGATATTGACGGATTAACATCCCCAGTGCGCAATGACAAATTAACAAGGCAGCCCGCATGGCCACCAGTCGAGTTCACGCACAAACATGGAGGATCATCAGAATCAGCGGCAAGCGTGTCAGTTCCTGCTTTGATGGATTTTCTACCATCTCCACTGCAATCCCCGGTTTCCCCAGAGTCGTCTACGGAACTCCCACTCTCAGATGTTCTGCAAATTTCGGAAGGGACCAACTCTCTTTGCGCCTCTTGCTTAGACCTTTAACTAACCAACTGGCCATTATACCTTCCCCGCATCGTTCGGCCAAGATGAAAATCAAGCAACATTTGCCGCCCATTACGCCCCAGGTTCGTCTCAAAGCGGGAATCACATAGGACAAACCGCCCTGAAATCCCTCAACCTTATGAACAACAACATCTTACAGAACTACTCAGGACGCCGCATTCGGTATCTATCCGGACATTTTGCCCATTTATTCCGGCCGGGATCCTGACTTATCCGGACTCACCTGTTCATGATAGTCCGCCTCAGCATTGACTGACCAGATATTCGACTTGTCCTTACGCCCCGCCAAAATATTGTCGACTGCAGTCATCGCAGCCAGCATGGAATGGTCCTGATTGTTGTAACGATGCATTCCACTTCGCCCAATCAGGAACAGGTTTTCAATATCGTCTACGTAGTCCCGCAATTCATCGAAACGGTCAAATGTTCCAAAATATGCCGGATAGGTCTTCGCCATGCGCAAAACTGTTGCGCCCAGTACATCACCCGGATCGATAATACCAATCTTGGTAAGTTCAGCCTGGCCTAGTTTGATCAACTGCTCATCGCTTCGTTCCCAAAGTTCGTCGCCCTCATCACAGAAATACTCCAATCCGACCCACACCTTGGATGAGTCGGCAACCATGTATGGACTCCAGTTGTTGAATATCTGCAATCGCCCGACCAATACATCTGGTTCCTGAATATAAATCCAAGTATCTTTGATCAATGACCTACCGCCCTGTGACTCTTCATGTACAACCAGTTTGTCGAGAAGCAATCCCACCGTAATAAAGTCCCGATAGACAAGCCCCTCGCTAATCGTACGTATGCGATTGGGCACTTGTTTTCCCAAGGCGCGAACCAGATCCTTCACCGGCATGGTTGAAAAAACATAATCACCGTTAATTATCCTGCGTTGATGCGTGGTTGAATCGACAACCTCAACCGCCCGAACGCGTTGGCCTTCCATCTCCAAAGCGGTAGCTTGCGTACAGGTTATCACCTGGCCCCCCATCTCCTCGACCTTCTTGGCACAAGTTTCCCACATTTGACCGGGGCCATACTTGGGATAGAGAAACTGCTCAATTAAAGATGTCTCAGTACCTTTCTGTTTGACATCTGACCGTTTCTTAAAAGGAGCTTTCAGTGCATGCAGTAACGCTTTGCTGATCGACAAGCCTTTTATCCGCTGGGCCCCCCAAGCAGCACTGATCTGCTGACAGGAAACCCCCCAAACTTTCTCCGTGTAGGATTTAAAGAACGTCGTATAAAGTTCATGGCCAAAACGGTTAATGAAGAAATGTTCCAGGTTCCGCTCGTCTCGGATGGGACATAACCTTGCCCTGAGATAACTGCAACCAATGCGGATGGTACGATGCAAACCAAGATGACTCATCGTCTTTAAGCTAAGCGTGATTGGATAGTCAAAGAATTTACGTAGATAATAAATACGGCTTCGACGCGGCCGCAGCAACATCACCTTGTCAACGCGTTGAGGATCAAGCCCTTTACCACCAGCATGTACGGTTGTCTTCTTACGCTGGTAGACAACCGAAGCCTTGCCTGATTCCAACTTCTCAAGAGGCAGCATTTCGAGCCACCATTCCATGACTCGATCCGACTTGGAAAAAAAACGATGGCCGCCAATATCAATCCTGTTGCCTTTGAAGTTGACCGTTTGCGCCAATCCTCCCAGCATGGGGGATTGCTCCAGAACAATTGGCTTAATGTCTGACCTCGTAAGCAATTCATAAGCGGCGGTCAGTCCTGCTGGACCAGCGCCAATGATCACGGCAACACGTTTACTCATGGGAATACTCTAGCTTGCACATCGAATGACAATCGCCCTTATAACGGCAAGGAATTCATGTCGATACGCGTTATGATATCTCAATCAGTCATCCATTTTCACGGAACTATTTCTTTGCAAGATCCTCCAGGCACATCAGAATTCACCAAGCCAACCGTGTTGCGCGGCCTCATTGGACCTTGCCTACTGTTCGTGTTTGTCATAACACTCTACGCGCCATCAACACGGAATGATTTCGTTTTTGATGATCACATTCTGATCGTAACACAGCCCAAACCCTATTCGGCCATGGATTTCCTGGACAGTTTTTCTGAACCCATGGATGACACTCTTCCTTACTATCGACCAATTGCAAAATTGACCATGCTGGTTCAAAAGCGATTGCATGACAATAATCCACAGCCGTACCACTGGTTTAACGTCATACTTATCGGCATCATCTCACTACAAGTTTCGGCGTTTCTACGACTACCAGCCATTGGCGTTCATGAGGGGCCGGCCTTGCTGGCGGCAGCACTCTTTGCCACCCACCCCACCGTATCATCCTGCGTCTACCCGATCTGTTCTGGGCGTGAAACCATGCTTGGCGCAGGAGCCATTCTCGCCGGGATCTACGCATTCGGAAGAAGTGGACCAGGCTGGTATCTCCTTGGATTGGTCTGGCTCATTGTGGCTCTAGGCTGCAAAGAGCTGGGCATCATCTTGCCATTCTTATGGATATTTTCAGACGTGCTTGGCTTATCGGCCAACCGCCCAAGTCGCCCCAGCCAATGGGTATATCGTTATACCCCAGTCGTGATCATCACAACTGGCTACCTGGTCATTCGATCGGAAGTGCTCAGCAGCGCAGACACAACTCAGCTTGTCCTGTTCGAAAGGCCCATGGGACTACTAATCTCGTGGATGTACCTTGCACAAACCCTATTTGCGCCATTCTTGGAGTTACACTATGAACCGAGATTTGCCATATGGTTTTCGCCTTGGAGACTTATGGTCTGGCCCCTATGTATCATCGCCTTGGTCATCGGCACATTTCGAATTTGGCTGCGTACATGGCGCGCCGTGATCTTCTGGCTCAGCCTTTCATTCTTCGGCGCAGTACTCACATCAAATATTTTGGATCAGGAAGCTTTTTTTGCTGAACGTTATGGATTCTTGACACTGGTCGGAGTTCTCGGAATCGCGAGCACCATTGTTTCAACATGGTGGTCAAACAAGAGATGGAAGTGCTTCACCGTGATTACGATGCTGGCCACAATAGTATTCTTTGGCGTGATCTCCTACCACCGGGGACAATACTACAACGGTGACGAAAACTTCTACCAACAAATGCTGGCATCTGACCCGCAATCATCCGATGCCCATACCGGCATGGGTATAATCCTTTCAAAACAACAAAAACATGACAAAGCCCTCACACACCTGAACTATGCTCTGAAGTTGCAACCCAACCAATCGGAAATCTTGAAGCACATCGCCAATACTTATCAAGAACATGGCCAACACGAGAATGCAATCAGCTATTATCGTAAGGCGATCCAGATTAACCCCGATATGCCAGAAGTATACAACAACATATGTACCGCGTTGATGGATCTCGGCCGATTGGATGAAGCCATGACTCACTGCACTCAGGCCATCAATATAAAACCGCATGATGCCGTCGGCCTATACAACAATGGGAATGTGCACCGCTTGCAAGGCCGACTCGACCAGGCCGTGGATCTTTATGAAAGGTCGCTGGATATTGATCGTGATTTCGCGCCAGCCCACAACAATCTAGGACTCGTGCTTGCCGCCCAAGGACGCACTACAGCTGCCATCCAGCACTACCAACGCGCCATTGAACTTGGCCCCAGCGACGCCAATTATCACGTCAACCTAGCTAATGCATTTATGGAACAACAAGACGTGGAACAGGCCATTATGCAATACAAAAAGGGCCTTTCAATCGATTCCCAGAATGCCCATGGCCATTACAATATTGCCCTCGCACTGGATCAACTCGATCGCAAAAATCAGGCAATCCATCATTACCAACAGGCGATTTCAGCCAACCCTGATTACGCCAGGGCACATCACAACCTGGCTCTGATACTTGAAGCTACTGGCGAGTTTGAACAAGCCATGCAACATTTTCGCCATGCCCTTCGCATCACCCCAAACATGAAAGAAACTCGGCTCAACATGGGGATGTTATTAGTGCGAAGGGGACAGTTCCAAGATGCCATCGCTGAATTGGATGGATTGGTCGCCATGGCGTCGAAGTGGGAACCTGGACTGCGTTTACTGTCTTGGGCGGTTATTCACCAACCCTCTCCGAACGGCAGCGATATTACTAGGGCGGTCATGCTGGCGCAGCAGGCCGTGGAATTGGCGACCACAGACAAAGCCATGTCACTTTTCAACCTCGCAGACGTCTATGCCGCAGCAGGGCAGATTGAGGCGTCTTTGGATGCAGCCAGAGCATCACAAGATGCCATCAATGAATCAACTCCGCAGATACTGCGAGGACATATCCAACAACACATCACCTCGTTGACAGAGTTCCCGATACAGAACCCGGACATCGAGAAACCTTAAGCGAAACATCGATAATATCATTAATGCGCCAACACATGAAAGTTGGATCCAGCTATTTTCTGCCAAGCACGACCATGGGCTGTTTAGGCGGGCATCGTCACAAAACCGCCATTCCTCCCAACATGCCACCGTACATCTCCCACCACACAAACAAGTCAATTTCAGATGTTTACGGGACAACGGGAACTGCATAATCTGATAGCATATCGGTTCCGCATTGGTTTCTTTGGTGGCCCATGACACGGCGGAAAGCAATCTATAATAAGCCCCCCATGGGGGCGAATTACATCAAGGCGATGGCATGACTGAATCATTAGAGATTGCCAATCATAAGGCGAGCCCAATACCCGATGACCAAGGCCGATTTGGTCAATTCGGTGGGATTTTCGTCCCTGAAACACTGATATCCGCCCTGCAACAACTTGCCGCTGAATATGAAAGCGCACGCCAGGATCCAAAATTTGGGACCAAGCTAGTTGAACTCAACCGGCAGTACATTGGTCGCCCCACACCTCTGTACTTTGCTCAACGCCTCACCCAGCAAGTCGGTGGCGCACGCATTTATCTCAAACGTGAGGATCTTGCACATACTGGAGCGCATAAACTCAACAACGCCATCGGTCAGGCGTTATTGGCCCAGCGGATGGGCAAGCGACGCATCACTGCTGAAACAGGCGCAGGACAGCATGGGGTTGCTACCGCTACCGCTGCAGCACTGTTTGGTCTGGACTGTGATGTTTACATGGGCACAGAAGATATGCGACGCCAAAGCCCGAACGTTCAACGCATGCAGCTTCTGGGAACACGCGTTGTCCCGGTTGAAGCGGGTAGCGGCACCCTGAAAGATGCCATCAATGAAGCGATGCGGGAATGGATGGAGTCAAGTGCCTATACGCATTATGTCTTTGGCTCGGTATGTGGGCCACATCCATATCCGATGATTGTCCGTGATCTGCAATCAGTCATCGGCTATGAATGCCGCCGGCAGTGCATCGACCAAATAGGCCGGCTGCCTGACATTATCGTGGCCTGCGTTGGCGGCGGATCCAATGCAGCAGGTATCTTTTATCCATTTGTTGGCGACAAAGAGGTCCGACTGATCGGCGTTGAAGCAGGTGGTCGATCAAACGAGCAAGGTCAACATGCCGCCGCAATCAGTTACGGTTCACCAGGCGTCCTACACGGCTCACTGAGTTATGTCCTCCAGGATCATGAGGGCCAAACTGCACCAGTTCACTCCATATCGGCGGGGCTGGACTATCCTGGCGTAGGCCCCGAACACGCCTACTGGCATGATCTAGGCCGCGTCGACTATACCTGCGTGTCTGATCAGCAAGCACTTGATGCGTTTAAGACCTTATCCCATTTGGAAGGCATTATCCCAGCGCTTGAATCCTCACACGCTGTTGCCCATGTCATTGAAATAGCTGCTATCCTCAAACCAGATCAAGCAGTTGTCATCAATCTCTCCGGACGGGGAGACAAGGACCTTGATGAAGTAATCCGGCTTGTCGGTCAGGATTGAAATGTTCTTTTCCCACTGAACGTGGCGCTAAAGATTGTGCGTTGTAAGGATCTGATTGAGCACGGCGGGACCGGCAAGTTCTCGAAGTCCAACCCGGATCGTCGCCAAATCTATAGATTCCGAAACATCGCCAAATCGGAATTGTCGGATAATTGATTGTCCAGGATGCAATCCGGAAATAGGCTGTACTTGGCGAGGTCTACCCTGCACGATCACAAATGACCGCAGGTTGAGGATTTCTGCACCCTTATTGACAACCAGAAGGTTCACGAACAGGTCGACCATTCCTGTGGACTCGTCAGACTCAAGGCTTAAATTGGTATCAAGCTTCACATCACGTAGACCCAACTCCACCACATTACTAACATCCACGACATATTTACGCGTCGTCACAAACTCAACTCGTGCCGTCAGTTGCTTGTGACCCGAAACTTCTGAGGCGGGGAATCGCAGGGAAATTGGAATCTCTTGTGTGCCTCCGGGTAGGATCGAGAACACGGTCCGACGAGGTTGGATCACCCATTGCTGAGGATCTGTAAGAATTATTTGACCAGTCATCGTATGCGGCCATGGGTTTGACAAACTAACCGTGCGATGGTGCACCTGTTGTTTGGATTCAATGAAATCGGAATCAACCCGAAATAGCGAGCGAAACATCGCCAGTTCCGGATCGATCCCCTCAATAAATATGGGGGTCTTGGTAAGCCGAATCTGATGTCGGCCAGCATGTGCTCTGGCGGGCGTCCGATTACCCCAATGATCCATAACGACCGGATTGTCACCGAGATACAGTTCTATTTCGGTTTCGGCTACAAGCCCGGATTCATTCCAAGCAATCAACATCCCCCCGGATTTACCGTCCAGAATCATCGCCTCTAGACCGTCTCCAAATGAAAGTCGTCCCAGGACACGCCGGCCCGCCAACCGGTGCGCTACCGTTGCAAATACACCCAAAAGCGGATCGGGAACAAGACTGATTTCGCGATTGGATGAAACCGCCCAGGGACGGCGCAACTGCATGCCAACTGCGCCCGCTTCCCATGCATGAATCATGCGAAGGATCAGATCATCCACGCGACGTTCATGTGACATTTCCATTGCCGTGGGAACATCGAGTAACAATGACACTTCGGCTGGCGGACCGCCCAACCATTCCTCAAGATATGCACCAAGCTGTTGCGGAACCACCGAATCAGGAACACGAACGGCATATGCAGCCTGATCACTAATTTCAAATATTCGAGACTGATTTAGATTCCAAGGCACCACGATTTTAGGATTAGGCGCCATTGCTGCCAGGTGAACCCGGCTCGATTCAACCAACGAAGGTAATGCAGGATTGTAAAACGCCTGCTCACTCTGACTTGCCCCGATTTTCCAACTCCGAATGCGGTTCGCATGCCGCATCATCAATGGCGCTAGATATGGACGCCATTTCCTAATTGGCGAATCAAATATTGCCATCGGGTTCGACCCGGTAATATCCAACAGTTGAGTCAATGCATTTGGAACAGGGAACAGGTCCAAGGTGACCTGTCTGTGCTGGGATATAATCTCATCAATACTTTCATCGGTTGCCAATCTCCGCTTGGTGGCTTGAATTAATGAAGTGTCACGCTGCCAGGCACTCAGCGCGACCGAATTGATTCTGGCTGCGTCCATTAATTGCGGCACCAGTACCAGTTGTTCGTCTGGAAGATCCTCGGCCGCCAGCATGAAACGTGTCGCATCCGGAACGTCAAGTGTCACTTCATCAGGAAGATATAACAGGCCAGAAAGAACCCTTAATACTGGCGAAACCTCGGGTGTTTTTGCCATCTTGGCACGTGGTGCATGCACCTGCATGTCAACCAGATACCAGCCGTATCGATCCAGTGGAGGTCGCCACTCCCAGACAGACGGTGCTCCTGGGCCAACAGTCTGGCGTTGATATGCCACACGATTAAGGCGGTAGTCATAGATCCCTAGGTCCGCCACAAGACGTTGGCCGAGCAGATCGACCACCTGAACTGTGAGCCGGGGCTGCTCGGGAGCACGAACAATATTCACGGGACTTGGGCTTTGGATAACCAGCCGAGGTGACTGCCAAATAACAATATCATCAAACCAGGCGCCACCTTGAACCTGCTCAAGAACGGTCTGCTGGCGGCCAAGGGGATCATCCGGATTGTACTCAGGCTGATTGAGTTCAAGTTCAAGACCAATCCAGACCGCTTGCGGGAACTCGCCGAACAACTTAGCGGCGACCCTTTGCCAAGCACCATCCGTTGCCACCGGATGTGTGATCGACTCACTGGCCTCAATCTTGTTACCATCCATATCAATGAAATAAGCCTTCAACTGTGCACGAGCCGAAGATAACTGCGTGGTGCGAACATGGGCAAAAATGAGATAATCGCTATTCCCAACTACATCAATTGCTCCGACTTCTAAAAATGCTCCCGCACTTCCACCATTAAGGCCAAGGTAGAAACTATTCCCACCACTCCAACTGTGCGATTGATCAAATTGCACCTGGGTATAACGGGGAAATCCAGCCTTAGCCATCAGATGCCGGTGCAGGGAATATTGACTAAAGCTTGGATTTGAGATTTTCGCCTGCCGCCCAACCGCAAACCAATGTTCCGGCAACTCATTGGGGTTTCTTTCACGCTCTTCGAAGTCAAACCACTTGACACAACGATCACGGCTGGTGTGCAAGGGCCTTGCCTGTGCAACCGCCAACTCACAGGCCATCATGCCACAGCAAAAAATAGCCATGGTAATGCGACTAAAATTAACGCTGAGCATGGATCAGTTATCGGATCAATCCAAAACCGTCGGCCAATTTGATGACCACAGCAGCCAAACGATCACACCATTTGCCTTAAAATCCTAGAAGAGCAGTCAAAAGCCGTTTAAACAGATGCCCAGTCATTGATCCAACTATGGACTATTCGAGCACAAGGCCATAAACGGCGGCAAAGCTAGCTGGAGCCCATGAGAATATCCTGTCCGGGCTGGTGGTTTTCCACAACGAAAAATGAGTAATGCGAGCACTGGATGATGCTGCCGAATAACCTACACGTCAACACCAAGTGTCTTGGCTTCATCAACGATGGTCTTCCAAACATCGTCGGCAATAGGTATCCCATCACGCAGGTATTCAGCACGCCGATTGGCTTCAGGGTCACCAGGCATCATGACCTGATCAAAGCCCGGTGCAGGATCGATTGATCTAGTCCATTGCGCCATATCAAATGCTGATTTATTGTAATCGGGCATAGATCGAAACAGATCGGCTTTAAAGACAATCATGGTCACACCTTGGTGACGAAACAGCATATCACCACGATTGGGGTCCATGTATTCATCTGAACCACTGATGATCCGGCCAAGAAACTCGACTGCCATCATCAAACAATAACCCTTGTGAAGACCAAACGGCAAGAGCGACCCGTCATCATAGAAAGCGTTGGGATCGGTACTCGGATTACCGTCCTTATCAATCACCAAGCCAGGTGGCAGATCCTGGCCGCGTCTCTTGGCCAGATAAACCGCAGAATGCGCCTTGGTTGTGGTTGCATAATCCAATAAAACCGGCCGATCATCCGACTCCTGAGGATTGGGAAAACCCATTGAAATCGGATTAGTGTCCAAAACGCGACCACGCCCACCATAAGGGGCTGTACGTTTGGCTGCCTGGCAATAACCAGCACCGAAGGTCATCCCCACCATCCCCGCCCTGGCTGCCATCTCACCGTAAGTCCCCACCCGCCCAATGTGATGTAATTGAACCATAGAAATAATCGCAATATCACCTGCTTTTGCCTTCTCGATACCCAATTCCATCCCAAACTTGGCAACGGCATGACCAAATGTCCAATTCCCACCGACCAGAGCGCTATTGGCTGCCTGCTTTAGGACCGCTGGTTGTGCATCGGGAACAATCTGACCATTACGAATATCAAGAAGATAACGCCACAACTGGTTTACACCATGCGTCTCAACACCAGCCAGGTTGGACTGCACCAAGTGATCTGAAACCGCAAAAGCGGTTTGGTCATCTGTGCCAGCCGCCACCAACATTTTCTGAACAAGCGTACGCAGGTCATCTGCTGTCTTGGTCACCATTAATCAAACTCACTTGAATATTGATTACACATGGACGGATATCCGTCACCGGTTGGCACCTTGCCTGCCGGATTATGATTGAACTTGCCTACTGTACAAACCAGATCCACCTGTTGCCAAAGTACTTCCTTACCTTGCCGGGCGTCTACCATGTTATTGGAGGGGCCTGATGAACTCCCAGCCATTTCACTGTGCGGCTGATCAAAAACCAGAAGATGTTTCATGAAACCCACCGCGTGATTGTTTCCGATTTGTTTCTGGACCAGTCTTCTACGGGGCGTTGCCATAGCACTCATATTGGCGCCTTTTCTTGGAAGTCGTCTGCATGAATTTTTACCGGTTCGAGATATCCTGAATGATATCGATTAAACCCACGGAATACCTGCCTGGAACTAAACACAACATAGCAGGGACAAGGATGATCGGAGATACATGAATTTTCTTGCCGCATTGCAAAACTCAGACCCTTGTCCCTTGGGGCCATTTATGACGATCTTAAAGAAGATCTTGATTGGGCACGATCGTTGCCTTGACACATTGCATTGCCAATGCGCTTTGAGTTGCTTCGTTTACACCGAATTCCGTAAATGGAAATGTTCTACATGCGGTGTCAAGGGAATCGATTGCATGCTCGGGCAAGCATCGCAATGGCAAGTGGAATGTCATTGGCAGTAAATGCCCAGCTACCCAACAGATTAATGTCTTTAGCACAGATTCGGTGCCAATTTGTTTCGATGGATCCAGCACCGGTGAACTGACCCATCTCAACGAATGTGCCGCCATCTCATAACATCTCGATCCCTTCGGGGCCAGCCGATGGATGCCCACTGCACTCCAACACCAGATCAACTCCATGACCACCCACGATTGCACGAACCCGTTCCACCCGCTCCTTGCCGGAATTACAGGTCTCAATATCAACTATCGCCTCAGCCCCAAACTCCCGGCACACTGCCAGCCGCGGATTATCCGGCCCGCCAATAGCAACCACCCGTTGATACCACTCGGTTCAACGCCCGGACACAGGATGTCAAGGGTTTGGTCAACGATCCGAGCATCAACGATATGTCATCCGGTAGCCGGTAAATCTTGGTGGCGGGCAACATCTCCAGATCGACATACACCATTTCCGCCCAACCACCCCACAAGTGCGGTGGTTGGGGAAACGGCAGATACCGACCGTAGTACGTTGGGTTCAAACAGCGATTGGCCGTCTGGGGATAGCGAAGACAGTAATCACAGGCACCACACGGCATCAGTGGCGGTAACATTACTTTCGAGCCAACGCAAAGAGATTCGCCCATAAAATCCACCTCAAGACCAGCCCCCTTTTCCACGATAACCCCGGTCAGTTCATGGCCCAGCGTGAAAGGCCACGGTAGTTGCTAGGGCCAATGACCCTGTAGAATATGTAGGTCTGTTCCACAGACACCACAAGCACCAATTGCAATAAGTGCCGCGTGGTCCGACACCTTTGGCCGGGGCACCGCCTGAATCCGCGCCAGTGACCCTGGGCCATCAAATGTTGCCATGAGAACCTCGTCCATCTTTCACCTCGACACAAACCTTAACTGCCGAGCCGATCACTATTCTAATTCTTCTTTTGCGATGTGGTTGGTCGATCTGAAGCGAGGTAGAATTGAGTGCAACCAACACACCCGGTGGGGTGGCAGAGTGGTCGAATGCACCGGTCTTGAAAACCGGCAGTGGGCTTGTCCTACTCGTGGGTTCGAATCCCACCCCCACCGCTTAAGTATTGCAAGTGCAATGCTCACCGGCAACATTGTGACATTGGATGCAAACTGGATCTGGCATCAGGTTTTTGAAGATGAGGTAACACCGGCCAACTGTTTTGCCACAGCCACACACTCCATGGCATTATCGCCATAAGCATCGCCACCCATTTCATCGGCGAACTCAGGTGTCACCGGTGCCCCACCCATCATGAATTTCATATCTGCACGCAGGCCTGCCTCACTAAACGCCTCAACCGTCTTACCCATATTGGGCATGGTCGTAGTAAGCAATGCCGACATCCCCACAATTTTTGCGTTATAGCTCTTGTAAGCATCGATGAACTGTTCAGGTGAAGTGTCGACACCAAGATCCATCACCTCAAAACCCGCACCACGTAGAAGCATGATGCACAGATTCTTGCCGATATCATGCAGATCGCCACGAACCGTCCCCATGATAACCTTGCCAACCGGCTCAATGCCCGACTCGGATAGAATCGGCTCGATGTGAGCCATCCCCTCTTTCATGGCCAGCGCACAGCACAGCACCTCGGGCACATATATGAAGTTCTCGCGAAACTTGATCCCAACGATTGCCATTCCCGCAATCAGCCCATCATCCATGACTTCGATCGCATCGATGCCCTCTTTCAATGCAGTTGCCGTCAGATCATCGACTATTTCGTCATCGCCCTCTATCACTGCTGCAGCAAGATTCACCATCTCCAGCCGAGCCTTGGAATAAAGCTTGATGATATGACGCCGCTCATCTTCACGCTCAATGAACTGTTCAATTTCACCGCGAACAAACTCGTTTGGAATATCACTTAGTTCGGGCATTGGTCTCCGTTTCAACCCATCCCTTGCATCTAATCTAGTAAACCCCATGCTCGCGCAACGTCTCCCACATGGCCATAATATTTTCTGGCGGCACCTCGTGCTGAATGTTGTGAACGGTACATGCGACAAACCCACCACCGGGCGCCAAGATGTCGATCTGCCGTTTGGTCTGTTCACGTACTTCATCGGTCGTACCAAATGGCAGCACCTTCTGTGTGTCGATCAAGCCACCCCAGAAGGTCATCACATCACCATAAGTCTTCTTGATATCCGCAGTGTCCATACCCGGACAGGTAAACTGCAGGGGATTAAAAATGTCAATCCCCAATTCCACGAAATCGTCCAGAATCTCGCGGTTTACTCCATCGGAATGAAAGAAGATATAGATTTTCTTATTCAATCGTTTGGCATGGGATCGAACCAGATCAAAGATTTCCTTGTGACATGGCTTGATCATTTCCCGATACATGTCAGGGCTGCATAAGTAGGATGATTGGGTCCCGATATCGTCCGCCTCGCCGATAATGTCGACATACTCCCCCATTTCACCGAGCATCAGATCCCAAAAAGCAAGTTTGTGCTCAGTTACCTTATCAAGGATGCGTTGAGCGACATCCGGCCGCTTGATCATGTCAGGGAAAAAGCCCTCGTATCCCCGCAAACGAAGTGCCATCTCGAAGACACCCGCACAGCAACCTCGGCAGAATGTCACCTTCCCCTGCTCGTGTGCCGCCATGGCGATCTCTTTGAGACCCTCAATACGCCATGGCAAGCCGCCATCAGGCCAGTCAAAGGCCTCGACATCCTTCATGGTGATGCGTTTTTTTTCAAACAACGGGAAGTTCGTCAGGTCATACCAATGGGCATGTTCAGGATCAACCGGAATGGAATAAGTAAATGACCATTCATCTCGATTGACCATGTACTCACCTTCACGCACCGGATTGAAGTTATGGGTATGGTTATATTTCGCCCACAAACCACGCGTGTCTACTTCCAAGCGATCAAGCATCACCTCTGACACATTGGCCAATTGCTGAATGTGATCCGTGAGTGTCACCTCTTCTTCGATACCGAGGTGATCAAGCAGGTTTTGATATGCACGACACGTAATACTAGTCACGGGCCCAGTACCCAGATCATAGGGCACCCGATCCGGCTCGGTATGTTCCAAGGTTGCAAAGACACGTTCACGGCTATTCATACAGCGTATTAGTGCCGAAACAGACAACAGCCGCAACTCTTCGATCACCTTTTCGGATAATCAGATCAATCACAATGGGGGGGATATCGCGAAAAAGCTTGGGGAAAATCGGATCTCTAGTCAACGCAGGGATCTGGCCCAGCAAGCCGAAGCCCGATCCTGATGCCAGATGTGTAAACATCCGTTTTTTATTACCTTGTCAACACACCGAATGTGCCTGATAATTTGAACCAATTACTAAACGCCAGCGATTGATGGATTACACCTATGACCCGGATATCAAGGATCACCTTTGATGGCAGAACATTGCACTTTCCTTCGAAATGGTAGCCTTTCAGCCATTGTCGGCGACGACACGCCACGTGGGCCCGGTGGTCAACAATACAGTGGCTTTTGGTCCTTGCTCCATGACACATGTCAGGCCAGCCCATTTCAAAATTCAGCATCAGGACTAGTCGCCTATACCCACCGCGGCACCCAACCTATGCTTAACCCAATCGACGGTAAAACTGCTCAGTTGACCTGCACATCGCCCGATCCACTGATGACGACACGCGGAACCTATACACTCTCGCCACCGCACTATATTGATTATCGTTACGACGTCGTTTTTGAATCGCAATCAGGTAACGAACTGCCCCCATGCAGTTCGCACGGCTGGTGCTGTTACATGAATAGCCCACTGGATCCCTCGATTCATTTTATCGAGAACAACCGCTGGACCACGCTAACACCCCACGTTCATGGCGCAGCTGCCACCGTATTGCCCACCAATCTTGATGCTTCGCATCACGCCGAATGGGAATGCCGCGCGGGTGAAGACAGGTTTATCCAACAGGCCAGTTTTGCCGAGTCGTTTTCCGGCCATACCTTTGATTATCCGTTCTATTACGGCCTAATCCACGACATGGTGTTTATGATTATGGCTGACTGCCATCGTGATTTTCGATTCTATATCTCGCCCTCGGGTGCAGGATACTCTTGTATCCCCGGCAAAACATCACCTGCATGGGATTTGCGGTGGTATATCTGGGATCCCAAACCGAAACAACAATACACGCTCAATGTACGCATCATGTTTTGCCCAATTCGCCGCGGCAAAGTTTCACAGCAAGTCTGGGAGGCTTGGGACGAGTTTCATCATCTAAAGCCACCACATTAAAGCTCATTGAACACCATGCCGACAACCACCCCGTCGTACCAAACACATTGCACCAAACACGATGACGGTAGCAATCGTTGTGGATTCTGGAACCAAGTTGTTCAGGCCAGCGTTATGCAGTGCTTGTGACAACGAAGTACCCTGTGCCGAACTCCAATTCGCACCGACAACACCCAAATCAGCCACATCCACTGCGCCGTCGAGATTGGCATCGCCATCAACATAGGTCACCTCGGTCCCATTAAAATTAGCACCCACAATACCCAGATCCGCAACATCGACCATGCCATCGCAATTAAAATCACCTGGCACCCCTGTGCCTGATCCTGCTGGGCCACATTCTCCCTCGTCGACAAATACGCCCAGGATGATGTTGTCATAGATTGCGTTTTCGAATGACCCGCCACCGCCTCCGAGTTGCAAACGATCTAAATCATACACTCCACTGTACGACTCAAAGTTCGCAAGCAGTTTGGTATCGTCGAGCCAGAGATCTAAACGCTGATTTGCTGCTTTATAATGAAGTGTGAAAGTACCTTGATTGAGTTGTCCAGGAATAATGAATTCTGAGCTCGATCCATTCGAGCCATCAGGTGCTGGTCCATATCTCACCTTGTACCGGTTGGATTCACCATTGAAATACGAACTAGCCTCGCGGGGAAATCCCGGCCCAGCAAGATTATCACTAGCGCCCGTAATCGTCAGGATATCACCTGCAGCCATACCTTGGGGTTCGAACAACTTGTCGCCCCCAAAGGTGTCGCCAGGTATGGTATCCACCTTAAAATCAAACCTCAGGACCCAGTCCTTGGCCTCACTCATCGCATGGCCTTGGTCTCTTTTGGGTGGTGGTGTGTTCTTATACGATGCGGTAACCCGAACGGTTGAATTGCCACAAGGGCTACCCACGTAACCTGCTCCCGGGGTATATACATTGCCTGAACACTCCCAACCTGCACCACCATCAAACGGTGAGTTGCCCAGAATAAAGGCCCCTTGGAGAAAACTGGTCTGGCCCCACTGCGTTGTACTAAAATCCCAGTTGTCACACTCAAGTAGTTCGTTATGCATTTTCCCCCCCTCACCGCCGATAGTGGCACGCGGCGCATCATGGGCACAACCATCTTCTGTTGTGTTGGGGTCGCCGGAAAACAGCAGTTGAATTCCAGGATCCGTATCGGTTAATGTCGGTAATGGCGGACCAGCCAACGCACCATGGCAGACCATTGCCACCATGGCAAAAGCTGAAATTGCCGGGCCATGACTCATTTTAAATTGCAACATTAATCGGCCTCCTAATCATTTTTCACCTGAACTAAGGTCTCTTATTACTTGTGGACCTAGCTGTCATTAAATGTCATTGCAACAACCGTGCCATAAAACGGCTCAGACATTATTCGTAATGCATCTTTTGATTTCACCACCACTTACCGATCCCATCCCGCCTGATTCACATTAAACTGGGATAATGTTTGGACTAAAATCTACCACACGTAGGTCCTCGCAAACTGGGTGATTACGCCCCAGCACGATGCCAACGCCACATTACTGACACCACGCAGGAAACCGCAAGTGGATTTATGCGGTCCTGCCAACTCACACCTTGTACCTGTGCAATTCATCCCAAGCCGACCGATACTGGGCGTCATGACGGCCCGCAACGGTGGGAAATATCGCACCCACCCCTGCATGCAAAATAGACTCCGTCAACGCCGAAGCCTGCATTACTTGCATTACTCTTGAAGGCGGTGATGTTCTGAGTCCCAAGCATTGACTGAAAGGTGGCGTGTTACCACCCAAATCGTCGCATGTATTTTCCAAACTCAGGAAACATCCAGTTGCTTGCACAAAACAAGTGGGGCTGGACACCGAATTGATCTCCAACCCATGGGCATAAAAGCGTGAAACACAACATGCTCATTGTCGATGGCAGCCAACACCGCCTTTTAATGACAGAAACGTGACGATCCGTGAATGCCTACTTACAATTCAAAGAAGTGTTGATAAACGCATATAATACCTATGCCGTTACCAAGTATTGACCAGTTTATCCATTAAGTTATTTTCGACAAAAGCAATTACCTAGCCACAAAGGAGTCGACAATCGTGTCAAAAGATCTAGTGCGATGCGGCGTGATTGGTGCCGGATGGTGGGCGACAACGCACCACATTCCTGCATTAAAGGAACATCCCAAGGCGGAACTGATTGCCGTGCAACGTCGTACGAGGGAAAAGGCTGGTAAGGTTGCGCAGGATTTTGATATCCCCCATGCATGTACCACCGCAGAAGAGCTTGTTGGAATTGATGAACTTGACGCAGTGGTGATCAGTTCAACCCCGAACATGCACTATGCCCAGGCCAAAGCCGCGCTGGACCGCGGATTGCATGTGCTCATTGAAAAACCGATGACCATCGACCTGAACGAATCACTAGAGCTCGTGGAACTTGCTAAAAGCAAGGGCCTGCATTTCCTCGTGAGCTGCCCGTGGCACTATGCCAAGCATTCTCTTGAAGCCAAACGCCTGATCCAGTCTGGTGCCTTGGGCCAGCTCAAGATGATCAGCATGATGTATACCAACAGTTGCCTTGAACTCTACAAGGCCGTAATTACAGGGTCAAAAGCAAGTGATACCTTCTCCAAGTCCTACCAGCGACCGGGCAAGACCTCCTACAATGATCCGGCGGTTGCCGGCGGTGGTCATGTCTATTGCCAGGTATCCCACGTTGCTGGGTTACTCGCTTTTTTGACCGGGCAGGAACCAGCTGAGGTGTACGCCAGATTTGATAATGCCGGCGCACCTGTTGATGTGTATAACGCAATTAATATCAAGCTTGAAGACGGAACACTGGTATCGGTCGCCACTCACGGAGCCACGATGCGAGGTGAGCGCACCTACGAAACGCACCTATATGGCACCGACGCCCGGCTATTTATCGAATTTTGGCGAGGCAACATGCGTCTGCGTCATCTTGACGGCAAGGAAACGGCATATCCGGATCTTCCCGGTGCAGAGTCCTACCCACGAAGGGCGCCCACAAATAATCTTGTAGATGTCGTTGCCGGTGATGCAGAAAATGGGTCACCGGCAACACTCGGTGCCACGGCCATGAAAGTGATCGCAGCGTCCTGCGAATCAGTCCGCACCAAGAGTAACGTTATTCTAGCCAAAACAACCTCATCCTGATCAATCTTTGGAATTGGACCTGAAGACATATCCGAACTGCAACATCGTTATTCTACGGATGGCCAAACCTAAAACGCTCCAGATTAAACCCCATGCACAGAGCACGTTACCAAATTATCAAGGCCCGAAAACAAGTCGCCCTCGCTCTTGCATTGACTTTGATTCTTGTGACCTCAACGTGCAGTCCGCCAGAACCAGCTGGCAAACCGGTTAATGTCCTGATGATCTCGTTTGATACCCTCCGCCCAGACCACTTATCATGCTACGGTTATACTCGCCAGACCTCGCCCAACCTTGATGCCATCGCGCAACGCGGGGTTTTGTTCGAGAATTTCTATAGTTCGACATCATGGACTCTACCAGCACACATGGCGATGTTTACCGGCTTGCCGGATAGCGTTCACGGCGTCTACGACAATGACGTGCCGGCACTTGACCCCAATCGGACAACACTGGCGCAACAATTCCAGGCTGCCGGCTATACCACCGCTGGTTTCGTCACTGGCCCCTACCTCCACCCAGCATTTGGATTTGACCGCGGCTTTGATGAATACTTCAACTGCATGGCCTACATGGAAACGCAGGACTTTCGCGACCGCAGATTTCGACGATTCTCAAATAACACCCATGCCGAATCACATCGCGCAGCAACAAATCCAACGTTGTTCAGTGCAGCAACCAATTGGCTCCAGCAGCAGCGCACTGAACCCTTCTTTCTGTTTATGCATGTGTGGGATGTTCATTACGACTTTACACCACCACCACCATTTGACCGAAAATTCGACCCTGACTACAGCGGGGTAATCACTGGCATGAACTTCGCCAGCAGCCCCGATATCCATCCTGCCATGGCAAAGCGTGATCTGGATCACCTTATTGCCCTTTATGACGGTGAGATCGCCTGTACCGATGAGTTCGTTGGGAAGCTTATGTCCCAAATGGACCGGTTGGGCCTCACTGAAAACACACTCATTGTCATCACTGCCGATCACGGCGAGGAATTCTTTGAACATGGTCGCAAGGGACATCAGTGGACTTTGTTTGAGGAAGTACTACGCATCCCACTGATCCTCAGTTGGCCGGGCCACCTGCCACAGGGCAAACGAGTCACCGAACAGGGGAGAATAATCGACCTCGTAGCAACCATCACGGAACTCTGTTCGCTTCCACCAAACACTGAAACGATTGGAACAAGTCTTGTTGCAGCCATTGAGGGAACAGGAGCCAGAAATCTTCCAGTTTACGCAGAACTGGATGTTGCAGATCATCCGGTCAGTTTGCGAGCAATTCGGACCCCTGAATACAAACTCATCTGGGACAACCTGGGCCAGCGGTTCAAGCTGTTTGATATGCAGCTTGACCCCCAGGAAACCAATCCACTTCCAACAGAATCAATCCATGCCGCACCCGCCTTTGCATCCCTACAAGACTGGATGGGCCGCATGAAAGAACTTACCGCCACCCTCCCCCGCCACACCGGCCGAGCACCGGTTGATCTCGATGACCAGACCCTGCAGCAGCTCAAGGGATTGGGGTACATCTCGGATTAACCCACGAAGCAATCATCTGAGCACAATCGATCTAGTCATTTCCGATATAGCCCAGCGAACGCAGTTGTTCAAGCCGCTCATCTTGGCCTGGATCCTCGGCAACCAATGCCTGATGCGTTTCAACCCACTGCGGCGTGTCATGGGTCCCCACTATTTGCCTCTGACCCACATGCAATTGATCTGGGTCCAGAAGATTGTCGGCAACCTGGCCATCCATGTCCTCCCCGATCGGAAGTTTCATTAATGCCAGTAACGTCGGGGTGATATCCATCACTGTGGCCGTCGTGACAAGATCCGCGCGTTTTAGTTTTGCAATACTCAATGATCCATTCGACTCGCGAAAGCCTGGACCAGCCGCAATGATCACGCCAGGCGGCGCGTTTCGGTGGTGCGCGGAGTTCACGTCGTTGGGAGGATCATCTGGATCAAATCGTGCCAACTGGTTAATCGGCTGCATCCCATGGTCAGAAACAATCAGGATACGTGCCTGATCACCCATACGAGCCACCAGCGCCCCAATTGCCTGATCCATATACCGGTAATAGTTTTCGATCACCATGCCAAAATTTTCCACCTGCTCCGGGGTGGGCTTGTGATCATATAGATCCGGCTGCATATACCGCCAAAACCGGTGACCCACGACATCTGGACCGCTGAAATAAACGGCCGTCAAATTGTAAGGCTCCGGATCATCCAGCAGGGTTTCAGTGATCCGCAGGTAGGTCGCATCGGCGCGAAAACACCATAGGCAGTTATTCCAAAGGCGTTCGCCAAGCATCGACAGGGGATGTGAAAACTGTCCGAAGATCTGCCCCGTCAATTCCGAAAGCGACCGCTCTACTTCCCAGAGAATATTCATCATTTCATTCTGCCGATGGTAGGGATAAACCTGCCCGGGTATCCCCTCGATCAACTGCCCCTTCCAGATGTTTTCTCCCTTGGCAATGTGAATTTGCTGGATCGTGTTGGTCTGTGCGACCATCACACCATTCACAGGCTCCACCGGAAAGGTCATCCACCAGCCACAGATGGCAACACGCTTACCATAGTCACTTGCAATGTTCCAGATCGCCTTGGTTTTTCGGTCCGAGTTGGAAAACAGTTGCGCCGGTTTTCCGGGTTGATGTTTGGCAAAATTGGAAATACCGTGTTTTCCAGGATTCTTTCCCGTAGCAATACTCGTCCAAATCACCGGCGACAGCGTCGGCTCAAAGGTCTCCAGCAAGCCATAGTTTCCACGCTCCATCAACTTAGCAGTGTTGGACATCTTGCCATCACGCAGCAACGGAAGCATGACATCCCATTCAAGACCATCAATACTAACCAGCAATACAGGTGGCGGGGAAGGAGCGGTATCCTTTTGACAACCAACGGCCCATACCAATAACACAAGCCCCATGACCGCCTTGCAACAGTTGCCATTGCTCCATGTAATGCAGATCATCAGGTTTTTTCCTCTTCTTCTTTCTCAAAATTAACGCCGACATGGAACATCCATGTTGTCCTAAACCACCACTTGTTCATTCAACCCCCAAGAACCCTACACGTGCTTCAAGGTCTTGTGCACCGGGAATATCCATTTGACTTAATACATCGAACAGGTCCACCCCGTCCGGAACCCGGCCGGGAACCGTACGGATATTGCCTATCAAAACGGCAGGCTCTGGTATCAGGCCCAATGATTGGCCTCGCTTAATCTGCTCTTCGCTGAAATTATAGAACAGAACATCTCGAGTCGGGCTATCTCGTTCTTCATAAAGCCGCCAGGTTCGACGTTCAGCCACAAAATCCCTCACCATTAAAGTCTTAACACGTTCACGGAGAATGGGCTCGCAGGCATAGGCAACGGTCTTATGTACAAATCCAAATACCACGAGCTTATGACCGGTCTGGCTGGCAAGTTCGCCCAACGCCTCGCAACGTTCGTAGATCAATTGGACGGGCACCGCTTGCACGCCAGCCGGATTGATAATACTCACATGCTTTTGAACAACCCTTTCATAAACCAAGCCGTGTCCAACAAAGACCGTGACAACCAGCAGGGTTAACCCGATGGATACGAGGTTCCTATGACCGAAACCCAGTCGCTTGCCTGCAGCCTGCTCAAACCAAGCAAAACCCAAAACCATGACCAAGGGAACCGAAAGATAAAATCTCGCCAGATGCCAGTAAACTGAATCACTGCCCACGTGAACTCGCTCGATACTAAAACTCAGACCGACAACCACCAGCCCTAATAGCAGCGAGATGAAGGGCAGCCGTGCATGGCATCGCCAAAGACCAATAAGAATTGCTGAAAACACCAGTCCCAGAATCCAGACCTGGTTGGCCCAAACTGGTGTAAGGACGCCGAGGTGTCCATCCAAGTTTCGCCAACCTCTCCTCAGTGCCTCAACGGACAACACTTCATCAAACAGGACCGCGTAGACCCGATGACTTGGATAGATGTCATAAAATGCAACTGATGCATAGTGTCCAGCGGCGGCGAGCAGTCCACCCGCACCAACCCACAGGTAAAAACGGCGTGATCGCCAATGCCGCAATACGAGCACCAGAGCCACTGGCGTGGCCATGATCAGGACGGTTGGATTCAGCGAAACCCCCAGCACCAACAGTAGCCCGGAGAGAAAAAAGGACCTGCACGACATGGGAAATAAAATCAGGCAAGCCACCACAGTAATAAAACAATTCCCCGTCACAAACCCCCTAGGCATGCTGGTGATCATCGTGTATTCAATTGGCAGCATGAGCGGCATGGCCAATGCCAACAATGCCGCAAGTGGTTGTCCAGATCGCCAACAGCAGAAACCCAGCACTACAAAGGGTGCCAAGCACAGCACACTCGTGACCACTGGAACTGCCACATGATACGGAACCCCGCTTGCAACAAGCGGAGATGCGAGATACCCCTCAATCATTGAATTATAGTCTTGGCCATAAAACCGGGGTTCATGGATACGACCTTGCAACAACTCATGCGCTGCTGTCCACATGAGTACCTGATCCTTGTCGGCATAGACAATGGCGAAGTGCGTCAAGACACGCACCTGATTCCAAACAAGCAGCAAAAGGATTGCAGTGAAACATATTTTCAGAAGGCACGGACCATGACGGGGCAAGGAATCAGGAGTGGAGCTCGACTGCATAATCACCCATTATAGTGAGCGCGGACCTGATATCCGGCCAGATCTACTAGTCATGCAACCATGTGCTACCGTGGGTTCTGAATTAAGGGCACCGAACCTGTAAGTAAGATGGCAATAGAGTTGCCACGGCTTTCCCAGCGCAAACATGCCTAGTTTGGAAGGCAATACAGGACAAAGGGAACACCATTTGCCCTATTCACTGTGTCCTTACTCACTTCGCCAGAACCCTGGCAGGAACAACACAAGAATCGCATAGATCTCCAGCCGCCCCATTACCATTAAAACACACATAACTAACTGGCTTGCTGGTTCGAACCAGCCATAATTGCTCATAGCACCGACACCTGCCAGACCCGGTCCAATATTATTCAACGTCGCAATGCTGGCCATGGCAGCTGTGGTAATATCCAGTTGCGGCTGTAGGAACATCAGGATCACCGTTGCCGCCACGGCAATAAGAACGATGATGAGCAGATAAACAACCGTAGCCTGCCGCAGTTCTGGATCAACCGCCCACCGTCCAGCCTTGATCGTACGCACCACAGCAGGTCGAAAAACACGTTCGATCTCAGCGATTATCACCTTTGCCGCCACAAGACACCGGATGACTTTAACCCCACCACTGGTTGACCCTGCCGAACCGCCAACGAACATCAATCCCACCAACAAGGCCTTTGGCACCACTCCCCATTGATCAAAATCGGCGGTGCAGAAACCTGTCCCTGTATGTAGGGATATGACCTGAAAGACTCCATGGACCAACGCATCAGCAAAGCCAGCACTTTCAATTAACTTGCCTGATGTAAGAACAATCCTGCCACCATAAAGTTGCCAGACGACAATGATTGAACCAAGCAGAAGGATACCGCCATAACATCGAAATTCAGGGTCTCGCCACAGCATGTTCCACCGACCACGCAATAATTGGTAGTAGATCCCAAAGTTGATCCCGGCCAACAGCATGAACAGAATGATCGTACCGGTAATCGCCACCGAATCATAACCACCAATCCCCGCATTTTGGCTGCTAAAACCACCTGACGCCACAGTTGAAAATGTATGGCATGCGGCGTCAAACACCGGCATGCCAAAGAAGCAAAGCAAGGCCATCTCGACACACGTAAACCCTAAATAAATCAGCCACAACAATCGAGCGGTTTCACGCACGCGTGGCCTGACACCTTGAGAGGTCGGCCCAGTCGCCTCCACTTGAAACAACTTCTTGCCCCCAACACCCAGCGATGGCAGTACTGCAACGAACAACACAACAATCCCCAAGCCTCCTAACCATTGTGTGACTGCCCGCCAAAGCAGGAGACCGCGGGGAAGGCTTTCAACCTCCGCAAGAACGGTGGCCCCGGTGGTTGACAAGCCGCTCATCGCCTCGAAGTAACAACCAACGAACGAAGTAAACGGATGTGTGTTTGACCCACCACCAGCCCAGAAAAAGTATGGCAGAGCGGCCACAACCGCGCCCACAAGCCAACTGAGTGCCACCAGCAAAAGGGCTTCGCGATGCCCAATGAATGACCGGCATTTGCGACCGAACAGCCAGAGCACTAAACCGCCCGCTACGCCAACACACACGGCCTGCAGCATGGATCGAGTGGTGCGTAGATCATATACACCAAATCCCAGCCACTGGGAAGTAGCAAGCGTGACGGCCAAAAGAGCAGCGCTGATAACCAAAAGCAAAAGGCCAACTTGTCGCAGGACCAGTCTTAGATTAATCACTGGGTTATTCCGTGTACTACACCTGAAAATCCAGATTACTCAGGAATTGCTTTAAGAAGATCACAGTATCTTTTCCCATGCCAAGAAGCATCCAAGCCATGTTTCCGTGCAACCGCATAATTCACAAAACATTCTACTGCGCGCCTCCCCGAACGTCAGAAAACTACGTTCCCTTATTCATGAGAAAGCTGACCTGCGGCCCGAACCGCAGGGAGTACCAAACATTTATTATTGTTATGAGCCCGTGACCAGAAGTTTCCGCAGCGTCTTACCCATACCACTGGGGCCAATAACCACAACCGTATCGCCAGCTGCAATTGCATCCTCCGGCCCGGGAACAAAAACAGCAGGACCCCGGCCAATCGCAGCCACAAGAACCTTTTCTTGCAGCTTCATGGAGATCTTAAGCGGTATTCCAATTACCTCTGTGGCATTCTTGGAAACAACCACTTCATAGATATCAGCAACACCCTCAGCAAGTGATGCTCGCTGTCGTACTGGTTCATGAGTCAATAGTTGTGCAATCTGATCCACCGCTGTATCACGTGGACTAAATGCACGGTCGATACCCACGTGCTCAAGTAAGTGCAGATACGTCGGCCGCTGAACGACTGCAATAGCCTTAGCAATACCCAAGCTCTTAGCCCGTGCCGCCACAAGAATGTTATGTTCATCGTCATTGGTTAAAGCCACCAGAGCATCGGCTTGCTCGGCGTGCTCCTCTTCCAGTACGCTTGGTTCGGTTGGATCTGCATTAAGAACCGTCACCCAGTCAAGTTTTTCGGAAAGCTCTATCGCCCTATCACGGTCCGGCTCAAATAACCGTACTGCAAATGCACGGCTTCGCAAGGCTCGACCAAGCCACACCCCCACCGAAGTACCCCCAATGATAATGACCCGTTTACGCCTGGACTTGGATGAGTGGAATAGCTTGCTGGCACCCTCAAAGCTCTCCACATCACCGACAATCGTCACTACATCACCTACTTGGATAACCGTCTCACCATCGGGCATAAATGCGCTGCCGTGACGTTCGACTGACGCCACTCGCACGGCCGAAGGAAGAATGATATCCGCAAGCCGCTTTCCCAATGCCTGACAATTGGGAGCAACTGGCAGTTGCTGCATCTCGATTTGACCACAAGCAAATTGCTCAACCGCTAATGCACCTGGATTACGGATTGTTCGGGCGATGGCCTCCGCCGTGGCATATTCAGGACAAACCAAGTGATCAATGCCCAGGTGGGCAATGTAATCCAATCCACGCTGATCATAGAATGCACTGTGATGCACCCGCGCAATCGTATGGTCTGCACCGACCCCAGAAGCAATCGACGCCGACAGCAAATTAATTTCATCATCTGCCGTGGCAGCGATAAATACGTCGGCCGAGTGACACCCAGCATCGCGTAAAACCGCAGCATGGGCTCCATTGCCCTCAAGCGTGCGAACATCCATCGCCTCTTCGATGGCTTCCAGTCTCTGTTCACAATGGTCAATGACGGTGATGTTATTGCCCCGGCCACCGAGAACCTCCGCAGCATGGGACCCAACCTCACCAGCACCACAAATGATAATATTCATATCGCAACCTTTTAACCCTATTTTGCCACTCGGCATGTGGTGCAACAAGGTTAGCCACCAAATTTTGGCAGACAAGTGCCCTGGGGGGCCCGTACTGGCCGCAGACTGCGAACCCGCTTAGAATTGTTATGGATCGCCGAGATCCTCCTGCCAATAGATCATCACCCGGTTCGACGAAAAAGGAAGTGTAATGAGTTGGATCGAAAACCGCTTTGAAGAAGGTTTAATTATCACAAGCGTTGATTGGGCAATCAACTGGGCACGCAAGAGCAGTGTCTGGCCCATGACGTTTGGGTTGGCTTGTTGTGCGATCGAGATGATGGCCTATGGAGCATCCAGATTTGACGTGGATAGATTTGGTGCTGGTGCTTTCCGGGCGACACCGCGTCAGTCGGATCTCATGATTGTTGCCGGTACGGTCACTTATAAGATGGCCAGCCGGGTACGTCGCCTGTACAACCAAATGCCTGATCCGAAATACGTAATTGCCATGGGTGCCTGTACCGTCGGCGGTGGCCCCTATTTCAAATATGGCTATCACGTGGTCAAGGGCGTGGACCTGGTGGTGCCAGTTGATGTTTATGTTCCTGGCTGCCCCCCACGACCCGAAGCGTTGATCGAAGGGTTTATGCGGGTCCAGGACAAGATCCAAGCACAAACCATCGGGCTGCCCCGCGGATCCAAAGAAGCGGCAAAGAAGCACAATATTCCCGTTCCCGCACCGGCAGCTGTCTAACATTACCAAGCATGCCGATCTTTGCAGGAAGCCCGATAGAAAAACACACACTTGAAATCCCTTGTGTTGCCATGTTGGTATCCACAGGTGAAATGCGTTGTGATTAGCAGTTTGGTTGCGCTTGTGCTGTGAAAAACATGAATTGTCGCAAAACCATCATTCCAGAGCATGCTATTACTCGGTTCTCACCTGCCGAAATTATCTATCAGATATCATAAAAATCCCGTTACGGACCATCCGGTAGGGCTTTGGGGCTTCACAGAGCCGATCTGTTCAACATTTTTTCTTTGCGTTGCAATATCTGCAATTTGCTGGCGTTCTACATGCACCGTACGGCTCCCAGCAGGTAGTTGGGAATGAGAGACTGAAATACACTAGCTAACCTCAACCTGAAGGAGATGATCATGAATCGACAAAAAATGCTTTCCTACACACTGGCGGCAACATTGGCGTTCCTAAGTGCGTCCCCACTGCTGGCCAAAGAAACCGAGGCGGTTACCAAGAAACCCAAGCCAGTTTCCGTTGACATACCACATGTGGACCGTGCAACAACTCTAGCAAAACGTTGCGAAAAAATGCTGATTGAGTTGGCAAACAAGGGTTGCCGGCACAGTAAGGACACCGCCAAACGTGCCATCTATGGCATCAAGAAGGCGCTTGCTGCTGGCGATCACCGGCGCGCCGCCAAAATCGCCCGCCACGGAACCAACAAGGTCCGCAAGGATGCTACACGATGTGCCAAAGCTATTTCCGGAAACGCACGCCGCTGCATCCGGGTACTGCGATACCTCAAGCGTCCGGATCTTGCAAAACGCATCCGACACGTGCGCGCAGAACAACTCAAGCGGCTCAGAAAATGTGCTTCACGTGCTGAACAGGCAATCACCTCGGCGCTTCCTAGCATCCGACCCGTGGAAGAAAAGCCCCGACCGATTAGGGTAGATGGCGGCCCAACAACCAAGCCGGGCCAGGTAGAAGAACGTGATTAAGCCTGAATGACTAGCGTGTTTCCAACGCCTGGTAGATCAGTGCCACTGGCAGCCAGACTCCGTACGAACGATGTTTTCGAACTCGTCACCGTGCGAACCGTCAAACTGCCAGTGGCATTTTTTTTGTTATCTCGACTTTACCGCTTCAAGCCGTTTTTTCACCTGCTCATAGATTCCTGGATCCAACGGCCCTTTCGCTGCAGCATCTAGGTTTTCTTGGAGGTGATTCAGATTCCGTGTACCCACAATGGTGGTGTGCAAGTAGGGGTGGGAAATCGTGCATCGCAATAGGAAGCTGCTTCTTGACTCGCCCGCGGACCTCAGTTCATCCAAGTTCGCTTTTTCCCAGATACCCCAACGCACATCGTCTTCCATGTCCTGCGGTTCACCCTTGGCTACACCCCCACGAATAATTGTGCCAGCGCCGGCCTTAGCCGCTGCAGCGATGGAATCTTCCTCGATCGGTTGCAATGCGGAATAGGGAATCTGATAAGTATCAAATACACCCTTTTCGATAAAGGCATGAATGTGAGGCGATGTCGAACTAATCGATACATGACGAACCTTGCCCTGCTGTTTCACCTGTTCCATGACCTGCACCAAATCCTCACCCTGCACCTGCTCCGGCGTGGGGTTGTGTAGCTGCCAAATATCCACGTAATCCGTATTGAGCCTGGTCAAACTCAACTCGATATTTGCAAGCAACCTCTGGCGAGTCCAAATATGGGGCGGCTCATCAGTATTATCGTCACGTGGAATATTGCAGCCGCATTTGGTTGCCAGGTAAAACTCATTACGACGGTGACCCACAACCTTTCCAATCCGCTGCTCACTATAACCGTAGTCTGGTGCCGTATCGATGAGATTCACACCGGCATCAAGTAACCTGGGAAGAATCGCTTCGGCATCCCCTGCCGATGCGCTGTCGACACCATGGCCGACAGCCGAACCGCGTAAAGCCATGGCGCCATAGCCTAAAACCGTAACCTGAAAACCTGTACGACCAAGTGTTCTGATCTCCATTGCAATCGCTCCATTTAACACAACTCATATGCCAGCCCACATGGCCATGCACTCATTGCCTTAGGGTATATAATTTTTCAGTGAAGTAATTACGCAACCACCACTTAGTCACTATGATTTATTTTAACTTGCGGTCTTGCCGGGCTGAAGTATCTCGCTTTGAAGCACATGTAATTGCCCACTTCATGGCTTAACATGACAGAACCACATCCTAGAAATCTGGACACCGAACTACTGCTGGTCGACCCGCCGTCTGGAAAAACACGGTGGCTGGTCAGCGGATTGATCGGTATTGTAATTGTAATCCAACTGGCCTTGCCCCTGAAATACTATTTTGATTCAGACCAGACCGATGAACGATTTGCTTGGCGCATGTTTTCCTCATCTTTTATGCATCACAAGCGATGCAGTAATGTCATGTTCGAGCAGGTGGACAGCGATGACCAAACTGTACGAAGGGTCCCGATTGAAACCCTGATACCAAAAATATGGCGTCATTCTTTTGGGCGGTTCCAGCGTCCGATCCTTGACAAACTGCTGCACTGGCGATGCGATCAAGGGGGCATCCTGAGAATTCGCTACGGACGTGTTTGCCCCCAGATTGATGGAAACCAGGTGGAGTCCACGCAGCTAGAACTTAACTGCCAGACCCATGAGATCACACTAACCAAGGGTTTACTGCCGTGAGTTTCTGGAGTCGATACTGGCACGGTCCGATCGCCGCAATTCGCCCGTACCTGCTTGTCAAGGGCGCTTTGATTTTACTGGCAATCGATCTATGGACCGACCGCTTGGCACGCGGCGCCCACTACGGCGTCGGAGGATTTAATGTTGCGCATTTCCAATGGCTTGACGCGATACAGCCCATGCCAAGCCCGGGGGGTTATGTTGGCCTGATGTTACTGTGTGGATTGCTGGCCATGGGAATTCTATTCGGGGCTTCTGGTCGGCTGGTGCCGGCATGCCTGTTCCTTGCCTATACCTACAGTTGGTCTATGAGTCGACTCGATGGCTTTCAGCATCATTACTTTCTATCACTCGTGTTGTTCTGCCTGATCTTCTTTCCAAAGATCAATCATCACCAGTTATTTAATGCAGACAAAGCCAAGATAGGCATCAAGAACCACACGGATCCATCCAGAGCAGGGCCAATGACCAGCGCTTGGAGCTATGCATTACTCGCAGCAATCATTGCAATTGTGTATGGCTATACAGCAATCACCAAATGCGATCTCCAGTGGCTGTCAGGTCAAACGTTCAAAAGCATTGGCGGAACGGATACTGTTTTCCAACCGGCCATCTCCGTACTGGCTCATATTGGTCTGCCTGAATCTGCATTTTGGATCCTGATCTCAATCGGCATTGTTATCCTGGAATCCATTGTCATGCTGGGCTACCTCGCAGCGGCAAGGTGTGCCGATTCAACCCTGCGGTGGAGGCGGATGGGGTGCATGGGGATGTGGCTCGTGTCCATGGCATTGCATCTCGGCATCGAATTGGTCGGCCTGCAGATTGGATTTTTTAGCTACTACATGGTCCTTTTGGCGACGGTATTGTTTTTTCCTGCCAAATGGCTTATTGCGATCGGCTGGCTTTGCGCTCAACCCTATCGATACCTCGAATCATACTTCCAGCAGCTTATGGCTGCCCGCTTAAAAGGAATAGTGGGATGGTGCATCCAGGCAATCCTGGCAATTGCCCTGGTTGGCTTTACCTACCTTGTGGCTTCCGTGGCTAATCTGCCCGGCGCAATATCCGCTTGTTTTGCATTTCTGCTGATCATGGCCAGCAGTATTCTATTGGTACGGGCAGGTCGACAATTAACCGCCCGAATGGCAGCCATGGCGTTTGCCATCGGCGCTCTTTGGATCGCATTGGAGGCCAGCTATGTTCGTTTTGATTTTTATTCAGCCTTCGCCGACAACCTAAAACAAATGGGGTACCTCAACAGTGCAAGAGAAAACTTCGAGAAGGCATATCTATATGTAAAAAACGATCATGAGCGTCGCGCACATCTGCTCAGTGCGTTAGGCATATTGCAGCAATCCAAAGGACGGCACACCGAAGCCATGGAGTACTATCGCAAATCATTAACGGCAGATCCAAATTACGCCGCCGGTCACTTTTTTTTAGGTGCCGCATTAACTGCAACCGGCGAGTCGGAACGTGCTCTTGAGTACTTTGCCGCATCTGCCCGGCTTGCCCCAACCTGGCCAAAGCCATTTAACGGGATGGCCTGGATCATGGCCACCGACTTTGATCCATCCGTACACCAACCGCAACAGGCCATTAAACATGCTCGCCATGCATTCGAACTCGGCGGACATGCGTCACATCTGGACACACTAGCAGTGGCTTATGCTGCGGCCGGGCAGTTCGACGAAGCAATCAAAACCGCCCACAAGGCATTGGAACTTGCCAAGGTAGAACAAGCCGTTGACCTCATTGAGGAAATCGAAGATCGAATAGCATTATTTCACCAAAGCATCCCCTACGATGCAAAGTTAGATGCCACGAATAAACCGGGGCATCTGGAACAACACACACCGGCCGACCCATGAATGGTAGCCGCCTTTTATTCATCACGATCCTCTTGGATATGATGCTTACCCCGGATTGTCTATAAGTAGAAATAGAAACAATCGATGTGTGATATTAATTTTGACCAGATTAAAACGGCTTCACAACGCATAGCAGGAATTGTGCATCGAACACCGGTGCTCCACAATCATTATTTCAATGAACGGCTTAATTGCCATGCCCATTTCAAGTGCGAAAATTTCCAAAAGACCGGATCTTTTAAATATCGTGGCGCGTCCAATGCCATCTTGTCACTAGAATCTCATCTTGCAGCCAAGGGCGTGATTACCCATTCATCGGGGAATCATGGCCAGGCACTGGCATTGGCAGCCAGGCACAAGCAGATACGTTCCACTATCGTGATGCCGACAACTGCATCGGCAAGCAAGCGACAAGCAACCGCGGACTACGGCGCAAACATTGTGCCCTGTGGCCCAACACTGGCCTCCCGAGAATCCACCACCGCAAAGAGCCTGGCTGAAACGGGTGCCACAATGGTCCATCCATACAACGATCCGGCAGTAATTGCTGGACAAGGGTCAGCGGCAATGGAACTGGTTGAAGAGGTGGGTGAGTTGGACATGATCCTAGCACCCGTTGGTGGAGGTGGCTTATTAAGCGGCATCGCTATTGCCATTTCCGCCATCTGTGCTGATGTAAAGGTCGTCGGCGTAGAACCAGCAGGAGCCGACGATGCCTTTCAATCCATGAAGGCGGGTACAAAGGTCGCCATTGAACAACCGCAGACCGTTGCCGACGGGTTACTGCCCTCACTCGGCAACCTGCCCTACAGGTGCATTGAACGCCACGTGGACCAGATTGTAACCGTTACAGATGACGCCATTGTTGATGCCATGCGTACCATTTGGCAACGAATGAAGATCGTGATTGAACCGTCCGCCGCCGTACCAGTTGCCGCATTGATCACAAACAAGATCGAAGTTGCCAACAAACGCGTAGGAATCATCCTAACTGGTGGTAACATTGACTTGGACAAGTTACCTTGGGTACAGGCATAGATTTACAGACAAATCTATGCCACTGTAGATCAAGACATGAACTTGACCAATAATGGAAACATCACGAAAGATAAGAGTCTGATCACCGACCTTATCTTCACTTTGCTGAAGACAAAATCTTGCCATGAACTTTGTGGATGGCCAAATCATGAAAATTGCTTGTTGCCAAGTTAATACGGTATGGGAGAATAAAAGCGACACGCATGCACGAGTAGCACAACTGCTGGATGCTGCCAACCTAGAGCGTGGCACCCTGGTTGTCCTACCCGAGTTCTTTTCGGTTGGCTTCAGTTTCAATGTGGCCAAGATTGCTGAAGGCAAACACCAAGAAACCGAAACATTCATGGCCCAGACAGCAAAACGGCTTGGCGTCTTTCTGATGGGTGGTGTCGTTAACATGGGGGACGACAACAGGGGTCGCAATGAGGCGGTGGTGTTCGATCCCGGAGGCAAGGAGGTCGCCCGGTATTGCAAACTACACCCATTCTCTTTCTCAGGAGAGGACCAGCATTACGAACCAGGAAATAATGTGATTGTTTTTAATTGCCACCAGTGGCTCGTCGCCCCATTAATCTGTTACGACCTGCGATTTCCTGAAGCATTCCGTGCGGCAGTACGGCGGGGTGCCGAACTGATCGTGGTGATGGCAGACTGGCCACAGCAGCGCCAAGACCATTGGCAGGCACTCCTGCCCGCGCGGGCCATTGAAAACCAAGCCTATATTGTGGCGGTCAATCGTTGTGGAGATGACCCAAACCACACGTATGTCGGCGGTAGTCAGGTGATCAACCCACAAGGCCAGATCATCGCCAATGCAGGTTCTACCGAGTGCGTGGTCACCGCCGAAATTGACCACTCGACACTTATTCAATACCGCCAACAGTTTCCGGCACTCAAAGACATCCGAGATGACCTGGTCCCCACTCCAGAAGCATTAAAATAAAAAAAGGTGGGACTGCCAACATGTTTCGGTAATCTCCCAGATCACTGGCCGGCCATCTATTCACTTTATCACTCGAGCATTACTTACCGTCATACCACACAACATGATCAAAGTAACGCCAGCGTGGCATCCAGCTGTTCTCGTCTGGGGAAGACCCATTGGGCTGATGTCGCCCATGACCCGAAACCTGCCATTTTGATTTCGTCCATTTCCACCAACATGTTCGAATCGATACTGCTGGTTATCAATGGAGCCGGGTTTTGATCTGTGCCTGCAGTTTGGGGTCACTCTTCCTGTTTCTGGAACTCACGATGACCCTCTTTCTTCATTTGATACAGCTTGCCGAATTGCTGCTGCGCCAAAGAATTGTCGCCATCCAGAAGAGCTGATTCGATATCAAGCAGTATGGTCAGGAATTCCACCATTTTTCGCTTATAGGAAAGAACAAACCTTCCTTGCTCATTCACTGGGATTTCTGACACTCTGTCCGGCACGATGACAATCCCCCTGGTGACCTCAAGTTGAATGGCCTGTAGTAACTGCACAGAAGATGTGTTCTGCGCGGGGTCAACGATCTGCTTGCGAACCTTGCGGTATGCCCGGTTAAGGGCTTTCATATTGGCCTTGAGGCTTGGTTGTTCAAGTGCCTCCGAGGCATTTACCAACTGCGGCTTGTAAACAATCATGAATCCAACACCGATGAATGCCGCGATCAGGGAAAAACCGATAACTCTACACAGGCTAAACCTCATCAAGGTCCCTTTCTGTTGAGCAGTTTGTCATGCCGTCCAAAACGTGAAAATCGATGCACGATCAATATAAAAGCGAATCTTAACGGGCGTTGCCGAAGTGGGTAATTGTTGCTTCTGGCGGCCGCGGAAAACCACCTTTTGCGATACTGAATCTCTGGTAATAGGCACAACATCCTTGGCGGAATACCCCTTGAGGGGCTTGCCAGACAGATCAGTGAATTCAACGCGAATCTCACCGCCATGGGCATTGGCGTTGATGTAGAGCGATCCGTTGACCAGGTCAACCGGCTTGGTTTCTATTACCCCAATACTGCCACTGGCCGCCGCACCAACGGAGACGAAGCCATCGCGGCGAATCTTAGCCATGCCAATAGCACCCCAGTGCCAGTCCTCCCCTTTACCACGAGTCTTAAAAGTGTAGTCGCGATGCATATGATCAACGATACGGCCGCTGTAATACACCCAGTGTTCATTACCCACGAGAACCGGTGGCGCAGAGATAATAGTTTGGTTCGCCCAATCCCACTCATTTGTTGCCCGATCACCGGTTACGAGAATCGGCTCGCGAAATGTGCGATCCCAGTGACGAGGATCGCGAGCCGACATGAGTTGAATGTCAAGACGGTGCTGACCGGGTTCATGGTGATACATCCTCATAAATGCCAGATGCAAGGTCTCGTGGTACCAGTGATCTGTGGCATACATCTGGTCACCAGGAAGATCTCGCTTGTCGCATACCATTTGGAATTTGGTATCCGTCCAGTGAATCCCGTCAGCGCTTTCAGCATAACCCCTTGCGCGACCGCCATCAGCCTTGATCTTGGCGCTGATATAAAACATGCGTCGCACTGGATCGTAACCAAGTGTAGTAGCATCGTACCCTTGGTCCAGCGCCTTACCTCGATCAGTCCAACGAACACCATCGGGCGAGGTAAATAAAGAGAAACCCCGTATCCGCATCCAGCCAACATACCGGCGATCCGGATCGGCCGCTTCGGGCAGATGGGTTATTGATCCCACCGCCCGCACCCCCCCGCGTGTCGCCGGTGGCTCGAACATCTCCTGCTCCGCCATTGCCGTTGTGCCTGCAGCGAGGCTAATGTTATTACGTTTAGAACCTTTGTATTTGTAGATGCCCAAGTTTGGTTTGATCCAGTGAATACCGTCGCTACTGGTGGCCAGGCAGGTAAAACTTCTTTTCATTTTCCTCTTGTAATTTGGCGGTGGCCCAAAGATTGGATTATGAGCTTTGTACCAGAGACGAAATTCACCAGTTGATTCGTCCCTAAACACGCCGCCACCACCGAGCACCGCATATCCCTCCCATGGCTTGTCGACCTTAATGAGTGGATTGCCCGGATACTTTTCAAATTGGTGAAGCGTGCGTTTGATCCCACGCGAGCGTGCCAGTAACCAATCGTCTACGAACAGTTGCTTGGCCTTGGTCACCGGAATGGGCAGAACAGGTTGTGGGGCCTTGAACCGCAAGATGGGTGACTCCTCTGCCAACCGTACACGCATACCGGATCGCAGAACGCCACCGATACGAACCTGGTCCCAGTAACCGCTACCCACGATGGTCTTTGATGAATCATCACCCAAAAGAACGTGATTAATGGCTTTTAAAGGCGTTCGGTCCGTAAAGGTACCAACAAACAGTTCCCGATTAGGTTTACCCGCCCAGACGCGGACTACTCGCAAATGCGGATCACGCAACAGGATGAATCGGGTCCATTGATTCTGCCGAAGACCTGAAATGACTCGATGGCAGGTCCTCTTGCCACGACCACGCCCCTCGATCAGATCGATCGAATATGTTTTGGACGCGGCCGAGCCATTGGCGATTAATTCAATACTGGTAGCCCTGTCTTCGCCAGGCGTCAGGGGCCCCGTTGATTTTTCCACAAGGGTCCGCCATACAATCCAACGCGACATTCGGACCGGCTTGCTTTTGACTGGCCGGAAGACGAACTCACTGACCAACACCCCATTACTTGCCGGCGCGTCCCACCGCTTGGAAAGTTTGATTTGCGCGCGTTGCCTGATCTGGGTCGTAGCGGCATGCAAAGCACGACTTCCTGCAAATGAAAATCCGCGGGTGACTTGTGTAACCCCAAAGTCACCACGTACAAATGGCTCGCCAAGCCAGAGAATACCGGCATTGTTTGGGCCAATGATTTCATCTTCAAAGTTTTCGCCGTCAACATGTAGAATCTCGGCATTACTGCGAGGCGTAGAGGGGATCTCGGACTTACTGGGATCCAGTCGAACTTTGCCACCGACACCAAGAACCTTCCTTTTTGGCATTCAAGTTCCTTTCGTCTTGTGTTGTGCCAATGTCATCCAATAATAATATTGTTTCATATGCGGCTGGCACATACCCCATCCGTTGAGGTTCTATATTAAACATGGTTGGGGGACATTGACAAAAGCCACAACCGGGGCGCCCTAGGCCCTTACCCCCCTCATCTTCGTGGCATAAATCTAGTATGAGGAGAAGATTTAAGATATTTCAGCGGTTCGCAGTTGCACCCCATGCGATGATAAAGACCGCAATAAAGAGCATAACTGCGCCGACTGGAAGCAAAAATATTCCCAATCCAGGATCGCCACCGTAGACCCCAAAACCACCGAAGAAAAAACCACTGGGAAGCACGATACTGACCGCCATCAAACACCATGATGCGGCACGCCGCAGGCCCAACTGAAGTGCTGGCATAAGAAAGACGGTGGCGGCAAAAGCAATATGAACCAGGGCAAAAAAGGTCCCATGAGCGTGCGCCAGCCGCCAAAGCAGTCGGCGGGTTTCCTGATCCACGTTCACAAACCAGGCTGCTTTAAATCCATGAAATGATTCCAGCAGAATACCAAGGGTCAAAAAGACCAACAGCGACCACCATCCAAACCGCAGATGGCGTCGGACATATCCTTGGCAATCAGAACTACAGGGTGAAGTGGCCGTTTCAGTCACAGGTAACATGTATCCTTATATATTACTCATTAAGGAAGACCGGCCGATTGTCGCGTTGGCGAAGCAGGTATTCAAACACATGCTGCATGAGATGGCCCCGGTCCGTCATCAGCACAGTTGGATTACCACCGCCAACCCGGCCAGAACGCTCAGCCAGCCATGCATCATCAACAAGACGCCGCACGGCCGCAAGATGGTCCGCAGACCCCATGTAATCAAAACCGGTTTCTGCGAACTGGGGAAATTTCGCCAGTGAATTGGACGCCGCCTTCCGCACGGCATGGTAAGGATCCTCAAGCAATTGCGCCAAGAACGGGGCCATCCAATCAGTACCTGATGCCTCACGTGCCGGCGCCCAGCCCATGTGCCATGCCCCCAAAGCCCTTTGCCCGGCGTCACCCTTCATGACAGCCAGGACCGAGGCTGCAATGGTTTGCTGTTCTTCGTTCAACTTTGGTTTGGCAATGTCGTACCGCGACTCAAGGTGATCAGCCGTCCACTGCAGCGTCTTATCAAGATGACAAATATTGCATGCATTGGGACGACCGGTTGCCAGTTCGGTGGAAACACTCGGTGAGTCAATTGTGTGGCTACGAATCGCCTTGAGCAGTCCCCACGTCGTATGCGGCATATGGCAGTTGTAGCAATTGTTGGCGGATTCAATCGATTGATCGTGATGCGTATGCTGGACCAGAACCTGTGGGTCCTCATACACTTCGTGGCACTGTGTGCACGCCTGGTTTGATTGAGGACCTGCATGACCAGGTTCCGTGAATATCTGTAACTGATCATCAGCCCACTGCTGAACCGGTCGCATATCATCCGCATCGCGATGCATTTTGTGGCAGTGCAGACAGGTCATCATCTGGGATGGATCCTCATGTGTGTAACAAGGTGTATTGATCAAGCCATTGTATTCACGCCCTGAAACCCGAATCATGCCATCCGGCCAGAAATACTGCTGGCCCGATCGCGTGATCTTCCTTAGTTTCTGCAGATCATCGCCCGGCCGGTATTGAAATCCGTCTTGGCTCCACTGATCGCGATCCGGTACGGATGTGATGCCGTGACACTGACCGCAAACCTGGGATGACAATCTTGGCGTCAAATCCTCCGGATCGACAATATTTACACCTGGCTCATCATTTAGGTGGGCAAAATACCGGTTGCGTGGGTTACGATAAAAGCGGACATGTTCTTCAGCTGGACCATGACACGATTCACATGCAATCCCAAACTCAGCAACCCGTGTATCCATCTGATCTAGATCACTAAAATCAACACGCGCCTTGGGACCCGTTGCATGACAATAACTGCAAGTATGATTCCATTGGCCTTCAGAGAGCAATGGAAATATCCCAGGTGGGAAAAGGAAAAAACCCTCGGAATCATAAAACCTCTGATCCGCTATGTGGTAAGAGAACGGCAACATTTTGACCTTGCGGGTTTTTCCCGTGGGAACCCAAAATGCCTGGTAATGATGCGATCCGGTAGTCATGACAACCTGCAACTCCTCCGGTTCCGTATCGCCTTTGGCGGCCGACTCCGAATCCGTAACCTGTACAAGGACCTGTGCGTCCCGCTTGATAAATTCATAGATCTTGCCCTTGCTGGTAATGGGCTTACCAAAAGGCGCTAAAATCACATCTGGTGTTGCCACCTGGGTCATCTTCCGATGATAGGACGCGTGCCAACTGCTATATTGTGATGGATGACAGGCCTTGCAAGTTCGGGAGGTGACGTACCCATCTTCTTGGAATTCGATTGGCCGATCAGTTGCAGGTTCTGCCCGTGCAGCCACCGTGTCGTGATACACACGTGCGTCATTCATGTAATGCATGACAATAGCACCGAGCCACAGGGCAACGATGACAACGGGGACGAAAATACGAATTCGGTGGTGAGCCATAATTCTCGTTAAAACAGCACTATGCCTACTTTTTGGCAAACATTACGCTGAACCACCAATGATATCGGCCCTTAAATGGTGCAGCCAAGACATGTTGCACTGAATGCTTGATTATGGCACCGGAACATCGTGCTGTCCTAGCGTTGCCACCCCTGGAAATGAAAATTTTGGTGCACCATGCCAAGCGTATTCCCAGAACTACCTGCGGCAATCTCTGCGGATCATTGATGTCCAACACATCTATCGCTACGATGCTGGGGACTTCTAAGTTGGAGTTGATTCATGTGGCGGATATTTCGCGGGATTCATACCGGCCACGATCTACAAGAATATCCAAGTGCCTTTAGATCCTCTTGTGGCATGGACAGCGGACACTGGATCGTACTGGGCACCTTGGCCTGCTTCCTGCTGGCAGGCTGTACCAAAACGATTGTGTCCCAAAGAGGCATCTACTCCCCACAGCAGTTGCCCGAACAATACCGGGGATTGAGTACGCAACGCTTTAGCCAGGAGTCTCCGACTGACACACGCAAAGCCGACTTTCATCGGGGACGTGATACCAGCGATTCGAAACTCTTGCCCTGACCTTGAGACAACAGTCCAACTACTTCAAGTTTACGGAATAATGCGCCCATCTTCCTCGAAGGGCTGCAAGAGTCTTTTGATGTGCACTGCGTTCAGCTAGGTTATGCCGCTCATGAGGATCAGCCGCCAGATCATAAAGTTCTTCGTATACAGGCTCGCGATCAATGTAGCGGATGTACTTCCATTTATCTGTACGAACACCCTCAGATCGAATAATGACTGATAGGTGATTCTCATAGAACCAGTCTTTGCGCCAGTCCTTCGCGGGCCCTTTGAGTAGCGGAACAAGACTCCTGCCCTGCATCCCGGGTTCCGGTGCAGCACCAGAAATCTCAAGAATGGTTGGAGCCAGATCAATATTGAGTGCCATTTGATCAACATGGCTGACCCGTTCATGGTGATCCGGCCGGGGGTCATAAATAATCAAGGGCACGCGGATCGCTTCTTCATACATAAGCCACTTACCATTGAGGCCATGTTCGCCAAAGAACAGGCCATTATCCGATGTGAAAATAATGACTGTGTTGTCCGCAAGTCCTACAGAATCCAATGCCGCCCGGATCACACCCACAGCCATGTCGACACCGGTCACCAGGCGGTAATAGCGGCGCATCAGATCCTGTAATAATGATCGATCCTTGATCCAATTCACCGCTTTTGTGGAATTTCGAGATGTAGATATGAACCACGGCATCGACTCCCAATCCTTCCGTGTAACCGTTTTAGTCACTGGTAGTTCAACATCTTCATAAAGTGTTTTCAGTTTTGGATCAAAGGATTTCCACTCGGCATGTGGGGCCTTGAAACTGACTGAAAGACAAAAAGGCCGATCATCAGACGCACTACTTCTAATAAACCAGACTGCTGACCGAGTCATTTTAGTGGTCAGATGGATCCGCTGGGGATCCGATGCATCGAAATACTTCCCCTGTCCAGAAAATCCATCCCAATAGTCAAACTGATCATTGGGTAGCGGCGCCGACTTGCCAACCCCCCATTTCCCGATAAAGCCGATACGATATCCCGCTCGCTGCAGGACCATCGGATAGATCCTTTTAAATGCCGGCCCAGGTAACGGGGTTTCAAAATCGGCAATACCATGACGACGCATATGTTGACCAGTGAATATACTGGCACGACTGATACTGCATACCGCAGACGTCACGAAACAATTTTCAAACAGCGTCCCTTGGTCCGCAAGGCGATCTAGATTGGGCGTTTGAATGACCGGGTTGCCCATCCGTCCCACTGTATCCCAGCGCTGATCGTCGGTTAACAGAACGATGATATTGGGGCGGCTGGAATGGTCTTGACCGGTCCCGGTGACATGTTGACAGACGCCGAGAACCATCAACTGGATAACCAGGAGGTGGGACCAGCCCATCACGAGGACAAATACCCCATCTTTCGCTCAGCGCGACACCGCTGCTCAGTATCGTCTGGGTCCTCACCAAGTTCTTTGACCAACGCCCCATGCATGGAGTGCATGTGATCATCGTACCCCGGTTGTTTGGCCAGATTCATTAGTTCCATAGGATCTGACTCAATATTATAAAACTCCCGCTCAGCAGAGTATCGCTTGTCCGGTGGGCTGTGGTAGACATATTTATACTTCCCCTGGCGGGCCATGGCATACCCTGAGGCGATATGACCGCCGTAGTATTGACTAACAGCAAAATCCTTCCAGCCAATGTTGGCGTCATCCATCCAGGGGGCCATGGAATCTCCATCCCAATCATCCGGCGGTGAAGCACCGCCAAGTTCAAGCATCGTTTGAACCAGGTCGAGCAATGAACACGCCTGCGTACGCCTTTGCCCACCGGGCCACCGGGCTGGCCAACTGACTATCAGTGGAACCCGTGCCGACTGCTCGTGCATTGTCTTTTTCCACCACAAACCGTGCTCGCCCAGGCTTTCCCCATGATCAGACGTATAGACAATAACGGTATTATCCGCCACCTTACTATGCCGCAGTACCTCCAACACCTTGCCAATTTCGGTATCCAGCCATTGAGTCATACCGTAATAGACTTCCCGCCCAAACCGGACGGCATCATCATCAATACCCACCAACCCCATACGCGATCGTAACACCCTATAGTTCAATGGCATTGATTCTAGATATCCATCAGGAATATGTGGCATCGCAACTTTATCTTCATAGGGTTTCCAAAAAGCGTGTGGAACAATCAGCGGGAAATGCGGCGCCAAATATCCAACCGCCATGAAGAACGGCTTATCATCCTGATCTCTATTTCGAATGAATCTCTTAGCAGCAGCCGTCACCTGACGGTCATGTTGAAAGACGATTGAATCACCTGTCCTGATTTCCTTGAAACGATTACTAACTCGTCGTGGCCGCAAATCATCAGGCTTACGCCGTTTACCGGAACCCTTCTTGATGTAATTATTGCTCCACAGATCAGGGATCAGTTCGCGGTATCCATATCGCCGTGTTCGATCAAAATGCATCTTGCCACAGAGAATTGGATCGTAGCCCGCCGATCGCATGACTCGAGGCAAAGACACGACATCATCACTAGGTAGCCATGACCCATTGCTCCAGGCGCCAACACGATGAATATACTTACCTGCGGTCATTGATAACCGCGATGGTGCACAGTGTGGCGAATTACAGTAAGTTCGATCGAAAGTCACGCCACTTTGTGCCAATTCATCAATGTTTGGCGTGCGTACGATACGGTTGCCATAACAGCTTGTAATCGCGGGGTCGTGCTCATCGCTCATAATCCAGAGAATATTGGGCGGCTTATCGCCAAGGGCTTTACCTTGTGTGGCCCTAACCAACGGCGTGGTCATCGTGGCGCCCACCGTGCCAGCAAGGGTGTTGCCTAGAAACCGCCGCCTTGAAATGGGTTTGGACTTACTCATAAATGGTGATATCCATTTCGCCGTTCGACCCGGCATCTTTGTTCGGTCTCGTCAGGATCTTCACCAAGTTCCTTGACTAGAACATCATGCATCACCTTGATGCGATCCTGCTGACCCCGGTCGCCAGCCAAGTTTGCAAACTCCATTGGGTCATGGACAAGATCATACAGTTCGCGTTCAGGACCAATTTCACGGTTGGGTTCCGTGTGGTACACATACTTGTATCGACCCTGGCGTGCCATGGCATAACCCGAAGCGATATGACCACCGTAGTACTGGCTAACCGCCAGATCTTTCCAAGGTTTATGGGGGTCATCCATCCATCCCACCATGGAATCACCGTCCCAGTCGCCAGGCGCCACACCGCTACCCAACTCAACAATCGTTTGCGCCAGATCAAGCAATGAACATGCGCCGTGGCGACGCTGGTCGCCACGCCAGCGTTGCGGCCAACTGATAATCATGGGCACACCTGCAGATTGCTCGTACATTGTTTTCTTAAACCAGAACCCGTGCTCACCCATGTTTTCGCCATGATCCGAGACGTAGATGACAACGGTATTATCAACCAAATCATTTTTGCGTAGTGCCTCAAGCACCTTGCCAATTTCGGTATCGAGCCATTCGGTCAAACCGTAGTACATCTCACGACCAAGTTTTACCGTCTTTGGATCAACCCCAACCAGGCCCATCCTCGCACGAAGATGTTTGTAATTGAGTGGCAAGGACTGAAAAAAACCATCCGGAATATACGGATTTTCCACCGCATCACGATAGTTCTCCCACACTTTGCCTGGAACAACGAAAGGGGGATGAGGCGCCAAAAAACCTGCCAGCATAAAAAAAGGCTTGTCTGCATCCGTTCGATTTTTAAAAAAACGGGTGGCCGCCTGTGTAACATACTGATCATGCGACATCACAATCGAAGAGTCGCCCGGTCCTATTTCAGAAAATCGAGGGCTGACTGGCCGTGCCTTCAATCGTAACGGCTTGGGCCGCCTTCCCTTCCCCGATTTCATCTCATTGTTGGTGAACAGGCCGGTGATATCCTTAAAACCATAGCGGCGTGACCGATCGTAATGCATCTTGCCACACAGAATCGACTCGTAGCCAGCTCCATTCATAATACGTGGCAACGAAGCAATGTCCCCACTTGGCAACCAGGATTCATTACTCCATGCACTGACATGATGAATGTACTTGCCAGCGGTAAAGGACAAACGCGATGGTGCACACTGAGGCGAATTGCAGTATGCGTTGTCAAACGTCACGCCGCTGTATGCCAGCGAATCGATATTCGGTGTCTGCACTAGACGGTTGCCATAGGAACCGCAGATATCCCGATTATGCTCATCACTCATGATGACCAGAATATTAGGCCGCTTGGCCTGAGCCGTTTCGGCATTGGCCACATGAAGGAGCGAGTTGGATATTGTGACGCCGGCTGTGCCGGCGCAAGTACTTCGCAGGAATTGGCGGCGGCTTATCTGTGATGAATAGCTCATCGATCTAGCAATATCATTCCATAACCAGTAACAAGATGTGATTATATGCCCATTGGATGGGCATGGTGTCCACGTTACGGGTCAAGATGCAACCAGGCACTGACCTAACTCTAGCTGCTATTGCGACATGCCGAAGATATGCCGCCGCGGTGCGTACATTGTTAACTCATCAACGACCGCCTGACCACATTCTTCGACCATGAGCTGCATACCGTCAAATCGTCCTACAAGGCTCCCAGGTCGGTGGGTATCCAATGCCATAAACTTAAACTGCTGCTCAAACACCAATTGGCGCACAAGTTGGCCGGCGTTGTATCCCTCTTCACCGGTAAAACTCCGGAAATTACCCTGTAACCACACACCCATTTGCACTACATCCTGCAACATGCGCCAAGTACCCCGGGAAGGTGGCATACGCTCAGGGTGCGCCAAAATTGGTTGGTAATGATTTGCCAACAGCCACTCGAACACCTCAATCACCCATCGATTCCAGCCACCATCCCATAGATCCGTCAACACACATGGCGAACAAGCCAGAGTCGGCACACCATTTACTTTCAACCAATCCACAATGCCTTCATAAAGTCGTACCTCACCACCGGACCAAAGCTGGTACGTAATACCATCAGCGTCCAGTCGACTGTCAAGTTCACGTGTTAGTTCCTCAATGCGTGGAGCGGTATTACGTGGGAACTGCTGCGGCCAGATATGTGGCGTGCAAATCGACCCGACGTAACCTGCACGAATGAGAAGCTGAATAGCCTCAACTGATTCAGTCACATCGATACATCCATCGTCGATAGCAGGAATCAGGTGACTATGGATATCAATTAAACCAAGTGGCAACTGGTTGCCACTTGAATGATCGGGCTCGGCATGCTCACTAATTTCCACCACTGACAACTCTCAGGACCCTGATTTGCAAGACCGGACTGCACGCGTCCACACCGGTCAACTCATTTCATTGCCACCCATCAGATGCAATCGGATCATCTGCAAGGCATATTTGGCTGCACGATCACGGATGGCTGTACGGTGACCTGCCAGATTGAGCAACTGTGCCGCTGATTTGATTGTGGAGTTCTCGCCAACACACCCGGCGACCATGGCGACCCAAACCGTTCCAACCGGCTTATTGGCGCTGCCGCCACCGGGGCCAGCAATACCTGTGACGCCGATACTGATATCACTGCCGCTTCGCTCAAGGGCCCCTTTGGCCATGGCACAAGCCACCGCCTCACTGACGGCCCCATGATTAGCAATCAATCCTGGATCCACGCCAAGTTGCGAGGTCTTCATCTTATCCGTGTAGGTCACCCAGCCTCCTGCGTAGACATTACTAGCCCCCGGCACGTCCGTAATCATCTGCCCTAAAAGCCCACCGGTACAGCTTTCTGCGGTGGAAATCGTCAACGCTTTACGACATAGCAAATCAACCAAAGCCTGCCCAAGACTCATGTCACCACGGCCAAATACAAAATCACCCAGGCGCTGCTCCACGTCATTGATGGTTCGCCGCAACTGCTGGTCCGCTGTTTTGGCATCTGCAAACTGACACGCAATTCGCACGGATACGATACCACCGCCAACGGTTGTCCCCACCAATGGATTGCGGTCCCGATCTGTTAGATCACCCAGTTTCTGGCCAACCGTACTTTCACCCAGGCCAAACGTGTTGATCTTCTCTGTAAGGATCACCTCCAAGCCCCCGTGGCTTTCGGCAACCTCACCGCGGATCGAGTGGTCAAACATCGCGACCATTTCATGCGGAACGCCCGGTGTGACATAGACGGTTGCGCCATCCAGCTTAGCCTTGATCCCCGGTGCCGTACCACATGAGTTGGCAATCACCTCGCCACCTTGTGGGTACATCGCCTGAATCCTGTTTTGTTCTGGCATGGGCCGATTACGACGGGCAAAAATGGCGGATATCGCCTCCAAGCTTTCTTCGTGGAATACTAGGGGGACACCAAGTGCCTCAGCTAATCCCTGCCGGGTAAGATCGTCATCCGTCGGCCCCAAACCACCGGTAACCATCACCAAGCTCCCGGCGGCGGCAGCCTCCCTGATCGCCTGCGTAATATGCGATTGTCCATCACCCACTGTCTTGTGATAGAGGGTGCCAATCCCAAGCTTGGCCAGCTCTACGCTAAGCCATGCGCCATTGGTGTCCACTGTTTGACCGCGGACCAACTCATCACCAATTGATAGGATCACTGCATCCATCCACATGGATTGTAGCGACGACTGCAGATCTCGTATCTCTACTTGCGGCGGACAAGTCATTATAATTACACCATTGCCCAAGTGGCCGTGCTGCAATAGCTAGGATTAATGCAATGAAACATCTGGGTACACCTTCCTATGAAATTGATCGTTCTACCGGTCAGTGCGCGTTGACCGACCGAGAACTGAAACCAGGAGAACCCTACATTGCGACACTGGTAGCAGCAGCCGAAAGCGAGATGGACCAAAATGCAGATCGCCGGGTCCATCTTGCCGCTTCCCTGGGATTCAAGCGTATCGATATAAGCTGGGAGGCCTGGCAGGAAGGCAAGCGACCAGACAGACTTTTTGGATACTGGAAAACAACCGTTGCCGAACCCGAAAAGAAAAAGAAGCTGTTTATCGATGATGACGTGCTGATGAACCTGTTTCGTCGACTCGCCGAAAGCGATCAACCACAACGACTGGCATTTCGATTCGTGCTTGGTCTTATTTTAATGCGAAAGAAATGCTTGCGTTACGACGGCACCAAGCGACGGCAAGTCGCTGAATCTGAAAGCCAACCGAAGCACGAAGACTGGTGGCAGGTGGTGCCCAAGCTGGATCTGTCGAAAGGTCCATTGGGGAAATGGAATGACGACGACAAAATGGAGATGCTCGATCCACATTTGGACGAACAGCAGATCAGGCAAGTCACGGAACAGATTGGCGAAATATTGGAAGCTGAACTTTAAGCAAGTTGGACAATGGACCATGGACATCGGCCGACAACTCCTGAACCAAAACGTGACGTAGATCACCGGCCAGCGCCTGCGAGTCTACGCCTCAACGTCATCCTGTCATTTTCATTGGCGACTCTCATTCTTCCGGGACTGTCCGGTTGCCAAACAATCAAAGTCTCTAAGCAGCAGTCCCCAGTTGCCCTCATCTCCTATGACGTATTGGCTCGCGAATTCAACCAACACCTTCTTGGTCTCGATCAACTGGCAGCGACAATGACTATGCGATTTGAGTGGTTTGACAATGATAAAAAACGCACGCAACAGGCCGATGGACGGCTAGCAGTCCGAATTCCTTCGTACCTACGCTTATCTGTAACACATATCGCCAAGCCAGGCTTCATACTGTGGGCCGGCAGCAACCCGCATCGATATTGGCTGTTCGATCTTCGTGACAAGAAGAAGTTGCACTTCGGTCGTCAAGCTGGCGCAAGAACAAAATCAGCTGGTATCCTGCAAGAGATGCTTGACCCCCGCCAGGTGCCTTGGCTGCTTGGGATCATGCCTCTTGACGAAAAATACGGAACAGAATCTCCAACTGTTTCAGAACATGACGGGCATTACATGGTTGATCTTCCAAGCCAACAATGCCGACTATGGATTGATCCACTCTCGTACCAGGCTGTTCGAGTGGATCTGTTCAATGACCAAGGCAAATCATTTGTGACTGCTTGGCTATCAAAATTCAAGCCGGTTGATATTGCGGGCAGACCGCCGGATGGACGAACACGCATCGCTTCAGCAATCAAAATAACATGGGCCGATGGCAAACAACAGTTACAGCTTCGGCTATCACCTGCTAGCCTGCGCAACCATGGTATTGGAGACAATCAATTCGATTTTGACCGGCTGATGGATTATTTTAAAGTGCCAATCGAACACCAGGTCAACCTCGACATACCGGAATCTGAATGATGACAGGTCGTCACTTGGCGGGGGGGCCATTGACCACTGCAGCCTTTGGATCCCGAAGCACCCGAAGGCCCAACGGCAGTTCAAAGTGCATGCCCTCATCCTCAACCATACCTGCTTCTTCCACCTTGCCACCATATTGAACTACCAGACTATCGACGATCTCTCGCACCAGATATTCCGGCGCCGAGGCACCCGCTGTGACTAACACCGCGTCGGCGCCCGCAATCCACTCATGCTTGATTCCATTCTTGTCATCTATCAGGTAAGCAGGTGCGCCGCTATTCTCTGAAATCTCTGTTAATCGCAGTGAATTCGAGCTGTTTTTTGACCCCACAACCAGCACGAGATCAACCTGGCTTGCCAACGTCCGCACCGCGTGCTGACGATTCGTGGTTGCATAGCAAATGTCTTCACTTGGTGGGGCTTTGACATCCGGATACTTCTTTCGGATTGCGCCGATGATCATATCCGCATCATCCACACTGAGTGTTGTCTGCGTTAGGTATACTAGGTCTTCACCCGGGCTAAATGATAACTGTTCCACATCTTCAGGAGACTCGATCACCGTAATGGCATCAGGCGCTTCGCCAACCGTACCAACAACCTCATCATGACCGGCATGCCCCACAAGCAAAATTCGATAGCCCCGCTTGGCATACCTGATTGCTTCCATGTGAACCTTGGTAACTAAAGGGCAGGTGGCATCAATCATGGTACAGCCACGAGTCTTCGCAGCGAGCCGCACTTGAGGGCTAATACCGTGCGCGCTAAAGACAACCACCGCCCCATCCGGCACATCCTCAATACCTTCAACAAAGACAACGCCTGATTTCACAAACCGTTCAACCACATGGCGGTTGTGCACGATCTCGTGGTAGACATACAAAGGTGCCCCAAAAATCTGAATTGCCTGCTCCACGCACTCGATGGCCATATTGACACCCGCACAAAATCCACGGGGATTGGCAAGCAATATCTTCATGAAGGCCATGTTAGCTGCACGCCTTAACCATCGCTAATACGGACCGCACATCGATATGACTGATTGGGCAAGGACGTGGCGGCGAAATAACGGTCACCCGCGGACCGCGTGGTGACCAAACCCGATGTAAGGAAGGGCCAAACAGCACGATTGTGTGAAGCCCCATGGCCGCTGCGAGATGTGTCGGACCCGTATCGTTGCCGATAAACATGCCCGCCTGTTCAAAAACATCGACCAACTGATCCAAGTCAGGAATAAATTGCGCGTTTAGCTGTTCTTGCCAATGATCAATTTTCTTTTGCGCCCAGGTCTCTCGCTCAACATCACCATAGATCACGGTTACAGACTTACCGTGACCGCGCAAGACCGACACCAATTTTTCAAACCGATCGGCGGGCCAACACTTATTGTTGCCCCCGCTGCCGGGGTGAACCACCACGTTTTGGCTGTCTGACGTGGACAACTCGATGGCCGGGTAACACAGTTCTACCCCCTGATCGCGCAGTTGTTCATCGTACCAGTCCGTAACATGCTTCCGATATGATGAAGGGGGTTGGGGCCTGATGAAAACATGGTGAGCACGAGAAGCCAATTCCCGTATGTTGGCGGCCCAGGCATCATCACCATTACTGACAAAACTAATAATCAAAGTCGTATCATCCAGAATATTGCACCACGAAGAACCTAGCTGTGAAGAAGGGTTGCCACCGGAGATATAGAGCTGTGAAAAACCGGTCTTTTCGATACCGACTGGCTTTATCCGGTCTATAAGCCGAGCTGCGAGATTGGCCTTTGAATAAGGCGCCACAGCATACACTGGACGTAATGCACGAAGGATTGGAAATGTCAGCACCCAGTCACCTAGGGCGCCTTGATGGAATACGATGTTCATCAGGCATCTGTTCCGCTGTCAAGATGACGGGGATACCAGGCGATGGCTGTGGTGTGATGAGTTCATCGGCACGGTCCAACGCACGTTGAGCACTTCCAAAAATAGCTGCACCTGTTTCGAATACATTACTTTCGCCGATGGTGTCAAGCAGACCAAACGATCGCATGTCCTGTATTAAATCAGCTTTAACACCACACAAGATGACATGACCGCCACGCGATTGCATCTGGCGAGTGAACTGTTCTAGAACATTCATCACCGTAGCGTCTATCCCCAATGCCCGCCGTAGCCGAAAGACCATGACCTTTACGCCGCTGGCGGCAAGACGTGTGAGTTGGTTCTGCAGTTCATCGGCAACACCAAAGAACAACTCGCCTTCTACCTGCAGGAACATAATGGGCTTGCCATGGTTGCCGTCTGAAATAGGCCTCTCTTCAAAAGGCCCCGTCGGCTCAGAACGTACCATTTCAACAATATGCAGACGACTTGCGCGATAAAGATGCAGTGCAAGATTGAGAAACACGCCGACAAACACAGCGTAAACCAGCGGAACAAACAGCATGGCCAGAAAGGTTCCCAAGCATACGGCCGTATCGGCGCGATTGCTCTTGCGGGCACGGTTGATGTATCTGAAGTCAATCAAACTATAGGCAATCACGAACAACACCGCGGCCAGTGCCGCCATTGGTACATATTGCGCTGTAGGTGCAAAGACCATAAAAATCACCGCGACAAACAGCGAGTTGAATACCCCGGCAAAACGGGTCTTGGCGCCTGCTTTGTAATTCAATGCACTGCGTGAAAAACTGCCCGAACCTGGAATACATTGAAAGAAGCTGGAAACCGTATTAGCCAGACCCTGGCTAAATAATTCCCGATTGGCACTAATCTGCTCGCCAGTCTTGCCCGCAATCGTTTTACCAATCGAATACGCCTCAGCAAGGCCTACCAGGCTAAGTGCCAAAGCACCGGCGAGTAATGCATCAGCCTGACTCCAGTCAAGGTGGGGCAAATGAAAAGCTTTGAACAATTCACTGGCATTGGGTAACTGTTCGCACAAGGGAAGATCCGCAGACGTCAGACCGATCGCCACCACGGCAACCGCCGAGCCTCCAACAGCAATGAGGGGGCCGGGGGCAATGGGCGACAACCGCCTAACAGAACACATCACCGCCAGACACATCAGGCCGATGCCGATTGACCAGATGCTTGTTTGGTCTAGATGAGGCCAAAGCCGCTGCACATCGCCCACAATACCGGGCCAATCACCAGGTGAATTAAAAACCGGAAAGCCAAGCAGCCAATGCACTTGGCCGGCAGCAATTAGCACCCCGGCTCCTGCGGTAAATCCCACAATTGCGCTGTGACTCATGTAACGGGCCAAACCGCCAAGTCGCACCAATGACATGGCAAGCTGCATCAACCCTTTTATTAATGTGAGGCCGATCACCAGGTGCAGATACAACGCAGAATCACCTGGTTCGACCAGACGTGTCACAATCGACGCAACAAGAAGGCTCTGGGTATTGATTGGCCCAACCGACAAGAAGCGTTGGGAATTGAACAGTGATGCGACAAAGCATTGCACGATAACCGTGTAAAGCCCGTGTGCCATGGGGACACCGGCGACCAAAGCGTAGGCCATGGATTGTGGGACCGCGATCACTGCAACGGTAAGACCGGCAACGGCGTCACGCTGAAGCGCTAGACGGTTATAGCTTTTGGCCGCTTCGAACGTCGGCCTGACCAGTGACAGAACAGTATTGAGTAATTTGGTAGTCACTTTCTAGATCACAGCGTAGCAAGGAAAATAGCTTCTTGCTGCCAGAGCCTATCCCGGTAGGATGCATTGGCATTTTTCTGCCGGACAATGACGAGTGTAAACCATGCCCTATTACATCGGGGTCGATCTCGGAGGAACCAATATCAAAGGCGGTGTCGTGGACGAACAGTTTACGATCTGCAACCAGCATTCCGTGCCTACCCATAGTGACCGTGACCCCGATCATGTGATTTGCCAGATTGCCGACCTAGCCCTTGAACTGGCAGATCAGGCGAACTTATCCATGACTGAAATTGCAGCGGTTGGCATCGGGGCACCGGGCCCCCTGGATTTTGAGGCAGGCGTGATCAGAGCCGCACCCAACATGCCCAAATGGAAAAACTATCCCATTCGTGACCGAGTTGCGGAAGTGACTGGAAAGAGAACCATCCTTGAAAATGATGGCAACGCAGCAGCATTTGGAGAATTCTGTGCCGGCGCAGGCCGTGACCCATCAGTGCAGCACCTGGTCATGCTCACTCTGGGGACCGGCGTAGGCTGTGGCATGATCATTGATAGCCAGCTAGTGCACGGCAGTGACGGCAATGGTGGTGAAGCTGGTCACCTGATCGTGCAACCCGATGGTCGACCATGTGGTTGCGGCCAACATGGCTGTCTCGAGGCATATGCATCAGCCACACAAGTTGCACGCCGGGCACATGAAGCTGCAGCCAATCATCCCACCAGTAAACTTGGTGATATTGGTCCGCTTGACAATATCACAGCAGAACATGTGTTCACTGCTGCCGCTGAAGGTGATCTGGTTGCCTCACAAATCATTGAACAAACCGGCTATTTTCTTGGCATTGCATGTGTCAATCTTTGTCGATTACTGGACCCACAGATGATCGTCTTGTCCGGCGGCATGAGCAAAGCAGGCAAACAACTGTTTGAGCCAATCCGCCACGCCTTTTCTTCAGAAAACTGGCGTATGTCCGAGCCAACCGTTTCGATCGTACCGGCTCAACTTGGTGTCAATGCTGGCATTATCGGCGCTGCCGCTGCAGCCTGTAACACCAACTAGACCACTGAATGCCTTAAGACAGGAGCCAAAAGCGCCGACCAAAAACAGATAGAGTCCGCCTGAATCAATGGACACTGACCGTCTGGAATGGGAATTAAGGCTTTGACCTCAACAGCACTGAAATCTGGTCTAGAACTGTACCTCAAGCAGATTGACGAAACCCCACTGCTAACCCCACAGCAAGAACGTGACCTTTGCTGGCAAATCATTCATGAAAACTGCCCACTGGCTCGCGACCAGATGGTACGGTCCAACCTACGGCTGGTCGTGGCTATTGCCAAGCGTTACATCAATCGTGGCCTACCACTTACGGACCTGATTGAAGAGGGAAATCTCGGGTTGATGCGTGCCGTAGAAGGGTTCGACCCCGATCAAGGTGCCCGCTTCTCGACTTATGCATCGTGGTGGATTAAGCAGGCAATCAAGCGAGCCCTAATCAACGCCGTCCAGCCCATACATATCCCCGCTTACATGGTTGAATTGATCGCCAAGTGGAAACGGGCAAGTCGTGAACTGGAAGACGAGCATGGCCATCCTCCCAATATTCAAGAGTTGGCCGACTATATGAAACTTCCCATCAAGAAGGTATCCATCATTCGCAGGGCCGTACGTGCCTTTCAGCGTGACGGGCAAAATGGTAGCACCAACGGTGAAGAAAGCTTGGCCCTAACAGAAATGCTATTCGATTCCAAAACCCGCACACCAGCTGAACAGGTCCTAGAAGCAGATGATATGGATACAATCGAAAAGTTGCTGGACGCTATCGACCAACGCGAAGCCACAATCCTGCGCCTTCGCTATGGCCTCGATGGAAACGAACCATCCACGCTGAAAGAAATCGGCACTCAAATCGGATTAACGCGCGAACGTGTCCGGCAAATCGAGATCGAAGCATTGCGCAAACTCAACAAACGACTCAACAGCAATCGACCCTTCTCCGCCAAACACGATAAACCTCGGCGTTACAACCGGCAAAATATTACGCCGAAGCGCAAAAGCGCATAGGACGCCACACCTCCATTTCGCAATTCCCTGGCACCCACACCACCCCTAGACCTCCCCACAGCCAAGATCCTGTACCTGCCGCCATACGATAGGATTTTGCAAATACACCTCTCTGGTAAATATTGCGAGCAGTTGACATGCTTGGTTTTTATCCACCGACGCCATCCAAAACAAGGCCACACTCTGTGATACCATTACACGATCTGGTTCCAGAACAGTTCATCGTTGCCACCAGTCGACTTCTGGAGTATTACCATGGCGGAACAACCTTGCTTGACAATCGCATACTTGGATTTCTGGCACCTTTTGATTAGATGTTCGCAGATTCCCTTACCCGATGGCTCTATCGATATAACCTTGACCTCGGTCCAGCCAAATGGGTACATGGCAACAAACCGTATTGCCAGTGAATTGGAATCCGGTTCCGCCAGTTTTGAAATCAATTACCCAATGCTCGATGACGGTCGCTGGGAAGGACCGGAGAAAACCGGCGGTTCCGATGCACCAGACTACCTTTGGTCCCGACGATGGATCATGGGTGAGTATCAATTCATCGCACGTATCGAGCAACTCGAAGTATCGCCGATTTCAGTTTCCTGCTCACATGATGTCTATGATTTGTATGAAGACGATTTGAACGGCGGTCCAGCGGCGACCAATACATGTCGCCAATTCATTGAATGCTCACCGTTACGCCCGACCTATATCAATGAAGATCGAGGTGCGTTCAGCATACGCACAATCCACCAACGCGTTGAGTCGTGTGAGGTAGAAGCCGATGTTGTCACGGCGAAAGGTGACGATGTGATTGGCGGACCATGGCACATGTCAATCTCCAGACGCCGCAAGCGAAAAAGTTTTTCCATGAAGGGCTGGCCCAGTGGCGACTACTGGATCCGCTTTAGGGCCCTGCAGGATGGCGAGCCGACAGGCGCCTATTGCGTGCGACTGTTTACCAAACAGGGGCGGGCCACTGAAAATCGCATCCGGGCCAATGATCTGGATGCAACCAATATCGGCTATGGAACACTTTTCCTCACCGACGATACTTTCTTCAACCATACCCAGGGAATTCAATTTCTGCCCGACTCGACCCAAAGAATGCCTGACCGGCCGGCGATTGAGTCGGACCGTCCCTGGGAGCTTGATGCACTGACCATTCATGACATCAGCTATGACGAGCAGAACTGTCAGTTTCGGATGATTTACAGAACCGGAAGTCACATACCAGAACAATCTGAGCGGAAGAAAGCGATGCGGCATGCACACATGCTTGCCGTTTCCCAAGATGGGATTACATGGGAGAAACCCAATTTAAACCTGATCGAATTTGAAGGAAGCAAGGACAACAACATTCTCTCAAACCGTCCCACACCTTTTCTCAGTGGCAAACACGATCACGAATCCGATGAAGCACGACGGGCCATTGAACACGCCACGATCCGCTATTACAACGCGGACCGTGATGGACCGATCGACATGGCAGAAATATTTATCGCCCCAGGTGACCGTCGCGGATTCCCTCTTGCATGTCGGAGTACGGAAACGCCACCACCACCCGAAGGTGATGATCTGTTCCGGTGCCNCAACAGCAGTNACCGTGGCCATACTCCATTAATCGAGCGTAATGGNGACTACCTNGTNCTCAGTCGTGAACCACTTGTGTATGGTGGCGTCGGGCAGAACCTCATGCACGGCACCGAGACGGTGCGCGGCCACGCCAATCTTGATGGCTCAAAAGGCCTGTTCTATTTTTATCGTCCCACCACGCCCGGGTATGCACCTCATTGGGCGCCCAGTGACAACCTGTGTCGTAGCCGCCGGCAAATTGCAGTGTTATGGACAACCGACGGCTTGAATTGGCAACGTCGTTATGCCATAAGCCCAGATGAATTTGATGTGGATGGGACGGTATTCTATTCCATGAATGTCATTGGACCAACTGGCAGTTGTCTGGTTAAAGATCCACCACCATCAGGATTCAAGCGAAACCTTCACGCTCGAAGTGCACTTAAAAAGAACCCCATGTACTTGGGGAAAGTGCTGCATTACGAACTATGGAGCGGACACCTTTGGCCGGAACTTGTTTGGAGCCGAGACCTGGTGACCTGGTGCCGGTTCACCAAGCAACGGCGGCCATTTATCGAACTGGGATCACCCGGTACTTACAATGGTGGTTGGAGCCGCGAGGCAGAGGGCCATTCCTATCAGTTCGGAGATGAATGGTGGTTCCCCTACAGCGCCTCACCCTCACTGCACTACACCAGCAAGGCATTTTTGAATCAGAGTACTTTCGACCAGTTCAAAAAGCGTTTTCCACACTACTTAAAGGGAGGGAACTTCAAATCCTGGCGAGACATTTACGACAATCGCCGGCCCGTCCAAAATTTTGCTGGCATCGCAAGATGCAAAGCCGGACGCGTAGCTCACGCCGAACCAGTTAATGAAACCGGCCATCTGGTCACACAGCCGCTATCAACCAATGCCAGTCAATTGGTGGTTAATGCCGCTGTCACGCCAGGTGGAAGCCTGCGCATCGAGGTGCAAAATGCTGATGGTTCGGGCATCCAAGGTTGGGAACTTAACGATTGCGAACCTTTTACCGGTGATACGGTGACACACACGATGGCATGGCGGGGGCAGAAGGAACTGCCCAAAGGGGACAGACCATTGCGTCTACTGATCGAAATGAACCAATCGAAGTTATACGGGCTGAGTTTTTCATGATGGTTTGGTTGGTCCTAATATGAGGTTGTTCTACAAGGCTGGCTTAGATCCCACCAGTGGATCACATATCAAATAAATGGCTGATCCCCTCGTATACCATGCTCACCTTCCACAAATGGAGGGTCTAAGCTGCTGCATATCTGGCAAGGTAAAGTCAAGCCTGCACAATAAGCTGCTTAAGGCGTGTTGCGGTCTCTGTGAGCAATTCCTCAGGCAAATCTTTCTTCTTGATGATTTCCAAGGAGACGTACCCGCGATAATTGACGCTCTTCATCCGCTTTGCCAGTTCAAGTAAGTGCTTATTACCCTGATCAAGAACTTCATCGTGAACATGAAAATGTCGAATACGGTCTTTCACGACACTAAATGCCTGGTCGTCGATCTGTGAATGATTCCACAGAGCACCAAAATTACCTGACTTGACCCGTCTGATGACCGCATCCGCCTCGGCCGCCCCTTTAATGATGTCATGACCACACTCAAGCATCGGACAGACACCCAGTGGGTTTGCATAGCTCCCCAGTTCATCAAAAGCCATCCCGACCTGATCTGCGGCATCATCGGTCAGTGCCGGAATTTCACTACCGGCAAAGATCCTGACGACCTCGGCACCTAGGTCTGCCGCCAACTCCAAGTTAGCCTTGGCAATGTTCATGTTCTCCTGATGCCTTGCAGGTTCTGGACAGGCAAGGCGTACCGAGGTCGCAATGCACGCGACATTCACACCCTGATCATTAAACAGCTTCTTGACAAAACGTCTTTGTTCTGGAGTAGATTGTGTTGACACCTGATGATTGTGCTTGATATCCACCCTGATCTCCACGCCATCGTAATCCGTCTCACCTGCAAATCGCACAATCTTTTTGATATCCCAGGATGGGCACACAAAGGTCATGAAACACAACTTCATAGATATCACTTTCTGTTACTCAGCAACAAATCTAGGGCAACGTGGTCACTCATGACACCGACACACTCCTACCTGACTGGGCTGATGCATAGATTGCATCCGTTATTTTCTGTATAACCAGAGCACGCTCCAGATTGGTCTTGGGCGGAGATCTATCTCTGATCGCCCGTGCGAAGTTCTGAATAACATCATCCTCCAAACACGCATCTGCTTCAGTCTAAATGCTTTTTCTCACGACCCCGTCACCCGGCCTGAATTGGTTCAGGATCACCTCATCTTTTCTATCATTTGTCCGCCGCATGGGCAGACAAAGACTCGCATCCGCACCCATGATCTGCCATGCCATGTCGGTTTGGGAACTGGGAAACTCACCTCGCTCTATGCTGATTACAACGTCATCTTCACATTGCACGAACGCCGTATAGTGTGATTCAGCGTCTGAACCTGCCGCCACAAAGCAGACATTTTTTCTGCCACAGGCCACCAATGAGCCATAACCTCCTTGGATTTTAGTTTCCAACCCGTCACCTGCATCATGTAATCCAAATCGTAGCAACCCCAGTTCACAAGGATCCCACCACCATTCAAACTCATACTCTGCCGCCAAGGTGATGGGTCCCGGCATGATTGCTCGCTACACGTAGCCCCCGAATACGCACCACACGAATCCCCCCCCCCAGAAAGCCTTGCGCCACAGATTGCGCCGCCACTTGGGCGTGCTCAGCAAACGCGTACCGACAGGAGCAGCAAGCAACCACGCGGTCACGACGCAAGGCCATCATCTTTTCAATTTCCGCAGCACTTGTGGCAGCAGGGTTCTCCAGAAGGATCTGCTTGCCACATTCAAGCGTCGTACAGGCAATTGAAGTTCGCACACCCGCTGGAACTGCAAGCACGACTGCTTCAATACGCGGGTCTTTCAACAGATCCTCGTCGTTTTCGTAACACGATGATATTTTATATTTCTCTGCCGCAGCCTCTGCACAACTCCTGCGCAGGTCTGCCACGGCAATCACCTCGACCAAAGGACACTCCACAGTAAGTTTCAAATGACTGTCACTTACAACACCGCAGTCGACAATACCCAGTTGAATTGGCATGCCCACGATAGCCCCTTGTCACACCTTGAAAATCAAATCAGGTAACTGCCACACAACCCTTTATACTACTCGCTGAAATATATTGACTGGCATATTGCAATCATCTGTCCTTGTGATTTCGTCACTCCAAACCTCGGTTTCCAGAAACGCCCCCACAGAACTCCATCTTGGAGACAGAACATTGGGCATGACGCTATCAAGAAGGCAATATAGCCAACTTCAATCACAACAGATTCGTTATCGGTAAAAACCTCCTTGAGGAGAACAACCGTGACCCAGTGAACACCGATATCAACATACATGTTGACCAACGAGCATGACAGCTACATAACACAGGCCAACTCAGAAACCTTTCAAGGACTAGCCGTATGAATGCCGATTGCCCGCCCTTCAACGTGATTGCGACCTGATTCGTACTGACCTTGACATCATGGAGATGCGTCGACATGCACCTTTACCTTCCTGCAATCCAATTCAACATCTAAGAGGTGCGGTCCCCTTCTCGGGGAACGTGCCATGGCATCAGGGTGCCGGCGTGTACTGTCGAAGGTGACCAATCACTCCTCGTTGCCCGCTGGATTCCATTGGTCGATGTAAACCGCGCAACGGATCCATGGAAATCCTTCCAAACATACACCATCTTCATTTACCTGAAGCATATCCAAAAAAAACGCGACTTAAATCAGGCCTGATCTACTGCCACCACTCACATCTATTACTGCTCAATGCGTTAAGGGAATCGCCATATTCCTCACCTAATTCAGTCCCATTGAGGCCCTGCGAAACCGAACTTCTGGACAGGTACGGTGAAGTCTGAACCCGCGCTACCAAAAAACAGGTACACCCACCGGCCAACCATTTCAACCACACTTTGCCGTCCGTTCATGCGATCCCAGCCACATGATGAATAATTACGACAAGTGGTGCCAAGCATGGGAGGCATCGCTTTCCAAACCTCATCCACCCGCACATCGTCCAGCCAGACTAAAACAGTTGGGCCTGCAATACGCAACTCCTAGCATTGCATTACCGTGACAAACCAAAGTCGTGCCACCCGGTAAAATAAAACGATGTCATTTTAAAACTGGTAACACAATTTATAATAAAATAGACACAAACCTGCGTGGACAATAACAAGGCAATAGACGCCATGCCAGAGAATACAAACAGCAAACAACACCCATCCAAAAAGGCGCGAAAACTACCGCCACATCCCGGCCTTTCATTTAAAGATGTGCCATCTATGTATCCGGAGCCTGACTATCCCTTTCCTGCTTTATCGCTGGAACAGAGGATGCACTTTGAACTTTACGGATACACCATTTTGGACGATCTGTTTACACCGCAGGAAATGGCTGCCATTGAATCCGTTTCCAAGAAGGAAAAACAAGGAATTCTAGATGCGACAGGTGATGCTTGTTTCCCAAAACCACCACCGGAAACAAAATACCACGCACATCGGAATGGGTCCAAATGGCGTGGCGTACGCAATGAAATGGAAAATGGCGATTTCTATCTGGATCGTCTCGAAATCGAAGGGACACTGGGGCTTGACCCGATCTTTCTTTCCATACTGACCAAACCGCGTCTCTTCGGCATTGCCACAGAGCTATTGGGCGGGACATTTCGATTTGACATGCTTGCCGTGCGGTTTAACCAACGAAGCACCAACAATGTTCTAGGATGGCATGGCGGCGTAAGTCGACATCGAGACCGTGCCGTCTGCATGAACGGCTGGTTCCATACACAAATCCTTGGCCTGATCCTTTTCCTGACCGATGTCGGACCGGAAGATGGAGGGACCGGCATCTTCGCAGGAAGTCATAAATTTGATATCCCTTTTGATGAACTACGAACCTATATTGAGAACAACCCCCAATCGCCCTTTTTTCATCAGGTCGAAGCAAAGCGAGGTTCGGTTCTGCTGTTTGCCGATGGTCCACTCATGCACCGAACCATCCCGATTCGTAGTGATCGCGAACGCCTGATCATGCTCTGCCGGATGGTTCACTCCGACTACCTCATTGGTGACACTGATTGGCTAGGCTGCATCGACAGCGTTCCGAACGAACTCATAGAATTCTTTCACGGTCGTGCCTTTAAACCCAGATACCGGCCACGTGAGACCTCGCCATCCATTTAACCCTCATAAAGCTCTTCGGGTATTGGCTTGATTTTAATCACCCAAATCAAAACTTTTTGGAATAGCCCCAAAAGGCGGGTAAAATCAAGCAAGACAACAGATTTTCATATCCAATGGAAGGGAAATGGTGGCCATCAGGACTTGGGCATTGATTGGAATCATCAGCGCAGCCGTAATCATTGGCCTGCCTCACAACCTTTGCCAGGGCGAGGTTCTCGGGTTTGAAATTGATGATGTCGGACTAGGTGACGGACGACAGCCAAATCGTAACTTCATGCGCAACGGCTCAAATGACCAAGTGCCATTTGGCGCTGATTCCATTTATGACACGGCGGAATACGCCTTGGGCAGTTACACCCATAACATCCTTTTCATCCAGGACGACCAGTTACGGGATCTTGATGACCGTGAACATCCGAAAGTATCGCCCGATGATTGTGACACAATTAACTGCGGGATGGTGCACTGGTCGCAAAGCATGCTGGACAGCCGGAAACAACGGGTGGAAGAGTCCGCCTCCTACTGGAATGAAGAAAGCGAATCACGGCATCACCCAGGTGCCCAGTTGGACATCACCGTTCATTTCACGAATGACATCTATAATGAAGGGGCTCCCTTCACCGTGGATGACATCGGTAACACCAGTTCTTCGGTTGGCTTTGTCGACGCACTTGGCCTCATTGACCCCGATTATGCGCAATACAGTTCATTTTCAACTGCTACGCGACATTTCAATGACGACATCCGTCGTGCAAAGAACAGTCACTGGGCTGTAACCACCTTTATCAAACCCTATTACGGCCGAGCCAGCGCCAGCATCAACGGCCCCTACACCAAGGGATACGAAGATGACCCTTCATGGACTTATCTGCATGAGTTGGGGCATATCTTCGGCGCCCTGGACGAATACGGCAGCCATGAAACCGATGAAATTTCCGGCTATCTGCATACCCATAACACCAATGCAGCTAATCTACCTGGTGGCGAGCCGAATGAGAACTCGATCTCGGCAGTAATGAAAACCCACGGCGTGCACACCATTAGTGACGGCACCCTCAATGCGATTGGATGGCGCGATACTGACGAAAATACAATCCCTGACATCCTGGATACCAACCCGACCCTGATTGCAGACACCAGTAACAGCCAGCCAGCCGAACGTATCTTCCAAGCCCAAATCAACACCTCGGTCAGCCCCTTGGTCAGCCCGGACCCTGCTGAAGGTGATTACACCATCAACACGCTAACTTCCGCGCAATATCGTGTTAACCGTGAACTGTGGACGAACCTGTTACCAGTCGACGGTGACTTTGGAGATTACACCGAGGAATTTCTCGTTGAACGCACCTTTTCAATCGAAGGAAACCATTACATTGATTTTCGGATCACCAACAGTGTCGGTAATTACACCCAACAACGGTTCGAATTCGTTGCTCTGCCTGACCCAGTAGTCATTCCCGGTGATGCCAATGCAGATGGCTTGGTGGATATCACCGATCTGGGCATTGTTGGTGTCAATTTCAACATCACAGGCGCAGAATTCAGTGATGGCGATTTCAATTCGGACCTCATCGTTGACATTGAAGATCTTGGCATCCTCGGTGCCAACTGGAGTATGGCACAAGAACCCTCGCTGGTACCCGAGCCAACCTCCCTTGGCCTGCTGATCGGGGCAATGGGATGTCTTACCCGTCCCCGTAGATCGACAGATCATTTCATATCCTGAACATCCAAACCGCTTATCAAAATCCTGTTGTTCTTGTAACGGCACCTGCCCGATATCTCAGGAATCACACCCATACACCATGTCGTGGTGCAAGAATTGAATTTCCTATTGAAGTAGCCCACTAGGAAAGCCAACTTACCGCCACACACAGTCCTCCAATTCAATCTGTTGTTCGGCCCATCGTTCGGCGGTTTCCACAAGGTCCGGATAGTGTTCTCTAATACATTCAACCAGCGCGATGATGGCGTCACTCTTGGCTTGACAGACTGCATCTGCATAGTCGGCATCAGCTTCGTCAAGTGCTTCCTGTTTTTCATCCGCATTCATCGCCGCACCGCCCAACGCGGCGGCAATACCCGCAAGTGCCGCAAAAAAACCTATTGCCAACGCACCGGGTGGGCCGGCGGCAGCAGCCCCAGCAATTCCTCCCGCTACTGAACCGGCAATCACTGCACCAATAACTCCCTCAGCCATATCCTCGCCATACTGGTTCAGAATCTTATTAACAGCTTCCTTGTAGGCTTCCTTGGCTTCATGAAGTGCTGATTCGAGGGTGTCGAGTATCTGGGCTGAACAAGCTACCAGTTCTCTATAGTTGCACCCTTGCCGCATAGCATGGCTAATGGGGTTTTCAACTTCGACCTGGGCCGGCCGCACATCCTGGCCATGCCGGTTTTTGATGAAGTCCGTGAAATCACCCTTGCCATCAAGTTGATGGCCAACAAAAGCCACTGCATCTTTTACTGATAAGCCATCAGCCTTCACCGTGGTCACGGGTAAAAAGACAATCCTGGCACCCACCCAATCGTTTTGAGCCAACGCAACACCCACGTGACTGGGTCCGGCGCCAAACCTCGCGGAATAGATATACACTTCAAGATCTGAAGCCACGCTGGCAGATTGGAGCTTGGCTTCAATACGACTGCTACGCTCCAAGTTGAGTTCAGATATGGCGGCAGTAGCGCCACCGTAGGTATGGGCCTTCGCAAATGAAGTTGCACCGCGTTTCCTGAATGCGAAAATCTCACTTTTATCTGGACTGTATTTGGTTTTAAACCCAGCCATGACCTCGATGTTGGTCTGTTTTGCCATTTCACCCCGCAGCCCCGTTGCTAATGCCATGTACCTAAAAGCCCATCTATCCAACCACGCACCATGGCTGTTCGTTGACTCGGAAATCCGGGCAGCCAATCGGTTCAACTCTGCCGCGGCTTGCCCCTGTCCATCTTGACCTGTTAATTCATAATTCCGCTGGTTGATGCGGTTTTGTTCCACCATGTTGAATATAGATCCATCGGTGTTCCCAGGCTCCCATTGATTTAATGCTCTTACTGGAGATCTGAATAAGGGTCTTGCAGTCCAGTTGGCGCCAAGCATCCCTAGGTCCGTTACATCAACAACCTGATCCTTATTCACATCTGCAGGCCCCGATGACGCAGCATGAACATTAAACTGGGATCCTAAGATCCCCAGATCTGCCACATCGACTCGGCCATCTGAATTCATGTCAGTATCTGCAGCCAGATTAACTTGGACCGTGCCCGTATCCGATGAAAGTGGTATCAAGATGGTGGACATGTCAGCTGCCATCAGCAGCCGGGTTTCCAATGACTCTAAACTCTGCCAACGTATCTGCTTTCCCTTGTAGCGATTGAGTTGCCTTTTCGGAAAACGTGGAGGAAATTTCATTCTGTGTTTCCTTTATATTCCCCTTGCAATGTTTACACCCCACAATCTTCTGGTGATCCTGAAAAAAATCCCGGACCACATACGCTGTTTGACCGGTCACATTTGCAGACCGTAAAGCCTGCAAACGTGAACCGGCCAAACGCCAAATCAGGTCTAAGGATCCTGTTCACTAGACCCCTGCATGCTCGGCATAAGCAGCCGAAGACATCGGTTGGGTCAGTGCCAAGACATCTTCCAAATCTTCATCTGAACCATCGGTATCCATTCCAGGAACTGGATGCGGTGAAGGCAGTGGGATGATGAAATCCCAGCCACCACCAGGAACCGGGCCTGGTGTAGGTAGGGGATCAATCAAGTCTGGATCCACTGCCTTGAATGAACTACCAGGAATTCCGATTGGATCAATGGGAACAATCGGCCAAGGAAGTGGACGCACCGTGACATCAAGCAGGTCCTTGGCGCTACCTTCACCACTACCCAGTCCAATAGCCAGAGCACTATCGTAAATATGGTCCTTGGCATCTGCGACCATCATGCCAATGTAGTAATGCGCACCACTTCTGAGAGTAATAGCCGAAGAACCGCTTGGAAGTCTACTGGTAGACAGCAAACTACTTCCGTCGTATTCCCAGTTCATATTGCCGCATAGTGGATTGGAGTCGTAGTACTTGCCATACACCATGCCGCTATCATTTTTGACAGCCAGATCATTGATCGTCAGATCACCACCATTGAAGGTGTGTGCGATATTGACTGGTGAAAAACCACTGTCTTCATAGGTATCCGTGGGTGACTTAAGCACGGCGATGAAGATGCCTGCACCATCGTTGTAGCCACTACCAACCCATTCATCGAATTCCTCTGATCCAAACAGATACTCATAAGAAATCTGCGCATTTTGGTTTGCAGTGAAATAAATCTCCAAACCGGACGCGTCATATGTTGAGGTTCCGGTCAGATCATCGAGCAACTCGTGTCCGGAGTTACCCCAGTTGGTTGTTGTATTCGGCTTGTCATTGGGACCAACCGCGTCAGCGATCTTGCCGGAGGTGAACAACAGGCCCTGGTCAATTGGCAGATCAGATGCCAATCCGTTGCTGAACACGCCCATCGAGAGCGATTCACCCACTTGATTGACACCATTTAGTGTATACATGTCCGAGCTTAGACCACCTGCAGCCAACCCCATCTCGGCAAAGTTTGTCAGGGATGCAAAAGGATGGGCCAGGCTAATCACGTTCAGCGGACTTTCTTCACAACATGTGCCGTAGATGGTCATCTGCCAATCATCGATCGTGGCATTCTGGCCATCGCCAACACCCGTATCCAAGGCCTGAAGTGTCCACACACCCTCAGCATCTTCATCCCAAAACTGGTTGGTGGTGAAGGTGACATTATTAATATCCTGCTGGGTAGTAGAACCTCCAGGCGCGGACAAGATGGACTGGGTACCACTCGGAGACTGAAGGACCAACATCAGGTCGTCGTTGTCCTGAACGGTCGCATTGATAGTAATCTCGACCCACTCTACATGCAGGCCTGATTCCGTAACGAACGTATCAATATTGGAAAGGCTGTTGAGGCCACCGAGTGCGCCTTCCGGCACAGCGCCATTCGGTAGTCCCTGCGTAAGACTGTCGATATGCAGTTCACTGTGCACTGGCGTCCAGGTAGCTGCCGCCTGTACTGCAGCATTGGCATCAACCATACCGAACCCAAAATTGTCGCTGACCCAGTTGTCGGCACCATTTTGGAACCAGCCGGTATGGTAGGGATCTGCAAAACCATTGTTGTCGGTATCGAAAACGCCATCTGCAACCCCATCACCATCGGTGTCGACATTAGCCAAGAAGGTGGTCCTGAGATTGATATCATCAATCACCCCATCACTATTGGCGTCACCACCATCAAATACACCGTCGCCATCCGTGTCGATCAATCCATTTTTCTGCGATGTGTCAGCCAGGATGTGCTGCACATTACGCCAATCCAGATCCGGATTCGCCTCAAGCATGAGGGCAACCACACCACTGACCATCGGGGCTGCGGCAGATGTACCGTTGAATCCATTGGTGATGTTGCCATCAGCATAACCACGATTATCACCGGCAATACCAAGTGTATCCGTAACATCAGAAGTGGTACTGTTACCTGGTCCCGTTGCATTTACCGGAGCCGACACGAATACGTTGGATCCGGGGTTACTATACCGCTCAACATCACCGTTTTGTTGAGCAGCTGCAATTACCAAGGACTGGCGTACATGCCTATTATCGTAATTGGTGCGATCCCAACCCTGAAATGCTCCAGACACATCTCTGTTGTTACCACCGGCAAACACATTAATATCATTGACCGCAGCATTCTCCATTGCCTGCACATCAATGAATGGACGGTAGCGTAATGTCCGAACATTGTTTCTTCCCCAGCTATTGTTGAAAACATCAATATTATTGATGTTCGCCCAGGAAAAGGTATTTGGTATGTTCTGTGGCCCATTTAAAAAATTAAATGCTGCATACGTTGCGTCAGGCGCAACACCGACAATGCCAGTCCCTTCATCATCACCCAACGCCAAGCCGGCAACAGCTGTCCCATGGCTCTGGTTCCCGGCAGTGATATTCGGCGTACCCGTACCGGCATCGTCATAGCTAATTGCGGCATTAAGAGGGCCGGCCAGATCTGGATGGGCCAAATCCTGCCTGGTATCCACGATGGCAACGTTTACGTTTTCACCGGTCGCAGTGGCCCAGGCACCTTCAGCATCTATTCCCCATTGGGTGCTACTGGCCGTGGGATCCAAATGCCACTGGTTGGGGAAACTCCCATCCACTACAGTGGACGGATCCAAAGTTCCAGTCGCTTCATCTGGAACGGAAAAGATTGGAATCACATCCAAGGTGGATCTACTGTTAGTCGCCAGTTTGACCAATTGCTGATAATCATTTGGTCTTTGAAGGTGCACTTCTAGAACACTGACCTGTAGTCGGTCGCCAAACAACGCTGTACGATCCTGAACCGATTGGACTTCCAAATGTTTCAGAACCTCGTGAAGGCCATTGGGATCACTGGTCACCACTGTCCAGGCACTTGCCGTTTGAAGTTCATCATCGGTAAACCATGAAATATCACGGCTGCCTTCTATCGCATTTTGGACAGCGGGGCTCAGGTCGGCGAACCATGACTTTGCCGGTCCAGTACGGGAAACCTGTGGAATATGATCTACTTTTGGGGTCCACCGGGAACCAATAATCCCCAGATCTGCAAGATCAACCTTGTGGTCTCCATTAAAATCCGCAACCCTGGAATTCTCAGTATTCAGATTGTAATTGGCTCCTAGAATTGCCAAGTCAGCCACATCAATGACACCGTCACGATTGGCATCTCCGGGCAGCTGATTAATTTCCATGCTGGGGATTGATGGGTCATTTATTGGCCCGGTATCTAGACCGGCAGCCAACGGGTTACCAGAAAACAGTACTCTTTCTTCTAGATTGAGAAGTTCATTGTGCGTCCCCTTGGCACGACGCGTGCGATTGCATGCATCCCTATTCTTGCAGCCCTTGATGGGCCAACTTCCACTACAGTTTTTACATTTGTTGTTACGTTTCTTACTTCTAGCCATGGTTGCGCTCCTTTTGCTAGGGGGTTTGATTCATTGCCGCATCAGCCGCCCAAACGGGACCAATGCATTTGAGTCACAATCAAAAAACGCACCAGATCTGACTGGTGCACAGAACCCAACGGTTGAAGATTTTTGGTATTACGTCTCACAAGCAGACCCATAAACGCAAAGGCCATGCCAGAAAAACGATTAAATTCATAACTTTATATTTTTTATATATTTATGAAATTAACCAAAGAGTATGTGGCCCCAGATTGGGGGCTATAGCCCAGCTATTCCCAGGCCACTTGGGGCTTATATCCCACCGTATTACATGCCTGCAATCACCCGGGCCGTGGCAAAGACCAGCCACCGCAGACACAAATAACCCGCAGCGTTTAAGGCCACTTATTGAGTGTTGAGATGAATTCCATGGAGTTGACGGGGTGACCCTGACGCCCTATCGCAGACCCGACGGGATACAAAAGGCAATGAAGTAAATACCATGAACATTGACCTTGATATACGCTGTCAAAATGAAGTCGCCAAGCATAAAGGATGCAAGACATGCTAAGAATCGAAACTAAAGGCAGTTGGCATCAAATGGGATGTCAAATTGGCGAAACATTTCGCGACGAGTTGGCCACTTGCGTGGAACGGTATTTTTATGGTCGCTTGGATGTGGATAAATGTGCGCCAGCGATCAAGATACTGCACGACATTGTAAGTGAACATTGCCCTGAAATGATTGAGGAAACCGAGGGGATGTCACAAGGCGCGGGAATTGAGCCCAACGTCATGCTGGGCTACCGTTTTTTCAATGAAGTCAAACAGCGAATGGTTGAGGAATGCTCGGTCATGTTCATGGCCCAGACACCAGATGGTCCCTTGCTCGGACGCAACTGCGACTTGGGCAGCGGTGATTCGAATATGCAGATCTGTCATGTGTCACGACCTGCCGATGGCCCAGCAGCCATCACGACATCCTACCTGGGGATGCCTGGCCAGGGTCTAAGTAGCTACGGTCTTGCCGTAGGCGGAGCCAGCGCTCATGCGGCCAAGAGCTTTGGAACCGATGGACTTCCCGCTGCTGTCCTAAGCCACTTGCTAAGGCGTGATTGCCGGACCGTACAGGATGCCATAGCGTTATTAGGGCGTCACAAGTTCCTGGGCAAGGGCGCAAATGTGATCGTCGGCGATGCAACCGGCGCATCAGTTCTATTCGAGTTTGTTCCCGGCTGCTCACCACCGGCAACACTTCGACGGGACGACCGTGATTGGCAGGCGTGCACGAACTTTTTCTTTTCAACTGAGATCCCCAACCGTCCCAAGGCTGACTACCTGGAAAATGCCTACGCGCGTTATGGACGCATTGAACATCAATTGGAAGAGCGTCGCATTCCGCAGTCGTTTGACACACTCAAGCAGCTTCTCAGTGATATCGCACAGCCGGGACATTGCTGCGCCGAGGGTGCGTTGCATACTGCTTACAGTACGATCATGAATCCCAAGAAAGGGACGTTACACCTTGCGGCGGGAAACCCGAACGAGGTGGCGTTTGAGGAATTTTCGCTGTGAGCCATGTTTTATCACCAATTGGGCTCCCCCACGGCCACTTGCCTTGGCTTGAACAATCCGATGAAAGGCCGCAACCATGGCAAGTGACCAGCAGATCCTGAAGATCGGACTTGTTGGACTTGGCTGGTTTGGCACCAAGTGGGCGAGACTGATTGCCCAAACTACCGGAGTAGAACTGACTGCTATCTGCTCGCGTAGTGCCGAACGTGGTCACGAGATCGCCAACCAATATGACAAGCCGACGGTCTACCAGGATTATCACCAACTGGTTGAACGCGACGATCTCGACGCAGTTTGTGTGCTCACGGAAGTCAACCGGCATGCCGAAGTGACCATGGCGGCGTTGGCATGCGACAAGCACGTGTATGTTGAAAAACCGCTTAGTACGAACTTGTCGGATCACGATGATATTATTCAACTGGCCCAGCAAAGGGCCCGTACCGTATTGGTGGGATACAACAATCGCTATACCCCCATGCTCGTGGAGCTAAAAGCACGCATCAACCGGGGTGAACTTGGCCAGATCGTTTCCATTGCCTCTCGTCGCAACTGCTGCCAGTCAATCCTCAGTCTGCCACGTTACCAGGGCGCCGAAGTCCCACCATTGATTATTGAGCCTGGCATCCATACAAGTGACTTGTTTATCTGGTTGACTGGCAGCAGACCGCAGCGAATCTACGCCCACAAGAGAAGCATCTCCGGTCGATCAGTTGCAGATACTTGGATGGCCCTGGTGGTGATGGGCGACGGAACTTGTGGAACCATGGAACAGGTATGGCATGTACCGCAAAATGCTCCCATGGTGATGGACCGGCGCATTGAGGTCATTGGCACCAAGGCCACGGCCGAGATTGCCGACCAACGAGGTGACCACTACGTGTGGGGCGAGACGATCGAACACCTTAATCCCATTGCGTCAGTGGATATGTACGGGCGTTTTGTCTGGCCGGGTTTCAGTGAACAGTTCTCGGACTTCATCGACTCGATCCGAAATCATCGCACGCCACATGGCGCTTCACCTGGCGACAGTCGCGCAGCGGTTGAACTGGCGCTGGGCATTGTGCAGTCAGCTCAGACCGGCGAGGTGGTTTGCCTGTGAACAAAACCGAAAACGCACGCCATTCAGAAGCACATTGCATGCAGCTTGATGAGCAATGGGATATGGGCCGACTGATCGACCTAGGCGGTGATCTATACAACGGAATGTGGCACCTGCCAGATCCAATGCCCCCATTCGCTTTAAAAGAGGTGGACTTGAAAGAATATTGTCGCCAAAGAAAACGAGCCTACCAGAGCCACACGCAACAGGTACAAATGTGTGTGCAGGCGTCAACCTATGTTGAAACGGGTGCACATGTGCATCCTGAGATGGAAAAGATTGACCAGGTTGGTTTGGACCGCTCTTTCCTCTCGGCAGTCGTATTGAAAATACCACGTCATGGTGGCCAAAAGGTCACCGCAGCCGATTTGGATGAAGCGACATCAGCTGCCGATCAGGTCATTCATTCCGGCGAAGCGTTACTGATTGCCACAGGGCACAATGGTTTTGATCCCAAGCAAAGCAGTGACTCACCACACTTCAGCTATGATGCCATTGAGTGGGTTGTAGAGCACAAACCTGCAATCCTTGGTTCAGACATGAGCGCATGGCAGGATCCAGCTGATGCCCCCCCGTTCTTTCCCATGTTTCTAGCCTCCGGCGTGTTGCTCTTGGCACCGTTGGTAAACCTCTCACAGATCTCAACGCCACGCATCAAGCTGATTGTTCTGGCCCTCAAGATTCGTAATGCGTGCGCCGCCCCTTCACGCGTGATTGCCGTCCTGCCGTCAGGTATAGAGGAGCTGACCACGTGACGCCCCTTGCCCAAGCGTCGTTGCCGTACAGTTAATCAAACCTCATCCCCCTAGGATCAAACCTGATGGATCAAACCGTAGAAAAGCTCCTGAATATTGACAACTGCAGGGAGTTGGCCCAGTTCTGTGGATTGCCTGAACCAATCCAATCTGCATTACGAGCAGCCATCACTTCCCATCGGGACAACGTGCAGATCCATCAGTTACTACAAAACTGCTTGGACAATATCGATCAATCAAGAAAAAGTCACGCCCTTATCGGCTGGCCAGACGCTGAATCGAACCCCCTCCATGCACTTGTATACTGCTTGCTACTACTTGACTTGGCAGGCCGGATGCGATGCCATTATCGCCAGTTGAGAATTGACCCTGGCATCACCAGGCAAACGGTTATGGCCAAGGTGGCAACTCCCATTAAACAGTTCTGGGAAACAAACGGCGTGATTGGCGCAAGGTCCGATGTTTTCAACTACCTCGACTGGTACTTGGGCCCTATGCCCAATGTCCGCCTTGGAACATTCTCTTATGAGGCAAGACCTTGGGGTGGTTTTGCTCGCGTGTTCAAGAGCAGGAAGAGTGGACAGTTGAAACTTCTTGCAGAACATGGCGACTACTTTGACGAAGATGGGCGACGAATGCAGTCGGATATGGATTGCACGGGGTGTTTTTGCGCAACCCTCGATCTGAATGATGTCATTCGAGGTTACCCCATCTGCCCACAGGGACTGCGTACGAACCAAATACAGGAACTTGATCCTGATGAATGGCGTATGGTCTTGCAAAAAGGTGATCCCGTCCTCCAGATGCATATCCCCTTTGACACCAATTTGTCACTTTCTGCATGCCGGGAATCATTTCTTGCCGCCATCAACTTTTACCAAAATCATTTCCCAGAATATGGCGCCACCTTTTTCGCGTGTGGATCGTGGATTCACTCACCAGACCTGAGAAAGATCATCTCGCCACCAAGCAACCTACTGAAACTTCAGGATGCCGTGTATTTAATGCAGAATGCTGCCGATTGCCAGAGTTACAAATATATTTTTGGTTTCAGTGAATTCCATCCGCAAACTGCACCCAGAAGCACCCGCCTGCAGAGGGGGCTTCTCAACTATCTGGAGCAGGAAAACATCTTTCATAAATGCGCGATGATTTTACCTTTTAGTGAAGTGGAAGGGCTTGCAGTCAGGTAAGATAAAAACCGCATGGGACCTTGTCGCGGACGGTCCCGATAGGTTTTGGCAAACAGAACAGGACATTCATCAATGAGCAATCAGAGTTATCCAGCGGGACAAGTCGCCATCGCAGCCGATGTTGATGTGGCAGTGGTAGGAGGGGGAGCAGCTGGCTTCGCCGCCGCAGTGACCGCCGCACGCAGCGGCGCAAGTGTGGTGCTTATTGAAAGATTCGGTTCGGTAGGTGGATGCATGAGCACCGGTGGGTGGGCTGCTGGAGCTCTGGATCTTGCGCTGCTCGATCCACAGCGTTTCCCGGTCAAAGGTGATGAGGACAAGAACTCAGCGCCATCAACTCACTGGATCAGCACAAAGCATGCGGACCCCGTTCCCCCTGACATTCGCGAGCACGTGCGTGGATGTGGGCTGGCAGGCGAGTGGATGGCAAGATTGTTCGACCTTTACGAACAGATGGGGCCAATCGAGAACTTCGCCAGTACCAGCTTGCGGGTCGGCTATCTGTGCAACCAGATGCTAGAAGAGTCCGGCGCCCAGCAAATGCTGCAAACCTACGCTGCTGACCCAATCCTAAGTGACAACAATACGGTCCAAGGGCTTTTCATTGAAAACGTCTCGGGACGCCAAGCCGTACGCGCCAAGGTAACCATTGACTGCACGGCCAATGCAGGATTTTCCCAGCGTGCCGGGGCGCCCATCGTGGCACCCAACCGTCAACCCAGCATGAACATCAGCGTTGCCATTGCCAATGTGGACACAGACCTTTTCAAGCAGTTCGTCGAAAGTCGAACAACCATTCCCGACAAGTTCAACCAGTGGATCGACGAGGTCCTTATACCGGATGTTGATTATGTGGCCGGGCGACTGGGTGCACACATCAATCGGCTTCGTCCCATTGCTGATTTAATCCGCCGCGCCTGGGAAGATGACGGGTATCAAGCCATTGGCTGGATTGGTGATGTGGGTCGCATCTCATGCGTGTTTCCCTGGGCCAATAAGCAAGCACAGGTTGTGAATCCTACTAACGGCATGTTGTGGGACCGTGCTGATATCGACGGGGACGTGGACACACTCAACAGTGAACACATGACCATGCTCGAACGGGACACGAGGAAATACATGTTCAACACGGTCCTGTTTATGCGTAAGTACATCCCTGGATTTGAAAATTCCTACCTGATGCACCTATCGCCCTATATCGGTACCCGCGGTGGCCGCGCCATAGAGGCACAATACATTGTGACCCAGCAAGATATTATTGACAATACGCGTCATGACGATGTCATTCACCAGACTTATGATCTGCGTGACGGGTATGGGTTTGCGGACATCCCTTATCGACAGCTTCTGCCCAAACGCGTGGAGGGGTTATTGGTTGCGGGCGTCGCTGCCCACCAAAAACCACCGAACCTCCGTTGCCGAGAATCGGTCTTGACCATGGGACAAACGGCTGGGGTTGCTGCAACCATGTGCGCGAAGACAGGTGTTCCCCCTCATGATATTGACGTCAAAGAGCTGCAACGCGTCTTGCACAAGTCCGGCGTTAACCTGGGACCACCGCAGCGCGTGGCATCACTTTTGGGTATTTGACGATCACCTCCAGTCATCACAGTGAAAGGATGACTTCGTACCCATTGGCGTCCAAAATCAGAAGGCCGTTCAACAGCAATGGCAAGAACCGCCAGAAACAACATGATTGAAGTGACCAACGAACTAAAATGTATGCCCCATTATGGGATGTTAATGCATTGCAATCTTCATGATTAATCAGAAACCCCTTCCCCAAACACAAACGACATAACAGAACGGTTAATCAATATTTAAAGGAACAGAGATAATGCACCCCCCCCGCAAATTACGCCGTTGCGCGTTGCTAAATTTTCCGTCTAAAAGCTTCAATGTCGAAACGCTTGATGCAGTGATTGCCGAAGGGTTCACGGACATCGGCATCAGTGTCTTCCATATGGACTCTGGGTTTGAAGGCACGGGCTTTACATTGGACCAGGGACATCAAATTGCACAGTGGGCCCACGAGCGGAACCTGGGATCCAACATCTTCACCCTCTATATGAAATGCAAAGAAAAGCTTATCCAAAAAACGCCACATCGGGCCATGTACACGCAGAGCATGCGGTCGAACCCGGAAGAAAGACTCAAGGCTCGGGCCGCCTGCCCCTTTCAACCAGAGGCCAAGGAGGAGTACATGGTCTTTCTGCGCCAAGTTGTCCAGTGGCCGGGTATCCGGGAAGTGCACTTCAACGACGAAGGTTCCCTTAATGTCTCCTCTCAGACAGGTTGCTACTGTGATTACTGCTGCAGTGAATTTAAGACACTGACCGGCAACTGCCCACCCGAATCCGATTACGAACCAGACAATCCAATTTGGTGGCAGTGGACTGACTTTCGCATGCAACGGTGGACTGGCGTACACGCTGAATTCCGGGGTGAACTCAAGAAACTGGCGCCTGATGTCCTATTCGGCATTCAACACAGCACACGATCGGGATCATTCGCAGGGAACCCGTGGAATGAAGGGCTTAGCCTTGCGCGTGACGCGCAAGCGCTCGATGTGCTGGCAACCAATCCTTATCAATATCGAAATTTCAATATTGTCCCCCATCGCCCACACCGCCGTGTCCTGGCAGAAGGCACACGCGCCTTGGCCGGTGCATGCCTCAACAAGCAGGTCAACATCTATCCACAAGGTTTTATGCCTTCCACCAAGACGACGCCCATGAGCCGTCAAGATGGAATACTGGCAGGGATTATCCCCTTTGCCCTTGGGGCCGATACCATCACACCCTATACCTATGAACTGATGAATATCATTCCCGGTTTTGCTGAAGGGTTTGAAGATACCCGTCGACTGCTACCGGAATTCGAAGCTGGCAAACCCTACACCTTTTCAACCGCCATCCGACCACTCCAGTCGGAAGTTCGTGGCCATCATGAGGAAAACTGGGGTCACTGGTACCTGACAGAACTTGCAGATGTAATGCTCCACACGGGAATGTCCTGGAGCTGGTTCTGGGATGAGCGACTGGAAGATGCAGCCGATCATTTACATGGCCCTGTCATTTTTCCGGACACGCATTGCCTCACTGAAAAGCAAATGGCGGCAGTTCAACAAGTAGCACAAGGCGGCGAGGGCGTTCTCTGGATTGGCAACATGCCCCATGAACCGTGGAATGGGCAAGGCGAGTGCCCACTCCCCGCACCATTCAAACGCGGCGAGTTTGAACTGATACCCGAAACTGACCATCCGGTATTTGAAGGCGTGGATGGCCCTATCATGCTGCAAAGTTGCGCACGGTCAAATGTTCCCGAGGGCACAATATTGGGAAGTATTGACAGTTCTGCCGGGCTGGTTGTGAGTGAATCAGAACATGGTGGACGGCAGGCATGGCTTGCCGGCGTTCCCTTCCATGTCTTACATAAGAAGGGTCACCACGGTGCCATCCGGCAGCCAGTAAGCGGTTGTGCCCTGATCCGTAACTTGCTGCAATGGCTAAGTCCCTCGCCGCCTGCTGTGCGGCTTGAACCTTTCCCACCACCCAATGACTATGGCAAATTGCGCCCGTGGGATGTTCGTGACATACCCACTATGGAACTTTTACCAATTGTCCGAGATGGTGCCCTCTGTGCGATCATCTTTCCCTATGCCCCCGTTGGATTTGAAACTTCGCTTGTGGTCAACCTGCCTAAGGGCACACGCCTGACCGGTATCCGTGAACTATGGGACGAACAAGATCTAACTGAATCAGCACAGCAGAACCCGCAAGGCGAACTTAGAATCCCGTTGGATGTGCCTGGTAGTTGTGAGGTGCTGGCAATATTGGTGGAGTATCAATAAACAGATAAATCGATTCCGAAATTGACCGTGGAAGTTTCCCTGCCACCATGAACTTCAGATTGAAAGGATTGGCAAAACCAAGTGAACCGGTTGAACTAGGTCTTGTCCCATGTCCCCTGCGTCTCCCTGATGCCATTCATCCAGCCGCATCAACATTTCCGAGAACAAAGCGGACAGTATGTACTTCATCAGTGGTAAAAATGGCTGTTCATTGATCGCTTGCAGGCACAAGGACCCACCTTAATATCGCCATGCGATCGACTGGACTTTATGCCATCCAATTTCGCCATGGCTGACAAGCCACGCCACATTGGAAAGGTCATGCTTCCCTGCATTGGACATACCACGTCTTGGTCACATCGCCGGTCCTGCGCGACTACAAGAGAAAAACCGGATGGAATACATGAAGGAGCCCCACGGGTACCACAAACTGCGAGGGAGCAGTAATCACAGCAACAAAACCATCGAAATACTACACTGCCAATACAATAAGGACCGGAGATCAGACCATTGGCAATGATTGAAGAAATCACAGCCTATTTTCACGCGGTTGGCGCCACCGACGTCAAGCACTCATCCAAAGGCTACCTGGCTCATGCCATGGGGGTTTACAGAGACCTGAAGAGATGGGGATGCGATGAGGGTTTGGCGCAGGTAGGAATATTCCATTCAATTTATGGAACAGAACTCTTCGAGGGTTTTACTCTGCCACTGGAGCAACGCGGTGAAGTACGAAAACTAGTTGGTGATCGCCCCGAACGAATTGCATGGATGAACTGTGCCATCAATCGATTCCAGTTTGATCAAGAAGCCAAAAAGTCAACTGGTCCCTATCAAATTCGTGATCGCTTCAGCAGCACGATGATGGATGTGGACAGCAATGACTTCCATGACCTTTGTGTCGTACACATGTGCGACTGGCTCGAACAGGTCGAACGTTCAAATGCATGGGATTACCGCCGCACAGCCTATGTCAACTTGGCGAACCGCCTCGGCGGAGTGGCGAGGGAGGCCTACCAGAATGTTTTTTCGCAGGCACCACCGCAGGAATGGTTCGACGAATACACATGGCCAGACAAAGCCACGGACGGCTAGCTTCCCGACTGGCCGTGGTGGGGCTGAAGATCAAACAGGCTGTCCATAACCATAAACTTGGATTCCTGGCAAACCAATATCTATGGACGAAAACATGAACACCACTGGACATAACGAACAACACTGGATCACCCGTGGATTCGATGATTTTTCCCGGGGCACCCTTGGTAACGCAGGCCAGAACATGTACGTCTCACAAGCCGGTGTGCTACAGAGAATTCATCTGTTCGACCTCAACAAAGACGGCTATATCGATCTGTTTTTCTGTAATGCACAAGAACATCTCGAATCGCCACCGGCTTACGTCTACCACGATGTGCTCGGCACGCCGATGCGGACGGAACTGCCAGCAGGCGGCTCGTCTTCGGGCGCGGTCGGTGATGTGAACAATGACGGCTACGATGACTTTCTTCTACCGGGAGAAAAAAGCGGCAATGCAGGTCTCTATAACGCCTACCTCTATTATGGCTCACCTGAAGGACTTAGCGAACGGTACCACATCCAAGTCCCAGCTCATGGCGGCACGTCAGCTGCTATTGGCGATTTCAATGGTGATGGACGCGAAGATCTTGCCATTATCACCCAAGGCCAACTGCGGATCTTCTATCAGCAGGGAATCGGGTTCGAGCCCAAGGTATACGTGGACCTTGATATTGCTGCAGATCAATTAAGCGCCGCTGATCTGGACGGCAATGGTCATGCCGATCTTTATGTCTTCTTCAAGGATAAGCCGCCCAGAATCTACTGGGGTGGACCTGATGGCATCAACGCTTCACGGTTTACAAATATTGATGTGCTTGGGGACTTGGACCAACAAATGCTCCAACAGGACGAATCCACGGTATCAGAAGAGGAACGCGTTGGCGCCGTCTCCCCAGTGCCCAAAATCCTTGAATTCAACGGCACAAGACACCTGTTTGTACCGTCTGCACGTGAAGCACTGCTTGTACCAATGAAAAGTGATCGCACTTTCGACACGCCCATCAGATTCCAATGCGCCGATATCTATTCCATTGCTGCCGGTGACATCAACGGTGATGGCCAAACGGACCTCGTCCTTGCCGGGCGTGATCGAACCTCGGGTCAAGAGTGCTCATGGATCTACTGGGGCAGTCCCAACGGATTCAAACCGGAAAATCGGACAGCCATTGCATGCTATCGTGCCTGTGATGTGGCAATCGGGGACCTCAATGGCAATGGCTTTGCTGATGTGGTGTTATGCCAGACACACAATGAGCAGACCAATTCAATCGAATCGCTTGTCTATCAAGGCACCGAGCAAGGCGTTAACCCTAATCCCTTGCATCTACCAACCCATGGGGCAAGACGAGTGTTCATTGCACGCACGTGTGACCAAAAAGATCCCCAGGTTATTTTTGTAAATCAACAGGGCCGAAATGGTACTGGTGATGTTGATTCATATGTGTATTACGGTGGCCCTGACGGCTTTTCAACTGATCACATGGCAAGGCTACCGGGGCGTGGCGCATGTGCAGCGGTGGTGTGCGATGTCAATGATAATAGCTGGCCGGATGTGGTCCTGGTAAATAGCGCCGAAAATGCACAACATCTAGATCCAGGGTCGTTCTTATACCTTGGTGGCCCCGACGGCTTCGCCCAGAAACCTGATTGCATCTTCCCCACCCGGCGCGGCTGGTGCGTAGCAGCGGCTGATCTGGATCGCAACGGCTATCTTGATCTGATTTTCAGCCTCTATAGGGACCCCACCATCCTGATCTACCGCGGGACATCCAATGGTTTTGATCTGGACAACCCGCAACGTCTCACCGTGGTCGAAGGCCCACCGGATCAAATCAATGTAAGAAAAGTCTGCCTTGCGGATTTCAACAACGATGGCTACCTGGATTTGGTGGTTTGCACCGCCGGTGCCAATCGGACCGTCATCCTTTGGGGTGGTCCCGATGGATTCCAAGAAGACCGCCGCCAAGTGCTGCCCACATCAAAAGGCGCCGGCGACGCAATGGCATGGGATCTGAATGGAAATGGTTATCCCGATCTGGTTGTTGGCGGCAGCAAGGCATCCCTCAACGAACCGCATGATTCATTTCTCCACATCTTTTGGAATGGCCCTGAGGGTTTCCGGCAAGACCGACATACACAACTACCCACAGAGGCGGCAATTGGGAAAACAATTGCTGATTTCAACAACGATGGTTATCCGGATCTATTCTGCTGTAGTTACAAAAGTGTAATTGACCGTGATATCGATGCGTATATCTATTGGGGCGGCCCGGGCGGCACCTACTCGGCAAAGAACCGAACCCGGCTACGCACCCATTCTTCGGCAGGCTGCATCGCAGCCGACTTCAATGAGGATGGTTACATCGACCTGGCTATTGCCAATCACAAGACCTTTGGCGACCACGTGGGTGAATCATTTATCCTTTGGAACGGACCGGATGGATTCGATGAACGTCAACCTACGCGTTTACCCACTTCAGGACCGCACAGCATGCTGCATGTGCAACCAGGCAATATCATGGATTCCGGATCACAGGAGTACTACACATCCGCTTCATATCAGTTGCCTACCGATGCTTGCGTCAAACAGATCACATGGGAAGCAGAGCTACCACCCAAGACATGGGTTCGAGCGCAGTTACGGTTTGCTCGCTCTGAAGCTGAACTTGAAAAAGCGGCGTGGACAGGTCCCACTGGTGATGAAAGTTGGTTCGAAAAGGAGCAGGAGATTACTCTGCCCGACCATCCGGGTCCATGGGTTCAATACAAACTGGCCCTAGGTGCAACCAACAGCGGTAACACACCCAGAGTCACAGAGGTTCGCGTGCTCTATGTTTACTAGCCTCATATTACCCATCATCGGGTATGCTAAATGGGCACTTGCCCCTTGTAGAAAGATCAACCTGTAATGTAATTAGGAGAGAATATCCTATGGCAAAAAAAAATTGCATCTTGTTATTCATCTTGACTGCCACCACATGCAATCTTCTCACAGGTCCCATGGCATTGGGCACCAACCCACAGGGCGTAAACTTGGCTTCAATGGATGGTTGGAACATCGTGGTCGCTCCTGATGCCATTGAAAGCGAGATGTTTGCAGCGCAGGAGTTTTCGGAACTATTTGCCAAGGCCAGTGGCATTAAGCTGCCAATCATACGTACACCGAAAGGGCCTGACCAGCATGTCTATATCGGCCCAGGCACCGCCATGGCCCGGCACCCTGCGGGGTTCCGTGTCGATGAATTTGGTCCCGAGGACCTAAGAATTATCGTGCGCGATGACACCATTGTCATTGCTGGCGGCCGACCACGCGGCACCCTGTACGGCGTGTACTCGTTTTTAGAAGATCATGTCGGTGTTCGATTCCTCACCGCCGACCACACCTATATTCCCCCACTTGGACGCTGGCATCGAATCGGACCCGTGGATCGTTTCTATCCCCCGCCGCTGGACTATCGCTGGGTGGGTTATGAAGCCAACTACGCGTCACCCGCTTTCTCGGCCCGCTTGAAGCTCAATGCCGCACGTGTTAATGCCAGTCCAGTGGGAGCAACTGACGGGCGTGGAGTTGGTAAATACGGTGGCCGAACACCCATGCAATTTATCGGCCACAGCTTTGGACGACAGTTGCCGCCAGCACAGTACGCCAAGGATCACCCGGAATACTATTGCCTGTTCAGGGGCAAGCGATATGCAAAGCTCAAACCCGGTGAAAATGGTATCGACTTCAAGAGAGGACAGTTCGCTTATGGTATGCAGCCTTGCCTGACCCATCCAGATGTCAAGCGGATCGTCACTCAAAAAGCGCTCGATGAACTGTCCAATCAGCCGGATGTGCTCAATGTCACCATTTCCCAAAATGACGGTGGAGCGCACTGCCAGTGCCCGCCTTGCGCAGCGATCGATGAGCGGCAAGGCACAAAAGCCGGGGCCCTGATCACATTCGTCAACGAGGTGGCGGACGAAGTACACCGCCAATTCCCTGACCGAATGGTCAGCACCTTGGCCTATTCGGACACTTCACACCCGCCTCGGACACTGCAGCCCCGCGATAATGTCCAGGTGATGTGGTGCAGCATCGGCGCATGTTTTATCCATGCACTGAATGATTCCATGTGTCCTCAAAATGTCGGGTGGAACCAGCAGCTGCGTACCTGGTCATCAATCACCAAGCACCTGTATGCATGGAACTACTACCTTAATGACGAGTATGACGGCTACCAGCGACCATTGCCTAACCTGCGACTGATTGGTCAAACCATTCGATACCAAGTGTCACTCGGCGTCAGAGGCATGTTCATGCAGGCAACGTCCAGCAGCAATGGCAATGAATTCGAGGAACTGCGCAATTATTTGTTAAGCAATATTCTTTGGAACCCATCACGCGATGGTCGTACACTCATGAACGAATGGCTAGCGCTACATTATGGCCCTGCAGCGCCGCCGATTGCCCGGTGGATTAATCATCTCCATGAACAGTCCGTCGCCAGTGGCAAGCACTGCCGCTGCTTGGGCGGGACCATGGCGGATATGGGACTTGACGAAACCGATGCCCAGGCCGGATTGGATGCATTCGAGGAGGCGATGACACTTGCCGGTAACAATCCGGAAATTCAGCGTCGCGTCGAAAAAGCATCTATTGCAGCGTACAGCGCGGCAATCGATCCCATATGGAGATTAAAAGATGGCCAGAAGCCCGATGCTGAAGTGACACAGAAGATGCGCCCCTTGGCTAAACGTTTCTTTTCATTATGCGCCAAACACGGCGTGACACGGACCGGCGAAGGTTCGCATCGGAAAATAGGAGTCTTCGAAACGCGTTTGATGCAGGCACTTGCACCGTAATGAAAAGAACATGAAGCAAGACAAGGAGCCATCAGCACTGAAAATGACCGTGCGCAACACCGACCCACATACCAAGATCCAGGGCTCGTGGCCCTCCTCATCCCCACTCTAATGATCACTTAATCATAAACCTGAGGACCCCTTAGGAATATATCACATGCCCAAAATAAAGAATGTAATCACACTTCACCACCTTTCGTCACTTGCCCTTGATGGTTAGTTGGCTAGTTTATTCCCATGAGATCATTTCCTGCTTCATCATTTCTTTACCCAAGGCCCGCGAAGATCACTCATGGAAGTGGAGCCATCGTCCGCCTGTCATCATTACACCTTGAAGGCGATCCAATACCGAAATGGCTTCGAAGGCGGCTACGGTTCGCGGTCCACAAGGCAAGTCTACGCCTCGAGCAATCCGCCAAAAGAACGCTCACACTCAATCTAACACCCGGACCATTCAACCGCATCAAGGACCATGACCTTCGCAGTCAGTCCTATACGTTACACATCGATAGCCATAACGACATCTGCATTCAGGCGCCAGCACCCGCTGGGCTACAACATGGTGTCATCACTCTTTGCCAGTTGCTGGAAGCCAAAGGCGCGGGTGCATCGTTGAGACCATTGCGTATTACCGATACTCCGGCTTATCGTGTGCGTGCAATCCAGATTGATATGGCCCGGGATTTCTTTCCTCCCATTAGCTTCCTCAAACGAATCATTGATCGACTCGTCGATCTCAAGCTCAACGCCATCTGGCTCTATCTTGAAAATCATTTTCGGGCTCCCGGCATGGAGGATCTTGGGCACCAGCGTGGCCTGACCCCTGACCAAGCACGAATCATTAGTGATTATGGTTTTGAACGTGGTATCGATGTTGTCCCAGGCACAAATCTCCTCAGCCACATGGAGGGTTGGCTCCGGTTGGAGCGGTACTGTGATCTAGCTGATGGCAACAAGCGTAGTTACCCTGACCTGACACACCCCGATACCTGGCCTCTTGTTCGCAGGTACATTGATGAACTGGCTAAATCTTTTAGATCACCCAATTTTCATGCCGGGTTTGATGAACAGTTGAGAACAGGAAGTAATCCAAAGGTCGCAGTCACCATCGCCAAGAATGGTAAGGCGAAGTACTTTGCAGACTTCGCCCACAAGGTAGCCCAACACCTACAACGTCGTGGCAAGCGACTGTGGCTCTGGGATGACATGGTTGCAGGCCGAAATGTTTATCGTGCCGATGGTTTCAAAGATGAGGCCCCCAAGGCGCTGGCGGCGATCCCGCAGGATGCCGTACTGGTCCATTGGTGGTATTGGGGACCAGGACCACATAACAAGCCCGCCTTGACGGAACTGCACCCCGCGATGATCAAGCGGGTGGCAAAAACGGGGCGCCCATTCATCGTACAGCCAACTTCGCAGAACTACCGTTGGACGAGCGTCCACCTGGACACTGCTAAGGCGAACCAAACGTACATGGCCAAGGTCGGCAAAAAGTACGGAGCCTTTGGGTACGCCTGTTCGCACTGGGAATCAGCAGATGGAGGGTCGTTTGAAGCAAGTTGGCCAACTCTGGCTACATCAGCAGCCCAGGGTTGGACGGGAGGCTGCGAGATGAACCGCGCCTATCTGCGAGCATTGTCATTTACAATTTGCGGTGACAAGACAAACGGACTGGGTGATTACCTAGCTGCCGTCACCAAGGCTGATAACATCTTCGCCAAACCCTATGACCGCAATGCCGGGATGCGCCGCCGCCTGTTCCAGGATGGTCCCTATGGCATGTGGCGGTTCAAGTCACCCTCCCTTTCGCCAAAAGATCGAACACGAATCGCCCGACACCTGAAGGAGGCCCAGGGAGCCTATCGCCGGATCGGCCAGCGTGACCCAGCGTTAAAGACCGCATTGGAAGTTCCATTGATTCTGCTTCATGAAATTCTTGAAATATTCAACGCATTTGACCAGGCATGGGGCCATTACCATCGAGCTTCGCTAATTGAGCACCGGCCAAGGCAATCGAAAATATTCTCTCGCCACATTAACCAGACGATCGAACAGGTCCGTCGTATTGCTGCCAGTCTCCGGATCCTCGAATCAACCTACAAAGCCCATGAGGTCACCGGACACACACCATATGATGCCTATGTACTTGCTGAACACCGCAAGGTCCTACTCCAGCATGTCATCCCACTCATTCGTCGACTGGCCCGCAATCATGATGGCCTACCTTATTTTGAAAAGGTTTTTTACCTGCCTGATACGTACCGCATATCGAACATGAAGCAATTCGAATTCAAGGACCATTTCTTCCAGCGCTTTGCCGACTGCCCATGGCCTGTTCGATGGACAGCCCAAGCCACACCCTAAGTCGTCAACCACCCCAAAAGCCATGCTCAATCCAGTACCGCAGGGAACGAAATGACAACCTGAGGTCATAAAGTTCCCACCTCGCATTCCATGGTAAAACTGCATGATGTCCACAACATTATTCGTACGTGATATTGAATCCTATCTATCTACATTTAATGAAAATGGTCGACTTAATTCAGAAGAAGGGTTTCTTTATGGAAACGGAGATGACGAGGTTCGCGGCATTTTCGTAACCTGAATGGCCACAGGCCCGGCACTCGCACACGCGGTAAACGCTGGATGCAACCTCATCGTAACCCACGAGGCAGTCACGTTCTGGGATTATCCTGTGTGGGCTGAACGTTCGCCTATCAAGGAGCCGTGGGATTGTGATCGAAAACGGCTTGTATTAATCGAGCAGCACGGCCTGACCATCTTGCGTGCACACTCTACAGTTGACCCTACACACGTTGGTCCTGCCTTGTGGGGTACTCTAGATCTACCGGCGCCGGTTTTCAGCGGCTGGGTTTATTCGCACCATGTCGTTAAGGCCATGACCGCCGGGGACCTTGCCCAGAGGACGAAACAGGCCCTTGGACTTGATGGGGTGCGCGTAACCGGTGATCCAAAACGAAACATTACGCATATCGGGACCTGCTCGGGTGGCGATGGCATGGACCGCAACATGCACAATATTGTGAAATTTTTACTGCCACGTGGCATTGAGGCCGTGGTGGTCGGTGAGACCAACGACTTCACCCAACGCATGGCCATGGAAAGTAACATTGCCCTGATTGAAGGTGGTCACTCCCCAACTGAAAATGACGGTCTGCAGCGTCTTGCCGCTGACCTGCAACATCAGTTCCCACGGAACAAGGTTGTCTGCCGATCACAGAAAGTTCCATGGGCTACGTTGTGATAGATGTAGCAGAACTTCATGACTTGAAGCGGGATCCACTTCACAGTACCTGCACCCTGCTAGAAAGGGGCTAATCTCCGCGCCGTTGCCCAAAACCGTATATTTTCAAGCGGAGAGGGAGGGATTCGAACCCTCGGTACCAGGAATACCCAGTACGACGGTTTAGCAAACCGTTGCCTTAAGCCACTCGGCCACCTCTCCTGCTGCCCTAATCCCAGCAGGCATGTTGATCAGTAGTTTACACCAGGCTGATTCTACCTCGCCGAGCTCCATGCTCAACCACCTGATACTAAGGCCATGTACCATGCCCTTGATTGGCAGAAAATCCAGGCCGGTTTGCGGTTCTTTATTGGTTGCTGTAAAACGGCAGTCGATATGAATTTCATGCCAGAATCCTAATTCTTTTTTAGATTAAGAGGAGATCGAACATGTCTATGTATATCGGTGAAGCTTTAGTCGGTGATGGGAACGAAATTGCCCATATCGACCTATTGATCGGCTCCAAGGACGGTCCCGTGGGCATCGCGTTTGCCACTTCCCTGGCTGGCGGCCAAACACAGGGTCATACAAACCTGATGGCTGTGCTAGAACCCAATCTTCTGGCAAAACCGGCTACGGTGCTGACTACGAAAGTCACGCAAAAGAACTTAAGGCAGGCCGTCCAGATGTTTGGCCCTGCCCAGGCTGCCGTGGGCAAGGCCGTCGCTGACGCAGTAGCCGAAGGCATCATTCCCAAGGACCAATGCGAGGACCTGGTCATCGTCTGTGGCGTGTTTATTCATCCAGAAGCCGAAGACGATGCCAAAATCTATGACTACAACTACGAAGCAACCAAGCTTTCAATCGAACGTGCCATGAAGGGTGAACCCACTGCGGACGAGATGGTCAAGCGCAAAGATTCAGCTAAACATCCATTCAGTCCCAAGTAAACCCATGCCTTGAATGCTGGGTTTAACCAGATCACAGGCCAGATGATTTGTGCGCCGTGTGATCGGTAGGTGGTTGGAACCGGTCCAAGTCGATCGATCTGAAATACTCAACGGTTTTTGCCAGCCCCTCATGCAAGGTCACGGTCGGCTCCCAGCCAAGGTGCTGGCGAGCCAACGTGATATCGGGGCGCCGTTGCGCAGGATCATCATCGGGAAGTGGTAAATAGGTGATCCTGCTTTTTGAACCGGTCAATTCCAAAACCAGTTCAGCAAGTTGCTGCATGGTAAATTCGCCCTCGGGATGCCCCAGGTTGACCGGACCAATAAAACTGTCGGGGGCAGCCATCATCCGCACAAAGCCATCAATCATATCATCCACATAACAGAATGAACGCGTCTGCGACCCGTCACCATAGATTGACAAATCTTTGTCTTTCAATGCCTGGATGATGAAATTGGATACAACCCGTCCATCATAGGGGTGCATACGCGGACCATATGTATTGAAGATCCTGACCACGCGAATATTCACGCCGTTCGAGCGATGGTAGTCAAAGAACAGGGTCTCGGCACAACGTTTTCCCTCGTCATAACACGCGCGTACGCCAATTGGATTGACATGACCACGATAGTTCTCTGGTTGTGGATGAACCTGGGGGTCACCGTAAACCTCACTGGTTGAAGCTTGAAGGATTTTGGCTTGAGTTCGTTTAGCCAAGCCGCACATGTTGATTGCACCCAGCACCGAGGTCTTGACCGTTTTAATCGGGTTGAACTGATAATGTACCGGGGACGCGGGACAGGCCAGGTTGTAGATCTGGTCAACCTCCATCCAGATTGGCAACGAAACATCGTGACGAATAAGTTGAAAGTTTGGGCGATCCAGTAGGTGTGTAATATTCTGCTTTTGGCTGGTGAAAAAGTTATCGAGACACAACACATCGTACCCCTGTGCCACCAACTGCTCACACAAATGCGACCCAAGAAATCCTGCGCCACCAGTAACCAAAATGCGTTGAAGAGGGGTTGACATGAAAAGAACGCTCTAAAGATTCTGTGGTTTCAATGATTTAAAGCCTAAATATTCTGATCAATCTCCAGAACAAAGCCAGCCAACCACAATCGAGACCGAATAACATAATAATAATAGAAGATCGGCTCAATCAGCCCACAAGTTCAAAGCGGGCGCCACGCTCTACGTCAAAACCCACCAGCCCGCCATATGGGAATTCTGAAGCACTTTGCTTCGCACCCAATTCACAGATAAACATGCTTACGCCGGCACAAGCCACCGTGATCGTATTGGCTTGCAGGTTCACGGCCGCAATGGTCCCTTGGATCCGGCGTGGACGGCCATAGGCCGGCTCAATGAACCGGCCACCACTTGCCATCAAATCCATGCGCCGAGCTCGCGCATAAATCCTTCCCTTCACGGGACGATCCAGTGCTATGCTGATCTCGTCTTCGACGCACAGATGCAGTTGATAATCTGTACCGAACAGTGCCAGGACAATCATGCCCTGTTCAGTGCCAATAAGTCTGCCGGGGGTGATGTCTTGTTCTGTGGTTGGGGCCGGGGGCATGGCGTTAACCTTCTTTTTGGCAATAAACTTGGGCCAATAGAATAGCGAGATACTATCCACGATCCAGTACAAATTTCATGGTCGGCAACTGCCGATCAATAATGGCCCGTGCGTAGACACATAACAGGCGACTTGCCCGCCGAACCACCAACTGATCGGCCTGCCACCGGCCCGCTGATAAATCACGCAGCAAACCAACCGTTTCCTGCCGAACGCGCCAGGGTCCCCTTCCATTATCTGGGGTGGTCAAGCCCGCTTCATTGGTCAAGCCTCCAATTCGGGCGTCGAAGTTATAAGTCTGTTGATCTCTGATCTCTTCGTCAGTCTGAACGTCCCGATCCAACTGTGGGCGATATCCACTGCCATCAAGCATACACCACTGAAACTCTAATATTGCCTTGTCATATTGCGAAGGCTCCGTCAATTCAGTCAACAATTGTCGCAGCGCACCAAACGCCGTTGGGTGTGGGTCGTGATCTGCAACCAGGGCGTTGGCAAGGTCGGCGCCGTAGAGGCCCAGATGCTGCGCTGATAGATCACGGCGAAGATGCGGATAGGGATCCTGTAGATCCCATTCAGTGATGGTGGCAAGTTCCGATGTCGGCTTCGTCAGACCAACGACCTGGCCCAATGTCAGCAATTCGATACCACCTGAGTACCTGGCCAATGCGCCCGGGCTGGTCCGCTTGGACCCCTTGGCCAAACCTCGTAATTTCCCGTGCTCCCTGGTCAATAGCACAACAATCTGGCTCGTTTCCGACCAGTCCAGGTAGCGGATACAGATGGCATCCTCCTTAAACCTTGCCATCTAAACTCTCCGTATGCAGGTCACACTCATGCTAAATCCTGATAATGATTGACAGGATAGCAGGATGCAAAGGTTATTTTTAATCAACGTGATAAGATGCTGGGGTAGTGGATATTTTAATATTCCGCATTTCGCTTGAATTGATCCATGACGAACCACGACGACCAACTTCCAACTGGTGAATTACCCGAACTCGAAACGGAAGAACGCCGGGAGTTTAGAGAACTTTCCTCGGGCGTGCTCTTCAAATATGACCTTCAAGGAGAAGAGGCCGCTTACTCCTACACCTCCCATGACGGTGGTAGAACATGGGATCGTGGCGGAGAACTCATGACCTATCGCGGACCAATCCAGGGACTTGACAACGCATCAATCCAACTCAAGTCGGCCACGTACCGAGGGCGAATCGTTCTGCCATTTTATCTTTATATGCATGGCCTTCACCCTGACTACACAAACCACGAACGCGGTGGATATGCGACTTATAAAAATAAAACCCTCCTGTTAGAAACTCACACCCACGTGCCCGAAATGTCTGGTTCATTCATGGTCTGGTCCGATGATGAAGGCCAATCATGGTCAACCTCCAAAGGGTTCTTGCTGGGTTACTTCGACGATGGTCATATGGGTTTTACAACCACGGATGAACCGGTGGTGGTTGAACTAAGTGATGGCCAGTTGATGTGCTACATGCGATCGACATGTGGCCGTATCGTTAAAAGTTACAGTGCCGATGGTGGTGAATCCTGGACAAAGGTTGAGCCAACTGAACTGGCCATGTCCAATTCACCTTGCGCCCTGTCACGCATCCCCCACACAGATGACCTTGTCTTGATCTGGAACCAAGTTTCTGCTGAAGAAATTGAAACCGGATTCCGTCGGGGTCGCCTTTCAATGGCCATCTCCAAGAATGATGGACAGACCTGGGAGAATCACAAGACCCTTGAACTGGTCAGCGGCCTAAGCACCGGAGTCCTTATTAAACCTCCACCGTTGACCTCAATGGTTCGCGGCCCATCGGGGCCAGATAATCTTCTCGGCCAGATCCCTGATGATTTCCGTTATTACGGCTACCCGGAGATCTACTTTCACGACGAGCAGATGCTCGTGTGTTATAAAGCACATTCACCGGAAGGTCCCTTGCCACGCAAGTGGCGAACATTTTCAATTCAGGATCTCTATAACCCAGACGACCGGCAATGCGATGCCAGATAAATGCAAAATGGCATCAAGATATCCAGCGAGCCAAATAGATAACGGCGGTCTCACAAATACATGGGCACATTCCAGGGGATGGTTGACAGAAGGGCGGTTTGTTTCTTCTTCGAAAATTTCCGAAAACCCATTTTCATGAAAGTCAACTAAAGTTCATAAATTAATTTACTTCTTTGTTTTATGTGGTTTGGTAGTATATTTGTTTCACATCCTTGAAAGTTAGATGGGCGCGGGAAAGATGACATTGATTTCTTGTAATCCAAACCAAGAGGAAAAGCGTACGTGCAACAGAATTGCACGATCGCGCGGATAATCATATAGCTCCTCTTACGCCATGCGGGAAAGACTTTTACAAATATTCAAAAGGGCCATAACCGTCAGGACACCAGTACCCGCAAACGCACAGGTTGAATTTAATTTTCTTGAACCGCGCCTTCTGCTTTCCGGATCGATTTTCACCGACACTGAATCCCATCGTGAAATCGGCAATACCGTGGATCAGGCAAGTATCCTAGCAACCACGATTTCTCTGCCTGGTGATGCAAATTTGAATGGGGTAGTTGATATTGCAGACCTGGGAATCCTGAGTACCAACTTTAATGGAACAAAGGCACGGTGGTTTCGTGGTAATTTCAATGCCGATGTTATCGTAGATGTTGCTGACTTGGGGATCATAGGCGCCAATTGGACTGCCGCCACCAATACAACAGCAGGATTCACAACATCTCCGGGATCCACGGCAGAACTAGCACTTGATGAGGAAAACTCCTTTTTGGTGGATCTTGGCCAAGCCATCATCGGCTACCAGAAGCTTGAGAATGGTGGAAGCGAAGGTGCAGTTGTATCAGGTTTAAGCAATTTGATCGCACATGGCTTCGATGCCAATGATAAAACGGCATTGAAACTTAATGCCATATTCCTACTGGAACTAACAGACATCAAACATGGGGTTAATGGTTCCCTTTTTGCCGGCGAATTCGCAACGGCGAGTATTTCACTCAAGGAATACGGCAACTTCGACAACCTCCTTGATGTGGGACGTGACAGTTTCC
>PBAS01000003.1 GCA_002716625.1 Phycisphaeraceae bacterium | reverse complement strand
CCGTAACCTTCGGCGGCGACGTGGTCCTTGGCACCACCTCCACAACGCAGATTGAACTGGGTGAAACATCAGACCAACTACTGGTTGACGGTAATGCATCCATTGACGGTGAGTTGAACGTTGAACTGCTCGGCGACTTTACACCCGGCCTGGTGACCAGTTCCCTGTCATCACAGCTGGCACGCGTGATGGCTAGTTCGATGCCATTGACGGGATACAGGTTGCAGCAGATCTGACTTTGGCACCAATCTACGACTACGCAGGTCACATTGGTCTGATGCTGATTGCCGCAGCGCCCGGTGACGCGAACTTTGATGGCATTGTGGACGTGGCAGACCTTGGTATCCTCGGTGCCAACTGGTCTGCGTCGAAAGCAACAGGTACTGCATCGGCTTTGGTTCCTGAACCCACTACCATGGCCGTTCTGGGTTTTGGGCTGGTATGCCTGGGCTGTCGGTGTCGAAAGGTCATGGGTACAACCCGCCCATAGCCTAATTAAAGTTTGCGTGGCTGGGTTGGCAGTACCTGGAAACGGTTGGAATTGGAACCGAAAGATATGCGTCTTTTGATCATTGCCAGCCTCAGTGGTGTTGTGCTTTGTGCCCAAGCGGCACTTGGTGTGGCGCCAATCGCAACGGTTGGTGCCTATTATTTTGAAGGTTGGTATCACGACACGCCGCAGGCTGTTGCTGCATTTGCCAATGCGGAGTTGAGAAATGAATTTCCTGAACGTGAACCAATCTGGGGTGGAGGCCTGTGGCGTGGTGATACAGTGCAGATCATGGAGCAGCAAATCGACCTGGCTGCTGACCATGGGATTTCGTTCTTTAATTTCCATTGGTATTGGTATGGCAGCCCTTCGGTCACCATGAATGACGGGATAAATTCAGGGCTGGCCAATTTCATGCAGGCATCGAATCGTGATCGCATGAAATTTAATATCAATATTGTGGATGTGGCTCCAACCGCAATCGCCAGTGACACCGAATGGGAGCAGGTGGCCGATATGTTGATGCCTTATCTTGCCGACTCTCAATATTTGCGTGTTGGCGGAAACCCGCTGGTTACCATTTTTAACTCTGATGGCATGACACAGAGAAATTATGCGTACTTTCAACTGGTGGCTGCTTCGTCTGGAATTGAAGAAATTGAGTTTGCCGCAAATGTGGCAGGGGTGACTTCGCGTTACACTCACGTGACACATCATAGCGCGGTGCCAGGCTGGGGTGCCGGTGAAGTGGAGTATCCATACCAGTCATTGACCGAATACGTGGAGGGCAATGACACGTGGTCTGCGGGAGTCTGGAATACTGAGATCGATAGCACGCAATCGTATATCCCGATGATCATGGCTGGGTTTGATGCGCGGCCATGGAATACACCACCAACCTGGTATTTCAATCCAACACGCACACCCCATGCGGTTGGCCGACATCTTCAAAATGCCGTTGATTGGATTGATGATCACCCGCAACATGCCTCTGATGAGCGGCTTGTCATGATCTATTCATGGAATGAATTTGGTGAAGGTGGTTACATCGTGCCCACGATAGGCGATCCGGATGGGCTGTATCTTGATGCAATCCAATCGGTATTAATTCCTGAGCCGTCCATTGTCCCGGGAGACGCCAACCGGGATGGTCTTGTCAACGTTTCGGACTTGGGGGTAGTGGGCGCCAACTTTAATCGTCATCACATGCGATGGGGCAGTGGCGACTTTAACCAGGATCACGTGACCGACGTGGCTGACCTTGGCATCCTCGGCGCCAACTGGACCGGTAGTGGCCACGGTATATCAATCTTTGAATCCAGCCACGCGGTCCCAGAGCCGGCGGCCCTTTTCTGTCTTATAGCTGGTGTCTTGAATTATGGGCTACGCCGAAGGTCGTTTCCCAGAATGGTTCCCAGCCAACCTGGGCATGCCGCGTAGGTGTCGACCTGGGCTGTCGGCCGGATGAGCATTAACCTGTTGCTGGTTTATATACGCATGTCATTCCTTGGAGGGATCGATAATGTCAATAAATGTGAGGAAAGTTGCGGTCTTTTATCCTCTGTTGTGATTTGTGGCGGTAATTGTGCCGACCTTCCGTGGCAGGGTGATGTTCACCCATGAGGGTGGTTTATGCCATCCAGAATGTTGTCATGTCTCTACGTCAACAGAGGAATATCAAGTCATGGAAAACAGTAAAAGTTCACCGTTCAGCAGTGCATTCCAGTCAGCAGTAAGACGCGGTACGCCATGTTCGGTCGCCGTGGCGAATATTGCCAAGCGACAGAACAAGACTGCGAATCAGGTTTATCAATCACTGTATAAGGCTTGCGTCGTCAATCGCCAGAAGATCAACGGACAGTGGGTCTATTGGGCCGTTCAGGCACGCAAGAGTACTGGGCCGGTTGCTCGCCAGGCACAAGCTGCTCTTTGGCAGTCTTATGTTGATTGGGCACTTGCCAATGGTCATACCACTCCCGAAAAGATTGCTGATCATATGGGCAGCAGGAGTGAATTCCAGGGTCACTTTAAACGTTTCTTCGCCAAGCAGTTTGCCGTTACGCAGATATCGTCGCGTTCATCGACGGGCCGTGCGTTATCGTGCAAGGGCCGCAGTTCAAGCTCGACGCGACGTTACCGCCGCGCCGCCTGATTAACTTTGAAACTTTACCTGTAAATGCCAACGCTGGTCGCAAGACCAGCGTTGGCATTTGTGGGCCAGATTCGGTGGGGTTGAGTGGTGTTTGGGTGACACAGCCTTAGTATGTTCATTACGGACACCGATTGAGGTTGATTCGTTTTATCCAGTGTCCGCCGGTCAGTAATGCCAATGCTGAATTCACCCAGGCCGGCGATCTCGGCAGTGATGGCGGCGTCGGGCAGAAGCTTGGTGTTCGCGGGGATGCGAAGTGTCTTTCCAGCCGTACCCAGGGAAATAATATCGCCCGGCAGGAAAGTGATTTCCTTACACATAAATGCAAGTGTCTAGCCAAAACCATGGAGGTGATGGCTGGTTTGTGTTGTCACCTGGCCAATATTGTCAATCGTAATCTTCATCTTCTGATCACCCAAGGAATCAAGATCTTCTGCGGGTGCTAGTTGTGGCCGCGCCGCATTGAAACCGTCATGCCATCGCCCGAGAATGGTTCCGCGTCTAATTTCATGGGCAGTGGGTAATGGCAACTCGTGGATCAGGCCATTATCTCGCAATCCAATCATGATGGTGATCCTCGTTAGGTAGGCGGGGACCTCTTCTTCTGCGACTCTTGCCAGTTGGCGCGGCTCGATTACACATGCCAACTCGCAACTGACTTAAATTTTATTTGCAATGGCAGGTAGTTCGACGGCTTGGCCATATGAAAGGGTGCTTTGAGGGAAGATTTCGTAAAGCCGCTGGTGATCCGGCGCGAATGCAGGTTCTTGCGCTGCGTCATGGTTGTTGTACCCTAGGGACCAGATGGAATGGGTCTTGTATAGAAAGGGTGTTTCGTTTTCCTTGGGTGCCGTGTCAATCGCAACGCCGCGGTGACGGCTGATCAAGCCATAGTATCCTTCACCCTTGCCCCGGCCCGAATCAAGCAGGTCCTCGCACCAGATTCGATTGATCAAAGGCCCGACATGTTCCATGTCCATGGTGCATGTTTTTAGATGGGCCTGCGCCGCATCAGCAAACCCGCCGACACCATCCTGCCCCGGTGCGCCGAACTGGAAACAGGTGCCTACGGGTAACGTCATGAAGCGACTGGGGTACTGGATGGCATTACGCGGCCCCATGATGTAAGCCGAGCTGTGGGCGCGGCCGTCCATTTCATGAGGCGCCATGTCCTCCATGGCACGGCCAAAATAGATTGGCGGAGGCAGACCGTGTTGCGTCATTGCAGTTGTGATCCCCCATATGTGCTGCTAGGCGTTTTTATATTTAATGTTCTTCCCGCCGGGTGAAATAAATACACCCAGTTCGTTACTAAAGCCCAGTGGGAAATTCTTCGGAAAGATCAAGGGCTCGTCGTGACCCAGCAAGGCGGTCGTGGGATGTAGCCTGCAGGTTGGAATGCGAGGGGGGGATAAGGAAGGGGCCTGCTTCTGTTCTGGTTGCAAATGGTGGAGATTTTTATCTCAGGCTCCAATCATCGGTGTCAGTGGGGTTATCCTGCGGGTCGATGATTTAACAGTTATATACCTTATAGATAGACGGAACCTAGGTGCAAGGGGCTGAATCACCTGGTCCCTTTGGGATAGGGTGTCTTGATGGTAATGCCAGTGATAACAGCAGCTTAGCCTGTTGTGGGTCCTGCTGCTGGCTGGTTTGACCGTTGGATGTCCTTTCGACAGGGAGTCAAGGGTGATAAATACCTTGCAATTAACCCAAAGTTGTGGTTATACTTAAGTGTCAAATTTGGCGGTTTTCTGCCAGCACTTCGAAGAACTGGAGCGATGGAAGCATGTTTTTGGAGCTGGTTTGTCGTGCTTGTTGGGAGATGGCAATGTTGTTTGTTCGCCCATCAAAGTTGGTCCCGTCTGTTGCATTGGTCCTGCTTGTCATGGGATTTATCCACCCGGCTTTTGCTGATACGTCATCATATAGCTTCCAGCAGGGATCAAATGGTTATAGTCGTGCGCAAGATACATCAATCCGATGGGCATACGGAACAAATTTCGGGACAACTGCCGAGGGGCAGGTGGATGCGGGACATAAAGGTGATCCGGGCGCCTATGAGATGTGGTCCACGGGCGCGGGGCGTACATCGGTTTTAGAAGTGGGTCAATTCTTTCAATCGGTTCTTGGTGGTGTCGGTGGCGGCGTCTATAGCTTGGAGGCCGGGCCCGCTTACCGTTATTCCAGGATGTATATTCGGTTTCGAGATGTGTTCGGCACCGGTGCCGGGCAGGTGCCAACCGGTATCCCCGTCGCCAGTGCCACGCTCAGGTTGTACAACACTGAGGATCTTGGCGCTGAAGGTTCCGCGGGCGGTGCGTTCCTTGGCGAGACCGTTAGTGGCCCTGATGGTGTCACGCTCGATAACGTTTACGGAGAACCAAAACTCAATGCCGGGACCATTGCGGTTTATCCGTCACTGATTCCGATCACCTTTGGGTTTGATGACGGCACGGCCAAGAAGGGTAGGGTGACCGCCAAAGAGCGTAGACGCGGAAAGCAATCATGGGCACAAGGCCAGTGTTCCACAAGTCTTTTGGCGAACGATCCGGTGGCAATGGCGATCTACTGCGGACCAGCTGATTTTGATAATCCACTGATCGCTGCGGGTGCAAATGAAATTGATTCATCGCATGTGGGCGCAATTACGGTCGCACAGAACGCAGACGAAGGGTTCAAGGACTTTGACATTACTGGACTTGTTGATTTTATTACTGGCAATGGCGTTTACATTACAGCATTGAGTCCAACTGGTGCGCTACCCACGCTGGATCTTAATTAAGGCAATGCTTACCGCTCAAGTGAGTTTGGTGATGCCTACGACAAAGACGAGAACTTGATATCCGCTGCTACTGCCGCGGATATTGCTACGCGGCCCATGCTGATCATTGAACTTGTGCCAGAGCCCGCGACGGCCGCACTGGTAAGTTTCGGCGGTCTGTTTCTTTTGCGTAGATGTCGTTAAATGTTTTTTGAATGGTGTTTTGTTGTTTAAGGATAAGTGCGATGTTGATCTTTATTAAAAGTCTGGTTCGATTGGTGGGGATAATGGCCTTGGTCCTTTGGGCGGCAACACCTGTTGTGGCCGAGACGTATACATTCCAGCAAGGTGCCAATGGCTACGAGCGGGGTCAGGACACCTCGATCCGCTGGGCGTACACGACAAATTTTGCGGACACCGCTACCCATGACGACCCCCATGCCGGTGACCCCGGTGCTTACGAGGTATGGTCCACCAATGGTGGCCGGTCGTCTGTTTTGGAAGTGGGTAATTTCTATCAGCGTTCCTTAGGGACCGTTGGGTCCGGACGGCACAGTGTCGAAGCGGGGCCAACCTATCGTTATTCCCGCATGTTCATTCGTTTTCGTGATGTGTTTGGAAATGACTCGGGGCAGATAAACCCCAATCTTCCAATTGTCAGGGCAACTTTAAGGCTATACAACACCGAGGATCTTGGTGCGGTTGTTTCTGCGGGGAGCGCGGCATTTGGAGATACGATTTGTTGTGATGCGATCACCGGTGAGGAACTTGCCAATCCGCAGGCCCAGCCGAAACTTAATGCAGGCATGATCGCTGTCTATCCATCTCTTATCCCGATTAGCTATGGTTTTGATGATGGCACCTCGAAAAAAGGAAAAGTGACCGGGATGTCCAAGAGGCGGGACAAAGAACATTGGGCTCGTGGTAAGGGTGCATACGCCCAGACCCCCAATGATCCAAGTGCCATGGCCTTCAAGTTTGGGCCGGCGGATTGGGATGATCCTGATATCGCTGCTGGCGAGGAGGAGATCAATTCTGCTCATCCCGGTGCCGTAGAGATCTTCCAGGATGCCACCGAAGGCTTCAAGGAGTTTGACGTTACTGGGCTAATGGAATTTGTGACCGGCGACGGGGTGTTCATCACCGCCTTAAGCCCGGCGGGTGAACTGCCAACCTTGGACCTTAATTACGGTAACGCCTATCGCTCCAGTGAGTTTGGTTCTACTTACGACTCAGACGGTAACCTGGTGTCAGGTGCTTCGGCTGCAGATATTGCCACGCGTCCCATGCTGGTGGTTGAACTTGTGCCCGAGCCGGGCATGTTGAGCCTGGTTGGCATAGGCAGTGTGTGTCTTTTGCGTCGTCGTCGCTGATTTNAAAGCNTGCGACACCGTCGGCCGATTGTTTCAACNTTTGCTACATCTATAGCCNAGGCACANCGGATACNGCACCNAATTATGCCAGTGGTGGTCATTGTCCATTGCGCCGCGATAGCAGATTGATTGAGTGCCGGTGCTGACCAGGCTTGCCTGTGTGCGAGCCAACAATCTACCATCTGGACGTGCCGGTACATCCTCGGTGTGGATTGCCACCTGCTGTTTGCCGGTCAGCACGATGTTTGTTGATGTCATGTTGTATCGCCGCTTCGATTCCAGAATCGTTCCAGTTATTTCTTCGCGATGATGGTGGTGGCATGATCGCAGATATCCGAGATCTCATCATCATTTTTTTTAAGGTAATCACGGCTCTGGGCATGCGATCGAAACCCGGGGTTGGCGTGGTGTTATCTTCGGCAGCGTTGCCGGTCGCTATCGTAGCCGGGACTACGACGACGGGAATTGCTGTCATGCGTGTGGTTTTTATTCGACGTCGGGACGCGGTGGGTCATCCCAGTTTTTGAAACGATCTTTACCGCTCGCCACACCACCTTCCGCGGTCCAACCAAAGTTGGCGGATACGTCGCGCGTGCAGTAGCGCATTGTCAGGCCGCATCGCCGGCGTTCAGATTGGTTGACGGCGGAGGAATGAAGAAGCATGTCTGTGTGAATCGAAATCTCTCCGGCCCGGAGCTCGATGTTGATGGGCGTGCCATACCGCTCCGGATCACCGACGGTTTGGTTCAGTACGTTCTGTTCCGACTCGGAGCTCTCGTGGAAGTCAAGATGCCCGAATCGATGTGAGCCCGCCATGAATTGCATGCAGCCATTTTCGACATCGACATCATCAACGGCGAGCCAGACAGTAACCGTTTTGGAGGGCGTCAAAGGCCAGTAGCTGGCGTCCTGATGCCATGCGACGGTCTTGCCGTCGCCTGGCAGCTTGCAAAAGAAATGCGCACCCCAGGCGATGATATCCGGACCTAACAGGTCCCTGATGATTGCAATGACCGCGGGATGTCGCTGCAGATCATAGACACGGCCATGCTTAAGATGGGCCGAGACGAGGGAATAGCTGCTACCACCCCTCGCCGTTTCTGCGGCCAAGATTTTATCGCAATATCCCCGCAGTTCGTCCGCCTGGTTACTGTCAAAGATGGGCAGGCCATGGAGATAGCCGTGCTCATTGAACTGTTCGACCTGGGCGCGGTTGAGTACCGCCGGTTTCGTGTTGGTGCAAGGGAAAAATTGTAGATTGCGGTCTAAGGCTGCCAACTCGGCGTGGGTCGGGTACGTCTTGAACGATGCGGAGAATGGCAGTCCTTGTTTTTTCATGACGCGCTCATTGATCTTTCGACGGTTGCACCCAGCCACCGTCGATAGGTGTCGTGGCCCTGGTTATGTGATCGGCATCGTCGCTGCATGAAAATGTGACAACCGTGTCAACGTCCGTCATGGTGCCGATCCGTTTCCACGAAATCCTTTTTGTGAATCCAGCTGATTTAGTTGAATAATATTAGCTCTTGGGGATTTAGGTTTCAATCCAGCTGATATTAATGATGTTGACATTGATGTGATGTTCTGCGAGCTCTGGCCACCAGTGTTCAGATCAAGTGGTTGACTGCTGCCTTCGCCATGTTGTATGGCATGCGATATTTGACCCGTGACGCGGTATTGGCGTTTCCGATATCGATATGCCTGAAGTACTCGGTCTTTGTGTTGAGCATTGCCTTGCCCACGCTACTTTGTCTTCCATCTCCATGTGGTAACGTGACATAGGTGGGCTGCTTTGCAACGATTTTTCTGTGCCTGTTTCTCGTGCAGCGTGCCTGCCAGGGCGAGGTTGTCCAATAGATAGCTGAAATCTGACGGAAGGGACCGGAGTCGCGGTTGATCAGGGTAAGTTCCTGCCATACAGCGGGGGCAGTACCTAGGGGTAGTGCATCAGCTTCATCCCTTTGTGACCAACGACCCAAAGAAACTCGGGGCGGCAGTTGCTGAAGCCGATAAGGAGTCGGCGGGGATGTGTTACGCGGTCGTCAAATTGAAACACCCTTGTTACGTCGGGGGAACCCACTGGGTCTGAATGGGAATAACCGACCTATGCATCCAGGATTTCTGCCAGTGCAGCAAGGAATTGATCGATATCGTCGGCGATGTTGTACCCATGAACAGAAATCCGTAACCGCCCGGCCGAGGACATCACATGGATGTTTCTTTTATGCAGTTCGTCGAGGATGTGATCGGCCTTGGGGTGGCGAAATGAGATGATGCCCGCGATGGATTCCGGTTCATCAGGTGTAATCACCTCAACGGGTAGTTTCTTGAGTTCGTCAAGGCAATGGAGGGTCAGGGGGCGAGCGAATTGGTCGATGTCGGCTACGCCGATGGATTCAATATATCGCATGGCCACAACGATGCTGTAGATTGCCGCATAGTTGGGCATCCCAATACTGAAACTGGCAGCGCCTGGCAGGGTTTTCGCCTGTTCAAAACGATCGGTGCCGAACGGGTCGGTGCGATTGAACCACCCGCCTACATGGGCGGTCAGCGTATCGGCCCGGGCCTGGGGGATCCCCACAAGCCCGCCGCCATGGCTGCCCAGTAGCCATTTGTGGGTCGAACTGACGATAAGGTCGACATCGCCAAGGTTCAGGGGAATGCGCCCCAGTGCCTGGGTGACATCGACTGCCACCAATGATGGTGAATGTGCATGGGCGGCATCGCAAATTGCCTGAATGGGCGCTACGAAACCATTATGAAAGCTGACCAGTGATGTGGTCACCATGCGTGTTCGTGTGTTGAGCAGCGGGATCAGATCTTCAATGCGTAAAGCACCGTTCCTTGATCGCCACACCCGGGTTGTTGCCGGGCAATTGGATACGAGCCATGGCGTCGCGCCGGCAGGGTAGTCCAAGTCGTTGATTACGATCTCATCATCTGTACCTAGTGACAACGCGATAGCTGCGAGATTGAACGCCTCGCTTGAACAAGTGCAGATTCCAATTTCCGCCGGTGATAATCCGAAGGCCTTGGCTGTTTCGATTTTGACTTGATCGCGTTGTTCATCATGAAGTGGCCGTCCATCCATTCCGAGAAGTTTGTCCTTGGCGTATTGGCCGATGGCGTCAAGAACAACTTTGGGTGGTATGCCTTCAGCTGCAGTGTTTAAATACACCTGGTCACGAAGAACCGGAAAGTCAATAAGTCGGGAATTAGTGGTGAGCATGATGGCTAGCCTGTAATGACGTCACGTAGTAGGGAAGTCAGGTTCTGGCCCTCAAGGTCTGTGCGGTCGTCATCAGACAAGAACGACATCTGGCGAAAATGGTCAAAGGTTTGTGGAAACGAAATCGAATCAAGGTGGGGGGGGAAATCCGATCCCCACAAAAGGCGTGAACTGCCAAAGGTGCTGTGAGCAAGTTGAACGTAAGGCCAGACCGGTTCGTGCGGGTAATCAAATGCTGGCTCGCCAATTCCGTAGAATCCGCTCACCTTGATGTGGACCTGCTCGTAATCAGCCAAGGCAAGGACGGTCGCCATTGATGCCCGGGCCGTTTCGGTGTCAGGCGGTGATGAGACCTTCTGTGGAAGTCCAAGGTGCGAGACAAGGACCCGTAGCTGCTTATGTTGTTGCAGGACCGATTCCCATGCTGACCAATAATGGCCACGGGAATTGACACTGATCAGCCAGCGATGCTCCACCAGCCATTGCCATGTGTCGGTGTTAGTTTTCTCGATGGCCGCCATGGTCTTTTCATCGAAGCAGTAGATGCTGATTCCCACAAACCCGTCAGCTTGGAGTCGTTTGAGGTGATCGGCCGTGAGCGGGTCAGTTAAGTCGATATATGCTGTTGGGTGCGCCCAGGGCAAATCCCGGGTGATTCGTGCTAGAAAGTTGTTGTTGGATTGACACCATGGCTCAGCAGCATACCCCACGACAAGAGCATCACGGACATTATGTGTTTTTTGTAGGGATTCATAGCACGCGGTCTCGTCGATTCTAACTCCTTGTCGGGCGGTAAAAGAGTAGCCAAAACCGCCGTCAAACAGGTGGATATGTGCGTCGGCTCGGTATGCCATGTTTCATGTACCCAATTCGAATGCAACAATCATACGATCAGGATATGTTAACCATTAAAATGGAAAAGTGTGATAGATCGTTCGTGTCCATGGTGTGCTGCAGGGTCTTCACCTGCTTTGCAAAATGGATTTGGGCTTAATATATTTTCTGGTTGAATGGGATCTTGATTGATGGCTCTGTTGAAGCGATATGTTGACCCCGAGACGTTGAGGAGGATCATCCAGTCGGCCCGGCTAGAGGATATTGGTCCTGGCGGATCTGATGTCACCAGTGATGTGATGGTCGGTCCGCATCGCCAGGCCTCAGCGCGTTTGCGTGCGCGAGCGGTTGGATGCCTGGCGGGGGTGGCGTTGTTGCCCGCTATTGTCCAAGCGTATGACGGCACGATCCGGTTACGCGTGGACCGGTTGGACGGTGAGCAGGTTGAAAATGGCATGGAGGTTGCTCGTTTTACGGGATCATTACGTAGCATCCTTGCAATAGAAAGAGTGGCTTTGAATTTTCTCTGTCACTTGTCGGGGATTGCGACGCTCACGTCCCATTTTGTGGCTGCGGTTATGGGCACCGGAGTGGGTATCTACGACACCCGTAAGACCACCCCCATGTTGCGGGCATTGGAGAAATACGCCGTTGCCTGTGGCGGGGGTTGTAATCATCGCATGGGCCTTCATGACGCGGTGTTGATTAAAGACAATCATCTTGCCCACTTATCGACAGGTCAGTTGGGTCCTGCATTGACTGATGCATGCAACCGCATTCGTTCTACAAAACCACTGGTCAGGTTTATCGAGATCGAGGTTGACCATGTTGATCAACTTACTGCGGTTTTTGATTCAGCTCCAGATCGTGTGTTGCTCGACAATATGACTCTCGATGATCTGAGGCGAGCGGTCGCCATGCGAGATTCGATGGCGGTGGGGATTGAGCTGGAGGCCAGTGGGCGGGTTAATCTGGAAAATGTTCGGCAGATCGCCGAAACCGGTGTCGACCTGGTTTCAATTGGTTCTATAACGCATTCAGCGCCTGCGCTGGATCTCGGGTTGGATATCGATTGATGCTGGATTCTTCGGATACTAATTTCAATGTCGCACTCCTGGACCTATTGATCCGCCATCAGGAGTACCAGACCTATGACTCGCTTGCGTCAAAGTTGGTTTGCCCGGTCCAATTGATTTGTAATGATATTGATGGCTTGGGGGCACTTGGCTGCCGGTTTGAATTTCATCCGCAAGCGGGTGTTCGCCTGGTTGATTATGGGCTCAATACCTGGTCCGACTACCTGCGCTGGCGTGATGAACAGCCTGGGCGGCACATTGAAATTTATGAACAAACTAGCAGTACGCAGGATGTGGTCCGGCGGTTGATCCATTCGCGTGGGCGGTCGGCTGATGGTGCGGTTGTCATTGCCAATGACCAGACTTGTGGCCGTGGACGTCTTGGCCGCAAGTGGATCAGTTTGCCTGGGTGTTCATTGCTTATGAGCATGGCACGGGTGATGCCCGGGTCGAGTCTTGGCGGTGATCATTTGATTCTTATTACTGCAATGTCAGTGGCTCGAGCGGTAGAAAAGCTGGCGCCTGACTTAGATGTTAAAATCAAATGGCCTAACGATATTCATGTTGGCGGCCATAAACTGGCTGGGATTCTGGTCGAACAATTCGTTGTGGAAAATGGGTTGGTTTGCGCGGTTGTAGGGGTCGGCGTCAATGTCGAACTTGAAGCTGGCGATGTGTCATTTGAACTGTTGCGGCTGGAACAGCCGCTCACGAGTTTGAAAATGCTTGGGCAGAACGTGGACCGTCTTCTCTTGGCAGCAGAGATCATCGCTCAGGCTGAAATGATATTTCAAAGGCGGGATGACCCCCGTGTCCTGGCTGAGTGGAAAAATCGCAATACGATTTTGGGTCAGTCAGTTGCATTGAAGTGTGGAGAATATGATGTGAGTGGCCAGGTTGTGGATCTTGATCCGTTGCAGGGTCTTATCGTGCGAAGTGATGACGGGTCGATGCTTCACCTGCCCGGACAGACGACGACAGTGGTGGCGATACATGGGTCAGCGTGATCTCTACCGATTGGCCTAGTTGCCCGATCCGAGGGGTGTTCCGGCGAGTCGTCATATCTTCCCTATCTTTTCATGGAAAAAACCGGGCATCTGTTCGATCTGCGCCTGTTCGCCTTTAGATTAAATATGTGTTGCAGTTACTTGTCGCCATCATCTTCTCCTCGTTGGTGCTGATCCCGCTGACCTATGGCGTATGGCGGTTGATCTACACCTTACGCTCATCTACTGCCATTGCCGGCCGGTGTCGGCACTGCGGTAGTGATTTGGGGCATTTTAAAACACCGCGTTCCTGTCCGGGCTGTGGGGCACTCCACATGATCACCCAGCAGGCAGATGCCCGCTATTGACCACCGCATCTTTGGTATCCTTTGTGGCGTTACCTCGGGCAGGATTAGCGCTATGGATGAATACAACAGGCCGGCTTGGGACCAATATTTTCTGGATCTGGCCGAACAGGTCAGTCTGCGATCGCTGGATCCGCATACCAAGCATGGTTGTGTTCTGGTAGATGCGGGTCGGAGGGTGATCAGTACAGGTTATAACGGGCCGGTTTCCGGTTTTCCCAACGAACTTGTTCCCCTTACACGGCCGGAAAAATATGACTGGTTGATTCATGCAGAAGACAACGCAGTTGCCTTTGCCAGGTGTGATTTGCGAGGTGCGACGGCTTATGTCACCGGGCCGCCGTGTGCCGGTTGTTTTCGCCGGCTGCTCCAGGTCGGGATTTGCCGTATTGTGCACTGTGGGCGGCAATCGGTTTCGATCACGGATAATGAACGGCAAGCCTGCGAATTGATGGCGGATCAGTTGGGGGTGGAAGTGGTCGAGTTCGTTGGGTCGTGATGCCCGGTTTCTGCCCGCTATTGCGCCAGTTCCAGCAGGATATCAATCCCCCTGTCCAGTTCTTCATCACTGCAGGAGTAGCTGATACGGATGTGTGTATCTTGGTTTGAAAATACATTGCCCGGGAGAATCAGCAGGTTCCTGTCAATGGCTTTCTCGATAAACTGCGATCCGGACAAGCCCAGATGGTCAGGTACTTTGGGGAAAGCATAAAAAGCCCCGCCAGGCGTTGCCAACTCGAAAGTTGGAGTCAACCGGCTGACCAGGTGATCACGCTTGGCATGGTATTGTTGGATGAAAGGTGATATGTCCCCGTCCAATGCGGCAACGCCGGCGAGTTGGGCCATGGACGGTGCGCAGACAAATGAATACTGTTGCAGTTTTGTCATTTCATCGATAATTGGCTTGGGGCCGGCGGCATATCCGAGCCGCCAGCCGGTCATGGCGTAAGATTTGGAAAATCCACGGAGTATGAGCAGGTGGTCATTGTGAAAAGCCGGTGACGGGGTCAGCATTTGGTTGCTGTCGCCATGGGGACAGATCTTTTCATAACAAAAGTCATTGTAGATTTCATCAGATAGCACCAGCAGGTTGTGTTGGTCGGCAAGTTCCGAGATCTGGCGGCAGGTGTCATCGCTGGCCACCACGCCGGTGGGGTTGGACGGCGAACTGAACAGTAGCATTTTGGTTCGTGGTGTGATGTGTGGCTCGATCAGGTCGGCGGTAAATTGGAAATCCGGATAGGTGTCGACGAACACCGCCTTGCCGCCCGCCATCGTGATTAGGTGGGGGTACATTACGAAATATGGATCGGGCAAGATGACTTCATCGCCTGGTTCCACGCAGGTTAAGATTGCTAGGAGCAATCCGCCTGATACCCCGCTTGTGATCAGGGTTTCAAATGTTCCGTTATTGTCTGCGGGTTTCCAGTTCGGTAGCTCCTGGCCGATCAGTATCCGCACGCGTTGGCGTAACGGGTCAATACCTTGTGTGTTTGTATAGCCATTAAAGCCATTGTTGATCGCGTTAATGGCGGCCGTTTTAACCGCCGCCGGCACGTCAAAGTCCGGTTGGCCAATGGATAGGTTAACGGGGTTGTCAAGCTTTGCCGCGAGGTCGAATACGCGACGAATGCCCGAGGCGTCAATTGCTCGTAGGCGGTCAGTGATGAATCGCTGTGGATCAAACATGGCCGCATGGGCCCGCCGTTTACGCGGCGGGTGGTGCAGTTTCTTCTTGTCCGCCGGCTGGTTCTGTTCCTTCACCTTCGGCCTCAGCCTTCTTGGGTGACTTGCCGCCGGCTATAACCTTGCGGTTGGCGACCTTAAGCAGGCCCAGTGGATCATCCTCTTCTGGATTGAACTTCTGAGCGTCAGTGAGCTTGTCGATCCGCTCGGCGCGTGTGAGCACATTGCGATGTTTCGTGAGGCCAGAAGCGGATTTTAGGCTTCGATCTAGGCTCATGGACGTTTCATTCCTGTTCTGCCAGTCGCCGTATTGGCAACTGTGTATATTGTTCTGCGTACATTTTGGAAAAGTCTAGTAATCCATTGTACTCGTTTTTCCAAGTCTGGCCTATTTCATGCAGCCTGGCTGCATGGACCCGGATGGTGTCCCCAGTCAGGTCCCTGAATCCCATTAAATCAATTACACGCAGTCCGCCATTTTCCAGCCCAATCGTGGTCGTTTCAATTCCCCGTTTGTGCAGGTATCCAACGAGTCGGCTGGCTTGCTTTTCGATATCTGAGCCCCCACCGGGGTAGGTCACAAGTACATGGTAGTAAAGCCCCGCTTCCCGCTGGTCATGGGCTTGTAATGGCCGAGCGTTTGCCGTGGGGGTCGGGCTTTGGGCAACGGCAACATTTCGTGAATAGCCCACCCAATAGGCTAGGAAAATGAGACCAAAGATCCCGCTGACAATCAGCACGGCAAGGCCGCGTGGTATCCGCAGTACGATCGGATGACTCGCCTCGGAGGACCATGACTTGGGCCTTGATGATCTGGTTTTACCAGATACACGCTGGCCAGTTGCGTCCGGTAAACCTGGATCGGGCTGTGTGTGTGATGCCCCGGCGGTCGTAGTCTGCTCACCGATCATCACTTCGTAGGGCGGCTGTGTGTGTTTAGGCCGATATGCCATTACACCCATAATTTACCCCAAAAGTGGCCCTGGCTCCAATATTTACAGTTGGTCAGGATTTTGGTTCCGGCCTGTTTTGCCTGTGAAATAAAAATGCCTAGCGGCAGGTTAGTCTGCAGGCATGGATTTGGTCCCTATAGGCATTACATGGTGCTGTGATTATTGGCCTTCATGATCCAGCTCGATACCAGTGGCTTGGAATACCCCGGCAGCTTGCGAGACAGTATCCCAGGTAACAATGCAGGTCGCCATCTGTGCGTGATCTATCCATCTGTTGCCACGGCGATTGCACTGGCTGTGGCGTGGGTGGCGATATGGCTGATGCTGATCCACCATTGATCGATCTGAAGTTCTTGTGCGATACGTTGGGCCTCGCCGGTCAAGGTGACAAATGGTTGGCCATCAGGTTTGCGCAGAACAAGAACATCGGTCCATTGGATCCTACCGCTTAATCCGGTTCCCATCGCCTTGAGGACTGCCTCTTTTGCGGCAAAGCGGCCGGCCAGATGCTCGCTGCGGCACCGTTTGCCCTCGGCATACGCAAGTTCGTTAGTTCCGTAACACCGCTCCAAGAACCGTGTGCCGTGCTGATCGATCAGCCGCTCGATGCGGGCGGTTTCGACGATATCAATCCCATGTCCAATGATTCGCATCGTGAATAGTAGTCGCATCAGCCACGGGTTTTGTCAACCATCGGGCGCAGGTATTTTATGCGGGGCTATCATGTGCACAATGGATCGCAATCTCGAAACCATCAGCGAAAAAGTCTACAGCGGTCAGCGGCTGTCTGCTGTAGATGGGCTGGCCCTGTTGAGAAGTGAGGATCTTGGGACCATCGGGCAGTTGGCCTCGCATGTTCGCCATCAAAGGCACGGTAGGAAGACCTACTACAACATCAACCGCCACATCAACTATTCGAACGTATGTGCTTTGTCATGCAAGTTCTGCGCCTTTTACCGTAAAAAGGGGCAGGACGGTGCGTATGAATATTCTGCCAGTGAGATTGCCGAGCAGGCACGGTCCGCACAGGAAGGCGGTGCCACCGAGATTCACATGGTAGGGGGGCTGCATCCCTATCTGCCGTGGAGCTATTATCTCGAAACACTCAGTGCCATCAGGCAAGCGGCACCCCGTGTTCACATCAAGGCCTTTACGGCTGTCGAGATTGTGCACCTGGCCCGCATCGCCCGGCGTCCGAACGATCTTGCCGGTGTTCTTGTGGATCTCAAGGCTGCTGGCCTTGGGTCATTGCCTGGAGGTGGTGCCGAGGTGTTTGATGACCGGGTCCATGACGAGGCCTACAAGGGGAAAATTCGATCTGATCGCTGGCTCGATGTGCACCGCATTGCTCATGAACTTGGGTTGATGTCCAACGCCACAATTCTATACGGCCATGTGGAGGCCCTGGAGGATCGAATTCATCACTTCCAAATTTTAAGAGAGGCTCAGGATGAAGCGATTAGCCGGGGACATGCAGGCCGCTTTGCGACCGTGATTACATTGCCGTTTATTCCTGATGATTCTGAGTTGGATCATCTACCGGGTCCCACGGGTATCGAGGATCTGAAGATGTTCGCCGTCGCACGGCTCATGCTGGACAACTTCGATCATGTCAAAGCTTTCTGGATTATGCAGACGTTGGAACTGAGCCAGGTGGCACTGGATTATGGTGTGGATGATATTGATGGGACAGTTGTCTGGTATGACATCACCAAGGTGGGTGGTGGGGACACCCATCAGGAGGTGTCAGTTGCAGATCTGCGAAGGACGATTGTTGAAGCAGGCTATGAGCCGGTGGAGCGAGATACGTTATATCGGCCGGTTGTACGCAATGGTGCTGATTGGCATGCGGTTGAGCCGCAGGTGCCGGTCATGAGCTGAATGTAACCCTGTCCTTGATTCCCTTGGCTAGCTTGATGAGTGCAGGTGTAATATGGTGAATGTGTGGTTTGCGACGCGGCTACTGGTATGCCCGCGTTTTATCCAGTAGTCGAACTGCGTTTGTGCTTAGTATTTTCTCTTTCTGTTCCTCCTTGATGTCAGCGTAGATCACCCGCCCCAATTGTTGGCCGTATGAATGTACGGCCGCATCGGATCCGTAGAGGATGCGATCGGCACCTGCCTGTTCGACCAGGTATTCCACGATCCCATGTCGTGAAAAAGAGTGGCACAACTCCAGGTAGATGTTTGGGTATTTGTGCGCGAATTCAACGTAGAGTTCTTCATTGGCACACCCCGAATGGCCGAGCAGCACCTGGGCGTTTGGATAGCGCTGGAATATGGATTCGTAGTCCGTCATGTCACCCCATGTATGCAGAAGAACCGGCAGGTGGTATTTGTCCGCCAGTTCCCAGACGGGCCGGTAGCCTTCGTGCGTGTACGATATGCCGTGGCCGTTATGGATTTTTATCCCGCGCATTCCCGCGTCCATGCAACGGCGGATTTCATTGATGCCGGTCTCTTCCTCGATGGGCCAGCAAACGGCATATCCACCGAACCGGTCGGGATAACGTTTAATGGCGTCAATAACCTGGTCATTACCCCATTTCGGTTCGGCGGTCAGGCAGGCAAGATGCGAGATGAATGATTTAGAAATTCCGGTCTGATCCATCTGCTGCACCATGTCCTCGGCGCGGCCGCCATGGAAAGACATCCTGAGCCAACTGCTCAGGTGGGCATGCATGTCAATGATATTGTCCAGTGGCAGGTGTTTGCCTGTCCTTGCCGCCAAGATCAGCTTGCTTGTGCTTTTTGGTTGGGCTGGTACCCGGTCGGGTGTATCGGTTAGTTTTGTGTTTTGGTCGTTGTGTACAGAATTGACAAGGCGTTGAAGGTTTCCAGATGCAATACCCTCAAGGCTGCTTTCATCGGCGCTGGTGTAGCAAAGGCCGCACATCGCGGCGCCCGGTTCGGAAAGAGGATAGCCGGATCCAAACAGGATCTGCCGTTGACAACCCAGGTCAATCATCGCTTCGATCCCACGGTAAAGCGAAAAGCCAAGTCCGAGGGTGATATGAAGGTTGGGTGTGGCAGCAAGAGTCCGGATCATCGCATTACTCTTCCATTCGGCCTGGGGAAGAATGATCGGAAGTGATGGATATTGTTCGGCGATATCGGCCGCTTCGGCCATCCCTGTTTCAAACAGGAACAGCGGCAGTTGGTGTTTTTGCAGGCTTGTCAATAGGTCGCCGGTAACGCGTGGTGCCATGCCTCGGGTAAAGGCCTTTGGGTAGAAGCAGACAGCACGAGCTCCACGGTCGATGAGTGTTTTGACGTATGCATCGTCCTGTGTGCCCAGTTTTCGGAAGTCTATATGGGCAAATGGGCAGGGGGTAATACGGGGGTCTTGCTGGGCTGCAGAAAACAGTTGTTCATTGCCATAAGCAGGATCAGAGCAGCCCGGTGTCATGGGTAGGACCAGTCCGCGGTCGAATCCATATCGGTCAAGTGTCTGTCGCAGGGAGTCTGTGGTGCTGTGTTCCCGGGTTGGGGCGTCCGGGGTTTTGCCCAGGAACATTAATGCATCGAAATATCTTAGCTCAGTCATTTGGTTCTATTCGCGGGTATGTTACCTGGCTACTTTATAGCAAGTGATGTTTAATGCCAGTGAAAAAATTGAAAGTGGTCACCGGATTCGACATGGTCCTGGGTATGCATCATGCAGGCGGGTATGGATCACTATAAGATGCCAGGGGCAACCGTGACCAATGGCGGTTGGTTTTGATCGTTCTGGACTTGGCCCATGGCTTCCATTGAACAATACTTCGCGCCTGCGATTGGTGATGGCGATTTCGATCAGTTGGTGACCTTGTTTAGTGAAGTCTATCCGAATCAGGCGAAATGGCTGCAAATGTTTGTCGATGGTTTGGAACAAGGCTGGTTGGGGTATGCTGGTCCCGATGAATTTAGACCTCGGCGATATGTGGTTCGTCGAGCAGGGCGGATCGTGGTCAATGCAACTGTTCGTCCGCGTAAAGTCAAGACCACGCGTGGCCTTGAGACGATTGCGGGGTTGTGTGATGTGATCAGTCATCCTGAGGTTCGGGGTTGTGGTTATGCAAAAGAGGTGATGCATGCTGTGTTTAGCATGGTGGATCACGGTGAATTCAGCTTTTCCCTTTTCCAGACCGCCGGTGCTCGCGGTTTTTATGAGAAGCTCAGGTGCAAGGTGGTGGATAACTCGATTGTCAACTCATGTAATATGGAGGACCCAACCGCCAATCCGTTCTGGGAACCGTGGGTGATGGGGTATGCAGGTGCTGGAGAACTTCCCAAAGGGGAGATCGATCTTTTGGGAGCCGGGTATTGAGCTATTCATGTCAAGCTCAGTAGGCTGTTGATGCGTGGCCTTGGCGAACCCTTATCGCCACCGGTAACCGACCATCAGCACGCTTATTGCAAATAGGGATAGGGTTGTAGGTTCGGGAACAACAGTAGTAGAACTGCCGGCAGTTTCTGCGGTGGACCAACTGGCACCGATGATACCCAGGTCGGCCACGTCTACAACGCCGTCGCCGTTCAAGTCACCATCGTCAACGCCATTGCCTGTGGTGGTGTTGAAATTGGCACCGATGATGCCCAGGTCGGCCACGTCCACAATGCCGTCAAAGTTTGCATCGCCGGAAACGCCCTTGATCATGAAACTTGAAATGCCCGCATCGAAACCTACGAATTCGTAGTGATCGATGTTAAGTCCCGTATCCGCAGTCTGGCTGTTGACCTTTTCGATCAAATCTGCCGGATCGCTGATCCATGCAGAAGCGACTGCGCCGAGTCGCACGGCCACCCCGGTATCGGCATAGGACCAGAGCCCAGCTCCAAAAGAAGCAGACGGGTATACGAGCACGATGTCATCCAAAAACCAGTTGCCATCAGCGTGGATGGTGGAGGATAGTTCGAAGTAGAAGTCGTCAGGTCCGTATGTTCCACCGCCTGTAGCGATGTCGTCGAGCGTGTCCCCGGAGGAGGTGATTTTGATCTGGTATCCAGCGTGGTGATCCCATATATCACTACTGCTGCCTGGCACAAAATCCGTGGTGGTCAGGCGCGTTGCGGCAACAGGCGAGTGGCTGAACATGAGGATACTGATCCCCATGGCGATTAACAGGGACTTGATGCTGGTGGGGCTGATTGGGTTTGCAACCACCGCCGGTAATGCCAAGGGCATAATGGTTTGTTTTGATGCCGTCACGGCCTTTCTCCACGGTGCCATGTATCTACAAAAAAAAGGCACCTACAAGAAATATGCCTTGTGACCATTATAGCAGGGAACAAGAAACTCCCGTGGAATTTGAAAAGGTATTAATGACCTTTGATGCCTGTGGTGCCACACCATCGGCACATTCATTACAACTAGAGATATGGTATGGATCCCAAGGTGTAAAACGGTGCCGGACGATGTGGTGATCGTCACTTTTCCAATTCGATGGAGGTCGGCGAAGCATTGCGGGTAGGTAACCGGCTTTATGCCGTTGTTCTTGATGTAACAAGGTGGTACCAATCGGCCTGTAGGAGCACTACTGGTATCCCGCGACTCATTGGCAAAATGCGATCCGATTCATCTCAGATTAGGCGGTTGGGTGGTCAATGGGATGGGATTAAGGATGTTTGAAAACCAAATAGA
>PBAS01000002.1 GCA_002716625.1 Phycisphaeraceae bacterium | reverse complement strand
GCGGGCGGCCAAAGCGGATCGCCCGCGTGTCCGAAAGATGTTGACCCGGAATCGAGCCGTTGCGCTTAGATCAACGCCCAGATCTACGGACCCTGTCTGCAAGAACTTCTGCCAGTGGGCCGCGCGGAGTGATCCCTGGATGATCGCCTCAAACTTCTCGCTATCTAGCGGGGGTGTTTCTAGTGACTTAAGCTTCCCTGCAATCCGCATACAGGGCACATGGCCACTACGCAAAAATAGATCTGTTGCTTCGAATCGTTCCGCCGCTTCAAAATACTTGCGTAGTTCACTTTGGGTCAGTAAGTGCTGGGTATCGGAACGTTCGGGCAACGAATCGCGTAATGTGTTCGCCTGATTAGTCAAAATGGACTTTCATAACTTATGGAAGAAACCAATGTACTCATGAGTGTACTACGCTTCGGTTAACCTTACAGGTATCCCATGATCATGCAGGTACCGTTTGGTCTGACCGATCGAATACTGCCCATAATGAAAGATAGTCGCCGCAAGGGCCGCATCTGCGTCGCCTTCGACCAGTATGTCGCGAATATGCTCAGGACCACCACAGCCACCGGAAGCCACCACCGGCACATCCACCGCTGCCGCGACGGCAGCGGTCATCTCCAGATCGTAACCATCTTGCGTACCATCAGCGTCCATGCTTGTGAGAACAATTTCGCCAGCACCGTACTCGACCACCTGCTGAGCCCATTGCACGGCCTCTAGACCGGTGGATTGACGGCCACCATGCGTATGTACTTCGAACACCATCTCGCCATCACGCTGAACCCGCTTGGGATCAATATTCACCACCGTGGCACACCGGCCAAAGCGTTTGGCCGTCTGCTGGATAACCTGAGGATTGGTCACTGCAGCCGTGTTGATGCTGACTTTTTCAGCACCTGATTTGACCAATGCAGCCGCATCGTCAATCGTGCGGATACCACCACCAACCGTAAATGGCATGAAGCAGCATTCCGCCACCTTTGCAACCACATCAAGCATGATCTGGCGACCTTCGTGGCTGGCGCTGATATCAAGAAAAACCAGTTCGTCGGCACCATCCTGCTCATATTGCTTGGCCACTTCCACGGGATCGCCGGCATCACGTAGATTCAAGAAGTGGACACCCTTGACGACACGGCCGTCCTTCACATCAAGACAGGGAATGATCCGGTGGGTTAACAACTGCTTTATCATAGCAGATTCAATCTGCCCATAGCAGGACGAGATGGGTCGCCCCTCACCAGCCGCCAATCGGCGCAACGTTGGAATCGCCTTGCTGTTCATTCTGCGGTGAAATGCGTAAACTTACCGCGCAATGAGCCGACATGTCGTCATCACGGGCCTTGGACCAACCAGCGCGGTCGGATTGGGCATCGAGCCAACTTGGCAAGCGGCGATTGAAGGTCGTACCGCTATCAGCCCCATCGAATCATTTGATCCATCGAGTTTTGACTGCCGTATTGCCGCAGAGATTATTGGATTTAGAGCCCAAAAGTATGTCCCAAAATGGTATCGCAAGGCAACGAAGGTCATGGCACGCGACATCGGCCTGGCCGTGGCTGGCGCTGATCTGGCAGCACGTGATGCAGGCATTAAAACGCGGGCTACAACAGACAACGGTGAAGATCGGTCTTATTCATCACAACGCATGGGTGCACATATTGGCGCTGGTTTAATCGCAGCGGAATTGGATGAGCTTACCAGCGGGCTGGCTGAAGCACGCGATGCAAACGGCGCATTCGATATCCACCAGTGGGGGCAGGAGGGCATGCAACACCTGACGCCGCTGTGGTTACTGAAATATCTGCCCAACATGCTGGCGTGCCACGTCACGATACTCCATGACGCACAGGGGCCGAGTAACACTATCACCTGCACTGAAGCGTCTGCGGGATTGTCCATTGGTGAGTCACTGCGGGTGATTCAACGCGGTGATGCCGATATGTGTTTTTGTGGTGGAGCTGATTCGAAACTGAATCCAACGGAATTTCTGCGCCTGCTGATGACTGGCCGATACAACACAACCGAAGAGAACGACCCGCAACTTGCCGTACGCCCTTTTTGCCAAACTGCAGCCGGGAGTATCATTGGTGAAGGCGGTGCAATTGTGGTTCTAGAGGCCCGCGATACATTTGAGCAACGCCGTGCCCAGGACAAACCCATGGGGTATGCCGAAATCGTCGGGTTTGGAGCAGCACAATCGATCAACCGCAACGCAAAAAACTTACTTCCAGATCCTAACGGCAGTGGCATTGATAATGCCATCTCAATCGCGATAGGGGAAGCCGGTATCGACCCCCAACAGATCGACTTGGTAATCCCAACCGGGATCGGTCATCCCGATTCTGATCGCGCAGAAGTAGCCGCACTAAAACGAGTGTTTGGTGACTATCTGTCCAAATTACCAGTCATACCCAACAAAGCACTGTTCGGAAACTGCTCTGCCGGCGCTGGCGGATTAGATGCATGCATTGCGGCCAAGGCGTTAGCTGAGCAAACCTTACCCGCGATTGTCAACTGCAAGCAACCTTGGCCAGGGTTGGCAAGTGGCACAACGGCCACGCGACCAGCTGATTTGCGGTATGCCCTGATATGTAGCTGTGGCCTGGGAGGCCAGATTGCCGCACTGGTCCTTAAAAGATATGACAACGCATCATCCTGAGGTACCAGGTCAATGGCAACCCGTCGTATTAACTCTGTCACCTTTACGGCCAACCAGACGGTCGAACTGATCGAGGCGAAACTGGATTTATCCCCATTAGAACCAGATGAAATATCCGGGAAAACAATTGCCACATTGATCAGTCCCGGTACTGAATTAAATGATGGCTTTTTCGGCAAGTCGTTTCCACGCACCATGGGTTACTCGGCCATTTTTGAAGTTGAAGATACCGGCCAACAGGTAACTGACATTAAACGTGGCGATCTTGTATTTAGCCTAGGCCGCCACACTTCATATCAGCGGGCCAAACGACAGATGGTTGTCCCTGTACCCAAGTGTTTATCACCCCAAACGGCCACCTTTGCACGCTTGATGGCCGTAAGCATGACCACACTAACTACCACCAGGGCACGGCCTGGTGCCGAGGTGCTGATTACGGGACTGGGGCCTATTGGCCATTTTGCAGCCAAAATCTTTTCCCTTTGCCAATATCGGGTTAGCGCCGTTGACCCTGTTGAATCACGACGCCGCCTGCTCAATGATGGTCCATATGAAAACATATGGTCAAGCGTACCAGTCGAAGAGGAATCAACCCAACAGCGTTTTTCACTGGCCATTGATTGCTCAGGTCACGAAAAGGCTATTGAGGATGCATGCCACGTCGTGCGTAAAGGCAGTGAAGTTGTACTGATTGGCGCCCATTGGCGTGGCCACACCGAAATATCTGCCCACCAAATACTACATGCTGTGTTTTTCAACAACGTCACACTACGAGGCGGCACGGAATGGGGCATCCCCTTACACCCAATTCCAACCGCCCAAGCCAGTAATTTTTCAAGCTTCGCAACTGCCTTACAATGGCTCGCCGAGGACAAGGTCGACGTAAATGGCCTGTACGACATCGTCGACCCCAGCCAAGCTCAACCGCTATACGAGGATCTGCTCCATAAACGTCGCGACAAGTTAACCGCAATATTCGATTGGTCACCTTACCAGTAAACATACTCCCACTGGCATGAATTGATGAAACAGATGTCTCAACGAGTTGTCATTACCGGAATCGGATGGATCACCCCACTAGGACACAACATTGAAACGGTGTGGGATGCCTTATTAGCTGGCCGCAGTGGCGTACAGATGACGCGCCAGTTTGACGCAAGCACATTCCCCACCCAATTTTCAGCTGAAGTCAAATCCTTTGACTACCGCCAGTTCGTTGCCAACAGTGACCTGCACGATGGAATCGGCTCGAATACGGCATTCGCACTGGGCGCTGCTGCGCAAGCATGGACCCATGCGGCATTGAATTCATACCCTGACTTGGACGTTCAACGCCTGGGCATTTATCTCGGCTCCGGTGAAGGAGCTGTTGATTTCAAAAACTACTTTGCTTCCAACCTCTCTGCATGGGATGACCAACGGCGTCAAATTGATGCGGTCAGGTGGGGGACTGCAGCCACGCAGCAACTTAGAGCGGTACGGGAGATTCAACAAGAACCCAATATGCCGCTATCCCACCTTGCCATGGAATTTGGAGCTCAGGGACCGGCATATAACTGCCTGACCGCTTGCGCTGCTTCAACCCAAGCCATTGGAGAAGCAACCTCTATTTTGCGTCGCGGGGATGCCGATGTGATGATTGCCGGCGGTGCCCACTCGATGATTCATCCACTCGGCGTCACAGGATTTAATCGACTAACCGCACTGTCCACGCGCAATAATTCACCAACAACAGCGAGCAGGCCATTTAGCATTGACCGTGATGGCTTTGTCCTCGGCGAGGGGGCGGCCATGTTGATTCTCGAGACGTTGGATCACGCAGCAAAACGTAAAGCACCCATGCTTGCCGAAATCGTGGGATACGGCTCGAGTGCCGATGCGTTTCGAATCACTGATATGCACTCCGAAGGACGCGGACCGACCAGTTCCATGACAAAAGCACTACAGGATGCTGAAGTTGCCCCAAGTGATGTTGACTACATCTCAGCTCATGGCACCGGCACTAAAGAAAACGATCTCATCGAGACCAAAGCCGTCAAAGCAGTTTTTGGGGAAAATGCCAGAGAAATCCCAATCAGTTCCATCAAAAGCATGATGGGGCATCTCATTGCCGCTGCTGGCGCTGTTGAGGCAATTGTATGCGTATTGGCCATCCGCGATCAGAAACTTCCCCCTACAATTAACCTGGCACAACCCGATCCGGCGTGCGATCTTGACTACATCCCTAACATTTCAAGGGAGGCGCAGATCGAAGTTTGCTTATCAAACAGTTTCGGTTTCGGCGGCCAGAATGACACGCTCGTCATCCGACGTGCACCCAATTAATCCCCACCTTATCCGACTGCTTTTATTCGCCGGGAATATAGCTGATCACACCTGACCACGGACTTGATGCTGTGGCATAGAGTTTCTTTTCAATTCGGCCGGCAAGATAGGCTTGACGGCCAGCGATGACTCCGTGGCGCATGGCGCGAGCCATTGTGACTGGATCCCTAGCGTGGGCTATACCGGTATTGAGCAACACACCGTCAGCGCCTAACTCCATGGCAATCGCCACGTCACTTGCCGTCCCCACACCCGCATCAACAATCACTGGATAGTCTGGGTCGCCCTGTTTCAACATCTCAAGAATAAGCCGGATGTTGTTGGGGTTTAATACACCTTGACCGGAACCAATCGGTGAACCTGCAGGCATCACACTTGTTGCGCCAGCCTCTTTAATCCTCATTGCCATAATGGGATCATCGCTGGTATAGCACAAAACGGCGAAGCCATCATCAACTAGTATCCTGGTCGCCTCAAGAGTCCCCTGGGGATCAGGAAGAAGCGTCTTGGTGTCACCGAGAACTTCGAGCTTAACCCATTGCTTACCCGGATTATCAAGTTGGTCAAGGATCTCACGTCCAAGCCGTGCCACGCGTACAGCATCGTCCGCACAGAAACAACCGGCCGTATTGGGAAGAATCGTATAACGATCCGTATCAATGAACTCCAGTAGTGAACGACCCTCGTCATCAACAAGACGTTCCCGCCGAACCGCAACCGTGACAACCTGTGCGCCACTGACTTGCAGTGATTCGGCCATCCGTTCATAGGTGTTGTACTTGCCGGTACCAACAATCAAACGGGATTGGAACTTGTTCCCTCCAATGAGAAAAGGTTCGTCGACCGACAGGTTATTTGTTGCAGTTGTTGATGTCATAAGTATATATGCTAGTGATTAGCCACCTCCAACGAGCGTCACAATTTCAACTATATCACCTTCTTGAATCGCCGTATGCTCGTGTTGCCGACGGACAACGAGTTGGCGATTAAGTTCAACAGCGACCGGCTGGGATCCAAATCCCAGATCAACCACCAGATCGCGAACCGTCTGCGAATCCGTTTCTTGGAATGTTCCATTAATCGTTATCTTCATAGCAACAGCACATTCTAACTAATCTTGGCAACCGGCATCTTCTATCGAGCCCGCAGTGACAGGTCGTAGAGGTATTGGGTACGGCCGCGAATACGCAGAATCCTGATAATGACACGATCACCAGGCTTCACCTGATCCAGCAAGTCGCCAACACCATCAAAACCCTCCAAGTGGTGACGGCCGATCTGAATCAGCAGATCACCACGTTCCAACTGTGCCTGAGCAGCGGGACTAGTCTGTTCAATCCGCTGGACAACCAAGCCGCCCAACAGCGGGATCTCGTGATCCTGGGCCATTTGCGGCGTCAACGGTGTCGCCTCAATGCCTAGTAAATTTCGCAAAAGCTTGTCACCATCAGGACGCGGCCGTACTGCCAGGTGGACCTGCACATCGACTTGGGGGGCGTTACCAGACCGTACTGTCAGCGTGACTTGATCCCCGGACACCTTCCCCAGCAACGCCACATGAAAATCACTGGGGTGACGAATAGGTTTGCCATCCACTGCATCAATAAATATCGAGGGTTTTAATAGGCCGACCCGGTCAGCAGGAGATCCCGGCTTAACCGAATCAACACGCACCTGAAATCGATCGTCGGCATGATGCTGGCTGACCGTCAAGCCGAATTCGAAACCATATCGCCGTTCCACATCGAGCAACTCGGGAAGCAACGCCCGTAGTCGGTCAACAGGAATGGCAAACCCGATATTCTCAGCACCTGCGCGGATCGCCGTATTAACCCCAATCAACTCACCCAGCACATTGAATAATGGTCCGCCGGAGTTGCCGGGGTTAAGAGGGGCATCGGTTTGGATCAGACCATCGAACGACACGTTGTCCGCCACTTCAATCTTGCGATTTATTGCACTGACTAAACCCGCTGTAACTGTGTGCTGGTATCGCAGGGCGTTACCTATGGCAATGACTGACTCACCCACCATAAGATCGCTGCTCACCCCCAGGTGAACAGGTTGAAGTGGCTTGCCCGCCTCGATTTTAAGTATGGCCAGATCATGACTCGGATCGATGGCGATAATCTTTGCATCATATTTTGATTGGTCTGCAAAAATAACCTGCCGGTCCGTGGTTCGGGCCACAACATGAGCATTGGTTACGACATATCCAGCCGAATGCAGGACAAATCCACTCCCAACACTCTGCCGTGAATAGCGGCGAGAAGGAAACTCAAAAAGCTCTTCAAAAAAACGGTCGATGCCAAACGGTGATCGTACTGCGATCATCTGGGTGGTGGAGATATTAACCACCGAAGTTGAGGCTTGCTCAAATACCTCCACAGCTGGTGTGCGTCGGCGGTCCCAACTGGACTCAAGTGTTCCGCCCTCATGACCAAGCAACCATGGTGCGCATGTCACAAGGAAAAAGAAATACGACGGTATAAAAGCAAGCCTAACCATGCCAGCAACCTAATTATCGAGATCTACCCCAGCAGGTGGCAACCCTCGCCAATTGCGGCTATTCTGCGGCCGGTCGACCTGCGATCTTCAGTCCAACACAGGGTCGCCACCATCGTTTCGGATTGGGTTCAAGTCGCCGTACTCTAAACAAGGTTGTAGTAAATCGCCATGGGCATGAACGAGACTACAACAAGCCAGATCTATGATCTATGGTCAAGGATCTACGATCGGACATTTGGAGCCCTCGTGGACCACCGGTATCACCGTGCTTTAGAGCAAATGCAGCTCAAATCTGGCGATCGGGTTCTGGATATAGGCGTAGGTACAGGATTGATGCTGCGATGTTATCGGCAGGATGTAACAGTTGTGGGAATCGACCTCAGCGCAGGCATGCTCGCCAAAGCCGCACGTAAATGCCGGGAGGACCACCTTTCACACTGCCAACTGGTTCGGGGTGATGCCATGATGCCCCCATTTCCTGATCGCACATTTGACCATGTCATGGTGAGCCACGCCCTTACGGTCGTCAGTGATCCTGCACGATTGCTGGATTGGGCTGGCCGGCTGGTAAGACCCGGTGGCCGGATCGTATTATCAAACCACTTCCAGTCCACTTATCGTGTAATTGCAAGCCTAGAAAAGTTGCTTAACCCATTATTCATGAAAATTGGCTGGCGTAGTGATCTGGCCCTTGAGGATGTATTGGATGGCGTCGATCTTGAAGTTGACTACAGCTTTAGATTGCAATTACTCGACGTGTGGCAAATCGTCGTCCTCAGGCGTGCCACACCATCCAGCATCAAGAACCAGGCCAATATTGAACCCACTGTCACCGGCACACCTTTGGCAATGGGCAACCATTAGACTCATCATGCTAACCCATGAGAAATTGCCGGCTCACTTCGACACCTTGTCACCAAACCGCATATTTTACTGCTTTCAAAGGTCCGGGCTGATGCCACAAAGTCGCATCAATTTCAAAGGCCAACATAGACGGTGGCTTATGGCACTACTAGCCATCTGTGTACACGGGTATATATCACCGTGGTCCGTATTTGCCGCAACAAGTTCCAACTCAAAATCCCCATTTGCAGATCCTGTGGTTAACGCAGATGCCCTGCTCCGGGCAGACAAAACACTGACCTGGTCGTTCAACCACAACCAGTACCTACGGGTTGAGGGCAATGTGACGATCGAAGTTGGTTCATATGGATTTCGCGCTGAGCGTGCGCTCGTGCAGATTAAAACTGAACAATCTCCTGGTCGCCTGATTCATCATCTATCCATATACCTTATTGACCCACGTCACATGGCCGGCGCCGGCCCAGTGAGTGCCGAGGGTTCACGGTTACTCGTCACCTGCTCTACGGATGGCGCCGTTCAGATACAAACGAACCTCATGCGCCGATTGACTGAGCCATCCGGAGAAAAATGGGTCAAGGACGCCATGAAACGGATTGCAACCCACCACCAGTCAATCAATCGAGCCCTTGGCCAGGTGCCCGATGGGGGTTGGGACACACAAACAGTTGGCAAATCACCCACTGCCGAAGAAGACCCACATGAAGATCAACTGCCTCTTGAGGGCGTGGTTATTATCGATTTTTCAAAAAAGGCGATTGCTCGACCGACGGACGATGGTCATGTGCTGATATTGGAAGGAGATGTCAATGTGGCATTTGAAAGTGAGGCGCGTAATTTGGCGCTGACCTTGCGGGCCCAGAATGTGGTCGTGTTTCTACATAAGCAAGACGATGGCCAGATCCGACCAAGCAGCATTACCCCACGTGACGTACAGGGTGTTTACCTAGAGGAGAATGTGATCATTTCGGATGGCACATATACGGTCAGGGCACCACGTGTGTATTTTGAGCCTGCAACCCAACGTGCCGTGGTACTCGATGCAGTTTTCTATACCTGGGACATGCGACGACAGGTACCGCTATATGTGCACGCCAAGAAACTACGCATGTTGTCGCAAAAAAGCTTTCGTGCAGACCAGGCGGTTCTGACAACCAGCGAGTTTGCCGAGCCGCACTTTTCAATTGCAGTCAATAAAATTCGATTTGACATGGAAATTCCATCTGATCGAAATACCGCACCGAAGGTGCGGGTTGCGGCAAAAGGCATCACACCCAAGATTGGCACAACACCAATCGGCTGGTTGCCGGACTTCGAAGGTGATGCAGGACGTACGTCCTTAAGACGTCTTGATCTGGGTCGGGCCGAGTCAGGAACACAAGTCACCACACGCTGGGATGTCTGGTCACTGGTAGGTTTGACACAGCCCCAAGGTGTCGATTTATCCGCGCAGCTTGACTACCGTGGTGATCACGGACCTGCAACCGGGTTAAATCTACAGTACAACAAACCAGGTATGTTTGGACACGCCGACAGCTATCTTGTGGCACATGACGATGGCAAGGATGAAATCAGCAACCGAGAATTAAACCATAATGGGAAAATGCGTGGTGCCCTAAGATGGCAGCATCGGCAGGAACTGGAGAAGGATTGGGAGTTGTCGATGGAGTTGGCCTATGTCTCTGACGCAACCTTTCTTGAGGAATTCGAGCGTGCCGAAGCAGAAACAGAAAAACCATATGAATCCTCAGTCTACCTCAAACATCAAACCGAAGACTTGGCATTTACGTTTCTGGCGCAGTACGACTTGATGAACTTCACCCCGCAAACCCCTTTGTGGCAAGCACCGGGTTACGGAATTGAAAAATTACCTGAAATTGGGTTCTACAGGATTGGCACAAGTCTTTTCAACGGCCGTTTATCGTATTTCACTGAAAATCGATACAGCCGGATGCGCGTACGGGCCGGACGTGATTCACCGGTGGACCGTGGGTTTAACGCAACCGGGACCCTGGCCACATTTGGAACCCGCACCGTGGATCCGACGGATATTGATGAGACTGTTAGCACCAATAACGTTGATGCCTTAATTGGCGTGCCGCGTGGTTATGTCAATCGCCTTGACACACGACATGAACTACAGGCACCCATGAGGTGGGGCACTCTTAATGTGGTTCCCTACGGCGGTGGCCGTGTAACATTTTACGATTATGATTTTTCTGAATTTCGTGGCGAAGATGATGAAATTCGGTTCTGGGGTATTGTCGGCACACGACTGGGAACATCCTTGAGCAAAACAAACGATAACGTCGAGGACCCCATCTTAGGCCTACACCGATTACGCCATGTCATTGAACCCAATGCAGACCTATTTCTCGCGGTATCGTCCCTCAACCCCGAGGATATCCCCATTTATGACGTGGACGTGGAGAACATCACGGAAGGTGGCGGTGCCCGCCTGGGCCTCCGCCAGCGACTCCAAACGCAGCGAGGGGGCCCGGGGCGATGGAGAACACTTGATTGGCTGGTCATCAACACGGATCTGGTCCTGCGAACCGATGATGCAGACACCGACACAGACCCCGCCCGGTTCTTTCCTTACCGACCCGAGTTGTCACGTGGAGGCGATCATTTCTATGCCGACCTGATGTGGATGTTGAGCGACACATTCGCCGTCAATGCTGATGTCACACAGAGTATTGAACATCACCACCTCTCACAATGGCATATTGGCGCAATGATTGTCCATGGAAACCATTTGAGCTCCTACATGGAATATGCCGACCTCGACCCTATTGCCAGTAGGTTGATCAAGGCGGGCTTGACCTACAAGCTCACGTCTAAATACCGTATCGGCGCTAGCCAGCGATGGGACCTAAACCGAAATGAAAGCCGACGCTCAGAAGTCACGATTGAGAGAAAACTACCCCGATGGACCCTTATCTTGGTGGCAAGTAACGACGATATAGACGATTTCACATCTATCGGGGTTGCACTAATCCCCGATGGAATCGGATCATCCAGTACACTTGGACGATTCGGACAGTAACCCGTCAGGCAAACAACGCCCGCCGCAAGTGGCGTTTAACCAACCGGAACCATGATCCATGCTTCAGTTCTTTCGCAAGTATAATAGGTACATCCTGGCGATCGGCGTATCGCTACTGATGGTCGCGTTTCTTGTTCAGCCCACCATGCAGATGTTCGGACCTAACCCCCAAAAGCGGACCTTGGGTTATATCGACGGGGCAAAAGTAACCGCATTGGATATTCAAGAAGCAGCAAATCAGTTGGGACTGCTCCAGTATGTACTACGAGCAGGCGTGGGCGCCTATGAGCCGATGCAGTGGTTTTTGATGCGGCATGAAGCCGAAGAGGTTGGCGCGGTAGCAAGTTTGGCCCAAGCCGCGGAATTTCTAAGAAATACCGGCATCGGTGAACAGGAATTATCTCAGATCGCCGAACGGCATCGGATCACCATCGACATGCTTTATGCTGCTGTACGTGACTGGATCACGGTACAACACTACAGCGAACTGCTTTATGGGGTAACCAGCATGCCGTTGACCCTGAAAGCGTCTTTACGAGGTTTGGCTTATCTACAAACCCTCCGAGATTCGACTGAGGATCATCTGGCCCGGTTTCTGCGTGCATCACATGGTAGTTTCCGCGTAAGCCGCCCACTAATGCAGCGGTTCATTTACGACTATCAATCAACAGTCCGCATCTCGGCGGTCACCATCGATACCGACGCATATGCGGACAAGATAGAAATCCCCACTGAACAAGATCTGCTCGAATTATTTGATCAATACAAGCTGGTGCTTCCTGGAGAAAGCGAACCGTATGGCTTTGGCTACCGCTATCCGGATCGCGTCAAGATCGAATACCTTGAGATCCCCGCCGCACTTCTGCGGCGAGAAGCCAAAAAGAAGACTCAAGAACGCGAAGCCTTGGCCTACTACACCAAACACCCTGCGGATTTCCTGGAACCGCAACCCCCACAAAACAGCGAAGGAAACAACACCTCGCAGGATTCTTCGGCCCCAAGTAACCCCAAGGTCAAACCGTATGCACAAGTCCGCCAAGAGATCCTAAACCAGTTGTACCGGGACAATGCCAAGCAACTTGGCCAAGAGATACTTAAAGCTGCGCAATCTATGCTTGCCAACCATAACCGCGACCTCGATACAGCATCTGGTTATTTCGTGGTGGATGACGACACCAATTGGAAACCAATGAGATTTGATAAGCTTGCCGAAAACTTACAAGAACGCTTTGGGATACTACCATCGTGGCATCATCATGATCGCCGCTGGTTCGACCGCCAAGGGCTTGGCGACCTGCCGGGTATCGGGCTCAGCAGGTTAACTGATAATGGAACATCCCTTTTTGCTGATTATGTTTTTAGTGCAAAGGAACTAAGTCCCGACTCAGATAATGACCTGGCCACACGTCGCCTTCAGAAGGCGATTGCGAGTTTGCCGCTGGCAGTTGCAGAATCGTTTTACATCTTTCGCCTCATCGATGTACAACCAGCACACAGTCCCGCATCACTCGAGGAGGTCCGCACGCGGGTCACATATGACGCCAAACGCCTGGCTGGGTACCGAATGCTGCAAAACGATAAACAAATCTGGCTGGAACGGGCTCGTACAGAGACACTGGAGACCATCGCCCAACAGCTTGGCGCAAACATTCGCAAGCCGTCGCCATTTTCCCGCCGCGTTGCAGATTTACTTGGTGGCTTAACTGTCCCAAATATCGTGGGTATCGGTTCTGACCAGGTACTGGTGGACCGGATATTTGAACTGGCCAGCCAGGGTGATGATGTGGCAACTGATGTGATTGGTGTAGATAAGAAACAGGTGCTTCTGCTGGTCCGGGTGGAGGAATTCGATCCAATTACAACCAGTCAGTTTAAAACCGCCGTCGCCAATCCACTTGTGGCCCTAAACTTAATCACACAATCCTATGTCGATGAATTGGGATCAGATCCACTAGCCTACGAAGCGTTGGTGGCACGTGTCGGGTACACACCTGAAGTCGATGAAAGCGATCCTTTCACGGAATCGCAAGCTGATGCACCCACCGAAGATTCTGGAGATCAGTAGATTCCGAATTTCTTTTCTGGAGGTTCCGTGCCGTGTCAACCAACGGGTGACCCAACTGGCGTCACTGCCGAGGGCGTGAGCAATACAATATCCTTCAACTCATCACCGTCCAGAACACTTGCAGCAAGCAGCATTCCATTGGACACTTCGCCCCTAATCGTACGCGGCTCAAGGTTTGCTACGACAATAATCTGCTTCCCGACCAGATCCTCCGCATTGTAATGCTGCCTAATACCGGCGCATATTTGACGCGGCTGATGATCTCCAAGATCAATCTGTAACTTGAGCAATCGATCCGCATTGGGATGTGCCTCGGCTTGCGTGATGGTAGCCACACGCAGATCCAATTTTGCAAAGTCCTCATAGTTAATAGCAGGCGCGGTATCCATGGCATTAATCTCCAAAACAACAAATAAATAATGACAGGAAGATAGCGGATTTTCTAGGTGCCTGCCTGCGGATCAGGCACAGGCTCCCGTCGCCTACCCGATACGGGACCAGCGACCCGATGGCAATCCGCATACAATATCTAGACCTATGCCGATACTCGTTGCTTGCAATGTCGGTAGGCAAAGAACCAGGTGGGACAAAACTTTTGGGCTCTCAAACTCCACGAGACAGCAGGCGGCATCTATGGCACCGATGGCAGCTCAAACTGGCGATTATCACTCTGTTCATTGCCAGCGGCTGCTGGTACATCGCCAGCCCCCGAGGCGCTGCCCATCTTGCGCAGGGGGTGATAGAAGCCATTACTGGCGCCGAAGTAGAGATCCACGCCGCTCAATTTGGAATTGATGGCAAGATCGAACTGAATCACCTCGCAATTCGATTACCAAGATCTTCTGATAAAGCTGGACAGCTATTTGAAGCAGAACATGTCTATATCAAACATAATCTATGGTCATTGCTGATTGGGACTTTCGAACCCAGTGTTTTCAATATCACCCGACCAGTAATTTGGCTTACGGAAGACCTAGAAACTGGAAAATTCAACTACCAACTTCTCCAAGAATACACCGCCAGCCGACCTCCGAAAAAGCCGCCACTTACACTACCCAAAATTCAACTGGACAATGGTCGTATTCACTTTGCCGAGGTACGGGGAGCCCGCTTCACCAAATTAAATGAGACTGCATTTGAAGGAAACTTGTCGGCAGCAAGCGGCAAAGAGGCCATGTATAACTTCATCATCCGGCAGGTCAGCCCCACGGGTATACCCGGGGCAACGGTTAATGGATCGTTCAATCCCCGTGATCAGAGCTTCACTGCCCAAGTTGACCAATTTGCACTGGAAAGCCCACAACGAAACTGGTTGCCGAGCCGGTGGCGTCAGTGGTGGGATGAGCACGAACAAGGTCCAACTGGAACAATGCAGAAACTTCGGATTGGATACGATCTCGAAAGCAATCAGTTTTATGCTCAGATCACATTCGATGACGTCGTCCTGATTCCACCGTACACCCCTTTCCGCAAAGCCGGGCTTCCAATGATCGGAGGTTCAGGAACATTCACCTTTCATAATGATCGAATCGTCATAGACAACCTGCGTGGAACCATCGAGGACATCGAATACAGGATTAATGGGACCATATCCGGCTTCGATGCTGATGCGCCACTAGAACTGACCGTGGTGGCGCCAAAATTTACACTCACCAAGGACACGCGTTACCTCATGGTCCTCCCCGAAAGCATTGCCCAGCAGTTTCGGAAATACAACCCGGACGGCGAATTTAGCAGCCAAGTACTTTTCATACGTGATAAACATGGGGGGCAACTTCGTTACCAGGGTGTGATCGACTTCCATAATGTTGCTGCCGTGTATAACCGCTTTGCCTATCCACTGCAGTCTATTCACGGACAGATCCATTTCGATCAAGACCAAATTGAGTTGGATTCACTTTCCGGACGGGGGCCAACCGGCGCAAAGGTCCTGCTTTCAGGCAAGATATGGCCACCGCAGCCACACGCAGCATCAGATCTAACCATTACTGCCACCAGGGTGCCAATTGACCACCATCTGCATCAAGCCATGTCGCGACAAAAACACCGTGACATCTTGGATTTATTTTTCAATGTTCCTGCCCATCGGGAATTGGTCACCGATGGAATTATTCATACGTCAGGACAGAAGAATGCCGCATCAAATCATTCAATAGGGAGACCAGTATTTGACCCTGGCGGCATGGTTGACCTGGTAAGCCATATCAAAAGCCCCGGCGGGAAGGGGGTAAAGCCCACCGTTGAAACTATTGTCCGCGCCAAGGGCGTTCACGTCTTACATAAACATTGGCCCTATCCGCTTCGCATTACTGATGGCAACCTTGTTATTGGCAGCAAGCAGACCCGGATTAACCAGATTCATGCACAGGGCCTATCCAACCAAGAAAGCCAATTCATCGCGGATGGCATCATTGCCTACGACAAAGGCAGAACCGTTCCAGACGTCAAAATCACAGCTACCGATGTAGTCCTTGATGATTTCTTGATTGCTTCAATTCCCAAACCCCAACGTCAATGGATATATCAGCTAGGTATTTCCGGCGTTCTTGATGCACAAAGCCACGTACATGCTACCGACAACGGACTGATTGACTTTGAAATCACCAGCATTCTTCGCGACGGCCAATCCCAGCCAAGCAATAGCCCATTTCAGATCAATCTCACCAATGTAAAGTCCATCATCAGCCGCGGAAATATTCAGATCAAGCAATTGGATGGCGATTTTGGCCATGCCACCATAAGTGGCACAGCCACCGCTGATTGGGATGGGGATCAACCCATGCTTGCCATCGACCTCGAAGCAAAGCGACTTCGCTTCGAAGACCCGATCATTGACCTGCTACCAGCCGACCAGTTACCCCAATCCTTGGTCACCGCGATCAAACAGTGCAATCCCACTGGCACCTACAACGCCCAGTTACATGCTACGCAGCATCTTACTGGGCTGATTGACTACCAAATTAAACTTCAGCCACATGAACTAGAAGTTGACTGGGCCGGCCACCGAATTGCGCTAAACAACATGGCAGGTAATGTCATATTCACGCCAGACGGTGCAGACCTGAAATCCCTTTCTGCCAATTACAATGCGGGCAAGTTCACCACAAGTGGTCATGTAACACTCGGTGATCAGTTGGCGGTTGACCTTGTTATATCAGCCAAATCAAGTGGACTGGGATCACTCGAACGTGCAGTAGTGCCACATGATATTGAGCATATCATTGATCAGCTTCAACTTGAAAGTGCCTATGAGATTGAATCCGCAGACATCACGTATCATCCTGAGGCAGTGAGTGGTTCACGGTTGGCTTTTCGTGGGCGTACGCGCCTGATCAACGCATCAGCACAAGTCGGCGCGCCCATGACGGATCTGAATGGACTATTGGATGTCGATGTCACTTACCTGGCAGGTCAACAATGGCCCGACGTAAAGATGCGTCTTGAGGCTGATCATCTGCGTATACATAATCGGCAGATCAGCCCGTTGTCACTATCGATTTCAAACGGACTTCATCCACGGGAAATGGTGATCGAAAATATATTGGGGCACTGCTACGGCGGGATGGTGTTCGGATCTGGCCGCCTGGGGGAGAACGGTTATTTCTCGCTCTACGGGATCATGCAGGATGTGGCGCTTGAACCTTTTCTCAATCCAATCAACCAGATGGCCTCAGGTGGTGACCGGAGTGCCGGGGGGACCACGCACGGTTTGATTTCATCAAACATGGCAATTGAAGGATACTACGGAGATAAACAAACCCGAAAGGGACGGGGACAAGTCATCGTCCGCCAAGCCAATCTATACAACCTGCCACTATCTTTGACACTGGTGCAATTGCTCAACTTGACGTTCCCTTCTGCACAGTCCTTCAATGCTGCATCAGCCGGGTACCTAATTGATGGTGATATGATTCTGTTTGATGACATCACTCTTGAGGCCCCAAGCATCCGTATCGCAGGAACTGGGAAGATGCAATACAGCACACGTGAACTTGACCTTGATATGTCAACGAGTAATCCTACTGGTTGGGATTTTGGCCCGCTGTCGGATCTGGTGGCACTGTTCAAAAACGAACTGATCAGCATTGATATTCGTGGCACACTAGGTGAACCGCAGGCAAAAATAACTTCACTCCGCGGTGCCACCCGTTCCCTTCAGTCAATATTCGGTCCTGACCACGATTCAATGCCGAATGCATCAATTAATAAAGAACCTCTTCCCGCGGATTTATTCCTGAATAATACGAAAGTCAGCGTGCCGGAGTAGACATCACGGCTGGCCAATGACAGGTCCCCATGGCATCGAGTATTGGCCCAGGTATGTTCCCGTTTTGTGGCCGTACAACATTCACAGGACATCGTGGTACCGTTACCAGCACCTCCACGCCGGTCTGTTGCGTCAACCACGGTCGATTCGTCGTCATTGCCAAGTCCTCTTCAACCTCAAGGTGACCTGAAGAATCCGCCTCGTAATAGTTGACGACAAGCCCCACTACGCGGCAGCCTGCCTGCTTGAGAATCCTTACCGTCATCGCCGTATGGTTAAGGGTGCCAAGTCCCGCGCGGGTGACTACCACTACGGGGTAACCAATAGCACGAATGAGTTCAAGCACAGTCAATTCCGGATCAATCGGATCAATCGGTACCATCACCCCACCAACCCCTTCGATGAGCAGCAAATCATGGGTACGGTCCAGCTGCTCAAGCGACCGGGCAATCTTCGCGTAATCCATAGGTCTACCCGCCCTTTGAGCCGCAACAGCAGGTGCAAGTGGATCACGGAACCTGATGGGATTAATCACATCAAGTGATTCCCGGCATCCGGCGAAATGAGCCAATGCCTCTGAATCTTCACTGACCAAATTAGACCGATCGGACCGACACCCCGTGGCGAGTGGTTTACACACACCAACACGAGGCCCATGTTTTGAATTGGACTCCATGGTGCCACGTAGCTGATGTGCTATTGCACAAGCAATCACGGTCTTCCCGACACCGGTATCTGTGCCCGTAATAAAGAGCCCAGGACTCGATAGCGTCAAAAGATCTCGGAACATGAACGCTAATATATCGTAGTAGCAGATCTATGCCGACTGCTTCTTCACCGTACCATCTACCTGGCCAAGAAATTCCCGAATTACTGCACGGTTAGACGCTTCCTCGACAAACTGCACACCTATCTCTTGCTGAAATAACGAGGTTTTCTTCACCCAGCGAATCCAGCAGCCAACCGGCTTAGCTCCCTGAGGTAATTGAAGTATCACATCCATCTGCTGACCCGCCAACACCAGGCATTTCCCCACACAACGGACCCGCATGCCATGAACTGACAGGTCCTCAACTTTGCCGAGAGAACAGGTCAAGCCAGGCACCGCAGAGCGATAAGCACGACGTGTCTCGTGCTGGAACGGAGTATATAGTTGGCTATCATGCATTCCAATAACACCTTTGCCCATTAGACCAAATCGACCGGATCAACTGGGGCCTTTAAGGGATCCAGTCTATTGAGATTGGTCTTGATCCGCCTCATGGTTCGCATCAATGGTGCCCATCACAATACCCGCCGCGTAGGCCAAACGCCCGAGCAGAATCTGTGGCACGCAAAGCGTTACCTGCAGCGGACGACTTTGGAACCAACCCAGCCAAATGCGAAGTGTGTATCCAAGCATAATCACCGGCAGCAACAGACAACAGAGCAACATGTTTCGCGAATACAAAAATGAATACTGCAATCCCTTCAAACGACCTCGTACAAATGGTGCATGATGACCCCATCGATACATATGAGTCATATAATCACTCATGGTCTGTCGATCCTGATGATAGACCACTGCAGCCGGCACAAAGGCAATCTGCAAGCCAGTGCACATCATCTCGTAGCAAAATTCGACATCCTCTCCCGTATAAGCGAAACCAGTTCGCCAGGATACTTGGCGATCAACCATCACCCAGCGTTTAATACAGAAATTAAGGCTTGGTAGGTATTGCGGCGGCGATCGGTACTGTATGTCTGGATGTGCATTGAACCAACTGCTTAAGTGGTCAACCAGTTCCCAAGAGAATACCGGCCGATTGACCATCGGCAGCACGCTACCACCCGTGGCGGAAATCTCAGGATGATTTTGATGGAAATGCAGGTGGATTTGGAGCAGATCCCTAGGCACCTTAAGATCCGAATCCAAGAACAATACCAGACCGCCCGTGGCGGCAGCCATACCCCGATTTCTCGCAGCACCAGGTCCACTGTGATCCTGTTGAATTAACTTTACGGCATCAAAGGTCTGCACAATTTTCAACGAGTCGTCATTGGAACCGTCATCAACGACAATAATTTCGTATTGAGATGGCTCAAGTGTCTGGTCCAGCAGTCCCGACAACAGCTTCGCCAATGTGCGACCCGCATTATAACAGGGAATGACAACCGAAATTTCCTTTTCGCCAGCGATCAGGTTGTTCCTTGACCTCTAGGAATTTTTTGGGGGGTCACGCTTAAAAATAACCGTCCGCAAGACACCTGGCAGTTCCAGATAAATTAAGCTTGAACCTTCTCGCTAACAAGGTGTGGCATACTCCTTGCCGAAAACATGATGCTATCAAACATAGCGCAGTTATGCGTACAAAAGCATTTCTTATCCTTGATGTCCTGCACCTGTTGCTTGAATTTCTGACTGCTTCGAATCTGATCAAAAGAATGCTCTTTGATATTACCCACCGGATTCAACATCTCGCAGGATGAAACATCCCCATTTCCCATCACCACCATATGCGCCTTTCCCGCTAAACAGGGGATCACCTGTGTCCGCTCCTCAAGTGTTCGCAGTGATGTATTCCACAAATACCGATGATAGTTACGCAGCACCTTCGCCATCAGGCGACTTCGGCCATAATCATAGGTGTTGAGTATTTTAAAAATATGAGGACCCAATGCACGAACCCGCTCCAGTGGTGGGAGATCAAATTCAGGATTGATTGGATCCCCGCGCAATAGAATGACGGAATGGAAATCCGGCTGACGCTGGCGTACATCCGTCATGAGATCAATGATCTCGTCGTGATTTTGATTGTTAAGGACGGTATTAATCTTGATTGAAACCCCACCAATCTTTCGTAAACAGTCAAATGTCTCCCACACCTGATCCCAATTACCTGGCTGCTTGCGGATTTCGTCGTGCGTTTTCTGCAAACCATCCAAGCTTAAAGAAATCGTAATCTCCGCATCAATCTCCCGTTTCATCCTCTCAACTTGGTCAATTAGCAGAGCCTGCATGGATCCGTTTGTTGGAATCTGCACGACCTTGGCTCCGAAGCACGCGACAATATCGGCCAAGTCTTTGCGAAGGAACGGTTCACCGCCACCAATGTCCAGCCAGAACAGATTGCCCGCTTGTTGACCGAGTGTTCGATAATGCTCCAGTTTCAGGTCATTTTGGGGCGAAAAATCAATAAAACAGTGTTGGCACCGAAAATTACAATGATTCGTCACATGAACGATCATGTGTTGCAACTTCTGGTAGAGCATGAATTCGGTGAAACTCTTAATAAACATGGATTGCCTTCCTCAACTCATCCAGACCTATTCCACTAAGTTAGATTGCCTCCAACTGATCGCCCAGTCATTAGCTGTTATCGGTTTGAATGAGGCAGTAAACTGACTCCTAGCGGGGATCTACAGTGAATTTATTTGGCAAGAGCCGCCTCAAAGCAAACAGTACCCCCATTCAAGCTACCAGCCCCATAGTCCCACTACGGTTATACTTGAATGTAAATGGTACCAAGGCGGGATGAACCAAGCAGATAGAATAGGATATGCAAAGGGACTGTACGTAACGAAGGCCCATCTGGTCCGACCAGTTCGCCTGTATGGAATTCGATAGAAACAGCCCCTATGGACAAACTCCCCTAAAGTCCTGGGCTGACACAACCGATCTACTGCGGCAGGCATCCATGATTACGCACCTTCAGCCCATCAAAAAGATCGATGCCACCAGCAAGCACAAACTACGCGATCATTTTGACCATTTGGCTCACGAACGCGTTCGGTATCGAGATCGCAATCATTATTACTATGACGAACTAATCAAGTCTCTTCGGTTCTTGATTCAGCCAGATAAAAAAATCCTGGAAGTCGGATGCGCTGACGGTTATGTCCTTGAACACCTAAATCCGTCATCCGGCACCGGCATTGACATCAGTGAGAAGATGATCGAAATAGCCAAGAATCGGCATGGTCAATCCAACAGCAACCGCTTGAACTTTGTCACCGCAGATATTGAAAATGTCACCTTTACTGAAACGTTTGATTACATCCTGATGTCCGATGTACTTGGCAGCTTGCTCGATATCCAGCAGGCTTTGGAGAACTTACGATCAGCCTGTAATGATGAAACCAGGATTATTATTCATTACCACAGCATTCTATGGGAACCACTGTTTAAGGTTCTTGAACGTCTAAGATTAAAAATGCCCCAGCCGGAGCACAACTGGCTTTCCTTTCAAGACATTAATCATTTTCTGACGCTGAGTGACTTCGAATTGGTGAACTACGAACGACGCATGCTCGCACCAAAGTACATTCCATTGGTCTCCTGGCTGCTCAATCGTTACGCATCACCTTTACCGCTGGTCAATGCATTGTGCATGACAAACCTCTTCGTGATCCGAAAGAAGCAGCGGGGCAGTCGAACTAACCACTCGGCTACAATTCTGATTCCGTGTCGAAACGAGAAGGGCAACATAAGACAGGCCATTGACCGTATACCTAATTTCGCCTCTGCCCAGCAGATCATTTTTGTCGACGGACATTCAACTGATGGCACACGAGAAGAAATTGAACAGGTAATCGCCGAGAATCCAGAAAAGGACATGGAGGTGTGGACCCAACCCGGCCGTGGCAAGGGTGATGCTGTACGCTACGGCTTTGCCAAGGCCCACAACGACATCCTGATGATTCTAGATGCCGATCTTACAGTTCCTCCCGAGGATCTCCCGAAGTTTTACGATGCAATTGCATCCGGAAAAGGCGAATTCATAAATGGTACACGCCTGGTATATGCCATGGAACGTGATGCCATGCGTTATCTCAATATCATGGGCAATAAGTTCTTCTCAGTAGCACTTTCCTGGCTCCTGAACCAGTCGCTCAAAGACACCTTGTGCGGCACCAAGGTCCTCCTCCGCACAGATTATGAACGGATTGCTGCCGGTCGACACTACTTTGGTGACTTCGATCCCTTCGGAGATTTTGACCTTATTTTCGGCGCTGCGAAGTTGAACCTTAAAATCGTCGAAGTGCCAATCCGATACCGTGACAGGACCTATGGATCCACCAATATCAGCCGTTTCTATCATGGCTGGCTGCTACTTAAAATGACCTTGTTTGCGTTGCGCAAAATCAAGCTTGCCTAACACTCATCACATCTTTGCCAACATCAGCAAACTCAATTGACTACGGAATGGTTTCAAGAACGGTGTTGTACCGTCGTGAACAGTTGCGCTAACGGTCATGACGGCAGAAATCACCCGATGCCTCTGGGTACATGACCTCGCCTAGCTTTTTCATGATGCAAAAGTGAACTGCATGACCACAGGCGTGGACATCACAAACGAATCAGCGCCAAAACCGCAAAGACTGACCCAGTCAAAGCCGACAAATAGCAAATGGCCGCAAGTAGACCCGTACTATGCCGAAGCCCAAGATCCATCAGCGTATGTCGAATCCGATGAGCACAGTGAAATAGTGAAAAGAAAATCACCGCAAACAGTGTGATTCTGACTGGCCATTTGGAAGCCATACTGCTAAACATGTCATAGAACACCAATGCAGGATCTTCTTTCCCTCCAACTAATTTCGGAATCAAGAACCCGGTAATCAATACGAACACGGGCATACACAGAGCCGCCAACACACCCCCAGCCGAAAATAGGGACCACCAAAAAGCTTCATTTGATTTGGACATCTAAGGCGATCCTATTCTTTTACTCAGTTGGGAACGGAGGCGAACCAGTCTTCAGATATTGCCCACAAGATAATCATGCTTACAACAAGCCATGGAAGGTAACCCATGACAACTGCAACAAGCGTATCTGCAACGCGTTTTTCACCTATAAATATTGGGAGCGCCCTCGGGGTTAGATTAAACCATGTGACTGAATGCCAGAGTGCCGCCACCAAGACACACAGGTGCAGAACTTGTGATACCGGGCTATCCAATGCTTGGATCAGACTTGCGAATTCCTGCTTGCCACTAGCAAGCTTGGACAGAAGGACAATCAAAAACACCAAGTATCCACCGATGAACACGGCGGTCAGTTCACGAACCATGAACAACACGTACGCTGGTTTTTTGGCAAACCAATTCCACGGTTGAGGACGATCATAGCGACCATTCACTTGCCCGCCCCCTTGGGTACGAAGAACTTCTTGAAATACTTCTGGGCTGACGCCGCCTTGGCCTGCTGAATGGCGCCCGCCGGATCAACATTTTTTGGACAAACCGTTGAGCACTCACCAACGAATGTACAACCCCAAACAGCCTCGTGCTCCATCATCCGATCCATTCGCTGGGATGTTCCTTGATCACGATTATCAAGGTTGTACCGATGCCCAAGCGCCAATGCTGCGGGGCCAACAAACTCAGGCTCACTCCCCATGACTGGACATGCTGAATAACAGAGCATGCAATTAATGCACATCGAATATTGCTTGTAACGAGCTAATTGGGCCGGTGACTGCTTGTATTCGCCGTCATCCGTCTGATTGACATCATCGCGAATCACATACGGCTGAACCGACTCGAGTTTCTCCATAAACTGTTCCATGTCGACCGTCAAATCACGTTCAACCTGAAAGTTAACCAGCGGTTCAATTTTGATGACCTTCGGATAATAGTCCTTAAGAAATGCTGCGCATGTGAGTTTCGGCTCACCATTCACCATCATGCCACAGCTACCGCAGACCCCCATTCTACAACTCCAGCGATATGTCAATGAACCATCGCTATTGTCTTTAATCCAATTAAGAGCATCCAAGACGACCCAATCGTCGTGAAAGGGAACGTCATAGCGATCATACGACGGTTTGGATGCAGTTTGGCCTGTGCCCTCGGGGTGGTAACGGAAAACCTCAAGTGTAATCTTTGTATTGTCTGACATATCAACTCGATGCTGCTTGAACCAAGATGCCCAAATTCCTTCGATGAAAAAGGCGGGCCATCACAATAGCCAACTTGTCCTTTTTGGCAAGTAACAGGAGCCCGCGAAACACTTTCATTACAAACCTTTTGACCCCCCAACTGGTTTTAGCGCTACCGCCATGAGCAACCTGTTAACCCAACTGATGGGCAACCGACCACCGGCCTGGCCAATGTCCTCAACCCCCATCGCCCACTTTTCCTACCGCAGACCAAGTGGTATGAAGTTAACAAGATGTGCACCAATGCTTTAGCTTATTCGGCACGTTGCCACGCACATTGCGCAATGAAAACGCTGGATTATGCATCGACAACATTGCATCCAGGCCTCCAAATCCCATCTACTTAAGTCCCGCAATGCCTGCAAACACAAAACAGGGGGACCGCCGCATGCCAAGATCAATACCCTACGGGTACACCCAATCCAACCGCCATGTTCACCATTTTAAAACCTTGAATATTTTCTTTGCACCGCTTGAATTAAGTATCCGCAATCAATTCGTCAACAATCGGAAGTTGAATACGAAACACTGCGCCTTTGCCAGCTTGATTGGCAGCCGTAATTGTTCCGCCAGCTGTTCTAATCAGGTCATGGCATATGCACAGACCAAGACCTGTTCCCCGCATTTGCTTGTGGTCTTTCTGTGGGTCAACCCGACAGGTTACGAAAGGCTCAAAGATTTGATCGAAAACTTCAGCGTCAATGCCAGGACCCGTGTCACTCACTTCCAGATGCCCCATTCCACCTTCACGTCGTCCGGTAATATGTATCGTGCCGCCGCTTTCATGCATCGCTTTTTTGGCGTTTAAAATCAGGTTGACTAGAACCTGTTGTAGGTTGACCGTACCGATACCTAAATAAATTTCTGGGACATCAACCAATATTTCAATCCTATCTTTGCGAGGATCACGAACCAGACACTTGATAGCTGTCGACACCGCCAACGGCAGTAACGCCGCATGATCTTCCTCGTCATGATCACAGCCAAATCCCAGTAATGACGTCGAGATATCCGATGCCCGTTTGGCACCAGCGATGGCCTTCTCCACTGCCTTTTTCATCAGCACCGAATCATCGCGATCCAATGCCAACTCACCATAGCTGATAACCGGCGTGAGGATATTATTGTATTCATGAGCAATGACCGCAGTAATCATGCCAAGGGTTGTTAAACGGTGAGAACGGGCAAGGCCTTTACGGACCTGCTCAAACACCGCCTCAAGCTGCTCGAAGTGCCCAAGAAGGTGGTCCACCTTGGGCAACTGCGAGGGATTTGGTCGTGATAGCTTTGGATCCATGATTTATACCCCGTCGATCAATTAATATCGGAATCAGGGGTAATGATTCTTGATCAGTTTTCGTTTGCCAGAAAAAATGGCATGTTTTAAACAAATAAACAACAAGTATTTATATACACTTTTGCCCCCCCGAAGCTCCCAAAAACATCATGAACATCGTTCATGATGTTCCCAAAAGCTGGGTGTAGGGGGCTGGCAGACAAAGCAATAGCCTTGGTTCTCGGTCACAACCCTATATCTACCCCCGCAGACACATGGCTCCATCAATCAGCAGTCGTATCAACGCAAATTGTTCCACGTGGAACTGATTTACCATCAAAGCAGTTTGTTCTACGTGGAACGGCTTTGTTACCATGGCACCATTTTGGTCCGAGTTGCATCCAGACAGCCACCCGCTACAAGGTTCAAAGCATTGAGTCGTTAATTACAATCCTGTGAATTTCTTTCCTTGAACAAGGAGGTTCCCGGCATGGCGAAAAACAAGCAACGCCTACCACGCCTTGGTCGCGGTCTATCGACACTAATGACCCAACCCGTGGATATCCGCCCCGATTCAAACCAGGCCAAGTCTGTCCAAAAACCAGCTGCCATAACTCAGACCAAGATGCAGCCGGATGACTTAACCGCCCAGCCAACACTTGATGTGACCTTCCTTGAGATCACCGCAATTCACCCTAATCCCCACCAGCCCCGCCAAAAGTTTGATCCTACCTCATTAGAAAAACTAGCGGAATCCATTCGCCTAGCCGGGTTAATGCAGCCGGTCGTGGTCCGGCCAGCAACCGACACGACCGAAGGTGAGTATCAACTGATCGCTGGCGAACGTCGCCTGCGAGCGGCCAAGATGGCTGGTTTATCGCAATTACCAGCCATTATCCGTGATATCGATAATCATGAAGTGGCCGAGTGGGCCCTGATCGAAAACTTACAGCGAGAAGACCTGAACCCCATGGAGCGGGCCCGAGCATTTTCGAAACTGGCTAATGATTTTGGCCTCAGCCATCAGCAGATGGCCGACCGATTAGGCGTTGATCGTTCAACAATCAGTAATACGCTCCGGCTTCTTAATCTTCAGCCCGACGTTCAGGCTTTTTTATTGGAAAACGTATTATCAGCCGGCCAAGCCAAAGCACTAGTGGCCATCGATGACCCACAACTTCAGATCGCCTTGGCTAAGAAAACCATTCAGCAAGACTGGTCTGTACGCAAACTTGAGCGAGCAGCAGCAGATGCGAAATCCAACGGCGAACAAATAGCGGGAAATTCAGAGTCCACTGCTAGCCCCCCAGCCAGTTCTAGATCAATCCATTTGGCCGACCTAGAAGAGCAGCTAAGCCAACAACTTGAAACCCGTGTTCGTATCCGACCTGGCCGCAAAAAGGCGACAGGAACCCTCTGGATCGAATTTTATAGCATTGAACAGTTTGATGCCCTGCTAGAACGAATGGGCGTTGAAGCAAGGTAAGGAGCACCAGACAGAACGGGTGTGGTGTTATATTTTTTTTATTAACAGATATTTATAATATTTACTGGCTGTCATAGAGGCTTTGTAACCATCCCCAAGATGATTCTGAAAAACAACCCACTGTCGTAACCCACCCCTTCCATCGCGCTAGGCTTAACGCCCAAGCAACCTGAACCATGCCCCAGGTGTTACTCGTGTCCACCAACGTCCATATCGATGGTCGACAGATACACTGCAGCAAAAGGTTTGGGATAAAGATTTCCCGGTAATCATCTTATCGGGAGTCCCCGCAGCCATGACCTGACCATTGCGCATGAGAATGACATGACATGTTTGTGGTGATAATTCTTCAACATGATGCGTAATCATTAACACCGTTGGCGGCTTTGAAGCACTCAGAATATGCTCGATTGTCCCCAGTACCTGCTCACGACCAGCCAAGTCAAGACCGGCAGTCGGTTCATCGAGAATTAATAACTCTGGCAAACGCACCAATGCACGAGCAATCAGGCAGCGGCGTTGTTCGCCCGTACTTAGCGAAGAAAACTGGACATTGTTACGACCCTGAAGTCCAACCTGATCCAACACTTCCTCAGCTCGTGCAACCTGCGTAGACGTGGGGCGGGCATATAATCCGATCGTACTAAAGTGCCCTGTGATCACCGCCTCCACAGCGGAAAGCGTTGCATCAACAACAGCACCACTTAAATGGCTGTCCGCATTGGCTGAAGTTGGATTGACCACTGCTATGCGGCGGCGTAACGCACAGATATCGGTCGATCCGATTTTTTCATCAAATACATGAACCTTGCCTGATGTAATAAACGCCTTGCCAGTCAGCGTATTTGCAAATGTTGTTTTACCGCACCCATTTGGCCCGAGAATGGCCGTACAACCACCAGCAGGAATCTGACAGCTAACACGATCCAAAATAACAGTCTGGCCACGTACCACTGACAGTTGATCTGTAACAACCACCCAACTCATCTGGTTCATTTGGCAGTTCACTTATCAAAGTGATGTTCAAACCTGACTCCACCCACCAAAGCATCGCCTTTTCCGATCTGCATCAAAAGTCCAGATTCTGCAAATCGATAGAATGACAAATTGGCTGTGAACATCATTGTTTACTCAACTAAAATATATCTTACACAATCCAGATGACGCGCAAGAACAAACAACATGAAAAATGGCTTCTCGAATTAACTGGCATACCGACTGCGGCCGGTTGTGAACATCGTGTGATCGACTGGGTTAAACGCTGGGCCCGCAAGCGGCCTTCTGTTTTTTTGCGGCCAGATCAATTTGGCAACCTGGAACTACGCCGTCGTGGCAGCCGATCGACACGCCCAATTTATTTCGTGGCCCACATGGATCATCCCGCATTTGTTGTCACCCAATTAAAACCATCAGATCGTGTCGCTGCCGAGTTCCGAGGTGGTGTCCGAAAGGAATATTTCACAAATGCCAAAGTGATTGCGTATGGCAGCAACGGTCTTACCAGAAAAGGTCTGGTGTCTAAACGCTTGGCTCAGCAACATCCTGATCATGCTTGTGGAGATCAATATGAAATCCACTTCAAGCCTCAGGCTGCTGGTGTTTCTATCGGGGATGTCATTACATGGGATCTTACCGACCCCCATATCTGCGGCGACCGCCTTTATACTGCTGCTGCAGATAATTTAGCATCTGTTGCCGCCGCATTAAGTGCCTTTGGAGAAATCAGTAAACCATCAAGCGTAAACACGCGCGATGTGCGTGTGCTGCTTACCCGATGCGAAGAAATCGGTTTCGTAGGCGCCTTTGCTGCCGCTTCAAATAACACCTTACCGAAAGAGGCTGAACTTATTGTGCTTGAAAACTCCAAGAGCTTTTCCGATTCGCCCATTGGTGCCGGCCCGATCATCCGCGTCGGAGATCGACTGAGCACATTCAGCCCTCACCTTACGTATCAACTATCACAGATTGCTGGAGAGGTCCAAGCCAAAGACAAGAAATTCACATGGCAGCGGCGCTTGATGCCGGGCGGCGCATGCGAGGCGACGGCGTTCCAGGCCTGCGGGTATGACACAGCTTGTATATGCCTGCCATTAGGCAACTATCACAATATGAATGAACAAAGTCACCGTATTGCCCCTGAAACCATTAGCGTATCTGACTACCACGGACTCATCCGCCTGCTTTGCGTAATTGGTTCCCAAGCGCGACGACGATCTGATGACATGAGTCTCAAATCTTCTTTGGCAAGAAATTTCAATCGCCACAAGACAAAACTGATTTGACATCACTTTCCCTTGCATCACTCTTTACGCAACTTTAATCCACAAGATGCCCACCGCCAGCAATGTATTCATTGCCTGTTCAGCTGGCAACAATTATTCAATACGCTCCTGGTCTTTCGAGGCTGATGCCGCGCCCCAAGACACAAATAATCCAAGCGCGAAGGTCGTTGGATACCTTGCAGTTTTTTTAGCTGCAATAACTAAAAGACAAAAGGCGCCGGCCGATTGAAACTAACTCGTCGTTGAAAGAAACGCAGCCAGTAAATCACGCGTAGCATACAAATCATCGAGATGGATCATCTCCGTGACCGTATGAATATAACGGGTGGGACAAACCAGCGACATCACACGATAGCCTGAACCTTTACTCTGGATTGTCGAGGCGTCCGTACCGCCTCGTGCAAGGATCGTGCGTTGGGCTTTGATCTTCTTTGATTTCGCAATCTTCTCAAATTCCTCGATTAATCCTAAATCCGCAATCGTCCGACCATCCATCACCATCAGCCCCGCGCCGCTGCCTTGCAGTGTAACGCTTTGCGTTTCATCAACACCAGGCGTATCAACGCAAAGCGTTGTATCGAGTGCAATGGCAATATCCGGCTGAATTGAATCCGCTGCCGGCCCTGCACCACGACAACCAACCTCTTCCTGCGCCGTAAACACAACATAAATTTCGCAGTCGTGTTGTTGAACATGTTCTAAAGCGCGAATTGCAAGCCAGCAAGCCACCCGATTATCCAGGCACTGACCAACGATCGTTTTGCCAACCTCCATAAATGGCGCACGGATTACTACCATGTCGCCGATGTGCACTTTGGGGGTAACCTCCTTGACCTCCAACCCCAGATCAATGACGAGGTCACTGATCTCCGGAACCCGTTTACGATCTTCTTCGCTAGCGATATGCACCGGTTTCCCCCCAGGGTTCATGACCCCCGGCAGATCACCCTTGGTGTTATGCACATCCGTGCAAACCGTCACCAGGCGTGAAAAGAGGTTACGCGGGTCAAAACCACCAACCGATTGAACACGCAAAAAACCCTTGGAATCAATATGGTGGACCATGAAACCAATCTGATCCATATGCGCTGCAATCATAATTCGTCTCGGTTTTTTCCTATGAGTCCTTGGGTTGCGGGGTTTACGATGGCAGATAAGAGAACCGAGCGAATCTACACACGTCTGGTCAAAAAGACCCGCGGCATGCTTGAGAATCAGATTGCGCAACCGATCTTCACGACCGGCAATAGATGGCGTTTGGGTCATGGCTTCAAGTAACTTCATAAAGCCAATGTACTAGCTGAGTCTTTCGCTGCAAAGACCTCGACCGCCAATGCTTGTAACGAGGATTAACGACTGCTAACTTAGGCTCTTCAGGTCGTTTCGAAACCGGAATTTGATCCCCGCCGCTTACTTGATGGTTTTCGAACGTCCACAATAGTCAACTTCCTAGAGTTTAAAGGTCAGAAGACAATGAATATTCCAAAACTCACCGAGGTAGCGGGCTCCGATAATTTCCGCCAATACCTAATCGACCTCCTAATGGACATTTGCCGCCATGACACGTCCATTCGGCACGATGTGCCGGCATTACGACAGGCCGAATCTGATGTCTTTGATATCCTCGAACAACACCTTGAGAATTATGGGCTCGCGGGTTCAGCCACCAAACGTGTACCAATTGACTGTAAGATTGCCAACCACCCCTATTTCAGCCAACTCTATTACACCCAATCCCCACAGACCCCACAGGGACTCACCGTCAAGCAAACTTACGACGGACGCGCCAACCTGATTTACATGGTCGATGGCAGCGATCAGCGGGCTACCGGCATGAACCTGGCGATCAACGGCCATATTGACGTCGTTGCGCCCTTTTTTGGACCCCGAATCGAAGGTGATCGGGTCTACGGCCGTGGGGCCTGCGATGACAAAGGCAATATTGTTGCTTTATTTGGCGCCATCAAACTCGTTGGCCAATACCTTCAAGACACGGGGAAAACTCTCAACAAGCACCTGACGGCCATGTGTGTCATCGAAGAGGAGATGGGCGGCAATGGTTCATTATCAGCGGCAATTGATCGCGATCTTAAAAAGCGGTACGAGTCATTGATGGTTCTCGAAATCTGCGAAAGCAAGATATACCCAGGCAACCGAGGTTGCGTGTGGTACAAGGTTGAAGCTAACCAGACCAATGGCCAACTTAACCTGTTTGAAGCCGCCGCCTATATCATTGAACAACTTGAAAAGGAAGGGCGGTCATTGCGGGCCGAATCAGCCCACCCACTATTTCCACATCGACCGGTCCAGACCTGCCACGGAATTATCTGCAACAATGGTGAACATCCTTCGCGTATCAATGGTGAAGTCGCCTTTGACATTAATTTCTCCGGCGCGAACAATATTCATTCTGCCGAAACGAATCGAACGATTGAAGATGTTCTACAGTTTGCCCCCGATGAATATATTGGGCTCTACAAGGATAAAACCAAGGCGACTGACCCGGCGACCGGAAAGCCAAAAGTAAACCGCCATTATGACATCGAGGGAAACACAAGTGGTTTTAAAGTAACTGTTTACGGATCAACTGGTCATATGGGCTCAATCTTTGAAAACGATGGCGCCATCACCAAAATGATGACCATGGTCCGTGCTTTAATCCGGAGCCGGGACACAATTGAACGGTTTGCCGGGGGCCCAGTAACCTTTGGGCTACATGGCTGGGATCAGCCAAGCATCCTGACGCTTGAAGGTGGCCAAGGATTTTTACCAACGCATGCAATGACGGACGTCCAGGATCGGCTGGTGAACGCAGTTCACCGTGGTGCTGGTGAATATTTAAGGTTGGTGGGGAGTAAAGAATCGGCCCCGGAAATGTTCCTCGTAACCTATGAGAAACTGCATAATGCCGCTTTTGCCGGCGAAGCGGACTCACCGGAAATGCGTAATGCCATTGATGCAGCACGCGCTGCGAAGATCTGGAAGGATGAGCCAATCCGTGGCTGGGACGTATCTTGTGATTCACGGATCTTTGCTGGGGAATATCCGCAAATGACTGTTCTGACCACTGGGCCCGGTTCACTAAATTTTGCCCATTCAGACCAGGAGCACATTGAAATTACAGAGATGGTTAAATTCAGCGAATTTCTGGCCTATTACATTCTCAAACAGACCGGCACGGTTGATTGAAGTTTGGTTTTCGGACTGTATCAACCGTAGCTACACAGGAACTAGCCATGGACAAGCTTCGAATCGGCGTGATTGGTACTGGCAGCGTAGTACGCGAAATCTATCAGCATCTTTACTTCTCCAGTGAATATTCTCATCTACTGTCCATAGAGGGCGCTGCGGACCCAAATGATCAGATGCGAAACGAGTTCTGCGACCAATATGATATCCCCAAGGATCGCCGTTTCACCGATTACGAGCAAATGATTAAATCATTGAACTTGGACGCTGTACAGGTTAATACACCCGACAGTCTCCATGAACAGCCAACCNTATTCGCTCTCAATGCGGGACTGGATGTCCTCGTCCCCAAACCTTTAGCAGANACCATTACCGGCGCTCATAACATGATTGAAGCCATGAAGCGAAATGATCGCCTGATTGGCGTCGACTTTCACAAACGTGACGACCCGAGAATCAAGGAATGCCAGGCCCGTTACCAGAGTGGCCAGTATGGTCAATTTCAATTGGCAGTCTGGTACATGGTCGACAAGTTGATGGTTGCCGATCCGAACCATGAACCTCGTTTCTTTGCTTCACCTGATTTTGCTGAAAAAAATTCACCGATCTCATTTTTAACCGTACATATGGCAGACGCCTTCATTCGTATTGTCAATCTAAAACCCGTGCGTGTACGCGCAACGGCTTGGAGCCAGAAACTGCCGACATTGAAGCCAATTGCAGTCAACGGATATGACCTGTGTGATGTAGAAATTGAATTTGAAAACCGCGGTGTCGCCCATATTGTGACTGGATGGCACCTGCCCAACAGCGCTCATTCCCTGACGGTTCAATCCTCGCGTCTTATCTGCACCGATGGAATGATTGACCTGGGGCTGGATGTTCCTGGATATCATGAGCTAGCTGGCGAGGGTATTGTTGAGCGTAACCCTCTTTTCCGAAACTTTGAAGCCGATGGAACGGTCACCGGCTATGGAATGAGCCGCCCAGGACGCCTGTATCAGAAGATCCTGAAATTCCGCAACAATGAATTGGCAGAAAACGAACACAACGAACTTAAGAACATGTTTGAACTTGGCTTTTATACCAGCGTTGTCCTTGAAGCTGCCGAGAAAAGTCTGGCACAAGGCACACGAAGTGATAACGGTGTCGTCAGTGGTTTAGGCGTTGATATTGCAGATCTGCTCACCCAAGAACTCGGTGATGCCGCCTCTTGTTATCTGTAAATCCTGCAACCCAAAATGAAATCTCTTGCGCCATCACGCTTAGTCCTCGCAAAACGGGAACCTGCACCTGAATCCGGATATCAATCGTTCTCCCACTGTGCATCGGTATCCCCCACGCCACACGTTAGAAAACCGCCGTCAACAACAAGTGTATGTCCATTGACAAACGATGCTCCGGGACTGGCGAGAAACACTGCAGCACCTGCAATTTCGTCTCCGGTGGCAAATCGACCGGCCGGCGTACGTTCTATGATCCGACGACCACGGTCGGTATTTTCAATCAGGCTCCGGTTCAAATCCGTTGGAACGAAGCCCGGTGCAATGGCATTGGTACGGATACCGTACTTGGCCCACTCGTTTGCCAAGCTGCGGGTAAGGCCCAGGATCGCACTCTTTGCTGAAGCATAGGCTGCGACTTCAATCAAGTCGGCATAGGAGCTGACTGATGCTAAATTGACAATACAGCCACTGTGTTGCTCCCGGAACAGATGACAAGCTTCCTGTGAACAACGCAATGATCCAGCCACATGCAAATCGTACATGTGGGCAAATTCCTCAGAGGTCAAGTCAATGGTCGGCTTCCGGATAGTGGTTCCAGCTGCATTAACGAGAATATCCAATCGGCCAAAGACGTCAATCACTTTACGCACAGCACGCTGGACACTGCTGTCGTGACACACGTCCAAGCCTACGGCGGCAACTTTCACATTATGCTGGTCACCTTCATACTGCTGGTTCATCTCCTTGGCTGCCTGCTCGACATTTTCAAAATTACGGGATGCAATCATGACGCGAGCCCCATGGGCGGTCAGCGCATCAGCAATGGCGCGCCCGATTCCACCGGCACCACCGGTAACCCAAGCAACCTTACCGGTCAGATCAAATAGCTTTGTAACCACACCCATGGAAAAACTCCCTCATTACATCTCACATCATCTAGTCAAGGGGGCATAGCATAGCAATTATGAATCTTTGTGGATGACCGTACTCGCTTACCGCTTGAATTCTCACTAAGATGGCTGACTTAATCTAAACGTGGGCAACCCCAAAGAATTTAATGGCAGTTGGTTATGAATGACAACAACCGAAAACGCTATGCCCTTATCGGGGCCGGAAACCGGGCACGGATGTATCTCTATTGCCTGGCAGATCGATACAAAGACTCCGCAGAACTTGTTGCGATGTGTGATCCAAACCCGGCCCGATTGGACTACTACAACGATGTGCTGGTCAAGGAGCACAATTATGACGCCGTACCGACGTACGATATCTGTGATTTTGACAAGATGGTGACAGAAACCAAGGCTGATGTTGTCATCGTCACAACCATCGACCGCGTTCATCACGAGTATATTGCGCGTGCCATGGATCTGGGGTGTGATGCAATCACAGAAAAACCCATGACAATTGATGACAAAAAATGCCGCGTGATTTTTGATGCCATTGAGCGCACGGGCAAGAACCTACGGGTCGCATTCAACTATCGTTGGGCACCGGGACCTTCCACCTTATACAAGGCTCTGCGCGACGGTGTAATTGGCGATATTGTTCATGTTCATTTGGAGTATCTGCTCAATACACAACATGGAGCCGATTACTTTCGGCGGTGGCATCGCGAGAAAGACCAGTCCGGCGGCCTCATGGTCCACAAGTCGACGCACCATTTTGACCTTGTGAATTGGCTGATCAATGCCGTACCGGAAACCGTATTTGGAATGGGGAAACTGGCCTTCTATGGACGCCAAAACGCAGAGAAACGTGGGATTGAGATAAAGTACGATCGATACACGGGCAATGACACCAAGGACGATCCATTTGCATACGACCTGTCGAGTACTGACCGAATGCGTCGAATGTATCTAGAGGCCGAACAACATGATGGTTACATCCGTGACCGAAACGTGTTTGGTGAAAACATTACGATCGAAGACACCATGAGCGTTCTGGTACGGTATCGAACTGGCGCCGTTTTAAATTATTCGCTAAACGCATACCTCCCGCGTGAAGGCTATCACCTATCTATCAATGGCACCAAGGGTCGAGTTGAATACCAAGAAGCACACGAGGCGCATATCATTGGCGGCACGAGTGAGAAAAAAGGTGGCGAGGATTTAAAATGGGAGACAAGCCTGAGGGTACTGCCGCTATTTGACGCCCCCTACAACATCCCAATTCCCAAAGCCAAAGGCAGCCACGGTGGCGCCGATCCTCTAATGCAAGATCAAATTTTCCTGCCCAATGCAGCACCAGACGCCCTGCGTCGTGATGCAGGACATGAGCAGGGCGCCGCATCAATCCTCATTGGCGTGGCGGCCAACAAATCATTTGCCAGCGGTGGGACCATCCAGATATCTGATTTATGCCCACAACTTGATGGCGCAACCCACCTCAGTGATTTGGCGTAAAGACCTAACATCCTGATGCCAGGGAACAGGGCACGCCCCTAACCCAACACCACTCCTCGGTGGACATCCGATCATCAAAGATTTTACAAGTTCCAGCATGCCCATCACGGCGATGCAACGCCCGCGATCAATCCACTTTAATCACAACTAGTGTTGTATCATCCACGCTGCGATTAAGGCCAACATATCGTCGCATCTGCCAAAGAATATGGTTAAGCGCATCATGCGCCGATGCATTTGAACGATCATGCATCGCCGCAATAATCCGTTCACGGCCGAACCTCTGGTTACGAAAATCCAACGCATCGCACAGGCCATCGGTGTAGATCACCAGCAAGTCGCCAGATTGCAAATCAAATATCCCCATGTCATAGGGGGCAGACTCATCAACACCAACAATCATTCCCCCCGTCGCAAGTTTGTGGATCTCTCCGCCTCGCAGCAATAGGGGATATTCGTGTCCTGCATTGCAGTATGTCAGTCGCCGCGAAACGGGGTCGATCACACCATAAAACATCGTGACAAACTCATTGTCTAATGTTTGGCGTACCATGGTTGCATTGACGCGGGCAATAATCTGGTTAATGTCATAAATCACTTCCGCATGGGCGTGCAAGGCTGCGCGAACAGATGCCATCAACAGGCTTGCCGCGATCCCCTTGCCCACCACGTCTCCTATTGCCACACCCAACTGTGATCCAAGTTGTATAAAGTCATAAAAATCCCCGCCCAGTTCAAAGCAGGGGACACACCGAGAGGCAATATCGATGCCTCCAATACGGGGAGCCTCGGCCGGCATCATGCGCCTTTGCACATCCGCAGCCAGTTGAATCTGCTGTTGCATCCTCTCAGTTTCGATTTTCTCATTATTCAGACGAGCATTTTCAATTGCTGTCGCCAACAGCTGTGCCACCGCCCTGAGCATGACAATCTCAAACTGAGTGAAACTTCGAGGCTCACCAGTGTAAACTCGAATGACACCCACAGGCTCATTTTCATAGATCATTGGTGCCGACAAAATTGAAACCAACCCTTCGCGGTGTGCATCTTCGGGGTACATCACCCGAGGATCATTGGCCATGTCCTGCACATAAACGACTTCTCCAGCCAAGGTCCGGCGGTAGAGTTCACTTTCCTCAACAACAACCGGCCCCTTGTCAAGGTACTGGCTTGACAAATTAAACACCGCCTTGGGAAATAACTCACGACGCTGTTCGTCAAGAAGACGAATACTGGCAGCTTTAACATCCATCACTTCCGCAGCACTTTTCGCTGCAGCATCAAGCACTTCCCGCAAATCTCGGTGAGCTGATAGAAGTGTGCTCAACCTGTAAAGAATGCTTAACTCATCCACACGATGCTCTATCTGGGCAGCTTGATTACACAAGTTCGCCAAATGAGTCGCCCATAGCACAAGTAATTGCCTAGCCGTGTTGTCGGCATCAGCATCAACTTCCGCCACCTGATCCTTTCGCTGATCCTCAATCGTGACCCGACCAATAGCACGGCCTTCGACAATAATCGAAGCGCTCCATCGCCCCGAATCTTCATGCAATATTTTCCGATCCTGATTTTGAAGACTGCTGGAATCGCAATTGAGACTTGAAATTGCTTGACCGTTGCTGTCGGTCAATGATAAACGGAACCCACTTAACCGGTACAGGGTATCCCGTAACACACCTAAATAACTATGATCCAACAGATCCGACAATTGGCGGTCGGATCGACGATATTCATTGAGTGGAACATCCTCAGATGGACTCGCATTCTGGCGGCTTTTCGACAATCGGCCGTCCGTACCTGATCCGCTGGTCACTTCAAAACATCGAGCGATGATGTGTTTTCGCTCGCCTCATCGATCTGATTAACGGGCTGGCCTAATTGATCTTTACCTGCGTGTGGATCTGCCGATTCAGCATCCTCCAGCCAGATATAACGGAGTAGATTAACCATGGGATCGTATCGGGCGTCAGCTTGGGCGATATCCAGACCATACTCAATCAGATCCCGCTGGCCTATTTGGTACCCGAGATATGCCAATATCAAAGCAGCGTCACCGCTTTTGGACATCTCAAGCATCTTGTCGATTTGCCTGCGAATCCATTCAAGCCGCCGCACCTGGGGTAATAACCTGGCCTCGTAACGAAGCGCTATCATCTCTGGATGATCTTCAAGCAGATTCCGCAAATGGACCGCAGCCGAACGGATTAGACCAGCGCCGAGTTGCGAATGGATAATACCCACGCGAGCCATCGGATAGCTTGGTACGCCAGCAAGAATCATGCGATACTTGTCATCGGCGTCAAAATAGCGATCAGCTGCCAGATCCGCCTCGGCCTCTCGTAGCAGCCGATTAACCCGTGATGCGCGCTGGCCTGCGATGGTTTTCAAGTTGGGTAAGTCATAGTTCAATGTTTTCAGAAGCCGCTGGAGCGATGCAATTGACCGGACTCCCTCAAGAGGCGATGGCGGTACGGCAGAAGTGTCCTCCGCCGGTGTTTGCCCGACAACATCCACATCACCGGCTGCAGGCTTGAGCCGATCCAAACCTGTAACTTCCTCAAAATGCTGGTTGACCTTCACGCTGAAAGGATTGCTTTCCGCATCATCAACCACCGTACCACCGCTATCATCTAAACCCAAGGTGATACGAGCAACTTTTAACCGCTGTGTTCTTGCCTTGGCCAGTTGTTGCAACGTAGGGCTGGCCAACCGCATCGGGGTTGAGAGCTCCCCCTCCACCATGCTCCCTTGCTTCATGTGCGGCTCATTGGCCAATAAGCCCACGTCACCTATTTGCTGCTCCAAAGGCAATGCCGGCATTGACATCGTCGACGGGATGAGATCCGGACCACCTTCGTCATCTACGACACCGGGCACCACTTCCTCCGCAATAATGGCACCAGAAGCGATTTGCTGCTGGCGTTTTATCTCGGCAAGTAGATCCATATACACATCTTCACCGGGCGCAACAGATCGCGAACCGAGCGGACTGAACATCCTTGCCTCGATCCGTGCAACACGCTGTTCAAGCGTTGGCGCATGAACAGCAAGGGTTGATTCATGATTGTCATCAAATAAATAGGATCCCAACTCGCGCGATGGCGTCCACAGTAGATCCCCGTAGGTACTTGGTGGTTTTAATAAATAGCCTCCAAAGTGTGCGTTTGGATTGGCCGCATCACGATCGACACCAAGAACACCTTGCGGTCGAACCAAAGTCCCTGCTTGCTCGCCACTTCGCGTGCCGTCATCAGCACTCAACCCACCGGCTACACGTTGTTCGCGCAAACCGAGCCCGTCTCTTGGATCAAGCAACTGCTTGCGAACGCCAAGTAGCGGTGATGCGATTACTTGCAACACACGCCCATCGGGCTGCCGGCGAATGAGTAACGGACGGTTCATTGCGCTGGCCAAGCCAGAAGTATCTTGATGCGGCCGTACGGTGTACCCGGAAACTGTTGCATCAAACGGCTGAACACCACGACGCTGGTTCAGTGACTCCTTCAATTCAGCTGCCGGCAACGTGGCAAAGGATCGAAATACCGTGACTGCCGGGCCACCCACAACAGTCCGGGGATGGCGTGCAAAGTGAGGAGTAGCACTGGTCGCCCGAAACCTGAACAGGTCGTCACTGCTGGTCGGATCGCGAAAACCCGTGGAGGTGGCATATCCAACGTCATCGTGAAAATAACCAAGCCCCGTCACATTACCGGTTACAAGGTTGTTTCGCAGTTGATAGTTTGGCTCAGCAGCACGACGATTCACACGACTCGCCCCCTCTTGCATGTTGCTGTCGAGTGCTCGCCCATCCCCTAATGCGTACTGAGCCCCCACCTCGGCCGGATCGAAAAGTGTTGAGGCTAAGAAACACAAACCACACAGGCCTATCAGGCTGTTTTTCATCGGTTCCTCTCCGTCCTAACGATTGCATTGCGATGTGACCGACCCATTATCATTACCAAATCTGTTTACAAGATTTCGATCACTTCAAAGCGTTTTGTCCCGCGGGGCAAATCAACCTTAACAACGTCCCCCACCCGCGCTTTGATCAGAGCTTCACCCATTGGACTAGCAGCTGTCACTTCAATTTCATCGGCATCAAAGTTGCCGCTTGCCTCCCCGACAAGCTTATACAGGTCGTCTGAATCATCATCCAGATCGCAAAGCTTGACGACAGACCCCACGAACACCATGTCGTCAGGGATCTGTGATTCGTCCGCGACTTGTGCAGTCTTGACCCGCCCCTCAAGCCTGCGAATCTCCGCTTCGGCTAATCCCTGGGCTTCACGAGCCGCATGGTATTCGGTGTTTTCGCTCAGATCCCCATGAGATCGGGCTTCTGCGATCCGTTCGGATAACCCTGGGCGTTCGGCTTTGAGTTGCGCAAGACGTTGCTCAAGCCGGTCTTTTTCGTCTGCAGTTAGAAACTCCATATCATTATGCTCTTTGCTTAATCATGTATCCCCACATCGCACACTATGACGATTCGGCGGGGTATTAGATGCTATCGAACAGATCGATGCCATAAAATTTAGATCAAGGAAAATTCACCCTAACATCCACAATATTATAGGTCCAGAACCCCAGCCCTCACCGCTATGACCTGCCGATATTCATCGACCCATGGTTCTTCATCATCAAAAAAAAAACGCTTCACCATTCTCTATAGGTCTTGATGGTAAACCAAGCGTTGCCACACAATACCCCAGCCCAATATCGCTGCCATCGTAACGGTAATGATCTGTGGCTGGTACTGTCTCAAGGCACCTGCTTCGTAGGGATGGGCCAGTGCCCATAAGGCGATAAAAGGACTGAACCGCGTCTGCCAGAATAGACCATCTATTTCCGTGGCCACGTTACAAACCATGCCGACGATCACTGGTTCGCCCAATACGACCAGTAGACACCCAACCATAGCGATTGTGCGGCCCATCCCTGATTCTCGGTTAAGCCCCCAACCGAGAATCAATGCAATCAATAGACTCCAACCACCCAATGTGGCGTTGAGCCAGATCGTCTGTGGCATGGTCCAGTATGCATTGAGCATGAGGGGCCAAATGACGGCTTGAAATACGAAAAATAGACCCATCCAATCGCGGATGGTCTGCTGATAGGCAGTTAACCGTATGGGCCAAATCGCGTCTCTGGGAAACACGAGCCCAACAGATTCATGGTTTTGACGGCTACGGTTTATCGGATTCTCAGAACCCTGACTTAGACGCACCAAGGGCCATAACACCAAAAACCCAGTTGTTGCCGCAATCAGCATCATGCGAGGAGCCACCTCGGCCGCACTTGGTCCGATGGTGACAAACCAGCTTCCAATCAACCAGAAGCACCAGGCTAATAAAATATTCGACGTTGAACGAATGCGACTGGGATGCATATGCACTCCACCAAGCAATCCCAGCAGCATTAGGGGCTGGGCTAGAAGGCATGTCTGCCTCACCATGAGCCTGTATCGATCACCGGTTGGTAATGATCGTGGTCACGCCGCAGACGGATCAATGTGGTGGGGCCGTATAGATCAACAACCTTGCCCCCGGCATCCACTGCTTGCCATCTGGAGTAAATTTGCATCAAACGATGCAATTTAACTTCCGTGGAGGGTTCCAATGGATGATCATACCCAGGCGCCAAACCCCACCGTATTAGGCCACGATGTGTATGCAATGAAACACGTATACGACGTTGCTGATCAGTCTGTGATACATCAATCGCTTCGATCTGCGTGACGTACGGTTGATCTTGAATTAACTGGGCAACAGACAGTCCACCAGCAACATCTTCACCTAGCCATTGATGCCCAACTGGTGGTGGCGATAATGACACGGCGGTAATGATCGGCACCCCGATCATACCGATTGATTGGTCATCGAAATCACCAGGCAAACGGACAGACTCGCGATCAACGCGAAAAATTCCCCTAGGACTGGCAATGGCGGCAACCGGCCGGCGGTAGTCAGCCGATACCATGATTGAGTTCATCCCATCTCGCTTAATCTGATGGACCTGACGAACCCATCCCGTTTGATAAAGTGACTCAACGGATCGCTGTAAATTACGATGAGACAAGTCGCCATCTTTAATTGGCCATGCAGCTGCCTCCTGAAGTTCCAGTCGTACCTGGCTATCCATCCAATGAGGCAACGTCTCAAATAACACATGATCTATAACAACCGGGATTTTACTTGACTTGATTGCTTGGTTGGTCAACACCTTTTCCAACATGTGCCAGCCAAACAAACAGGCCATCACCATGATGCTGCAGAGAAACCATTTGACCCCAACCACTAACCGACGATGGGCAATACCCGCGTGACTAACTCGTCGTTTGCGTGGTCGTAAGCTGTTCAAAAAGAGCCAACCCATGATTGATTACTATCGAGATTTTATATTGAAAAGTAGAATTAGCTGACAAACGATCACTTCAACTAGTCACTGAAGTCATTAAGGCCCGGCGTTGGCGGTGAGATTCAATCGAGCCGAGGACTCCAAGGCTAAGCGTACAAGCCGATCCACGAAAACATGCAGTGGTTCGCCCATATGGTCTGCGGCAAGCGGCACATTCGAGTGGGAGGTAAAACCGGGAAGGGTATTGATCTCTAGAATCCAGATCCGCTGATCCGCATCAACAATCATGTCGACGCGGCACAGGTGATTTACTCCAGCATGTTCATGGGCCGCGATCGCCAATCGCTGGGCTTCAACGAGTAATGATTCGGGTAGATCAATGTCAAATAAATATTGCGTATCTTCACGATGATACTTTGCTTCATAATCATAAAACGACGCTGCAGGAACGATCTGTAGCGGCGGTAATGCAAAGGTACCGCCGCCTTCGGCGTCAAGCCGATCAACAACCCCGACGGTTAATTCCTTACCACCAATAAATGTTTCAACAAGCAAATGTGAATTTCGCCGGCCTAATTCCCGCCAAGCTTGCTTCACTTGGGTTGGGTTATGGCATATGGCCACATCAATGCTGGAGCCCTCATTGTTTGGCTTGATCACAATGGGGGGATGCATGGAGGGCATCTGGGTTGAATCAAGCAACTGCCAATCGGGCGTAGGCAATCCGGCATCCAAAAATAGTTTTTTAGCGCGGGATTTATCCATACATAGGGATGCCGCACGAGCCCGTGAACCGACATATGCCAGTTCGCGATCATCCAGCAATAATTGTAGTCCACCCCCTTCGCCCCATCGACCATGCAAGACGGGAAATAGGACATCACCTCCCCACTTTTCAAAAGTCTTCAACGCTGATAGGTCATCGGGTCCAATGTCATACTCTCGCACATCATGACCAGCCTCACGTAGCGCATACGCTACTGCAGCACCCGACTGCAAACTCACCGGCCGCTCGCGGTCTGGGCCGCCTGCTAAGACCATTATTTTCAGAGATTCGTCCGACACACTGTTGTTTCTATCGGTTTAAAGATCGCATATGCAACGAAAACAATCGCGTGATTCTTCTCTACAAGTCACTGGCTTGATTTTAGCTGAAAGCGGTAATCGTGGACTGGCTTAGGACAGGGCGAGATCCATCGCCGCCAGAAACATCCCGGCTCAAGCACTGCTCGATGTGATCTGTCGAGCGATTGGCGTGAGTAGATTGGGGACAAACCGTTCTGTCGCAAGGGTCTCTGCATGCTCGCCCAGATCATCAAAAATGCTCGCTAGAGCATCAATATTCTGTACTGACCCATACCGGCGTACCGTAAGAAATAGGCTAATGGGCTCATGTTTATAGCGGCGGGCGTCACCTCGGCGGTTCTTCTTGCGGGTTTTGATCTCGAAATAGGCTTGGATGTCACCACGCTCAGTAAGTGATACGCCAAGAACTGGCTGTACATCCAAAATCCTGCCATCGGGTACCTGGAGCAGTTCAGCCATGGGCGTATCGCCATAAAGCGCATTGAAAACCACCCCATCATGGTTGGCCTTACACTCCAGATCGAAACCAAACGTCAACTCAAGATAATCAACATCGAGGGGGCTGATGCTGAGATAGTAGGGGGCCACCTTCAGCACCATGCGGTGAAAATCGTAACCCTGCGGCATGGTCTGTGGATTGACGTGCCCTGTGCGAATGGACGTCCGTCTCAGGCTCAACCAGCGATATTCATCATGGCGTTGACTGGATTCAAGTGCGAGTTCTTCGTCATAGCGGCGAAACCGATCCATGCTCGGTTCGACCTTACGAATCTGGTCAAAAAAATGGAGAATCGTCTCCCGTTCCGTGGGAAGATCCATTTTCAAAGCCAGCTTATGATTCAGATAAAAATCGGTGCTTAAAGCACCAAAACTGGTCGCCATCACGTAATCCTTCTGAATCCTTTACCAAAACCTGCCGACCCTCATCAGCCCGATTGTATCTTGGCTGACCACCAAACAAATCCCGGCAAATATGGATTCCTTCACATTATAGCCCCCATCAGAAATCCCCGCGAGCATAAGAACCCGAATCAGTGGGGTTTCTAGGAGACTCAATGCCCCCCAGTAGTCTTTCCGGCTGACCATGATCAACCAATGCCCGATAGAAACAAGCCGTAGCATCCATCGACACTGCACCAGCCGCTGGCTATCAAGGCAACCGGTTGATTCCACCGATACTTTGACTATTCTTCCTAAGTCGCTTCCCCGATAGCTCAATTGGTAGAGCGAGCGGCTGTTAACCGCTAGGTTGCTGGTTCGAGTCCAGCTCGGGGAGTTGATGTAAATTCGGTAATCACAATTGATTGCAGCCAGACGCTTCGCAACTCTGGTTGCTGGATCAATTCACGTGTATACCGTTTCCAGATAACACCCTAAACAGGCAACGAATACAAGAAGTGCCGTATTGACTAATCCTTAGTTGGACCTCAGCAACCAACGAACCAGCGGCAACTTGGATAACGAGCCATGAATGGGACGCTGAGGCAGATTGACGGCTTTGTAGAGACACCCAGGGGCAAACCGCTTCAAAAGATCCCCGTCAGCAACGGTGAGGACATCGTGCTAACCGACCACCGGGGCCGATTCACCCTCGCTGCTGACCCGAAACTTCACCCCATAATATTCGTAACACGTCCTGACGGAACGGATGACGCGCGATGGTACACCGCCACACCCCACCATGACGGGTCGGTGAAATTTGTGCTTCGGCGGCGTAACCGCCCCCGGTCATCGCAACGAACCGTGCACATCGGTCAATTCACTGATACGCACTTTAGCGTGCGGTCGAATATGCCGGCTGTTGCACGGNAGTTACGGAGNGATTTCCGCCAACTTCATCGTGTTGTACCTGATCTTGAGTTACTNGTGGGCACAGGAGACATGACCAACAGGGGCGATATTCCAAGCCTGNACCTGCTCCGCCGCATTTTTAATCATTGCGCATGCCCGGTAATTCCCGTGTTTGGTGCCTGCGACGGCAAGAATGAGCAACGTGAGCTGAAGACTGCTCTGCCACACATTCAACACTGGGAAAGCGTGATGGGCCCGACGTATTTCTCGCTGGACGTTGGGCCATGGCATTTGATTATTTGCCCAGAGGAGGACGCGTATTTCGGATCGACGCGAGCAGAAATAAAACGTCGATGGCTAGAAGCCGACCTCGCCCGCAGTGCTGGCAAACATGTTCTTTTGGCCCAACACCCACCGGCCACCGCCGCATGGCTTGAGTTTCTCGGTCAACGTGGTGTCAAAGCGGTGATCTGCGGCCACTGGCATACGTCCAAGTGCTACGAATACGCCGGCGTGAGATCTTTTTGCACACCTCCACTGATCATTGGCGGGGTGGACTACATGCCACGTGGATTCCGAACACTTGCGCTGGGTACACAAAAATTTCAGGTATCTTTCAAACCGCTTACTCAGCCGCAACCACGTAAAACCACCCTCAAGAAACAACTGGGAGTCAAATGGACGGTACAAGTGCAAACCTGCCTTAATCGTGGGCAACCTATTTGCGATGCCAAAGATGTTTTCATTCCACTTTCAGATGAATCATATTCAGGTCAGTCCGGGGTCTTGTGCCTTGATGCTGACACGGGGCGAACAAGATGGTTGTTGCACACAACCCACTCAATCCGTGGGACACTTGCGATCACACCTGACCGTGTATTAGCAGTTACCCAGGCGGGGCAGGTCCTTGCGGTGGATCGCACCACGGGCCGGGCCGCATGGACCCGAACACTCAGTGGTTATCCTCATCGCTGGATTCACACCGGCCCAGTCGTGGCCGACGATGTTATCGTTGCCGGCACAGGAACCGGTGGCCTTGAGGCATTCAAGATCAAATCTGGAAAACCACAATGGCGGTGGGCGACATCCCGCCAAACAACCGACTACCTGCCACACTTCGCCACACCACTGTGTTTAGGCAGCACCATTGCCGTGATGGTTTATCACGAAGGCGTCGCATGCCTAAACGCGAAAACGGGCCGATTGCTGTGGCGGTTCAAAGCCCATTACGATCACTGTCATCCAGCCATGCTCTTGCATCGCGGGTGGTTGCTCGTTCCCGACGCACCAGGCCGGTTTCACGCCTTAGACCCCCGAAAACGCCACAAGGGACAACGCCTATGGTCGCGACGAACGGGCACCGGGGAACTGAACGGCTGGGCGTGTGACGATCAACTATTGGTGTTCAACACAATCGAATACGACTTGTCACCCGGGGGTGAGCAGATTCGGCCTCTTGAACACATAACCGGCGGCATGACACAGGCCCGACAAGCAGGTTGCGGCAGAATGTTATGGCAACGGGGGTACGGCAAGGACCTCATGGACGTAATGCCCCATCGCCACGGCTCCCATGCCTTGGCCCGACCGCTTGTAACGCCCCGTGCCATTTACCTGGCCGGACTTGACGGACAAATCCGAGCGCTTGATCGGCGCACCGGCAAGCGTTTTGCTGCGTTGCAACTAGGTCAGCCCATCGTCGCCACAGCTTCACTTAGCTCCCAATCACTTGTTGCCACCACTTTTACAGGTACGATCGCACGCATCGAGACCAAAACGGTGCTCCATGAGCGTTGATGTGCACACACCGCTCAAGGTGCGCGAAAGAAATAAAGAAAGCCATGCATGCCATAAGGCTGTTGGCTTACCATGACAAACCAATCTTGATTTTAGTAATGCCACCGCAGTATTGATCTGTGTTCTTTCTGAAATCTTCGCGTATACAACTAACATGTAAACTTACTGGGACGTGCATTACATGCGAGCCAATTGCCGTTCGGCTAAAACTGATTTCAGATTGGCAATGGTTTCTTCGGGCACGTTGCAGGCATTGAGGGCACTTGAACCTTCAATACGCGCGTTATGACAATCCGAACCACCGCTAATGACACAGCCGATTTGTTTCGCTTCGCCAATGAGTACATCAAAATGGGATTCAGCCACATTCAGCGGGTGATACAGTTCAAAGCCATCAAGCCCCATGTCCAGACCCTTGCGAATCAGTTCGATCTGTTTCGTCTGATCTGTCGGATAGTAATAGGCCACATGCGCTAAGAGCACCACGCCTCCTGCACCTTGGATGGTTTTAAGAATCTTCTCTAAGGTCAGAGTACTTTTGAAAACCTGCGGACCTTGTTCGTTAATAATTTGCTGTTCTATCTGCTTGATGACCGCTTTAAAAGCAGCTCGATCAGGGTATACGCCCTGATCAACCAAGAAATCCCTTGCAAACCATTGACTAATGACCGGCGCCGAATGGGTCGGGTAACGCTCAGCGAGGCCGACAGCCATTTGCTCTTTTGTAAAATGGCACCCAAATTCCGGAAGGTACGGCATATAAAGGTCGAAATAACGTTCGTTTTTTGAAAAGCTCTCAGCCACCATTGATTTTATTTGTGAATTGTCCGGGTCAAAGCCAATCCCCAACAGATGGAGTTCCACACCATCCAAAAGGGCGCCAAGCTCGATGCCAGGTAAATATTCGATCCCGCACTGCGTGGCGCGGCTTTGCGCTCGCTGGCAGCTACCTAAATGATCGTGTTCGGTAATGGATAAGGTCGTAACGCCGCGATCAGCCGCCACATCCACCAAATCCTCCGGTGTACCATAGGCGTCAACTGAGAATACCGTATGACAGTGTAATTCCACGCTCATAGAAATAGTCCCCTTGTAGCCAACCCAAGCTAGTGTAGCATTACAGAGCGACGGTACCACAATACAAACATTGAGGATGAATTTCCCATGCCCGACAGGCGATATACCCAAGCATTGCTTATGGGTGTCAATACCCCATGGACGGAGCAGTACGAACTGCATGAGGAAATGTTTACGAAACACACCGAGCAGCTACTACATCTCGGGTACACCCACCTGTATGTCATGGGCACTGCCGGTGAGGGCCACGCCATGACCGACTCGCGGTACCAGCGTGTAGTGGATGTGTTCCTGCAGGTAGCGAATAAACCAGGTCTGTTTCCCCAAGTGGGGGTAATCAGCCTGTCCGCAGATCATATGATCGAACGGGTCCACTACGCGCACGAGAAAGGCGCCCGTATGTTTCAGATCTCGCTTCCGTCTTGGGGGCGGCTATCCGGCACCGAGAAGGTGACGTATATCAACACTGTCTGTAGTTCATTCCCGGACGCCAAGTTCCTGCACTACAACTATGCCAGTAGCATAAACTCAATGACGGCAGACGACTATTGCAGTGCCGTCGCAGCCGTACCTAACCTGGTGGCAACAAAGATCAGCATCAAGAACATGGCCTTGATCCGTGCGTTGATGACGAGGGTTCCACAGTTACAACATTTCTTCATGGCAACTGCCTTTCCTTACGCCTGCCTCTATGGTGAGTGCTCACTGATCAATAGCCTGGGCCCCGTGTTCCCAAACCTGACCCGAAAACTCTTTGAGGCAGGCAAGAGCGGCGACCTAACCACCGCCTTTACGATCCAACGCCGCATGTTGCAGATTCATGAGGGCCTCGGCCGCCACGTGAAGGGGGCGAAGATAGATGGTGCTTGGGACAAACTGAACACATGGCTGGTGGACCCAGACTACCCGCGCCGACTGCTGCCGCCTTATGAGATGATGAGCGATGAAGAAGCAACGAAGGCTCGAGACTACTACGAAGCTCACTGTCAAGACATCTCGTAAGCCGACTCGTTGGTTATTCCTTATTTGGCACCAACGATTTTACTTTGACAATAAAACCCCTGTGTCAGGGACTCACTTGGGTCATCTTTTTCTGCGCCCCGTCGCGGATCAGAAAGATTCGATCGATGTACACTGACTTGATCGTCTCATCCTCTGGTGGTGTGACCCAGATCTCGGCGCCGCGTAGCAGGTCGTGCACGCCCAGGTAGTAGGTTTCGTAAGCCTTAGATTTCGTTGGGTCATAGGCAGGAACAATTCTTGCCATCTCGCCGATGTCCTGTCGATGATAGATCCCGGCGATGAATGCCATCTCCTTGTATTTTGGCGCATCTATTCGCCCCATGACATAGACGTGCCAACGCCCCGCCATCTCCCGGTCGATCACGTACTTGACGGCCTCCTTGCGATGTCCGCCGGGCATTCGGGCCGCCTTACCATCGGATGCGGCCGGGTCATCCACGATCTGTGCCAACTCATCAACCGTATAGTGCTGAAAGTTTTGTGTCCAGCCACCGTCAAAACCGAGACTGAACATATTGTCTTGGATGTCTTCCCATTCGGCGACGTGAAGACCCCGGCACTGGGCGGGAGTATCAGCCGGCCGTGGATAGCGGCTTAGTAGTTTAGATTTCAGTGCTCCGAAGGGTACACCCATCCGTGAATTGTTTGCCCCAAAACCACCAGCAGTCTTGATATATCGTTCGGCAGCCGTGTAAGGGTGTTTCGGGCCTCGAAACTCCTCATCATGCATATAGGCATAACGCTTGAGGGTACGGTGACGATTGAGGTAGACCATGTCCATCGGTAAACGTGCGCGTAGAACGCGTTGAGCCAGTACTTCATCGTTTCGGACGGCCTGTTCTGCCCGAGCCCACAATTTGGTGGCCAAGAAGAGGTCCCGCGGACGCAGCCAGTGGTACGTTCCTTTGTAATAGCAGTTCAAGAAAACGCCAGGCTGCTGGCCAGCCCGCTCGAATAGATCAATCACACTGAGCATATGCGGTGCGGCTGCGCCGAAGTAACCGTACATGAACTGCTTGATGATTTTTCGACCGTCTAGGTGTGGGTTCCACATCAGTTTGGAATAGAGGTACATCCGCAGGCGTGGAAAATAAGCCGCCCGGTCCTGGTGAGCCTGGAGGAAGACGCTGGTCACTTTGTGTTCGGCATAGAAACGCAGCGTGTCGTTAAAGGCCATGAGGTTCGGATGAGGCAACAGGTAGCCGTGGAAATTGATTGCATAGTCCCAGATAAAAAGTTCACTGGAAATGGCGCTCCACTTCTCGATGTACCGGCGCTGCAACTTATACTGCCTCACTGAACGGTCATGGAACTTATCCATGGTGGCTACACGAGGTACAAGGTTGCGATGGGGCTTGGCAAAGTTTGGTGGTTTGTTCGTTGACCAGTAGCCCAAAAATGTCAGCTTTGCATCGGGATAAAACTTTTCCACCTCCTCAGCCACACCGTTAAGAAAATGGACCAGCACACCCGAATCGGCTGATTCGGTGCGACGCAGCGCAATACACGGATCACATTCGCACATCGAACCCGAATCGGCCAGGCTCACGTCAATCACATTGCTTGCGCCTTCGTGCTGCTTCAACAGGCCCAAAACCACCCTTGTCAATTCTGTGCGTAGCGCTTGGTTTGTATAGCAGTGAACCACCTGGTCCGCAGCCTCGCCAGAAACACGCTTACCCTCGGTGCGGCTGTAACGAAACCATTCGGGATGATCCTCGAAGTACTGCTCGGCCGTGATCATTTTTCCTAGTCCGTGCCCATCGTTGATGATGTACTCACTACCACCGTACGCCCCGGGGACCGGCCCGATCTGTTCGCCCGAATTGATCTTCTGTTTGGCGCGAAACAGCGGTTTGTTTCCATTGTCGAAGTTCCAAGTTAATCGGTAGCTGAAAGGCGGGATGTAAAGCTTGTCGAGTTGCGGCACCCGCAACATCGGGCTCTTAGGAATCGTACTTTCTGTCGACGTCCACCATCGACAGCCAACGGTGTCCTCAAGGAAGGAGTACACGGCATAAAGCGTGCCCCGTGGGCGGCCCCCAGCCAGGATGAGATCACGCCCGACCGTCTTGCGAACTGTCCCTTCTTTGCCCAAGCCGTCCCAATCGACGTTTGCCAGCAGCTTCCTAACCCGTGATGACGGGCCGACCAGTATCTTCGGCCCAGTCGTGGGGGGGCTGGTGATCGCGAACTTAGCACCCGTTACCTGTTCCAAGTAAGTTTGCAATTCCTTTGCTGCCGTCTTTTCCGGTTCAATTGCATCGTCTGAAACTACGATGACGTATGGCGTCTCACTGTTTTCAGCCAGCGTGATATCTGCATTAACGGCATTGGAGGCAAGTATCAGGGCAAGGACAACTCCCGCAAACAGGTAATGATTATTTGTGTGACCGCGTGATAGGTTTTTGACAAGAGGCGGGCCACCAAAATGCAATAGGGAGGTTGAAGCCATGGTGTTCTCAATCATAATAGAGGGACTTGGGGTTCTCTGAGTCAAACGCAAGATTCCGCTACTGATTCGTAAATCGAAAGCTGTAAAGACCCACATTGCGCATGTAAAAACGCAAGTACGCTGACTTGCCAACCAAGGCGCCCAGGTCGGCATTGCCCTTCCAGCGTACACGTAGTGCATGACTGGTCATTCCCATCGGCTCACAATCATCGAGGTCAAAACCATCGTGGTAACCCAAATCGCGGTGGTTATTGGCCTCACCACCGCGTCGGGCCAGACCAACGCGTATTTCACAGGGTGGTCGGCCGTCTCGATCGGCCACGCGTTCACAATGAATATCTAAAAATTTTCCACCCACGACCAACTCGCGTGTGAGCAGAAAACCATCGCGATCACCAGCGAATTGCCCAATTAATCGACCCTTGGGTACCACCGCAACGCCCACTGCACTCACAAAAAATGAATGGGAGTGGCGCATCACTGGCTTGTGTGCTCCGATGTAGTACAACAGCCACTGGTCGCCCATCTCGACCGGTGGGCAGGTTGGCATCGCCCAGTGAGAATCCCAACTGCCTTCTGGTCCGCGTTCAAAATAGTTGGGGCGATCAGGCAGGCGATTCCAATGATGGCCGTCAGCACTGAAGGCTAGCTGCGTCTCAAAGTTTTGCGTGCCATAGTGGTCGGAGATTGGCACCACCGCAAAGAAGTGACTGCCCCACTTAAAGCCCGCAGAAGCGCCCTCCACACACATCGTGCTGATATCCAACTCATCAGGCACGATTACTGTCCGGGGAAAAGACCATGTGCGTAGATCCGGGCTGGTCATAACCGCCATGCGGCGCCTCGTATTGCCCATAGGTGGGCGGAACGACCCGCGCTGGTCATAAGTCAATACTTTGGGACGACAGAAGCAGAACCATTGTTTCGTCGCCGGATCCCAGCAGATTGGCTGCATACCGTCGCTTCCGCCTTGGGTGATGGGATTATCTTTATCCTCTGTCCAATGGATCCCATCGGCCGAATAAGCCAGACATCGACCGTCCCGCGCGTCAGGCTTGGTGTGGTTGATCGTATCACGATACAGCATAATCAAGCGCCGCTGCTCGTCGCTTTGGTTGGAGTTCCAAAATACCTCGGGCGACTGCGCTCGAGTATGGCCTGGCATGACGACGTTTGTCTTCGGGTAGTTACGCCAACCGAAGCCATCAAGAGATGGCTTGTCCCAGTGCAGACCATCGTGACTTTCGGCATAACAAACAAACTTAGGGGTACCGTGCTTCGCTAGATTCCACGGATGACGCTGCGCCTTGCCGTAGTTTTGGTACTTCTGGTAGGCTTCTATGTTGATGGACTGATAGAACATCCGGTAGAGGCCTTCGCGTTGGTCGTACAAGACATTGCAGGTTCGGATGCCGTCTTCCCAAGGCCGATCTGCATGCAGCACCGGGCCGATCGGATGGCGAAGTGGTTGATGGACATGGCGCGTGAGGTCCCAGGTGTCTTCGACAATATGATCGTCTACGAGTAACTGCTCTATTGTCCCGACTTTAACAGCTTGACTGTTATAGTAATTCATCATTCACCTCATGATCACATGGTTATGCGCATCGCCTGCCGAACTGCGGTGCGCGTGCCTTCGACGTCGAAGCAGTCAAGCTGGTTGCGACGCATCAAGCGTGTGGCCACGTCCATGGCCTGCTGCTCAGTCAAATTACCGTCACACACTTCCGCCTCGAGCGCCTTGGTCAGCCACTTGCGGGCCTGAACGCTGTAAACATAACTACGGGTCGGCCAAATGGTGTCGCCGCCGAAGGCGAATAATTTATTGCTCGGCACGGCGTGTAAGAAGTTCCGGACAAACTTTGCGCTCACATGCGGATTACACGACCACGCCCAGCACAAATCGACCCAAACGTTGGGAAAGTGTTTAGCGATCGCTACAAGTTCGTCATTGTAGGGATACGCAATATGCATTAAAACAAACCTCGCCTGTGGATAGCGGATAAGAAGCTCACACAAATGGCCAGCTTGAAGGTGATGTACCATCATGGGTAGGTTGCGGGCCAAATAGCCAGTATGAATCTTGAACGGCAGATCGTATTCGATGGCCAGTTCGACGCCCCGAGCCAGGCACCAATCACCCAGACACAGCCGGTCAGTTTCGTCAGCTTTGTTGGGGCCGGCAAGCACGGCGCCAAGAGCTCGTTCGGCATCGTGATCACTGCGTTCGCGCCACAATAAGGTGCGGTCATAGGCGTGCAGCGATTTGACCGCAATGGCTCGCCGCCCGTAAAGAGAGAATATCGCCTCCATCGCCTCTTGCAGCGATTTCAAGTCGGTCACCGTGATGCCCGTTTCGGTTTCAATGCCACGCCAAATGCCGACTGCCTCGTACGGAGTCTCAATCTCGATGCCTCCATTACAGAATGTGCGCCAGTTCAGGTCGTAAAGAAAAAAATCTGGGTCGGATTCATCCGGCTCACAGGCCCAGCAAAGGTTGTCCACTTGAACATGATCGAGCTTGGCTTCGTCACGCAGTAATCGCAGGCGCTGATCGGGTTGGCGTAATTGCTCCAAGCGTGGCTGGGCGGCAGCCATCGCCGGTACGGTAATCTGTTCCATGTCGTAGATTAGTTTGGCGTGTAACCTTACTGCTTCGCCAAACCCGGTCAGCTGCATCGCCTCCCAGGTATCAGCCACGGGCGCAAATCGGGACTCAATGTCCCCTGCTGTATGGTCGGCCAAACGGTTAACGTCCTGGTCATCAGCGCCGGCGGTAACGAGGTCACCACCGTCATAGGGCACGAAGAACAAGTCGCTGAGGACGTCCCCGGGCCCGTCCTGCAGCCAGACATCTTCCATCCGCAGATGCTCATGCGAATCCACCATCACCGTCTGCTGAATGTGTTCGCTCAGATCACTTGCCATGGCCAGTTCCTAGATACGGACTTTCGGGCGGAACTCAAAACCGATCTTGGAAAAGTCATCCTGGATTCGCTGCCAGCCGTTTTGAATCATAATGCTGTCTGCGCCGTGGGCGATGAACCGAGCTCCTTTGTCCAACATTGCCTTAGCATCATCAAGCGAACTGGCGGGAATACCCCACGGTTTGCCGTGTGCCGCCGCAGCATCAGCTACACGATCGATGCAACGATCTAACTCGGCACTCTGTTCGCCGGGACGAAGGTTCAAGGAGATTGATAGATCCGCTCTGCCGATGAACAAGCCATCAACCTCCGGCACCGCAGCCACGTCGCCGGCCAAATCAACCATCTGCTGTGTTTCGATCTCGGGCAAAAGAAAGGTCTGCTCATTGCAGAAACTCATGTAATTGCGATCGGAAGCCAGTAATCCAAACGCGGCATCGGCCGTACCACCGCTGAAACCGCGTTCACCTTGCGGTTGGAACCGAGAGCACTTGACCAATTCGATAACCTCGTCCACGCCCTGCGGCCGCGGGTAAAGGATTCCAGTACCCCCAAGTTCCAGGATACGACGGACATCTTCGAACGCCAGCTTTGCCGGCCGAACCAGGCTATCGATATTGGCCGACCGGCATGATGCAATCAATGTGCCGGCCGTCTCAAGGCCGCTACCATGATGCTCAAAATCCAGCCATACACAGTCGAATCCCATCAACCCGGCAAACTCCGGAATCATTGGATGGTGAATACCGGCGGCCACGCACAAAACTGGCTGGCCGGCTTCAAACTTCCTTTTAACAATGCTCTTTCTCATGACACTACCCTTGACTGAAGATATTGCTGGCGAATCTGGCGGCGTGTGGATTCGGAAAATGGATCGGGAACTGCTTCCCAAAGCATCAAGTTTTCGGGAACCGTAATAGCTCGCCGATCGTGAACCTGTTGACTGATCTTATTTAATTGCTGCAACTCATCTTCGCTCAGTTCCCACCCGTTGCTGCCGAGGTTATCCTCGACTTGGCTTGGCCGTTTAGCCCCCACAAGCGCGGATGTCACACCACTTTGCTGCAGGATCCACCGAATAGCAACCTGCGCCGCCGTGTTGCCCCGTGCTTGGCCGATGTTTTTCGCGGCATCCACAACCGCCAAAGAATCTTCAATATTCTTTGGCTGGAATAAGAAATTTGGTCTACGCGAGTCCTCTTGCGGAAATGTAACGCCGCCGGTGTACTTGCCGGTCAGGATCCCCTGCCCCAATGGGCTGTAGGCCAATACGGCAATCCCGTATCGCTGACAGTAAGGCAGCAAATCCTTTTCGACGTATCGCCACAAGAGGCTGTATGGTGGCTGAACGGAATCGATCTGGGCAACCTCGCGTCCCTGATCAAGTTGTTCCGTGGAGAAATTCGAGACTCCGATCGCCCGGATCCTGCCTTGGCTGCGAAACTGTTCCATCTGCTCCAGGACCCGCAGGTTGGCATCCATATCACCGCGGTTAGGTACGTGAACCTGATACAGATCGATGCAATCCACGCCGAGATTGTCCAGACTGTCCTCCAGCGACAGGCGCACCTCGTCTTCATCTTGGAAGCTGACCATGACCTTGGTCGCCAAGACAACTTTCTCCCTTATTCCCCTGATGGCCCGGCCAATGACTCGCTCAGAGTGGCCGGGGCCGTAGCTCGCCGCAGTGTCTAGAAGATTGACGCCGCTGTCGATGGCGAAACGGATCGCTTCAATCGAATCCTGATCGCGAACGTCGTCACCCCATTTGCGACCGCCCATCGCGAAGCAGCCCAGCGCGACGGTCGAAACGTTCAGTCCGGACTTCCCCAACGGTCTTACGTCCATGGCCATGTGTTCCCGGCACCGATATCAAAATCTTGTCCTCACCGTCTCTAACTGCAAGTACGCACAAATACGAGCGAATCCGCGTCCGCGTATTGTTCCCATTGATCGATGTAGGTCTGATGTTCCGGAGCCTCGCAGATCTTATCCCACGTTTCAAACCGGTCGACCACGATGTCCTCCACAACATCGAATGCAAACTGTCCGAGCGGCACCTCGTGAACCAAGTATACGTTAAAGCTATCGACGCCCGGCTGCTTGCGCATGGCCGGCACATCGACCGTCTGCATGTGAGTCATGAACTTGTCGCGGTTCGCGCCCTCCTTGAGACGATAGTAAGCGTACACCTGTTCCATGTCACGATTCTCCTTAGCGAATCAAAACTCTCTGTTCGGCGGTTCATTGTAGAACAGGTCTTTGGTATCCGCCTCACCCACCTGGGCAAAGGCCTGCTCGTTCATCGGTATAGCCTCCGTCAAGTCGACATTACCCCACTCGGTGTCTACTTCGACGTTGCGATGGCTGAACTGTCCATCCGCAACGGTCACGACGCGATAGTGCGGAGGCTGCGTCGTGGGGATCAGATCATCGCCGTCAGCCCACTGATTTGCGGTCGCTCTCAAACTGAGCACCGGCACGCCGTTGACCACCCGTTCCTTGGTCGTGTGAATGTGTCCGTGCAAGATCGCCAGAAGGTTCTTGCATGCAAACAACTGCCAGAACCTTTCCATATCCTCGGGCACCTCGCAGTCGGCCCATGGCAACTCATCGACGGGAGCAGCCGGCAGATGCATCGCAACGATCACGGGCATCTCGTCGGGTAGCGAGGCGCATTCACTTTCGAGCAGTCTCATTGAAGACTCTCGCAATGGGTCCATGTCAGGATGTGGCAGGTCCCTTAAAACGTACCGTAGCGTGTCGAGGCAGATGAAGCGCACGCTTTTGTGCGTAAACGCGAAGTCTAGAGAATCGGGAACGGGCGAGCCGGGGAAAAGCTGGTTGATGAATGGTTTGTTCCCATCGTGATTGCCCGGCAGAAAATAGATGGGCATATCCTCCAGACCAGGGAACCCCAATCCCTGAGGACCAGGAAAAGCAGCATTACAGCGCAACTGAATTGCGTCGACAAAACATGCGTATTGCCGATCGGTCGGGAAGCAGACGTAATCGCCGGTGCCGAGAATGAAATCAACCTTGTCCGCCTCATGGCGGGCGATATGCTGCAACACGCGTTGCAGCGTGAAGTGAGTGCACAGCCCACGCAACAGACTATCCGGCGTGTCCATCAGATGACAGTCGGTAATTTGAATAAAGGAAAAATGATCGCACCCATCAATCATGTTGTGTCATCTCCCCGTATAAAAGGTCTACGTGTCGTGAGGTACTCCCAGCCGCCTTCACCGAGCATCACCATGTCTTCATAAAGGATGCCTTCGGAAAATACTTCCGTGCAGGCCACGGCACCCACTTCATACCTCACGTCAGATCGTGCGGTTTCGCCGCGGCCGATGATGGGCTGCTCATGGATATTCAGTCCGATGCCATGAAACCAATAGTGAAAATCGATTCCACTAGCAGCCTGTGCCGCCTCGATCTCCTGCTCAGCTTCGACACCGGTCATTCCCGGTTTGATCGCACGGTTCATGAGCAACTGCATCTCGGTAAGCCGAGCTTGCTGCTCCTTAATCTGTGTCCGGTGCGGCTGGGCCTTGTCCGGGTTGATCCATTCGTAAAGTGACAGATCAACCCAATAACCCTCGTAAGTCATGCAGAAGTCACCGCAAAACAGTTCGGTCTCTGGGTCATACGTCTTGGCTTTAAACCAGTCGCGGGCCACGCGAGAGTCTTGTGAATCTTTACCCAACCAACTGAATCCATACTGCTGGCAGGTGGGAATGATGGCCGCCCGACCGTTGCGTGCCGCCATCTCTGTACTCAGCACACGCATCGCGCGCTCGATGTCCTTGTTTCGACTCAAATGCTCAATGGCGGTCTCTAGGCTCTCGTTGAAAACATTCACGCCGGCTTTGATGACTTCAATCTCGAACGGCGACTTCTCGCTTCGCAACTGATAGAAGATTGCGTCCGAAGAGACAAACTCGACTTCGGGCAACTGCTCTTGAATCAAGCACACATACTTATAGGGCATCCACTCGGTTTCAATACCGATACGCCCGTTACCCAACCCCTTGTGTTTGAGCAGTTCACAAGCCGGTTGCGCCTCACCGTCAAAGCTGGCCATATTGAATGCGTACATGTTTTGCAGCCAGTGCGGGCGGGTGGGCATCTCCATCCCCCATGAAACGGCACCGGTACCCAAGCCAAATGGCTCGCCGTCGCGTGGAACGATGACCCATGCATTTTCCTCGGCAGGCATGAGCGTCATCTGGCCGTGATCCCACCAGTGTGTGAGCCAGCAAACGTTCTCCGCACGGATTACAAATAGAGCATCCAAGTCCTGGGCTACCATCGCCTGTCTCAGACATCTTAGCACACGCGCATCCCACTGATCTTTAGCCGGGTCAGATTCAGCCACTGGTAAACCTGGTCCCGCCATGATCTTTTCGCGATCCTCCAGTGCCACAATGCCTTTAATGTCCATCACTGCAACTCCTGTGCATCAGTAAATATGCGTTTGAAGTCCTCGAATGACACCCGCGCATCTACATTCTGGCAATCGATCGCTAAACGTGATGTGGCGTGATCCGTGAAGCTCCATTGAATGGGAAACTCGCAATGCCATAGTCGTAGTGAGCGATAGTACGGCGCAAGCAGTTCATCAATCCGTATGCTGCGTGAACCGCTGGGATAGGCGAAGTGATCAACAGCCAATCCAAGTCGCTTTTCAATGATCGCATTGGATGTTTCAATCTCCCACAGTACCGCTTGATCCCCGCCAGCAGCGTGTTTGTCGGTCATCTTGCAGTGCGTCGCGGTGTGAGCACCGATCTCCCAGTTGGCATCAAGGAGTTCGCGGGCGTGATCCCAATCCATAAAGGGCCGTTCCACAACGCCCTCCGTCTGCGTTCGCACGGATTGGCTTCGACCTGCTGAGGCAGCTTCCAACCCGTCCGTGATAACATAACAAGTTGCCTTCATGCCAAATTCTTGCATGATCGGCATGGTGACTGTTCGTGTATCCAGCCAGCCATTGTCAAAATTCATTGCCACAGCACGATCGGGCACCACTCGTTTCCTGGTAAGCCAATCGAGTACTGCGGTCATCGATATAACTTGCCAACCCTCTTGGGCGATGTACTCCATTTGCCGCTGAAATTCACTTTGACCGATGATGCCGGACAAAGATTCGCACGTAGCCAGCATATCATCCGGATAGACGTGGTGATAAACCAGAATCGGTACCCGCTGTTCGCTCATGGACAAATTCTATTTACCGGTTTGAGGGGCTACCAACTTCACATGAGGCCTACACCATGGTCCAACAGACAAAGTGGAGGCGATATCACAAGAGCTTGCTTACGTGATGATATCAGTTTGGCCTAAAAGCACACTAACTGCGCCGGATATGGCGCCCTGCTTAGCAAGTCGCTTCACTATCAATGCCGACGGCCGAGGCACGCCAAGCCAAAGATGAATATCGCGGTGGTTGTTGGTTCAGGCACCACCATCATGGCGCCAACAGCGTGCAGGTTCTGCGTAAAGGATAGTCCTTGCGCCGTAGTCCAGTTGGCACCCAAGATGCCAAGATCAGCCACATCCGTGATATCATCATCGTTGAAGTTGCCTTGGTTGAAAGTCGTGTCTATCTGATTGAAGTTGGCGCCAACGACTCCCAAGTCGGCCACGTCCACCATGCCGTCACCGTTGGCGTCGCCAGGGATAAGCGGCGGCATGATCTCCAACCGCCAGCCACGCTCGTTCCCGTCCAAATTACCCGTCCCCACGATGAAACGCCCATTAGGACTGATATCCTTGGCGTCGTAAAAGCTCCAGCCTGAATCCTCCGGCAGAAGGGTGTCCAAGTCGCTGGCGATCATGAGGCCGCTGTTGGCGTCGTACAGGAAGGCGACACTGTGGGTTCCGGCCGCCGGGTCTCGGTCACTCTCGTCGGTACCAACAACCATTCGGTTGTTGCTGATGGCCCGACCTTTGGAGTCAAAGGTATCGGGCAGGATGCTGACCATGCTACCGCCGAAGGGAACAAAAAATGCCTCCCAATTTCCGTCGGCGGTTCCTGACTGGCCAACCACATCCTTACCGATGTTGACTCCCATTCCAGAACTGAAGTCAAAAGCACCACTGCCACCGAGTGTACCCAAGTCCACCGGCGAAGCGGCGCCGGCGAGCCACAAAAACGCATGGTGGGCTGGACCCGATTCGGACTGACCACCGCGTCCGGTGGCATCGTTAGCGTTGTTCATGTCAAAAAGTGCAGAATCCGGTGGGAACAAGACCGTTGCGTTTTCCGGTGTATCCATCGGTGTGATGATAAAACTGCGATCAGCACCGTCGAGGCTAGCCAGTTCAGCCGCTCCGCCGATCTTGCCGTTATTGGAAATGGCATTGCCTGATACCTTGGAAGCACTGTTGGAGTCGAGTGTCGTCGAACCGCCGATCCCCGAAACCATCCCGCCAGGACCGAAGCTTGGTTCCCAATAGAACAGCCGATCTCTGTCTGGCCCGTCGGCATGAAAGGCGACGCCGGTAATTTGCCCAGAGTCGTTGATGGCCAGGCCACGTGTATTTATCTGCCCACTGAATTCCGGTAGCGCTCCGCCAAGGTCAATCAACCCACTGGTGGCATCCCAAAGAAACGCGTGCGTCGAACCCGATTCAGGATCTGCTTCGCCGGTCACTTGCCCCAGGTTATTAACACCCCAGGCTCCGCTCGAGTTACCGCCTAACGTCGGGATTTCAGTGACACTCACAACCGTAATGTCGGCCATCGAAGTAACTGCTGGAATTACCATTGCCCCCGCAATACACAAAACAAGTAGCGTGGATAGATCACGATTTTTCATGCGCGTACCTATTGGGGTATCCCTCATGGTGCAGATCTCTTCTTTTTAATTATTTTTTGTTACGGTTAAATGCTTTGGCGAAAGGTGAAATCTGAATCGGGAATTGGGGGGGCTTGGGATACCGGATGACTACTATTTTATCTTCCACTGAAGTACCGGGAAAAAATCTGACCAATTGCAAAACCCATCAAATTACTGAATGTGCTTAACGAAACGGACTTACAGGGTCTAGTGCAACTTGCCGGTGATCCAAGACGGATGTCACTAGTCCAAAATGCGGACCCTTACCCAGTATTTGCACTTCCCCCCCAAAAAAACAAGGCCAGACCGTCGGTCTGGCCCTGGTTTATTTTGTTTCCTCCGTGCAAACCACCAACCTTTAAATCTTGTCAGGTGGCAAACCGCTTGTGCTTATATGTATTAGCCCGCCTTAGCGTCGTCGCCTCAGCATCAACAAGCCACCCATCGCCATCAAGCCCATCGTGGCCGGCTCAGGAATTGGAATGAACCGAATTTCAGAAAGTGTCGGGTTACTGGCGCCGTTGGCTACAACCGACAACACGACGTGACGCGCTGTAAAAGCACCGGTACCTAATAGTTCGCCAGCATATTCGGCCCGACCAGACCCTAGAGCCATATCGAAAATACCAAGATCGGACCAATCGCCACCTTCGCTTGGTGCCTCCACGGCCGAATACTGCACCCGCATTTTCGTCGTACCACGTGACAGGCAGCAGCCGTCGTTGTAGTTCCAAACATGAATGTCACCAACCTGTTCGGTCTGGTTGAACTCAAGGGCGACAAAGGTCAGATCAGAATTGGGAATACCAAGATAATCCGCTGGTGCTTCGTTCCACTTATTCTTATCCGTCAACCAGTGCGCGCCGCCGTTATCGGTGTTCGTCCATGCTGTATTATCATGGGTACCCGTTTCAGCATCGAACCCATTGCCATTGACCAAGTTAATCGGGTTACAGCAATTATCGCTGCTCGTTGACCGTTCCCAACTGGCCGCAGTTACATTCGCAAATGCGTCGCTTGAATTCTGGTCATCACCGATGTACAGATCCGCAGCTTGCACAGACACGGGCATAACGATCGCCCCGACCATTAAGCTTAAAATACAAAAGAACTTCTTCATTAGGCTGTCTCCTTTAAACCCAGTTTTTCCCGCAGACGAATGTAAGCAGGTTGAATTGCTAATTAAATAATAACATGGCGATGAAGAAATGTGAACCCCATTCAGAAGGTTTCCCCGTTAATTTTCATCTTTTCCCAATCAACCAAGGCAAATGCACTTATAATGCACACACCCATTAAGACTTTTTATATAAGAGTTTATTTAAAAAAACTTATGAACACATCACAATTCTCTCGAAAACCACAACGCCTCAAATACCAAACACTGTTCACCCCAAGCCCGCTGCC
>PBAS01000001.1 GCA_002716625.1 Phycisphaeraceae bacterium | reverse complement strand
CGGACCCAGCGGGTCGAGATCCAGAACAGGCCGTTCGCTTGGCACAGCGTGCGGTGGAGCTATCGAAGCACCAGGATCCAAGTACCCTCGACACACTGGCAACAGCATATGCAGCTGTCGGCCAATTTGAACAAGCAGTTCAAATTGGCAAACAGGCGATGGAACTTGCAACTGCCGGGAAAAACAAGCATTTACTTGCGCAGATCCATAGCAGACTAGAACTATTCCAGCAATCCAAGCCGTACGCCATGACGACAGACATCGGCAGCGACGATAGCCCCTCAGGCACAAATTAACCCATGATGCATGGGATCTGAACACCAACTCATTTAAACCGAAACGGATAGAAGTTGGCGCTTTCTTCCCACCAGCGGTGGTCATTTTCCCGCAAATGCCATTTGACCTGCAATTGCCACTCGACAGGACCATCCAAACACAATGCATTGACACTTGCAAGATGGGGACTGCCAATGGACATCCTAGGCTTGCCACGACGCCGCCGAAAAAGGCTCATAGAATGGCCCTCACTGATTCGCAGGTAGAACCTGCGACAGTCACACTCGCCACCGTTGGGATCCTGCATCTCGCGAGCCGCCATCGTCGGCCTGCCCCACATCCGCTGTCATAGCTGACATGCCCACCCCAACTCAGTATTGCAGCCAGCCGCACTGAACTGATCATGCCGGTTCAGGCCGATATCCAGTGTACTGAATCGCACTACGCAATCTTAAATTTGCAGACCGTTGCCGCCACAGGTAATTCTATTGACATGATCAAACGTAACCCGCCAACAAAATCGCCCGTCTATCGGGTGGGCTGTGCCACACCCACCCAGTTCGCCGCCAAGGAACTGCGAAGTCTTTTATCCCGGGCAACACGACAAAAATTCATGATCCGTACGCGCCGCCAAGGTCCAAGACCTGCTCCAGGGCAACCCATTGACGGGTTATGGGTGGGGACCACACAAGAACTCGGTCAACCGGTCATGTGTGATCCCATCCATGATGCAATTGACATCCAAACCAATGGACTCAATGGCATTATCAGTGGCTCAAATGCGCCAAGCGTCTTGCTGGCGGTCTACCGTTACCTTACTGAACTGGGTTTTCGATGGGTGCGACCGGGTCGTGATGGCGAGTTAGTCCCCCAACTGACATGGCCGTTACGCAGCAAAGTGAGTGTCCGAGAGCAAGCATCATATGACCACCGTGCAGTATGTATCGAAGGGGCATGTGGCTGGGAACATGTGCGTGACATGATCAACTGGATGCCAAAATTGGGCTTCAATACATACTTTGTTCAGTTTCGTGATGGTTATTACTTTTTTGAACGATGGTACCGCCACGAAGGTAACCCCAAAGCCCCAAAGCATCGGTTTAACCGCAACGATGCTGAACGTTTCACGCAGCATATCTGGAAACAATGCCAAAAACGTGGCATCAAGATCCAGATGGTAGGCCATGGATGGACCTGTGAGCCATTTGGGGTCATTGGGGACGGCTGGTACAAACACAAAGGCCCCATGCCAGTAGAAACCAAACGCCATTTGGCACTGGTTGACGGTCGCCGACAGTTCTTCGAGGGTGTCCCCCTCAACACAAACCTGTGTTACAGCAATAAGAAAACGCGGCAGAAGATTGTCCAGGCCGTTGCAGCTTACGCCTTTGAACACGCACATATCGACGCCATTCACCTATGGCTGGCTGATGCAGCGAACAACCACTGCGAATGTTCCCGGTGCCGCAGATACCGGCCCGCAGATCTATACATCAAACTGCTTAATGAGTGTGATGTGGAACTGACCAAAAGAGCGCTCAATCACCGCATTGTGTTCCTGCTCTACGTCGACCTGCTGTGGCCACCAAAGGTTGAACGGATCCTCAATGTTAAGCGATTTATCCTGATGTTTGCTCCAATCACACGGACGTATAGCCAATCTTTTGCAAAGCCCAAGAAGAATCAACCATCCAGGCTACCCCCGTTTGTCCGCAACAAGCTGGCGATGCCCTCAAGTATCGAGCAGAACCTTACGGCCCTGCGTAGCTGGCAACGGCAATTCAAGGGTGATAGCTTCGATTTCGACTACCACCTGATGTGGGATCACTACCGCGATCCTGGCCATTATGAGTTGGCCCAACTGCTGCATGCTGATATCCGCGGATTACATAACATTGGCCTTAATGGCCTTAACAGCTGCCAGACCCAGCGGTGTTTCTTGCCAACTGGATTACTCATGACGGTCATGGGGCAAACCCTGTGGAATCGCCAAACCAGCTTTGATGTACTAGCGCGCGACCACTACAAAGCCGCCTTTGGTCCGGATTGGTCAAAAGCCATGCGATACACTCAACGTCTATCACGATTTTTTGACCCACCATTTCTCAGAGGTGAACGCGGTCCCAATTGGAACAAGAAGGCCGTTGCAAATCTGAAAAAAATACCGGGCCTCATCGAATCGTTCGCGCCGGTCATCGAATCGAATCTCCAAGGCACCGACATCTGCCAAACACGCTCATGGTACTACCTCAAACTGCACGCCGAATTATGTTTATCCCTTGCCCATAGCGTGGAGTTGACGGTGAGTGGGGATCGGACCGCAGCCCTTGCTGCCAACCAACATCTGTTTGATGTTGCCCAACGCATGGAACCCAAAGTCCATCGTGTATTTGATGTTTGTATCTTCCTGAGGACAATCACTTCACCACGCAAATGGCCCATTCAGCCACAACAAGGGACGCCGCGGCATGAACCATGAACACGATAGAAAGTACAGATCACACATCGCGATTTATGATCCAGGCCAATTCATTGTTTATTTTTTACCGTCACTGCCGCTGTCCCTGATCGGCCGGGTGTGCATTACTTCATCCCTAGCCTTTTTATTGCTGTCAATCATTGGATGCCAGTTTACCGGAACACGACATCAATCGGTCAATCAGGCAGACCTTTCTTTTGGCAGTCAATGGGTGCGTAGTCACCCATTTCAAATCACCGCTCTTACCCAGCGGACTGCTGCGGTTGACGACAACAAGTACACCGAAGCCGGATTTAATTCGATGCTGGCATGGAAACGTTGGTCGGATCTGATTGGTGGTGCAAACCGACAGGGCATCCCATGGCACGCCCATTTCAACAAACGGTACAACTTCGAGGAGGCCACCGGACACATTGCCCAAGTGATTGACAATCATATCGGTGGCGAAGCGGTTATGGTCTGGGATGAACCCAAGCGGCCACAATTCGCCGAAGCCGGCCGAATCATTGCATGGGCCAAGGAAACATATCCTGACTTGCTGGTTTATTCCAATGCATATCCACCAGCACCCAATGGCAAACTGTGGGGCGGAAAATGGTTGGGTCCTGATCTATACGAACAGGCACCCGGCGGCTATACCTATCACCAGTACCTATCTGAATTCGTCAACGTGATTCAACCACATGTACTGCAACTTGACATCTATCCATTCAAAATACCGCCCGAAGGAATTGAAGAACAATATGTTCACAAACTTTACTACAGTGCCCTGACTGACTGCCGTAATGTCGCCCAGACCGCTGGCATCCCCTATTGGCTATGCATCCAGGCCTTTGCCCACGAGGGTGGTGGTGCGAGGCGATACCCTACCGAATCGGACTTGCGATTCCAGGTTTATGTCGCACTCACATATGGATTCACCGCAATCCATTACTTTACATTTGACCATGTTTTCAAAGGAGCTCTACTCAAGGATCCGTTCCACGAAATCGAAGGCAGATCTGAGCCTGGAGAACCAACTTACCTTTACTACGATGCAAAATATGTGAACCGCGAAATCAAGCATCTTGGACGCACTTTACGCTTTTTGCAAAGCACTGGTGTCCATTATGTCCCGGGTGGCCAATGGATCGATGGCAAACTCAAGATCAATCCTGTCCCCATTGGCCTCGATGCCTACACACGAGATACCTCACCGCAGTTGATCAAAAACATCACCATTCACGAGCAGGGCAATGACCACAACGGTCTAATTGGTTTTTTTAAAGATAACGCGGGCGACGACTATATGATGCTCGTTAATCTCACGCATGGTGAAGGTCTTAATGCCACACAGGCAGAGCAGACGATGACAATCCAATTCCCCTCAACCGTTAAATCTATCACACGATTGTCCCGTGAAACGGGCTCCGTGGAACAACTCGTGGTGGATTACAACCAGTTAAAAATCACCCTGCCCGGTGGCACAGGCGATCTTTTCAAACTCACTGGCAAACCAATATTTGCAGGCATCGAGTAACGGCGTTTACCCTTGATATCGACGCCGATACAACAGAGCCAAGGCGCCTAACCCGAGCAGTCCACTGGTCGCCGGTTCAGGCACAAACTCCACGATCAACTTCGGCCTGCTCCCGATATCGGGATGCGCACTGGTACGGTAGGTGTTGCCGTAGTTCTCATCACGCGTAGGAATAAAGAAGCTACTAGGGTCACCCCCCGCTTCACCGGTCCAGAAATTGGGAACCGAATGGTGGAATCCCGTCGTGGGCGCCATGAGCGAGGTCAGGTAGACACCGTAACTGTCAAAAATACCATCCTGTACCAGGCGAGTCACGTCAAAGGACTTGGTCCCTTCGGTCGCATCCTGTAACGCCACGACCGAACCCGGATGGCTCCAGTCCAATTCCGGCGGTCCCACCGCGCCCTCTCGGCGGGTGGCGTGTGATGTATGGAGTGGATGGTTGGGGTCTTCTGCTCCCTGATGAATATCATTAATATCTCGTGGGCCACAGATCCATGAGGCCGCTACCGGATCCTCGGGATAGGTCTGACCCCCTTCTGAGCACCGAACCGACCAACTCTGTTTGCTTCTCTTATATTCATCGCCCGTCACCCTGTTTTTCCCCGCAACACCGACATCTTTCCCAAAGACAATGGGAACCCGCACCGGATAAATAGCGATGGCACCACCACTTAATTTTGGATCTTCCAGATCATTGGGATCATCGGTCAGGATGTTATTATCAACCGCCGCTGCACTACCGAAATCCTCTGTGTTATAAAGTTCAAGTGTCGCTCGGGTAATGGTCAAGTCGGGTGACACCTGGCCAGGACCCGTTCCGATGATGTCATTGAACTTGAGAAACATGCGGCCGTATCGATAAATGGGGCCGGTGATCCCCAACTCTGGCCGGTTTGGAATATAGTCCCTCGTCGAATGGAAAAGATTGGCCACCTCTATCTTCGTTGCACCGCCAAGATTGGTACTTCGAAACTCGTAGGTGCCGATATCACCAATGATGCCCGTCTCTCGCGCGGCAAAGCCCAAGTTCAGACCCCATCGTATCCCGGAATCTCGAGTTCCGTCGTAGCCATCAATACCATTTTGAAAGGTCAGGATGTCGGCATCCGCTGAGCCAGTGGCTGATAGCAGGACGATATGGCTAATCACAAAAACCGCGCACGCGATCCCACAGCTTAACCTTTTCATGTTGATCTCCTTGCGAATCGTGAAACCTGACTTTCCCGCCGCTAATTCCAATAGCCGAATAAAGAAAAAAGCAAAACAGACAGATAAGAACATTAAATTATAGACGCAGAACCATACTGGCACAACCCCAAATATTGCCTGTTTCGTTTATAATCCTCGTGACCACAAATGGCCCTAGCACCCGGCTTGTTTTTCACAACAAATTATTACAAAGTAACTTACAAACCAATACGTGATCTTGCCATGTTCTCAAGACACTTAATCCAGCAAAGGGACGCGGCATTGCAAGCAAGGTTTAATCCCCCCAAGAACCTAACCTGCAACCTCGCTTGTTTGGCCTTGTATTTCTGGGCCTTATTGAGTATTGGTCTCCAACCAACCCACGCACAAGACCACTCTGCCACGATCGAACTGGCCGTGGCTGGTTCACCCATGAACCAGAATATTAAAACAACGAGGAAGCCTCCCCGTAGCCCCGCCTCGGCAGCCGAAGATCCCAATCAACCTCAGCAAGCCACGAGCACCGGGTCACCACAAATCAAAAACAGCCATGCCAGAATGCTTGACGCACTCAATGGAATCCGCCGCCGGTCGCCAAACGAGCATGGATGGATCGGTGACGGTCGCGCCCGTAAGTTGCGATCCGTTGCCGCCACCATTGACCCATCTACACCACTCATCAAGCAGCGGCAGATTTATTACGGGCTGGGCATGACTGAACTGATGCTGGGTAACGAGTCTGCGGCCATTGCCGCATTAACCCGCTGTCACCTGCTGGACAACCAAGCGGAGTCCAGTATCCCCACATCCGCCAAAGCACAGCTCACCTTTGAACTTGCCGTCGCCTATCTCCGGTATGGAGAAACACAAAACTGTTGCCAACGTAACAACCCCGACAGTTGCATCGTGCCAATCCAAGGTGAAGGGATCCATGTCAAGCCGGAAGGATCCACCGAGGCCATCAAGTATTTTCTTAAGGCACTTGACAGCACCGACAGCCGCTCGCCAATCCACCTCAAGGCAAGATGGCTTCTCAATATTGCCTACATGACCATTGGCGAATATCCAGCCAATGTACCCGAACAATACCTCATCAAACCCGGCACATGGGAATCTGGCGGGCAGGTGCCCCGTTTTAGAAATATCGCCAAACAGGTGGGGGTCGACACGTTCAGCAACTGCGGTGGCGCTATTGCCGATGATTTTAACAATGATGGTTATCTCGACCTGGCCGTATCGAATTACCACCCCGAAGGACAACTTCAACTTCTGATTAACAATCAGGATGGCGGTTTCCAAAATACAACCACTCAGGCTGATCTCAGCGGCATCTACGGCGGCTTGAACCTAGTGCAGGCCGACTATAACAACGATGGGTATACGGACATTCTTGTTCTGCGTGGAGGCTGGCTTTTTGCTTTTGGGAACCAACCCAATTCACTTCTACGCAATAACGGCAATGGCACATTTACAGACGTCACATTTGATGCCGGGCTTGGTGATGCGTTCTATCCCACCCAGACCGCCGCATGGGCAGATTTTGACAATGATGGCGACCTAGACCTTTATATAGGCAACGAGACCACATCAATGGCAAAGAGAAAAGTTGAAGCACCCTGCCAGTTGTTCCGTAATAATGCAGACGGCACGTTCACTGATATTGCTCAACACGCCGGCGTGACCAATAATCGATTCACGAAAGCGGTTGTATGGGGCGACTACGATGCAGACCGCTTGCCCGACATCTATGTGTCCAACTTCAATGAAGCCAATCGTCTCTACCACAACAATGGTGACGGCACATTTACCGATGTCGCCCCCCAACTCAACGTCACTGGACCAAACATCAGCTTCCCTGCCTGGTTCTGGGATTTTGACAATGACGGACACCTAGACCTCTATGCCTCGGGCTTCAACAGCAACGCCACCATTGTTGCCGCAGACTACCTAGGTGTTTATGACAACACCCGGCAGATATCCCGTCTCTACCAGGGTGATGGCCAGACCTTTCGTGATGTGGCACAGGAATTTGACCTGACTCGCTCACACTCACCCATGGGCGCCAACTTCGGTGATCTTGACAACGATGGCTATCTCGACTTTTATCTCGGCACCGGCGATGTCTACTTTTCCGAGATCGCACCCAATGCCATGTACCTGAACCGTAATGGCCAACGCTTCGAGGAAGTCACCATGGCCGGTGGATTTGGACACCTTCAAAAGGGACACGCAATTGTCTTTGCCGACTTCGACAACGATGGCGACCAGGATGTCTTTGAACAGATGGGTGGTGCACTTCTGGGTGATAAATTCTATGACGCATTATTCATGAATCCCGGGTTTGGCAACCATTGGATTTCAGTCCAGCTCATCGGCGTGCAATCTAACCGGTCCGGAATTGGGGCGAGAATCCGGGTGGTGCTCCAGGATCAAGGAACAACCCGGTCAATCTATAAACATGTTGACAGTGGAGGTAGTTTCGGCGCCAACCCACTACGCCAGACCATCGGCCTGGGTCAAACAGACCGTATTGATCGTCTCGAGGTTTTCTGGCCTACAACCAATCGGACGCAGGTTTTTGAAGATCTCCCCGTGGACCAAACCATTCAAATTATCGAGGGAGCTGACATGTTCACGTCAATCCCACTGCGAATATTCCAACTGGGCCAACCAAGAAAACCATAGGGCGCCATCCACCTGCCTACTTTCCGATCGGCATTGTTTGGGCAAGGCGTCGAATCACCTGTGGGATGATCTCAACCGCCTGATCAATCTCTTCATCGCGAGTAAAGCGGCTTAGTGACAAGCGGATCGAACCGTGGGCCACCGTCTCACGAATCCCCATTGCAGCCAAGACAGGTGACGGCTCAAGGGACCCGCTGGAACAGGCAGCACCCGCCGATGCACAGACGCCACGTTCACTAAGCCCAATCAAGATCGCCTCCGACTCAAGACCTTCAAAGCCCATGTTGCTGGTATTCCAGATCCTCTGCTGCCGGGTGGCCCCACCACTATTGATTACCGTGGATGGCAATTGTGTGCAGATTTCCTGCTCGAGTCGATCTCGCAACTGACGGCAACGATCAATCGATTGTTGATCAGCAATAAACTGTTGCGCCAGTTCCGCTGCCACCCCTGCTGCGATAATCCCCGCCGTATTCTCTGTACCACCTCGCTTCTCGCGCTCCTGTGGACCACCCAAGTTCTGGGCCCGTAAACGTGCCGGTGGCCGCGCCACGAGGACCCCCACGCCCTTGGGGCCATGAAATTTGTGTACTGACAGGGTTAAAAGGTCAACCGGAATCCCTGTAAGGTCAACCGGAATCTTACCCACCGCCTGGGTGGCATCCGTGTGAAATAGAACCTGGTGACCATTCTGTCGAGTTCGATAACAGATCTGGGCCAACTCAACCACTGGCTGAATGATGCCGGTCTCATTGTTGGCCCATTGCAAACTGACAAGGGTTGGATACTCGTCACTTGCGTATTGGTCCAATGATTCTTGCAATACAGTGGGATTAATCAGCCCATCCTGATCAACGCCCACATAATGCACTTCAACCCCATCCATGTCCAGTGCCTTTGCTGGCTCACGAATCGCTGAATGCTCGATCTTGGTTGTGATAAGTACGCGACGGGACCCAGCATGCGGTCCCAATATGCCACGTAGCACCAGATTATTCGATTCCGTTCCACCCGATGTGAAAATCACCTCGCGCGGACGGCAACCGACCAACTTCGCCGTACTTACCCGTGCCAGTTCAACTTCATGGCGGACCGCCTGACCAAATCGATGCACACTGGACGGGTTAGCCCAAAGATCTTTGTAGACACCCTGAAATGCCTCCACCACCTCTGGGGCTGGCTGTGTCGTTGCGTTATTATCCAGGTATACCCATCGCATCGTCATATTGTATGACGGCATGCTTGACCAGACGATTTAGTTGCTGCCCTATGTCCATGTGACGCCTGAATGCACAGCAACTATGATTTGACCTCACCGAGGCACGTGGCCTAGGCTTGGTTGGCCACTGGAAACCCAACATGGATGATTTCGTCTATCAAGATGGCCAACTCCACTGCGAACAGGTCAACCTCGATGATCTGGTCGCACGTGTTGGCACACCGGTGTATGTCTATTCACAACGGACATTCCAGCAGCACTACGACCGAATGGCCGAGGCTTTTGCCCCAATCGACCCACTCATCTGCTTCTCCATCAAAAGCTGCGGTAATATTCAAATCTGCAAGATGCTGGCCGACCGTGGTGCTGGCATGGATGTTGTAAGTGGGGGTGAACTATACCGTGCCCAAAAATCCAGCGTGGCCATGAACAAGGTCGTCTATGCCGGTGTCGGCAAAACAGACGTGGAAATCCGTGACGCCTTGGCGGCAAAGATTGGATACTTCAATATCGAATCGGAAGCTGAATTTGAAAATATTGCAACGATTGCCAAACAGATGGGCACAACCGCCCAAGCCGCACTACGCGTCAACCCTGATGTGGCTGATCCAAAAACCCACGCCAAGACGACCACAGGTGCCAAAGAAACCAAATTTGGCGTCGACCTGGAACGGGCGATCCGATTTTTCGAAACCTACGGGCATAATCAGCATTTACAGCTTACCGCCATCCACCTGCATATTGGTTCACCCATCTATAGTGCTGAGCCATACGTCCGAGCGATCAAAAAGGCTATGATATTAATCGAAGATCTTAGGCAGAAGGGATTCCATGTCACGGCGCTGGACATTGGCGGCGGCTATGCCGCTGACTATGAAAAAGGACGTTCACCGTCCGCAGCTGGCTACGCCAAGGATATCGTGCCCCTGCTTAAGGGTTTCCATCGCGACGGCGGGAAGATCATCCTCGAGCCTGGACGCTCAATTGCAGGCAATGCAGGCGTACTGCTAACACGTGTGTTATACCTCAAATTCGGTGGCAAAAAGAAATTCGTGATTGTTGATGCCGGCATGAGCAATTTGATTCGCGTAGCCATGTACGATTCATTCCATTTCATCTGGCCTACCAACGTGGTTCCAGCCCATGTACCAACCAATAGATCCCAACACATGGCGATGGATGGGCTGGAGCCGTGTGATGTCGTCGGTCCAATCTGTGAGACCGGAGATTTGCTTGCCAAACAGCGACCACTGCCACCTGTGGCTCGTGATGATCTGCTATGCATCTTTACTGCGGGAGCCTACGGCATGGTGATGGCCAGTAACTACAACGCAATGCCCCGCCCTGCAGAGGTAATGATAAGCGGCCACCACGCCACGATCGTACGAAGACGTGAGACATATGAAGACTTGGTGTCAACTGAGCTGGAAGTCCAGCCTATCTAATAGCCGGTACAAGCGACTTGCAGCCAGCTAAAACACATGGACAATCGATCAGCGAACCCAGCGGTGATTCGCTCACCCACGCCCAAGACGTTTGATATTGCTGCTTTGCCATGGCTAAACATCGAATCATCTCCGCAGAACCCGAAAATGAAACTGAAGAGCATTTCAACCAGTCACTACGCCCGACCACCCTCGATGATTATGTCGGACAACGAAAACTACTGGAAAAACTGTCAATCACGTTAACTGCCGTCAAGCAGCGCAACGAACCCATGGAACATGTACTGTTGCACGGCCCACCGGGTTTAGGCAAGACAACTTTGGCACACATTATTGCAAAGGAAATGGGTACCCACCTAACCGTAACCTCTGGGCCAGCACTGGTCAGACCGACGGACCTGGTTGGCACGCTGACGAAACTCCAATCTGGCGACGTCCTGTTTGTTGACGAAATCCATCGCCTTTCCGCCGTTGTCGAGGAGTACCTCTACCCGGCGATGGAAGACTTCAAGATCGATATCACTCTTGACTCTGGCTTACACGCTAAAAATTTAACATTACCACTCAAACCATTCTGCCTTATTGGCGCAACCACCCGCGCCGGCCTGCTATCAGGGCCGATGCGTTCCCGGTTTGGCATTGTCCATAATATTGAGTTCTATTCTGATCCGGATTTACTAACACTTTTGCGCCGAAGTGCATCATTAATGGACATGGACTTGAACCAAAATAATGCAACATCAGGTGCTGAGGCACTCAAAGCAATCAGCAAGCGTTGCCGCGGCACACCACGGATTGCCAATCGCTTATTGCGACGGGTTCGTGATTACTCGCAGGTTCGAGCTGACAACCGGCTTGCTCTGGATGTTGTACACCAGGCATTGAAACTTGAAGGGGTGGACGACCTGGGACTGGATGAGTTGGACCGCAAGTACCTCAATGTCCTCCGCGATATCTACCAGGGTGGACCGGTCGGCCTAGAAGCTATCGCCGCAACACTCGGTGAAGATGCCGGCACGCTCGAAGATGTCGTTGAACCCTACCTGCTTCAGATCGGTTTTCTTGCCCGCACCAGGAAGGGACGGCAGTTGACACCACAAGCGGCAACCCATCTTGGCTTCACATTGCCCGCACGCCATACACAAGAAAACGACCTTTTTGATACCGAAACCTAGATGGCGTGGATTGCATGTTCGGCAAAGCGTCCCGAATCGCATCACACGAGATGAAAGACAACACCCATGAGTAACAAACTGCTATCCCATTTCATTGCCGGAAAATTTGATCCGGGCGCAGCCACTGAGACCATTGCAGTCATCAATCCTGCCACGCAACAAACCATTGCCCAAGTTCCATGTGCCACCGAGCAGGAAATTGATCGGGCAGTCGCCAGCGCCAAACAGGCCTACCAAAGCTGGCGAACCGTTCCCATTCCAGAACGTGCCCGATTAATGTTTAAATATCAAGCACTTCTAAAAGACCATCACGATGAATTAGCCAAGACCCTCAGCGAAGAAACTGGCAAGGTATTTGCAGATGCCAAGGGAGATGTATGGCGTGGCATCGAGGTTGTCGAATACGCCTGTAATATTGCATCCCTTACGATGGGGCAAACCTCGGAAAATATATCCAGCAACATCGACTCCTATAGCTACACCCACCCACTAGGCGTCTGTGCCGGAATCACTCCATTCAACTTCCCGGCCATGATTCCCCTGTGGATGTTTCCAATTGCCATTGCCTGTGGCAACTGCTTCATCCTCAAACCCTCCGAGAAAGACCCCATAACACCCATACGATTGGTCGAGTTATTCATCAAAGCTGGCTTTCCGCCTGAGGTCCTTCAACTCGTGCACGGGGCCAAGAACCAGGTTGACCAGTTACTTACCCACCCCGACATTCGCGCCGTGTCTTTCGTGGGATCCGTCCCAGTCGGGCAGGAAGTCTACCGAACGGGCACGCAACATCTCAAGCGGGTTCAATGCATGGCAGGAGCAAAGAATCACATGGTCATCATGCCCGATGCCGACAAGGAACAAGCGATCAACTGCCTGGTCGGCTCATCGGTGGGGGCTGCCGGACAGCGGTGCATGGCAATCAGTGTCGCCCTGCTGGTTGGCGAAGCCGCTGGCTGGCTCCCTGAGATCCGAGAGGCAATGGCCCAAGCTCAACCTGGAGCACCAGATGACGAATCTGCAACCTTCGGACCACTGATCAGTCAACAAGCCAAGCAACGAGTTCTAGACTTTATCCAAAAGGGCAAGGATGAAGGTGCCGATTGCCTCCTGGACGGCAGCAATTGCAATGTCGAAGGCTACCCCCAAGGGAACTGGGTTGGCTCCACGTTATTTGCCAATGTCCAACCGCAAATGAGTATTTATACGGAGGAGATCTTTGGGCCAGTGTTGATCACGGCACCGGCCAAGGATCTAGATGACGCCATTACCTGGATCAACGACAACCCCTATGGCAATGGCACAAGCATCTTTACTTCTTCGGGTTGGGCAGCGCGAAAATTCCAGAACCTCATCGAGGTCGGACAGGTCGGCATCAACATTCCAATTCCCGTTCCACTACCCTTTTTCTCCTTTACCGGCTGGAAGAATTCGTTCTATGGAGATCAACATGCCTATGGCAAGGAGGCGGTTCGATTTTATACACAATCGAAAACAATCATGTCACGCTGGTTTGAGACAAACAACAACCAGTCATCTCAGACCTTTTCCAATATGTAGCCGACGGCAAGAAACATCAAATACAGGATAAGCAACGGGTAACCATTCCATCTTTCAAAGTGCCCCTTCTTAACGGCACGGATGATGTACACCATGAACAAGCCGATCATGACAAGCATGGTTGGCAGGTGCAGGTAAAGAAATATCTCGGGAATTGCCGCATTTGCATCGATAATCGGCAACTCTTTAGCAATTGCAGAAGCACCAATCACAAAAAGGACATTGAGGATATCAGCCCCAATCACATTGCCCACAAGCAATTCCTTGTGACCCCGGATGATCGCTGTCATACCCACGGCAAATTCAGGCAGTGAGGTACCAAACGCCACAATCGTTGACGAAATCACAACCTCCGGAATACCCCATTGGGCTGCCAAGACCGTGACAGTCCCAATTAGAAAACGGCTTGCCAAAATAACAATTGTCAGCCCCAGGACGATCAAACCAAGCATTATCCCCACCGATCGAGGTTTTTCATCAGCATCAGCAGCCAAATCAGCATCAGCAGAAACCTCGCCATGAGGATGTGACTTGGCCCAATACACGGAGATCACAAGGTAGATCACCAGCAAAACCAACATCAGAACACCAACCCACCGACCAAGTTCCGCTTCACCACCTTTAATTGCAAAGGCAGCGTAACAAAGCACCGCCAGCAAAACTGCTGATCCGACATCGACGCACCCTTGGCGTTTCAAAACAAACCGATCTGCGGGAAGGACCGCCAAGATACAGCCCAAGCCGAAAATCAACCCCGTGTCAGCAATGATTGAACCAACCGCATTACCAAGAGCCAGCCCGGGCTGGCCCTGCCATGCCGCCATCACGGAAACGGCCGCTTCCGGGCTTGTGGTCCCCAGCGATACAACCGTGGCGCCCACAACAACCTTGGCAATCCCCAGACGCTGTGCCAGCCCAGCTGCACCATCTACCAACCAATCTGAGCCAACCACCAGATAGTAGATGGCGCCAGCAGCCACGAGCAGTAACATCAACTGGGGCATGGCAGCAAACGCACTATCAGGAATCAAGTGACTCATTAGGGCAGCAGTGTACAAAACAACGGGGCTGATGTGAAAACAGTTAGTCCTGAAATCAACTGAGGTGACACGGGGGATTCAAACCGGACAATCAATGCCCGGTGAAGACACCGTGATGGTACTGCTGCCACTTATGTTCTGCCCTTGATGAGTGGCCATCACTGCCGACTTAACCTCTTCCAATTGCCGGGGTGTACAAAGCAACTGAGCACGTTCCCAAAGTCGCCGGGACAGATCTGGCTGATCCAAACGCCAGGCTGCAATCGACAGAAATGCATTGGTTGCACCACATTGTTCAGCAGACATCAGATCTGCCATCAACATCTTATGCTCGATGCCATACAGGGCCGGATGGTCGTCGCCGAATTGCACCTGGTACCGCGTCTGCAGTGCCAATAAGCGTAAGGCTTCGGCCAGGCTCAGCCGGCACCGATGCAGTTCAACCAACGCTGCCCATGCACCATACCAGTCTCGACACTCCAAACCCGCCTCTGCCATCAAGATCAACAGATGAGCCTTGACCTGCCGTGCTGGGCCCAACGTACAGGAAAGCACCGACCTGCAAATCACGACCACTTCAGCAAACCGCCTTTGACGATATCGAAGCATTGCCATGCGATGATAGACCAGAAGACGAACACCACGATGCAGTGGTCGGCGTAAAGTCACATTCCGAATCAAGGATTCAGCCTCACGACCACCACACTCAACAAGCTGGGTTATCTGAGGTAGTTGCTGCGCCACACGCGCATTGGTTAGATTGAATAGAACCCAGGCACCACCGAATAGCACAAAGCACACCAACATCCCAAATGATTCTTGTTGATCAACCACCGCCAAGGACAAGCCAAGCGCGGCCAGCAAGGCAAACGTAAACATCCACCAAATCACAGAATCGACCAGCAACTGTCGATGTAAAGTTGCGGGAACAAAAGCTGGCAATCCTAATTCCACGCCAGGTGGCTTCAAGCTACCACCGTCACCACGGTCCCCAGACTGCGACAAACCATCTGGTTCCACCATCGTCAGACTTGCCCTCCCGGTGGCATTGACCGACCATCCAACACACGCAATTCACCAAACCGGTGAATCAATTCAACTGCAGGCATCAAGAGAGTCGCCCTATGCCACCAGACATCCACCTCATCTGTACCCGGTGAATCTGACAGGTGATGACAGGACAACGCCATCAACGCGTGACCGTAAGCAGCTTCAACACCAAGTGGCCTTAACTGCTCAACAAGTACCGGAGCCAATGCAACTGCATCCTCAAAGTGGTTCGTACGAACATGTTGAACCAGCTGTGCGAACTGATAGGCACCATTGATCACTGTATTATTGATACTTAAGACAAGTCCCCTTAGACCCCGAAGATTATCATCCGCATCAGCCAGATGATCCATCTGCAACTGGGCGATCGATCGTTCAATACTGAGCCGAACAGCCTGATCATGATCGCCAGGCAGACGATCAATAAGAAAGCTGTAGGTCAAAATGGCTGAATCGTAGAGTTGCAGTTGATCAAGACAATGAGCAATACATGAAACCATACGCCCATGGACAGAAGGAACCCCCACCAGTGATGGCAACAACTGCCACGCCCGCTCCAAGGTTAGCAGGTGGTATCGCAGTATCGCCATCTCCTCCACCTCCACCGCCTGCCGCTCAAGCCGCCGTACCCGGCGAGCTCTTGCCGAAACAAACCACAGAACCACAACCAGCGCCATCCATGGCAGCACCGCCGCAATCACATGGTCAAAAGCCAATGAGATGACCAGAACGGCAAAGAATGCCATCATCGGCAACCATGACACCAGCCTTGACGGGCCACGCGGCACATTGGCCGCAAGATGATCGGCCACCTGATCAGGGGTCGGCAACTGAAATACCTGGGATTTAGCCAAGGTGAAACTCGCTGTCATCAATTATTAAACTGATGGATTGCAATGGTATAGCATGACATAAATCAGAACACCGGTCACTGAAACATAGACCCAGATGGGAAATCCAATACGCGCTACGCGACGGTGCCGTTCAAAACGCCCTTTCACACCCAGCCGAATCAACCAGACAGCAAAAACAGGCACCGCCATGGCTAAAATAATATGGCTAAACAACATCAGGTAATAGAGCCGGCGAATGAATCCCTGCCCGTTGTAAGGCGTATGCACACCACCTAGCGTTGAGGCACGCCATATGTAGTGTACCACATAACAAACTAGAAACCCCATGGACATGACAAATGCACCCACCATACATCGTTTGTGGGCAGTCCTGTTCCCCTTTTTGATCATCACAAAACCGGACAACAGCAGCAATGTTGCCATGCTGTTAAGAAATGCGTTGGCATGCGGTAGAAAAGACAGATCCAATTACACCTCGCTAATCAACATGAATACCCAACGGCTTAAGCCCCCAGCTAACGATCTGCCGCCACGGGCAGCGTGTTCAATTCGTCCACTAGGCGTTCCAAGTCAACCTTAAGTTGGCCACGCCTCTTTGAGTCCAGGGAATCATAGAAGCCGCGAATCTTGCCATCAGCATCAACGAGAACAAAGTTCGATGTATGGAAGATCGGCATTTTGTCATTGCCGGGATCTTCCTCAACGGTTTGCTTAAAACCATCTCGGCACAACAACCACACGGCACTCCGCTGCCCGGTCAGGAAAACCCATCGCTCCGGATCGGCATTGTATTTCGCTGCATACTGCTGTAGACGCAGCGGCGTATCAAATTCCGGATCAACGCTGATACTGACAAACCGAATACGGTCCGCGTGGGGATTATCAGATAGTGATTCGTACAGATGCCGCATGTGGTGACTAAGTACGGGACAAAAACCCGCACACCGAGTAAAAATGAAATTCGCAACCCATACCTTCCCGAAAAACTGCGCATTGGTTACCTTCTCACCATTCCGTTCGATTAACGAAAATGCCGGCAGGTCCAATCCATGGACCAGCATCGTATTTCCCGAAGCCGTCGCCCTCAAAACCGGCAGTGTCTGGTCATCCGAATCAACATGGGATTTTTCATAAACTGCTATCGAGATCAGAACCATCGTCAGCAGCGAAGAAACCGCCAGTAATACAACCACGAGCGACAAATTGGAGAGTTGCCTCACGAACCATCTCCTCGCGGCCGGGCCACAAGCCACCCAGCCAGAACGATTGAAACCACTACAAATCCCCCCAGCAACACCATGCTCCAGGCCAGCGGCACTGAACCGGTTGACAAATTCTCCGGCGGACACATCGCCCAGCGTAATACCTGCTGGCCATAGGTCAGAGGATTGGCATACATTACGATCTGCAGCCACCGCGGAGCCGTTTCCAGTGGAAAAACCGCCCCGGACAAGAACCACATGGGCATCAGCAACAGGTTCATTAAGGCATGAAATCCTGCCGTTGAATCCATCGGCCACGCCATGCACATACCCAAGGCCGTTAATGCGACGCCCACCACAAACATCACCACGATAGCTGCCGGGATCATCGCAAAACCCTGCCCACCAATTACCCAAGGCCAAAACAGCAGCATCACCAATGCTCCTTGGGCCGTTGCCAAGCTCGCACCACCAAGCACCTTACTGAACACGATAGCCATGCGGGGTATCGGAGCTGCCAGCACCGCCTGCAAAAAGCCTTCCCGCCGATCTTCAATTACTGAAATAGTCGAGAATATCGCGGTAAATAACAGAATCATGACGACCATACCCGGGAAAAAATACTCGAGATAACCGACCTGCGAGACGGGGTGGCTGTCCATGGCCGATTCGGCAACACGGATAAGCCGAAAGGAGCGATCCAAGCCCGACCCCAGCAAGAGCCAAAAGACCACAGGCGTGGCTAATGCACTGATCACCCGATTACGCTGCCTGATAAAACGCACCATCTCACGATGCCATAGCGCCATGGTCGCCGCCATAAAGCTGCCATATATCCCGGACTGCATCGGATTGGACTCGATTGGATCATCCATCGCCCCCATAGTATGAAATCCTTGGCAGCGATCCAAAGCGCTAACCGATAACCAAACCATGGAACGTACAAGCCACAGTTGCCCAGGACACTTACTGGTCGCCACTGTCAGCCGCTGCTACAATCGCGGAAGTTATGACACCACCACTGGATGAAGAGGAACCAACGTACATGCCATTAGTCCCAATGGTCATCGAGAAAACAGGCCGCGGCGAGCGGGCATATGACATTTATTCACGCCTATTGAAGGATCGCGTTGTATTTCTAGGCGGTCCTGTAACAGATGATTCAGCCAACCTGATCGTCGCTCAACTCCTATTCTTGTCCAATGAAGACCCAGAATCGGATATCCACTTTTACATCAACTCCCCTGGCGGCTCAGTCACGGCGGGGTTGGGCGTCTACGACACAATGCAGTACATCCGACCGAATGTCGCGACCTACTGCATTGGCATGACCGCATCGATGGGTGCGCTACTGCTAATGGCCGGCACGAGTGGTAAACGCCATTGCCTCCCCAATGGTCGCGTCCTGCTACACCAACCTCTGCTTGGTGGTGTAATGCAAGGCCCAGCAACCGACTTAGGCATTGAAGCCAAGGAAATGCTACGGCTACGCGAACGAATCTACAACATCACCGCACACCATACGGGCAAAGAATACGACCAGATCGCCAAAGACTGCGAACGAAACCTCTGGCTAGATGCCGATGAAGCGGTCAAGTATGGCGCTGCCGATTCAATCATGAAACATATTCCCACCAAGATGGCCGACCAGCATAAAACAGATGAAGAATAATGTTGCTTCGTGGTCATGTGCATCCTGATTCGGGTCATACCGCTATCCACATCATGGTTGCGACTACCAAGGTATGCATCCTTCTCGTCGCAACCGCCATCCTCTTTGCTTGCAGCAGCGCTGGCCGGAATTTTGCCAGCCAGCAAGATGAGCTTCGCAAACGGAATCTGGAACTAGAACTCCGTATAAAAAGTCTCAATAAGCAGATAGAACAGCACCTAAAAAACCAGGCGATACTGCACGAGCAGGTTTCTGGGCAGGCTAGCAAGATGACAGGCGTGGAGGTCCCCCAACTCAACCGGATCAAGTTCGGCCACTACAGTGGGGCACTGGACACAGACAAAGATAATACCTGCGACGTAATACGTATCTACGTCTTGGCACTGGATCAGAACGGACGGTTCATACCAGTTGCAGGGCGTGCTGTCATTCGCGCCTCGCAAATTACCGCTGATGGCAAAATCCAAAGTCTGGGCGAAAGACTGTACAATGCACCAATGCTTGCCAATAGCTATCGTTCCGGCATCACGGGGACGCATTACACACTTGAATTGCCCCTTTCATCAATCGCACCACCCAATGAATCCACCCGTGCCATCGTCACGGTGTTAGTCCATGATGCCGGAACCGGTCTGACCAAACAGCATGACCAGATGATCACGCTCCAAAACTCCCCGCGTATTATGGCCGTTGGGCCTGATCATTGACCCGACAGGACAAGATGCAATGGGTCAAGCGAACTCCATTGCCAGACCAAGAGGAACTGTCTCGCTTGTATAAGAAACTACTGGTTACTGGCGGCTGCGGTTTCATTGGTTCAAACTTCGTGCGTTTCGTATTCAATTCCAGGCCACAGTGCCATGTGATTAACCTTGACGCACTGACCTACGCCAGCTTCAAAGACAACCTAGCCGACATCCACGATCATCCACAATACCGCTTCGTTCATGGCGACATCCGTGACCGCGTGCTGGTCGATCAACTCATCACCGAATGCGACGCCGTGGTTCATTTCGCCGCCGAATCCCATGTCGACCGCTCAATTATGGATCCTGAGCCTTTCGTGGAAACCAACGTACTGGGTACACAGACATTACTAACTGCCGCGCACAAGAATGGGAAAGTAAGATTCCTGCAGGTTGGCACGGATGAGGTTTATGGACAACTTGCCCTTGAGGACCCCAAGGCTGGATTCACTGAAAATGACTTACTGAAACCCAATAACCCTTATTCAGCAACCAAAGCAGCCGGCGATCTGCTGGCCCGGGCTTTTCATCACACCCATGGCGTGGATACTGTCATCACCCGCTGCTCCAACAACTTTGGCCCTTACCAATTCCCGGAAAAGGTAATCCCACTATTCATAACCAACCTGCTTGAGGATAAGAAGGTTCCCCTATATGGGGACGGTAGAAATGTCCGGGACTGGCTACATGTCTTGGACCACTGCGATGCGATCCTAACCGTCTTGGAAAAGGGGAAGGCGGGCGAGATTTATAACATTGGTGGTAATAACGAGCGATCCAACATCGAGTTAACCTCGATGATCATCGAGGCCCTGGGGCAATCGCAAGATATGATCGAACACGTCAAAGATCGCCCCGGTCATGATCGACGCTACGCCATTGACGCAACCAAGATCAGCCAACAACTCAATTGGTCACCAACTCGTTCGACATGGCCACAAGCACTACAAAACACTGTGCAATGGTATGTTGACCATCAAGATTGGTGTCAGTCGGTCAAGAACCGAAAGTTCGATCAGTACTACGAAAAGCAATACGGCAAGCAGCATCGTTAATCGACCCGGCGCAGTAATAACCCACGAAACTCCATTGCCTGATCGCCTGGAATCGCGGTTGCCCGCACACTGACCGAGGCCATCCCAGCAGCCAACGGTATCGTATCGATCACCATGGGCTTCCAAACCTTCTCATAGATCAAATCGCGTTTCACCCGGTCGGGACTAGGTAATGGCTCAGGATCATATGCTGTGGCGATGGTGGCATCGAGCAACAGATCGCCGATTCCGATACAAATCGATGCACCGATATCCTTCTGGGGACAGGTGTACAGCAGCGAAACCTCAAATTTTCCCGGGCGGACATTCTCGATCTGCCATGAGACAACCTCATCCGTACTGGACCAATTAACAAGATAGTCGTGGTTCCAGCCACCGGCTTTACCGCAGAAACGCAGACCGTCCGACCGCTTTGCCTGGGTCACTGGCAACGTCACCCGTGGGGCTTCATCGTAACCGACCGGAATAGGCATCCGGCCGGTTGCATTCTTGGTCACATCTTCAAACCACGATTCATAGGCTGCCGACAACTCCGCCAGTTTTTCCGGTTCCGTGGCCGCGAGATTCTGTTCCTGGGCCGGATCAGCAACCATATCGTAAAGTTCATAGCCGTCACCCACATTGACCAAGCGATGGCTGTTATTACGTACTGCACATGGTGTCATTTTTTCAATGCCACTACGTGACGAGTATGTAAAGATCATTCGGTCAGGCCATTCGACCGACTGTTCTTGAAGTAACGGCGCCAAACTGCATCCATCTAACGGATGTGTTTGGGGTGGCGCGATTCCCGTCAGTTCAATAATTGTCGGCAGTAAATCAATATCGGCAGCGATCCCATCCACCTTTGTCCCCGGCTTAATGCCTTTGGGCCACCTGACAAGTAATGGCACACGAACCCCGCCCTCATGCATGCTCTTTTTGAACCCGCGCATCCCACCATTAAACCTTGCTGAATCAGGGCCGTGATCGGAAGTGAACATCACAATCGTATTATCTGCAACCCCCAGAGCCTCCAATGTCCCCAACAACCTCCCCACGTTATCGTCTACGTTCTCCGTCATCCCATAAGAACATGCCGTATAGTCATCCAAGCCCAAGGCCTTGTACTTGTCAAAGTAATGGTCAGGAACCTGCAACGGTACATGAGGTGCGTTGTAGGGAACAAAACAGAAAAATGGGCCATTATGGTTCTGCTGAATGAATTCAATGGCACCATCCGTCAACACATCCGTGATAAACCCCTCCGTTTGAACCATATCGCAGTTATGCTCAAGTTGCGTATCGAAATAATTGCTCCAGTGCCCAGCACAAAAACCCAGAAACTCATCGAACCCCCGACCCGGGGGGGTGTAGGGATAGTGGGTTCCATTATGCCATTTACCAAAACATCCCGTTGCATACCCTGCAGACTTAAGAACCTCGGCGATCGTAACCTCATCGCGGCGAATCGTATCCAACCCCGGCCTGATTCCGATGATACCCGTCCGCGGGTGATAACGACCGGTCAATAGACTAGCGCGTGTAGGTGCACTGACCGGACTTACATAGTACCGCTCGAACCTAGCGCCCTGATCGCCGAGTTGATCCAGAACCGGTGTTTGCAGATCCGGATTGCCGTGAGAACTCATCCCACCCCAGCCCTGATCATCCGTAATGATCAGCAAAACATTGGGGCGCCCACCCTCAGGCTTGGCTGCCGCCGCGCCAAAAGTGCCATGGCCAGCCTCCACTTGCCCTTTTTTTTTGCTTTGAATAGTGTTCAAAATCCAATCGCCTTTCAAACCGTCAACCCAATTGCCATGCTATGGTTAGGAAAAACATGGTGATCTCTTCCTGATCAACTGGATCCAAGCACCCGCAGATCTCCACCATGCCACCTGCTCAAAGATTATCCAGGATCAGATTCATCCGTATCTTGACCAACATGGTTACCCCCCTCTGGTTTGCCCGCTTCACCACTTTGCTTGAGGGTCTTGATTCGCTCAAGACGGCGAGACATGCGAGCTGCTGCCCGTTGACACGCTTCGTCACTTGGCCATTCATAATCAACTTGGCCGGTTTTCGGATCGCGCCATCTATCCACTGAATCCGACTGTAATTCATCATGCTCTGGATCAACCTGCGGTCGCAATTCGAGTTGAATCACACCAGTAGTATGATCCTGGCGAACCAATAGTTGACGCTGGCGCACCAGTTCCAGCGTAGCGAGGAATAAACCGATCAGGTCTGTCCGTTTTTTTCGGCCCACAAACATTGCCTGCAACGTCATTGGCCCATCACGTCGTAATCGGTCGAGAATATCCTCGGCATGCAACGTAATGGGTGTATCATCATGAATGACTTCATGCGCTGATGATGAGTCACCGATTGAATCAAGAATACGCGTAAAGGCCTTGCAAAGGTCCAGGATGTCGACGTCTTCAAGATCAAACTCGACCGGCTCATTGAAGGTCAGATCATCACCACCAGAATGCTTTGATGGACGCAGGGCGTAACGCTGAGCCCATTGCTCCCGGCGATCCTCCAGGTCAAGGGCCACATCCTTAATCTGCTTATATTCAAGCAATTGCTGCACAAGTTCGTAACGCGGATCCATCGTGGGACCAGGCCCAGACTCACCCTCGCCCTCTTCAGCCTGGCGGGGTAGAAGCATCGCACTCTTGATCTCCAAGAGTGTAGACGCCATCACGAGAAACTCACCAGCCATGTCCATATTGACATCTTTAATGAGTTCTAGGTGTTCTAGATACTGATCCGTCAAATGGGCAATCGGGATGTCATTTAGGTCAATCTCATGCCGCCGGACCAGGTAAAGCAACAGGTCCAGGGGGCCATTGTAGGTATCAAGTTCGACGCGGTAATCTAAGTCCATATTTCAATTAACTATCAGATGCCGATTCGCTCCCAGGCAATCAATCGTTAAGCTTAACGTCAATTGCAGCATGACCAAAGTCCAGAACAACCCGCCCCACCCCCCGCAAAGCCCTTCAGCCCCCAACCAGGACCAGCAGGCCTTCGCTCAAAGTGTGCTTCAGGCTGAAGCGGATGCCATATCAGGGATTACGGTCAGCGAGTCCTTCCACCAGGCCGTGGACTTGATTTTGAATGCCACCAGTGCGCACGCAGGCGGTTCCGTTGTGGTCAGCGGACTGGGTAAAAGCGGCCTAATCGGCCAAAAACTGTCCGCCACGCTCACGTCGACGGGTACGCCGAGCCATTTTTTACACCCCACGGAGGCTCTACATGGCGATTTGGGCCGTGTTCGACACCAGGATGTGGTGGTGCTGCTTTCCTATACCGGTTCGACGGATGAGATCGTCGCCCTGGCAAGCATTCTGCGTCAAGACCAGGTGGCGACCATCGCGATGGTTGGACGACCAAATTGCGAGTTAGAACGACTGTCAACCGTCACGCTCCATATCGGCCATGTCGAAGAAGCCTGCCCATTGAATCTCGCACCAACGGCCAGCGCAACTGCGATGCTGGCCCTGGGTGACGCCATAGCCCTCAGCGTAATGCGACACCGCCATTTCAGTACTGAAGACTTTAAGAAGGTGCATCCCGGTGGAACACTTGGTCGGCTGCTGGCACCCGTCATAGAGATCATGCGTTTTCGGACTGGTGAAAATGTCCCGGTGATCCAAACCGGATCCCGGATCGACCAAGCGTATACGGCGACCGAGAAGTCCGCACAGGCCAATGGCCTTCGACGAACCGGCGCCCTATTAATCGTAGACAAAAACGAAACCCTGGTTGGCATCTTTACTGATGCTGACCTCAAGCGATCGTTAGTCAAAAATGGCAACCGGGTATGGCAATGTCCGATCGACGATTACATGAAACGCCACCCAACGACCCTAAAAGCCACGGACCTCGTACGTGACGCCGTACGCATTGTCCATGAAATGAGATTCGACGAGATCCCGGTTGTGGATGATAAAAACCGTCCCTTGGGACTCATTGACGTTCAAGACCTGATGTCGCTCAAGGTCGTTGCGGATTAAGAATTAAAACATTGAATGAAAGAGGAAACGCAAGCGGGATGGCTGATGTAAGCCAGATTTCACTGATCGTGTTCGATGTCGATGGAGTCCTGACTGATGGGGGACTCTATATCGATGATCAGGGTACGGAAACCAAACGATTTCATGTCCGAGATGGAACCGCAATCCGCCTGGCGCAGCGTGTCGGCCTAAACATCGCCGTCATGACCGGGCGTACCTCCCGCACCGTCACGATACGACTCAACGAATTGGATATCACACTCGCCTTGCAAGGCGTCGCCGATAAAGCTGAGGGATTACATATTTTATGCAATCAGGCTGATGTTGCCGTAGAACACTGTGCCGTTGTCGGCGATGACTTGCTGGATCTACCCGCCATGACCCGTTGTGGATATCCCATTGCCGTTGGCGATGCACTGAAACCGGTGAAAGATATCGCCCGCTATATCACCCAGGCCAACGGCGGACACGGTGCTGCGAGGGAAGCAATCCAGCACATTCTCGATTGCCAGGATAAATGGGATACACTTGTAGACGACTTGCTGACCCAATAACCATAACATCTCTATACACCTCTTGGCTGCACCATAATCTATAACTTCGCTTTCAAGCTTACCTGCACCGGATCATGCGATCATCTTTTGCCTGATGGCCCGACAAAGAAGTCGCTAGACTTGGCACTCGGATCATCGGTCCCCCATTGAATGGACTTGTCCATCTTTGCAAGCCGGGGAACATGCTTTGAACAATGGATGTAAGCTTCATCAATCGTGACGACAACCCAGCGCTCCACAGCTGTCACACAAGGTGGGGAAAATTGCTCAAGATGTGCTTTCAGTTTTCCGGGAATCTTTGAAATGGGATAACTATGAGCCTGCCCGTTCACATGCAGGCCAACCGTTGTATCAAAAAAATCAACGAACACCATTCCAATATGCGGGTTTTCAAGGATGTTTCCCAAACTGGCATATACACCGTTGCCCCGATATTCCGGATAAGCCAATATTTTTTTGTCCAAGACCAGTACAAACCCTGGATTCCCAAACCGGGGCGAACAGTCACAGTTGCCATGCAAATCAGCAGTTGCAATGAAGACGATTTCTTGCCGGCGAATGAGGAAAATCATGCTACCCGTGAGAAAATCATGCATTTGGCGGTCATAAAATCGTTGCGCACGATCAGATGACCGCATCTCAACCTGCAATTGCCGTTCGCCACTTTCTTTAGTTGACATTGTCTTGATTCAAAGCCATTGATTGATTTGCATTCATCATAGCAGCCCGACCACTTTTTCAGGAAAATCTACGTTTAATAAATCGGCTCCACATTCATGATTCGACCTGCAGGTGAAAACAGCGAATGACGGACAATTCATCTTCTACTGCCCAAAACACTGCGAAGATATCACCGCTTGTGAGTTTAATAAGTTGGGGGTAGCCAAACTGCAGACCGTGCTGATGCTGGATGGAACTATCTGCACCACCAGCGATTGCCTCGCGATCCTGACCCCACAGGCACTTCTCTGTAATGCCTACCCATCGATCCCCTTGGATTTTCGCCAGATGGGCCCACAAACCATTCTTGTCAAGTCGGCGATAGATACACAAGATGCGTTCACCAGCCAGTGCTAATGGCGTACAGGTTTGGCCATACAGCGGGCTTTGCAGTGCGGTGCCGTATGTTTCACCTTGATCTCCAGAAAACGTGTAATGATTCGGCAAGTTCTGCTTGGTTTCACTGTTGAATGCCCAAGTAACCGCCAGAATACGGCCATCGGACAGAACTACTTGCTTCTGTTCCCAGGTGATAATTCCCTTTGACCACAGGTCAAACACATCAGCATAGCGTGGCCATGTTTTACCCTGATCCTCGGAGATACTCACAAATGACTTGAGGCCGTATGGACATTGCCCCTGCCAGTCGAGTCGAGTTAATGACGGCAGTAACCACCGATCATCTGAAACCGCAAGAACAGGTGATGGCTCACCAAAACAGTCCCAATTCAACGGTGGCTCAAACGGCTCAAGCGAAGACCAGGCCCGCCCATCGGGCGAACGGATCATGGCATGGTCACGTGGAACCGTTCCACCATTGTCCCGGTTGGTCGTCGGTGCCTCCGGATCAACCCGGTTGAGAAGATTGACGAACCCCACGAGCGTCCCATCTGTAACCTTGCTCATCCGGATCCCGGCACTTACAGGATTCTTGCTCTCGTCGGGCTCAAATAATTTATTGGGACTCGACCATGTTTTNCCCATGTCATCGGAAATNATGCAGTAGCATCGAACGTCTGCTGTATCGCGGCGGCGNCCAAGCATCATCGTGACCNCAAGTTTGCCATCAGGCATTTGAGCTACCGAAGGAAAGGCCGCATGGCACCGATGTGGATGATCCAGCGTGCCACGGTATATCACCGATGTATTGGAAACATTAATCTGTGTCATGTTAAACCTCGAATTATTTCTGCTACCAATCGACTCGCAACCGGGCCCAGTTGATTCCAAACCGCTGGCCCTGTTTGGCCCAGTAGGTTGCCAGAAATTCACCACTGTCCAATCGGATAGCCGTTGGGAAGCCAAACTCAAAAGTATTCAGCTCTTCCTTGCCATCCACCGCATCGTCACGTTGGCGTGTATTCAGTGCATCATAGAGCAAGCCCTCATATTGCACCTGCCAAGAATCCTCGGCAAATGTCACCAACGACATCACGATGCCCTGCTGTCCATACCGCCGGTTGTATAGGACAAGAAGACGGTTGCCCCCCGGCAGCGGAATTGGGGTCATGGTTTGCCCCATCATGCCCGTTGACCTTGGGGGTGTCCACGTAATACCGCCATCCCTTGAAAAAGAGAAATGATTTTCCTGATCTGAAACACCCGTGAGCGTAACTGTCCAACAAACAGCTACGAGGAGATCTGAACTCACCTCGGCCAACTTGTGTTCAAAAAAACCCAACCGCTCATCGGGATCATGAAACACCACGGCTTGATTCGGCCATGATTTCCCACCATCGTCAGAAATACCCACTAGCACCTTTTCTCCCAGTCTGTCACATGACAGAAGTGTCGCGGCGGGCGCCAGGAGCCGATTCATCCTCAACGGAAGGATGCCATGTGATATCTCAAAGTTGCCTTCACGTTGTATAGGGATGACGCTGGGATCCGACCATGTCAGCCCCTGGTCAGTCGACTGACAGAAGATTGGTTCCGTAAAGAACTCCCCAAAGCGTTGCCCCGGCTGGCGCCGCTGGCGACAGCCGTATGCGTAGAGCGTTTTCTTGTCTGCAGCAATAGAGAGCTTGAGGTGATTGGTTGCCCCTGTTTCTTCACACTTGGGCAGCAGTGTCCGTTGCCAAATCCAGTTCAAGCCACCATCTGTTGAACGCGCCAGATCAGAGCCACCGGTCGTCCAAGGCCCCCCACCGACACTAAACGAGCAAAGCAGATCACCATTTTCCAACTGAATGGCTTGGGGAAATGATGAATCCCGATCATCCAAGCGACCGGTGCAGATAATTTCAACCTGAGGCAAAGCCATGTACGGTAAGATACCAGAAAGCAGGCCCCTAAAAAGAGTCTATTCCAACTCCCACCAACCCATATTCGCGGGTACTGTCGATAGAATAACGATTCCTGATCCGTGAGCACCAGGTTTGAACTAACCTGCCCCAAGGACATCTGTACGCCATGGCCAGCCAAACGTTTGAAATTGTTATCGTTGGCGGCACACCCGGCGGACTCATGGCAGCCATTGCGGCAGCACGACGTGGACATACTGCAGTCATTTTAGAGCGTAATCAATTTATTGGCGGCCTACCAACCAATGGATTGGGAGCCACTGATATCCAAACACGAGGCGCAACGGGTGGTCTATTTCTCGAGTTTGTCAGCCGGGTCAAGCGACACTATTCACAGACATACGGCGAGCATTCACCCCAGGTGGATGCATGCGCTGAAGGCTATCGCTTTGAACCCTCCGTGGCTCAGACTGTATTCGAGCAGTGGCTGTTGGAATATGGTGATCTGCTGACTGTACGTTGCCGACGACAATTTGATGCCAATCCATCAAATGTATGCCTGCACGAAGGCTGCCTCACCCAGATCACCTTGACCGATCTCGACACCGATGCGGAGGAGCATTATCAGGCCAAGGTCTTCATTGACGGCACCTATGAGGGTGACCTTGCCGCCGCCAGCGGTGTTTCGTATTACCTGGGCCGGGAAGATTCCACCGCTTTTGATGAACCCATGGCCGGCAAGACATACCAATATTGGAATGGACCACTTGCTCCACACTCCACGGGCCACGGTGATAATGCAATTCAAGCTTATAACTATCGGTTGCCCTTGACGTGTAACCCTGAACAGCGGATACCCATTACCAAGCCGAAAATTTACGACCGCAATGAATTCATATCACTTGTCGATGATCTACAGGCAAACCGAACGACCTATCAGACACCGGGCTTTACCACCGAACGGGAGACGGACGGAATTGGTCGCCTGGTGAATTTAGTTCCCTTGCCCAATGACCTGTTCGATGCAAACAATCAACATGCCAGCCTCATTTCCACCGATCTGGCCGAAGAGAACTGGCCTTGGCCAACGGCGAGTTGGGCTTGGCGCGATCAGTTTGCCCAACGCTTGCGTGACTATACGCTGGGACTGATCTGGTTCGCACAAAATGATGCTGCATTACCGCACTCATTTCGACAGCAATGTCAAAAGTGGGGTTTGGCCAAAGACCAATACATCGACAACGAACATTTTCCCCGACAGGTCTATGTCCGCGAGGGTAGAAGGATTGACGGCGATCATCTGTTTACAGCGCACGATGCCCTGCCAACCAAAGATGGTGGTCGACCACCGATTCACGCTGACAGCATTACCGCCTGCCACTATCAACTCGACTCCCACGCCGTTCTCAAACGGGAAAAAGGAAGGCCCTGCCTCGACGGATTCTTCAAACTATCTTCACGCCCCTATACCGTCCCCTATGGGGTCATCATGCCCAAGGGGATCGAGGGGCTGCTCACACCTGTACCCGTATCTGGAACACACATTGGCTTTAGCACTCTTCGCATGGAACCGTGCTGGATGGCACTGGGACAAGCCGCGGGAATCGCTGCCTGCCTGGCTGTCGAACAGTCGATAAAACCCCGAAATGTGCCGATTGCTGACCTGCAGCATCAACTTGTTCTTCAAGGCGCGGTACTTATCTATTTCAAGGACGCTCAACCCGGCGATGATCACTACTGGGCATTAACACAAATGGCCTTGCGTGGTATCCTCGGTGACGATCAATGGGCAGCGTGTTTACATGATGTTATCGACCCACCAGTTGCCACCGACTGGGTCAACCGGGCAGGCATCAATTTGCCACATGGATATCAACCAGGCGTCACCACACGAGGTGAACTGCTGGAACTGCTTCACAAGAACCGGACCCCATAGCGGCAAGTCATTGACGCTTGCCCCAAAAGGCTACACAAATAACGGCAAATCTTTAGCCTAGCAACGTCGTTTACCAAGGCAGACCAAGGCTAGGGCCAGCACAGTGAGGGTTGCCGGCTCAGGGACCAAGCCTGCCAAACCAGCCGATTGCAGGGCATGGGGCAAAGAGCCGCCCTGCGCAGCGCTCCAGTTGGCGCCGACAACACCAAGGTCCGCCACATCCACACGCCCGTCCAGATTCGCGTCGCCATCAATATAGGTCACTTGCGTTACATTGAAATTGGCACCAACAATTCCAAGGTCCGCCACATCCACAACACCATCGCAGTTGAAATCGCCGGGCATTGATGTATCCGGCCCCTGCGCACCACATGCTCCTGTATCACCCACTACACCCAGCATGATGTTGTCGAATAAAACGTTTTCAAATGATATCCCACCACCACCAAGCTGCAGGCTGTTTAAATCATAAAAACCTGAAGCACCTTCAAAATCCGCAAGAATCATGGTCTGGTCAATCCAAAAATCAAGCCGCTGGTTAGAGGCCTTGTAATGCAATGTCATCTTTCCTTCGAAAATTTGCCCGGGAATGACGGTTTCCGTATGCATCCCATTGACCACCGGCCCATGCATAAGCTTGTACCGATTCGATTCTCCGTTCAGATAGGAAGAGGCTTCCCTATGGTCATGACTGGACTGGGCGCCGAGGTGATCATTATTCGCACCGGTGACCAGAAAGAAATCATCGGTTTCCGGACCATCTGTCAGGGTTCCGAGAGAAAACAACTTATCGCCACCAAACGTATCACCAGGCACATTGTCGACCTTAAAATCAACAGACACGACCCAATCAACATCTGTCCGCATCGGAACACCTTCCAGAATCCCTGGCGCAGGCTGGTTCTTGAATGTGGGTACCGCGCGAATTGTTGCATTCACGCACGGGTTATTCCCACCAGGTCCCGTATTGCCGTCACACACCCAAGCACCGTCAGAGGAATATGGCGAGTGACCAAGCATAAAAGCACCTTGAAGGAACCCCGTCTGTCCCCAATTTTCAGTACCAAAATCCCAGTTATCACAATAAAGGAAATCATTATGTAACTTACCGCCCTCACCACCTGATCCTGCTCGAGGCGCATAACGGGCACAGTCAAGACTGGGTGCCACATCACCAGGATCATGCATCGATGATTCCGTCGTATCTGGATCACCGGAAAACAATAATTTCAGCCCAGGTCCCGTGTCGCTGAATACCGGCACCGGTGGAGCTGCCCGTAAAGATTGACCTCCAACGCATGTCAATGCACATAAGAAGCCCAACTGCGTAACAGAACCTCTATTAACCATTGCTGCTCTCTTGGATGGAACGGATAAACCGATAGCCAACGCCTGACCTGCACTAACCGTGTAGTCCAAGCACACTGATCAGGCGCCAAGGCGCGGCATTAAACCATAAAATTTAATATAAGAATCCCACACTATTTCGGCATACTGTGCCCTGTTATTATGCAATCCAAATCCGATCCACCCAAATAATTCACATGGATCTCCTAACCAGTACAGATCAACCACTTTGAAACCTGCTTACCGTCGACGTCCAGCTAGAAATCCCAAGCCAACGGCCAACAGCGCAAAGGTCGCCGGTTCGGGTACCCGCCCCACCAAACCAGAGGACTGCAATGCATGAGATAAGGCACCACTTTGAGCAGCGCTCCAGTTGGCACCCACGACTCCAAGGTCAGCCACATCCACCACGTTGTCCATATTGGCGTCACCTTCGATATAAGTGACATCATTATTATTATTGAAGTTGGCACCGACAATGCCCAAGTCAGCCACGTCGACAATACCATCGCAGTTGAAATCGCCGGGTGCCGATGCTCCCGGTCCCTGTGGCCCACACGCCGCACCTCCGTCACCCAGGACACCAATGAAAACATTGTCGTAAATTGAATTCTCAAAGGAGATACCGCCACCACCGGTCTGAATGCGTGCAATCGCATAGTCCTCGGGTTCATCTCCGGACTTAGATTCAAAATCTGCGACCACAAGTTCATCGTTAAACCACAAGTCCATCTTGTGATTGTCAGCCTTGTAGTGAACGGTGACTTTACCTTCATTCATCTGGACGGGAATAGGTATGTTCCGATAGGAAGCGGCCTCATCACCACTGCCACTTTCGATGTAGTAGTGGCCAGGTTCGCCATTAACGAAAAAACTACCATTAGCCCCTGCGCCGTTAATCGCCAGAAGGTCTCCACTGTCATTGACTTTGGTGGCCCCCAGCAGCTTATCGTTGCCAAAAGTGTCCCCAGCTGCGATCGACATCGTAAAGTCGAAGGAAAACACCCAATCCTTGGAAGTATCCATCCCGATGTTTTCTGAGCCGTGTTTAGCAGTGACATGAGCACGCACGGTAGAGTTAACGCAGGGATTGTTTCCTCCCGGACCCTGATTACCTTCACATGACCAACCACCATCATTGGAAAAAGGTGAATCGCCCAGGACAAAGGAACCTTGCAGAAAGCTTGCCTTACCCCAATCCTTGGGCTGAAAATCCCAGTTATCGCAGAGCAGAAAATCATTGTGCATTTTTCCACTCTCACCCCCGGTCGTCGCCCGCGGCGCGTCACGGGCACAGTCTAAAACGCCATCTGTTGATTCGGTGGTGTCTGGATCACCAGAAAACAGATACTGAATCCCCGGCTCATTATCGACAAACGTCGCCACTGGCGCAGCAGCCATGACGCACGAACCCCCGAGAGCCACCAGAAGGGCGGACAGTTTCACATTTATAAGATTAAATTTCATTGCTTGATCTCCGTTTGTTTTGATAGATCTAAATTATATGAGCAAATTTCATACCTCCAAGCCCACCACAGGAGATAAATTAATATAAATTTATTATAAAAAATCATTTATAAAAAAAAAACGGCGGACATATTTGAACTCCAGCCGCAAAAATACGCCGTTGAAAATGATTACTGATGGCACAAAATCACCCATGCAAGCCGGGTTAAGGTGCGAGGCCATCCACTGATGCCTGTTGATCACTGTTGATTTTTTTAGTGGCGACCAACATTGTCTGGACAGGATCCTACCCGAGCCATCCAAGTTGGTTCTGCTCGACGTGTCTATCAGTGCCAGCGGGCACCGGGAATCCAGTCATCACCATCCCAGTTGTCTGGTCCGCGTGCATTGCCGCCAATGTGACTCCACATGTGATCTTTGTTTTTCGTGGTCACCCAAGGCAACCCTGGCTCCGTTTCATTCCAGTTGGAGTGAGGCTCGTGAGGTGGAATATCGGCGTGACCATCGATGTAAGCCATATTGACCCTGCCATCGTGACGATAGTCAGCATAATTCACAGCTTCGTGATACCTTCCACCGAAATGCAAGGGGTAATACAACCCAGCATGACGACCTGTCGAATAAGGGTAGGAAGGCGACGTATCGGTATACAAGAAAGTGGTATCCGGATATTTGAAGTCACTGTAATAGCGAAAATGTGGCATGAGAGAATTTGCCGCACCAAAATCATTCATCCCATAATTTCGCGAACTGGCCGGACTCCAGATAAACCCTGCCGAGTCCCATACTGACGTACCGGGCAACTTCGATTCTTCTGGACACCAAAAGTCCGTCTTCTGCCCCATCGACGCACCTTTTCGGGACTTGTTATTCTTGAAATCCATCACACCGAAAACAATTTCACGGAGCCAATCATAGTTTTGAGGCTTGGGTTGATCTGACTTATTTTCAACCCAGCCTTTTTCATCCAAGGGATAAGCAATCGGAAGGCGATCATTTTTGTCCGCAGCATAAACCGTTGTAGCCACACCCAACTCACGAAGCGACGCCTGGCATTGGAGGGTCCGGGCCGAAATCCTGGCCTTCTCAAGAGACGGCAGCAGCAGTGAAATCAATAGTGCAATGATCGTGATCACGACAAGAAGTTCTATTAATGTAAAACCTGGAACCAAATGCCGGCACGTTGACTGAAACCGAAACGGTCTTGGATACAAACCATCCAACATCAACTATTTCCTTATTGATTGGGGTAGGAGTAAAACCCGTTTACACCAAGTCCCTTCCGTGGCCACCGTACTCCCCAATTGGGGTAAGTATATCCGTAAAAATTCCAAATTCCATTACCAACGCCTGCATCCAAGGCTCAGCACGGATGCCCTGATAATCACGCTGGTGACCAGTTCAGACACCAGCAACACGACCGCCGACGCTAATGGCAACAGGCATGCTTAGTGCCCAAAGGCATCTTACTCATGTATTTCTCTTCCAAAGAACCACCTGTTGATTTCAACCATGGATTAGTCCTCATCGAAAAATCAAAAACTAAAAAGATCCGCATTCTCCAAATAAAAATGAATTCCCATGAATTGGGTATCTGGAATCCGTATTTTGTTCCGCCATTGAACCTGACATGACACACAGTTACCTGCCATCGGTTCGCATTGCTCACGACCAAATCCATCAAAAACCTTACCTTGCCCATCCGCAAGACCAACGCGAACACCGCCCCCACTTTGGACACAGACATTGATATGAAGATAACGACCCGTCAGAAATATTGCTGGCGTCACAACTAAACCTTCGCGTGCTTCGGCAGATGAGATCGACACAAACCGATCCCGGTCCATCTTCGCCAACTCCAACCAATTTTCGTCATACCACAGTACACTATCGACCACTGAAACCCATCAAGCCTTATTACGACTAGACTGGAGTCAAATCAGTCGGCTAGCAATCCCTTACCCGCCAAGGAAAAGACGATTAGAACCCGCAGCCTGATGGCTGCAATGAGAATTAGGTAGCTTAAAGCCAATTCCATATACACCATGAGGTGGCGGATTGATTCCGCGTTAAGTACTGACGTAAAATAACTGATACGGAAAACAGTAATCCTCAAAAACAAGATGGTAGATTACCCACGTGGACACTGACAACTCAGTCATGATGGTGGTCCAAGCGGTTGCCTTATGAGTCAATCAATTTCAACAAGGTATCAGCCACCCCATGCCATCGCAGTATCCCTAATGCTGCTTTTGGCTTTTACTGCAACTCTGTCAGCACTCTTTTTGACCATCATCACCTATACGGGCTGCCGCAGTCCATTTTCAATTGACTGCAGCCATATAGGCTGGTCCGTATGGTCAACGTGGGTTGGCATACCAGTGGCCCTGCCGGCAATCTTTATATACCTGCTCACCTTCGTCATGCTAATATTGGCTCGGTGGGGCGCAACCCAATCAATGGCCGCCGCTGCATGGCGCATCTTGCTCATCCTGGCAGTTTTCATCGGTACAACAGCGGTCTGGTTCATCGTGAAGATGGTTTTTACGGGTAGTTTCTGTGCGTTTTGCACGATCTCATAAGCCTCTACACTGATCTTATCCTTCCTGATATGGTTCTTGGGTCCAAACCGCCCCAATCGTATTTATCCGTCACAAAGCGACCCGATCAAAATCCATCGCGCCGCCGTGATTCAACTCGGTTTCATAGGATTGTTGGGCACAGGCGTGGTGTTACTAGGACAGTTAACCGTCCAACGTTATGGCCACGAACTGACCGTACTGCCACACGAACACATCACCGCCCCCAAACCCCCACCGGCACGCCTTTTACCTTTGCCAAAAACACAGGTGCATGCCGATGCCCCCCCCCTCACTAAGTCACCCCAAACGAAAACCATCAACTTTCTCAAGGGCGCAGTAAAACTCGACCCACTGGATCACCCGATTATTGGTGACCCCAACGCAAAGGAAGTTATTGCCTTCATTGTTGACTACACCTCTCCACAATGCTTAGCCGTGGCCCGTCACCTTGAAGCAAAGCAAAGCCGGACCACTCCCCCCTTCGCCATAATGATTGTGTATGCACCCACCGAATCAGTTTGCAACAAGTATATTCCTGACGAACAGGGTCATCAGTCTCGCAATGGGTGTGGATATGCCGCACTTGCACTGGCAGTCTGGCATTCCAGTCCTGATCAATTCTTAGAATTTCATAAATGGCTTTTAGAGACTGGGCAGGGTTTGTCGCCTCAATTAGCCGAGCAACGTGCTATTGAGCATATCCAAACGGATCGACTGGCTGCAGCAATCAAGGCCCCATGGGTTCGCAACCGGTTAATCAAGGACATTGATATCTTTGGCGTCACTATCAAGATTAATCCGCAAAGTCGCGCCCCGATGCTCCTCGTTGACCAGCAACTACAAATACCTACCGCCCCGGACAGAAAAAACTAGATAATTCTCCCCACAAAACACAAGACCTTCCCGATACCGGGCAAAAACAGACGCCAAATCCGCGGCAAGGTATCCTTACACCATGCCCCATCACCCACACTACCCCAATTCCCGTAAAGGTCGCTGGCTCGTGATCGTGATGATCGCCCTTGGCATCGCGGCCGGTGTCACCAGCGTCTTATACTGGCGGTTCTATACCACCGAGCTAGATCGGGTACTATCCGATGCGGGCACCGACTCTACTGAGATAGCTCCCGCAAATGACCAGGCACTGGCCGATCTAAGTCAACGCGTGAACCGCGCCTTGGAGGCCGGTACGCCAGAGCGGATACAGAAGGATGTTGAAATTTTCGCCATACAACATCCACATCAGCCGGATGCCCAAACACTGCTGGGACAGGTACTGCTCTATCAAGGCGACCTAGCGGGCTCTTATACCCAATTCAAGACCAGCTTGCGCATTAATAATGCCCAGCCGGAAGTGCACCTGCTCGCCGGCTCAATCTGCATGCAACTTGATCAACATGATCAAGCTGAAGTGCATTACCGCAATGCAATCAACCTTGACCCATCTAACCACCGTTTTCGCCTACATCTGGCAGCTTGTTATACCAGTCAAAAACGACTTGATGACGCCCGCATTTTGCTCATGTCATTGGTCAACCAAGATTCTTCTGCACATGATGCGTATGCCATGCTAAGCAAACTGTACTACACACAAAACAAGCTCGACATGGCAATGACCCAAATCACCAAGGCACTTGATTCGATACCAATCAGCAACCGACAACAAGCCATCATCTACGTGCGACATATGGCCGCGATCTTACGACGCATGAACAAACCAGGTGAAGCGTTGCAGGTCCTTGAATCCAAACTCACTGAAACCGAACGCAGCGACCCGGTGGTCATTGACGACATGGCGATGTGTTTTTCCATGCAGAATCAGTTCGAGGCGGCTGCCCTGCTCTTTGAAGAAGCACTCCAAACCAGCCCGACCAACTGGCGTCTCGCGGCCAATGCCGTTCGCTGGTGGCACAAGGCGGGCGAATCAGGCAAGGCCCGGTTGGGAATTGACCGCATTCGAAAAATTGCCCCAAACTCGCCCGCGGCACCGCTACTGGAATCAATGCTCAACCAGTCACCGGCGTCAGTCCACCAGGAAGAGGTTGACCACTAGGCCCCGCTACGAAAATGTCATACATGCGATTCAAATACTGCAGGATGATGGCGAATCTGCTTAACAGAACCATCTTTCCGTAAATCAACGCCAGCAACACCAAACCGGATCGGCCTGTCCGGCAGACGATACGCTCGTGCCACCTGACAGGCCAGCCCCATTAGTTTCCGTTGCTTGCGCCGATCAACCCGCATTCCCGGCAGGGCCCGCTCATTGCCATTGGACACCTGTAATTGCGACGCCTTAACCTCTACGACCACAATGGTATGCCGGTCGGGCGCTTCGGCAAGCAGATCAATTTCACCGTAGCGCCGACGTAGATTCTGATCCAGAATCCGACCCCCCCAACGCCGAAGGTATTGTGCCGCCAGTTTCTCACTAGGCAGGTCCAACCGCCAACGGCCTCATCCATCTTAAGAATCGATAAAGATTCCACATCAATAGTCGCCGTTCACAAAACATCTCATGATGCCGGCGCGTAGCGATTCAGTGCAATTTCTAGCAATTTTTCTATCATTACCGCCTTGTCGTCATAACTGCCATTGCGATAGAGTTCTTGCTGGAACTGATCGGTGAGCCGCTTGAATTGTTCTTGAGATAAAACCTGATGGATTTCAAGTTGAACCTCATGCAATGGCCTGCTGATACCGGCTGATTGCGATTCCACATGAACCCAGAAAAAACTATCCCCAATGGCAAGGCGAGAAGAATACTCACCCGCGTTTAGTTGGGTCATCGCATCGTTCAGTTCGTGATAGCGAAAGGGGTGATCACCCGCCAATGGCGCATCACTCCATAACCCACCGCGACCACGATTACTTTCGTTGAAACGGTGCGCAGCAACCTTCTCAAATGCAATCCCTCCAACAAGCATCTGCTCAATCTGTTCTGCATGCTTCCGGTCAGAAACTCGGATCAGGCGCACGATACGCCCTGGCGGTGGATTAAATTGATCGTGGTGGTCCTGGTAGTAGTTTCTAATATCACGACGAGACACACTGACCTGTGGACGAATCTTCTGTTGTAGATAGATCCCAACAAGCACCTCCTCTCGCTTTTCTTCCATCCGTTCATCCAGGGAAGAACCCTGGGCACGCAAAGCCTCATCCGCCAAGATTTCCACACCCCGGCCAAACTGCCGAATGGTCTGCTCACGCAACTCTGCCAAGAAATCTGGCAATGCGAGTTGCTGCTTACCCGACAACTCACGCCCGGCTTCATCCAGAAGTAGTCGTTTAGCAATAACCGATTCCAAATTACGCATGATGACCCGATAAGCCTTGGTACCGAATTCCACGCGGGAAACCTGCTGCGCCAAAGCCACCAGTTCTTCTTCGATTGCTTTGAAGATCATCTTGGCATAAATCGGCTCTCCATTGACCTGGCCAATCATTGCGTCGACCAGAACCAGCCGACTGCTTGCGGCCACCACAGACAGGGGTGTTGACGTTGATACCGCCGCCCCAGGTTCCGTCTCAGCCCCAGCCACCATGGCGATGTGATCTGTATCCGCCTGAGCGAACACCATGCCTGCCCAAGACCCTCCCAACAGGCACGCCATCAAGACGCCCACCACGACCTCATACTGATGATGACTATGTCTATACATCATGATACGTAGTCTAGCAGTCACCAAGATCGCGACAATTCGCACCCACGCCCAGACACCGGAATCGGTTTTTCATAACAGGACAAGATCATTGACATCGGACGGCCTGTTCAACCTGTAACAATTTTTAATATTGTACCGAATATGACCTACCGCTCCGTCATGAACAATAATCCTCGTGCCCAATGTTCGCATGGGGACGTTGCAGGACATCTACTCCGTGCACGATCCGCCACCGAATGAAATATTCGCATCCCATGCGAACCCCATGAGGAAAAAGGGATTAAACCATTTACCAATCAAGTAACAGGGTTAGGTAGACGAATAAAAATTTTAGATCTGATGAATAAGTGACCCACTGCAGGAATGGCATAGGACCGCAGAGCGCAAACGATCCAACAATCCTGATGGACGATATCAGGCAGGAACATATTCGGGTCGTGCAGATCTGGATGAACAACAGGTCACAATCAGGGAGATATCAAAGATGTCCGAAAACAACCATCTCACGCAGGGCTTTACACTTGTAGAATTTTTGATCGTTGTAGTGATCTTGGGAATTCTGGCCGCTATTGTGATCCCACAGTTCACCTCGGCAAGCGAATCAGCTAAACAGAACAATGTTGAAATCAAAATGCAAACCCTACGCAGCCAGATCCAAGCCTATCGCATCCAGCACCAGGACACCTACCCTACGCTGGCCCAGCTTCAAGAACCTGACTTTAACAACATGATCAACAGTACCGATGCCAGCGGCAATACAGCCGGCACCAGCTTTGGGCCCTACCTCCAAAGCCCCCCCCGCAACCCCTTCACCGCCGAAAAAACCGTGTCCTCCAAGGTCACTGCCGCTGGCACATGCACAATGAACGCCGGCTGGAGCTACAACGAAGCGACCGGTGACTTGCGAGCCTGCATCCCCGCCCACCATGCGGCCATTCTTCATCTGGATGGAAGTAATTTCGAGACGCACTAGAGACCCATAATTGCCCATCGCTGGGATTTTATGGCCCCCAAAAGGTCTTGCATGGATCTAGGGTGGTATAAATCTGGCAGACATACCAAGTGGCTCGACAATCTAACCGATCAACACACTGGCATGATCAAACAGCCAGGAGGCAGGAAGGCATTGATGGGTGATTTGCGATATCTAAATACCGTGCTGACACTGATTACAATCCTGCTCACACTCAACTGTTGGACAATGTGGGCCGGAACCACAATCCACTCGGCTCCCACATTCACGTCAACCGCAACTGCCGCAACACAGCCTCGATCTCCCGGCGGCATCCCCAATGCATCGGTGCAGCGAAAGCAGATTATCGACCTCCTCCAAGAAATTAACGCCCAGAACAAACAGCTACTTACCATGTTTTATACCGGACAAGCCAAGGTAGAAACAGTTAATGTCCAAGCACCATAATCTGCCCAGAACAGATCCCCTAGAACAGAGCATTCCCCTTGCAATCTCTTAATAGAAAACTGCCCCTATATTCAAAAGGTAAATCAAAGCGCCACTGGCCTGCTATGATGGCTTGGTTGCTGGTTGGGATTCTTGGCTCAGGACTTTTATTATGGGGCCGGCTACGCCTTAAGGTACCTCGCGAAGCAGTTGCAGTGCCCAAACCACATCAGCTCACTGAATCTTCGCCTGCCCACCCAGCATTACAGGGCCTATCAACGCTCAAAAGCCAACTCAAGTCCTCGCACACAACGGACTGATAGAACCGGCATTGCTTACCGTTCGAGACGGGCCACCCGTCACGACCGGCCATCTGACCAGTGGCTTGATTGCTGATTTTTAGCCAGAGAAAGTCGCAACCTTATGACGCCGATTAAAACCTTATGAATCACCACTTAAGGGGCGACATGTATCCATTGGCCACGTTAAACGGACACCATGGAACCTGCAGGAAGCTTTCCATACTTCCGGGTGTATCGTTGCTGGTTCCGTTGGCCTTCTGCCCATAACTTGCCTATGGCAGGATTGCCAGCTGTGGAGGCAATCGAGGAGATTACGATGAGAAAGCAAACAGGTCATCATGGCTTCCCAGTCATAGCAATTGCCGTTTGCTGGATTGTTACCGGCGTAGGCATCATTGAATCATCTGCCTCTAGCGGCAAGCCCACCCTGACCGACCCCAAGCCGGAAGCCAAGACAAGCCCTGAAGCGAAAAACAGTCTCTCACTAGATGTCTCCGTACAATCCGGTAACCAATTGGATACGGGACAGACTTCCCCAACCCCCAATCCACACACACCACCTGACATCGACGTCAATCAATTCATCAATACCTCGGAAGCAGATTTGGGACCGCTGGGTCACATCGATCTGGCTGTACAAGATCAGGACGTTGTCAAGGTCCTTCAGATGCTGGCGATCCAATCACAACGCAACATTCTGCCCAGTTCGAATGTCTCCGGAACAATTTCAGCTGCACTATATAACGTTGATTTCTACGAAGCCCTTGATGCCATTTTGCATACCAATGGGTTTGGATATATCGAGGAAGGAAACTTCATCAAAGTCTACACGTCCGCCGAGCTTGACCAGATTAAAGCGCGTGATCGCCGGCTCATCTCCCGGGTGGTAAGACTCAACTACCTCACTGCCACCGATGGTCTTGAATTCATTAAACCACTGATCAGCCCGAACGGCGCTGTAACGGTCAGTGCTGCCGACGCGCCCGGATTCGAACCGACAATCCAAGCCGGTGGAGAAAAGAGCTGGGCGGACACGGACACACTGGTCATCCATGATTACCCGGAGATCGTTGCGGAAATGGTTGACGTACTCAAGCAGTTGGACGTGCGGCCAAAGCAAGTTCAGATTGACGCCACCATTCTGGAAGCCCGACTCAATGAAGACAACGCATGGGGCGTTGACCTGAGCACACTTGCTGACTTTGCAATCAATGAATTTTCCAGTCCGATTTCCGTCATTGATGACCTACTGACTGGATCCGTCAGTCCTAGCGGACAGGCCATACAGACCACCGTCGGCAATGCCCAGGCTGGCTCCGCGGGAGTGAAGGTTGGTGTGGTGACTAACAATGTCGCGGCATTCATTCGGGCACTGGATCAAGTCACCGACACAACAATTTTAGCTAGGCCATCAATCCTGACCTTGAACCGACAATCAGCAAAACTTATTACCGGCGCCAAACTTGGTTATGTAAGCATCACCAACACAGAAACTTCTTCGACCCAGACCATCGAATTCCTTGAAGTCGGAACACAAATGACCGTTCGCCCCTTTGTAAGTGATGATGGATTCATCCGCCTGGAATTACGCCCAGAGATTTCTGAAGGTGAAGTACGGTCAACCGACGGCTTCATCATCCCAGATGAAACGACCAGTGAAGTAATCACCAACGTGATCGTACCCAATGGCAAGACAGTCGTATTAGGTGGACTGTTCAAGGAAGACACCAACGTGTCACGAAACCAGGTTCCCGGCCTCGGTAATACTCCTGTTCTTGGCGCCGCATTCAAGGGACAGGACGATCAGGTACGCAGATCAGAGGTGATTTTCCTTATTCGACCAACGATCATCAAGGATGAATCTCTTATCACATCAGCAGTGAAGGTGAACAGTGACATTGAACATGCCCGTCTGGGTGCTCGAGAGGGCTTGCTTCCCTGGTCCCGAACCAGGCTGACAAGTTCATATTTGCGAGATGCCTTTCATCATTTAGATGAAGGCCGCAGGGATATGGCATTGTGGTCTATCAACATGGCTTTAACACTCACCTCAACTGCCGTTGAAGCAATACGGATGAGAAATGAGTTGACCAGTGAATATCCCTCTTGGTACGACCGCGGACTGCTACACAAACGAATTGATGCAATGATTACCGACCAGATGGGAAAGGAAGAAAGCAAGCAAACCAACACTGCCGAGCCACAGATGCCGTCAGGATGGATAATGGCAAACCGACCGTGGCCCCTCCCGGACGAGACCACAAAACCACGTATCGACAAAGCAGGACTATTGGCCCATGATTTGGTGTCGGCACCCCAAAACTCGCAGTAGCCCCAACCCACAGGGTCGCCCCGGACAAAAGTTTATTAGGCCTTGGGAGAACTCCATGAACAACCAGATTCGATTCGCCTTGTTGACCGCCAGTTGGCTGCTACCAGCCATGATCATTGCCGGTTGTGCCAACCAGTCAGGATACGCAAGCAATCGCAAACATGCCGACGAGCGTTATCACAAAATGCGGGGGCAACTTATGTTACCCTTGGCCACACAACAATTTGAAGCTGGAGATCTTGCCCAAGCACATCGCACAGTGAACGAGGCCCTGCAGATCAATCCACAAAGCGGTCCGTTCCATGTACTAGCTGGCCGCATTGCGCTAGAACGCAATCGTCTGGAACTGGCTCACCGCCTATTCAACAAGGCAACAGAATTGGATAAAAACCTAGCCAAGGCACATTACTACAAAGGGCTGGTTTATCAGCGTTGGAACCAGTTTTCAGAGGCAATGGGGTGTTATCAACGTGCTTACAATTTAAAACCCGATCGACCTGGGTACTTACTGACAATAGGCGAAATGCTTGTCGCACTAGATCGTCCAGCCGAAGCATTGGAGCTATTCAAATCCAAGCTTACCTATTTTGCAAACAACGCAGGGCTCCGCTCAGCCATCGCCCAACTATACATCATGCATGGTGACCATCACAGTGCCCTTGGTTATCTTCGAGAAGCTAATCTACTAGCACCACAGGACATGCATATCCGCGAAATATTGGCAATGACTCAACTTGAGGTCGGACAGGCTGACCTGGCAATCCGCAATCTACGCAGCATCATCGCCCAGACTGACAACCACCAAAGAACCGATCTGGAGCGATCACTGGCAAGGGCGTATGCCCAGACAGGACGGATAACCGATGCACGGTCACTATGTCAACGCCTGATTCGAAAAGATCGCGCCGATCATCAAGCTTGGCTGACCTTAGGTGAAATTGCATGGTCCGGTGGTGATACTGCCACCGCGTTGCATGCCGCAAAACGCGTGATCGAACTGGCACCAAACAATCACGACGGCTATCTACTGGCCGGAATGGTATGGCACAAGCGAGACCAGATACACAAGGCAATCGAGATGTTCAATGCGGCTGCAACAGCAGCGCCAACAAAGTCTACGGCAGTAATCTTGCATGGCATCGCCTTGGAGCGTTCCGGCAATATCAAGGAGGCTGTCACGGCATACAAGGAAGCCATTCGTCGACATCCACAGGACAATCGCGCCAAGGAATTACTGGCAAAAATTCATCCCTCAGGAAAACAACCGGGGTGACAGCCAACCGCAGACATGGAAATCATGCATAAATCACTCCTCACAAATGGTGTCAATCCACACGCAGTCGAAGCCAGACTGCGTCAGCGTTTGTTGTCGCTAAACATCACACTGGCTCACTTGGATCGATCGCGTGGCCCACGCATCGGCGAAAGCGGCCAACTCATCGACCACCTTATCATTGAATCGTCACTCTTCAGAAAGCTCACCAATCATCACTGGCCTAACCTGGTCCAGGCACACGGCACCGCAATATCCATGTGGCCGGGGCTTTGGCTGATTCCACTACCATCAAAACATGGTGAGAAAAATCATCGTGACCAAGACCCCTTTTGGGTTGCTGTCCTGTATACCGACGCACTACTCCACTGCGAACAGTTGCATCAGGTCTGTGAAAGACAGGGGCATGACTATCACGCCATCGTTCAGCAGATTGATCCAACCTGCCTCATCAGTGAAGCCCAGTTGAAGTCTACCGCATCGATGATCACCTGGTTACATCAGGATGCCAATGAACTGACCATCCAATCCACTCAAATACAAACAATGAGCAGCGAACTCCATACTCTCCATGAAGAATTGAGTTTACTACATAAATTGTCGACCCACTTCCCCGTCAGCCAACCGCCGGATGTCTTCCTATCTCAGACCTGCGAGGATCTACTACAGGTCATGAGACTCTCGTGGACCGCGGTCCAGTTGGTCGAGGATGAACCCCGACTCAATGAATTATCCGGACGGATATTCATAGCTGGATCAGCCGGGTGTGATAACCAGTTGCTCCAACATATTGGCCGACAACTCATTGCCATGGAACACCGAACCCATGATCCGATGCTGGTTGATGACACAAACCAGGTCGATATTAAACACCTACCACAAGTGGCCAAGACCCTCTTGGCTGTTCCCTTGATGCGCGAAAACAAGCTTTTCGGCATCCTCTTCGGCGGCGACAAGACTGATGGATCGGCCGTGAGTACGATCGGCACACCATTATGCACCTCGATGGCCGCCGGCTTGTCGATCTACCTTGAAAACACGATGCTCTACGATGACATGCATGCGTTATTCTTGGGAACACTGCACGCATTGACCAGCTCAGTCGATGCCAAAGACACATACACCCATGGACATTCTGAGCGTGTGGCACTCATAGGAAGAATGCTGGCCGAGGCCGCCGGACTGGATGACCATATGATCGAACGCGTCTATCTATCAGGCCTCGTGCACGATGTCGGAAAGATTGGTGTGCCTGAAACAGTGCTGAGCAAAACTGGCCCGCTCACCACCGAAGAGTTCTATTTGATCAAACAACACCCAATAATCGGGACACGCATTCTCGCCGACATCCCCCAGATGCACGACTTGATCCCCGGCGTCCAGTTTCATCACGAGCGGTGGGATGGCAATGGATACCCAGAAGGCCGACGGGGATACGACATTCCATTATTCGGCCGCATTCTATGCCTAGCTGACTCATTTGATGCGATGAGTTCCGATCGCGGTTACCGCCAATCCCTAGACCTGAATGGCGTGTGCCACAATATCGCGCAGTGCAAGGGTACACAGTTCGATCCGGACCTAGCAGATATTTTCCTGCAGATGGAACTTCAGCCTTACCACGATCTAGTCAAAGTTCAATATAGAGCCGCCCGGCAAGAACGAATGTCGGCCTAATCCTTGGACGGAAGCAACGCGACATAAGCCGCTTCCTCAAGGATCAAATCGATGCGTGCATCCAGCAGATCGACTTCGGCATCATCGACAGCTTCCTTGGCGCGTGTAACCTCTAGATTATCACCACCCTGCTTCTCATAGATCTGCATTCTAGCCGCCAACTTCTGACGTTCTGATTCCAAACGTTGCCCAGCTAAACTTACAATGTGTTTGAATTGGACAATCACGCGATACTGCCGGCGTAGCTGACGTTGCAGGTCGCTACGAATCGCTGCTAGTTCAACTGCCAAGACCATCAGTTCAAGCCGGTCTTTTGCCGCCTGCGCACGCTCGGCACGGTAGCCGTCCAACGGCACATTGAGTTGGAGATCGACCATCACATCTCCGTCCCCTCCCTCCCCACGCCGATTCGATGTAAAGGTGGCTTTCATGTCAGGAATCAACTCGGCCTTGCTCACCTGAAGCTGCTGACGCTGAACCACCATTTCCAACGCCTTGTTAAGAACCGTTTCATGACTCTTATTGATCAAATGGAGATCTTTATCCAGTTCGAATTCTAGCGAGCGAATTGCTTCTAGATCCTCATCTGACACCGTAATCTGGAAACCCAAGGGCAATCCCAGTAGATCCAGGAATTCTTCCTTGGTATTCTGTAGGTTGGTCTGCTCCCGGACCAAATCAGTCTGTGCTTGATTCAAATTAATCAGAGCGTTGGTCTTTTCTACTTCAGCAGTAAACCCGGCCTTAACCTTCTCCTCAATCTGTTTAAGAAATTGCCGAGCATCATCAACTCTAAAACTTCTGACGCGAACACGCTTTTTGAGCCGCTGAATGTTGTAGAAATTACGCACCACCGATAGTCGCAAGTTCCGAAGTTCAAGAAGGCGATCATTAATCGCTATATGAAAATCACGGGTGGCTCGCGTTAACGGGAGCATCTGGTTGACATGCTCATAATCAATGCGAAATATTTGTCGCGATATGGCAATCCCGTAGTTGGTCGTATGATGACCGGCGGAATCATCCTCCTCAAAATCAAAACTCAAATATGGCTCGATCTCGAAACCGGCCAACCGTCCCACGGTAGTAATTCGGCCCTCTGCGTTGTCATCTCCCTCGTGAACACTGTATCCGGCACGAAGGAAAGGCTGATCCAACTCGCGACGTGCAACAATTTGCTCCAGCCCCTGCTGCTGCGCACCGTAAGTGGCCTGCTGAAGGTCCCTATTGTTCCGAACAGCCAAGGCAATACATTCGGCGAGTGTCAGGTCCTCGACTTCGCCTTGCATCGCATTGTCATGGTCATAGTCCCTGCCAGCCTTTTCCAAAGCGCCAACCGCATGAGAAGTCGGTTCGATCGTAACCGGGGATTGCGCCAGCCCAACCAATGGGTGATTGTAGACCGCCTGTGACTGACACCCCACAAGCACCCCCCAGAGACTAGCGACCCCCAGCAGCATGGCTTGCCCAGTACAAAAACCCCACCCCGGATTATGTCCCGTACCTACTTGGCCTTGCATCGGATAAGCTCACAACGTCATTACGATACAGAAAAACTTTTCATGGCCATAACCAGGCCCATACAAATATTCTCGGCCAAATAAACCAAGAAGATGCAATTGATACAGATGAGTGAACTTCAGAAGACTGGAGTTTCCCCCATGTCATCCTAGAACACCAGTCCCAAGGCCTGGTTTTGCATGTGGCGACATGAATTGACTTTTCATGGCTTATCACGTCAAAATCGTGACTGCGGCCAACACTCCCACTGCCAACGGGCAAATCTTGTACCGTCAGATCCGGCATCGCCGTCGTTGCCGATACCGTTGAACGATTCAAGGTTGTTGTTGCTGATCGTATTCTGGCGAACAGTAATCTGCGACGGATGCCATAGCATCACACCATTGCTGTAGTTGTCTTCTACCATGTTATTGTAAATATCGTTTCCCAGGCCACCAATACTCAAGATGTCGTTGTTCAGATTGCCTCGCGAGATGTTGTCATGCATCACGCTATTGGTCACACCCTGGGTACCGGTATAGGACAAGCTGGAGAAGTGAGAAGTACAGATCTGATTCAAGGTTCTGCTCCGCCGTATTACCGTAAACAGCTACGTTATCACTGTTCCCCACTCGCAGGCCGCGAAGGTTCTCGAATACCGTATTGTTCACCAAGGTGATACCGCTGGCATTGCGGATCCGGATGACGCCACCATTATTCGTCGCCGATGAGCCCCATAGGGCCGCTGCTGCCGCCTTGGCCGCAGGAAGCCCTGTCCGTTCCAGCCGTTGCGACGAACCGTCGTACCGATCACGCTCGTGTCGTCTAGACAATCACGCCAGCCTGACTTTCGCCGGTCAGCCTCATGCCCTTCGAGTCGATCACCACCGATTCGATGTACGTGCCGTCCGCTATGTTGATCGTGCCACCGTCAGCAACGCCATTGACCGCCGTCGGAATCGTGCCGAATCCGTCGATACCACAACTCGTCACCGGAACGCTTCCATCAGGATAGGTTCTGATTCTGACTTTATTTACTTCGGATGTAAGGAGTTAGGAGCGGCCCACCGGGTGACAATGCGGCCGCTCTTGAGTACCGTCGATCCGGCATGCTGGGCGGCACGTCTTAACAGCGGATCAATGACTTCTTCTCCTGGCAAATGAGGCCGTCGTCAGTACTGACATACGCTGGCCAACTATCGACGGCATCCTTGTGCTTGTGGTCGCCGGTTAGCACAATGCGTCCTTGCTGATCGCGTACGACGCCTGCCGAATGGAGCGGATGGGACTTGAACCCACGACCTCCTGAATGCAAGTCAGGTGCTCTCCCAACTGAGCTACCGCCCCAAACTCCCCAGTACCAACTCCGCCATCCTACCAACCGCGCGTTCATCGGCGATGCTTGGCCTCGGTCGCTAGAAATTGTAACTCGTTGTGGCGGTAGCCGCATATTTCAAGCCGCTTATGGTCACGGCAACCAGTACAGGAATACCCGAAGCAAGAAAACACCAAAATCGAATCTGCCAGTATGACTTTTGGCCTATAACCGGTAACAGGACCACGGAAATTGCCGGCAACGCCATGCCAAGCAGGACCATTTCAGTCAGTGGCAACTCAGCGTAGAACTTGCCCAAAACCAACTGGCCCACCAATAAAACCAGGCAAATCCGTATCAGGCCGCAACTCACCACGGTGTAAAAGAAACAGACCGAAAGCAGTGACCCGGCGACCACGCCGCCGCCCAAAGCCAAGGTCGCAGGCACGAGTGTCGCGTACCCGCCCATCATCAGGCAGGCGGACGCACCGACCATGACCATCATAATGACCACCGGTATTGTGCCGCCGTACAATCGACGCTCAACGCGACTTAATACGATCGTGAACAGGCTCACAGGCAGCCCCAGACCCACAACCCAAGCCACGGCGTGGCCGAGCGCCAACGTTTGGGGCACTCGTGGCCGAAGCAAGATTGCTATCGCGATGATTATGACCACAACCCACATGGCGTCTTCAAACCACCAAGCAAATTGATGAAGACCGCAGACCAACCCCACAATCAACACTGCTGGCAGAACAACTGTCGGCATCCATTCTGATGCGACGAGCGGTGGCCACTGCGGAACACCGTGGGCAAATAGATACCCAATCCAATATCCCACACCAATCATGATCGGCCAGACCACCACCGCGATCTTCTGAACCGAACCCGTGACAACGCGGTGACCCATTATTCCCGAATACCTTCAAAGCTGACCATAATATCAACTTCATCACCAATGGTCCCGAGCATTGAATCCATTCCATAATCACTTCGTTTAATCGTAAACTCAGTGGCATAACCGATGCGATAGTTACCCCATGGATCTTTACCTTCACCCATCTTCTTAAGATGAATTGGAACTGATCTGGTGATGCCGTGCAGGTGTAATTCACCGGTCATATGCAGAACATCATCATCGGACTGTGTACCCGTCCCCTTAAAGGTGATGGATGGAAACTGCTTGGCGTTGAAGAAATCCGCGTTACGCAGGTGCTTATCACGCTTGCCATTGTTGGTATCAATACTTGCGGTCATGGCGGCAAGATCAAACGATGTTGCCCCAGCGCCTATCAATATCGAACCGGACACCTCGTTAAACCGTCCATAGGTATAACTCATACCCAGGTGAGTAATTCGAAAGTAGATTGCGGCATGAGACTCATCGATGTTGAACTTCGTGGCATTGATGGATTGTGCGCTATGGGCACCAGGCAAACCAACAACCAGCCCGACCGTAATCACAACCGCACTGGCACTGACTAGGATCGCTTGTTTCATGACTATCTCCTTGTCTTAAATGGGTACATGCAAACTGAATCGGAAACCCTTGCATCAGAATAAGAATATTCCAAGCTAAGCCACGTCCAAGATCCGCCACTGGACCCCGCCGCCTCCATCACGCCGAACCCCTGTCCTGCCAGCCTCAATTCCAAACCTATACACCAGTCTATCCACCCCGCAGCCATATTGGGCACTGCCAAATGGTATTGCCTTCGAGGCACGAGGTGCCGATAGTTAAATAACGGCCAATATAGTCCCCGGTATTTAGGACGATATGTATCATGACTTGGTGGCAGGCACTGATCTTGGGCATCATTGAAGGTGTAACCGAGTACCTGCCAATCAGTTCAACCGGGCACCTAATTCTCGCTTCCTGGCTACTTGGTCTCGATACCGACAGAGAAAGCCGCGAGGCGGTCAATACATTTAACATCCTGATCCAGTCTGGAGCAATCCTCGCGGTTTTAACTCTCTATCGGACCCGGATCAGGCAAATGGCACGTGGCCTGACTGGCAAAGACCCCGTGGGACTGCGTCTTGTAACAAATCTGTGTATTGCATTTCTACCTGCCGCTGTCCTTGGACCTTTACTTGCGGAACGAATCGACAATTACCTGTTTGCCCCATGGCCCGTGGTTGGCGCACTTTTCGTCGGAGCATGGCTCATGCTCGCGGTTGCATTCAGCCGGCGTATGAACCGCACCGAACACAGTGGGCGGGATCTAAACCACATCACATGGCAGATCGCCCTGCTGATTGGGTTTGGCCAGTGCATCGCGATGTGGCCAGGCACGAGTCGATCCATGATGACGATCGTCGCTGCCATGATATTGGGCTTAAGCCCACGCGCAGCAGCAGAATTCAGCTTTCTGCTTGGCCTCATCACGCTCACCGCTGCAACAGGTTACAAAGGGGTGTTCAATGGAGCCGAAATGCTTGAGCAAATTTCATGGCTTCCACTGCTGGTAGGATTCATAGCAGCCACGGTATCTGCAATGATCGCCATCAAATGGTTCATTGGTATTCTTGTCAACAAGGGAATGGCGCCTTTTGGCTGGTACCGGCTCGTCCTTGCCACAGTCCTCGCAATTTGCCTGCTGGCAGGAGGGCTAGGGCTCGAGAAGAATCTTGATAACATCGGGGCTGGAAGCAGCTTGCAACGCCTCGACACCATCAGCAAGCTTGACGCGACGACTGATGAGACTAAGCACATCCACACTCCCGGTACCCAAGGCCATCAGCGCCTCGGAAAATGGACCGCAGCGACTGCCGATTAATTCAATCTCGTTCACCACGAGCGGTGAAAGATCGATGTGATCACCAAGTGGTCCGGCGGCAACGGTTGTCTTAAGGACAATCTTCCCACGAGGACGAACCATATTCATCGCCGTCACCAAACCATCTGGCGACCCCGTACAATCAACGACGATATCCTGATCCGCCCGCATACCGACGTCCTCCAGCTGACGGTGCTTGACACCCCATTTTTCGCAGAGCGCCAACTTGCTCAGATGCTTACCCACGCAACGTACGGTTGCATTCTGTTGGGCGAGCACTTGGGTACATAACAATCCCAACCGGCCATCGCCGAGTACAGTAATGTAAGGACGTCCTTCAATCGTCAATTGACGAATAATCTGCAGGGCAGCGGCAAGGGGTTCGGTGAAGACCGCGTGGTCATCGTCAATTGAGTCAGGAACTTCAATCAGGTTGTTAGCTGGCAATACGAATCGCTCGGCAAAACATCCATCCCGGCCAACAATACCCAACACTGTCCGATCGCGGCAATGCTCCCCCAAACCCCTTCGGCACAAGTCGCACTGGGCACAAACACAATTGATCGAACCCACCACACGTTTACCAACCCATCGGCGGGATTCTTTTGCCCCGTTGGCCTGTTCGACAGTGCCGACGAATTCATGACCCAAAACACCGGCAAACCCCATATAACCCCGGCAAATCTCCAAATCTGTGGCACAAACCCCCATCCGATGCGATTGGATGACAACTTCACCCTTGGCCGGCTGTGGTTCTTCAAGGTGGTTTACGGCTTGAACCTTTTGGCCATCATAGATTAATGCTTGCACGTCAATCTCACTTGCTGCGGCTTATCACCCAATACACCATCCGACAGTCCAATAAATGTAAGCCACTCATCAGAAACATTTCCAGCTTTAAATATTCCAATCGGGTCAATGGCCTGGGTGGTTTTTTTATCCTTTATTCGAGTCAAAACACCACATACGAACCAAGTCACAATCTGAAAACGGGCAGATAATACTGACCTAGCATCACTTCTTGCCTGTTTCCATCCGCCCCCTGTCCCTTTTGCCGTTGAAAAGGGACGACTGAACGAACAGCCACTTTATGGAGATTTCGGTTATTTTGTAGAGGCGGGCCATTCACCAGCAGTTACCTGGACCCTCATTCCATGTCATGGGCAAGCCTAAATCGGTAAGATCTAACCTACAATGTCCACAATGACAGACCAACTCAGGGTGATCGTCCTAGCCAACAAGAGCAAAGCCCGGGTCCCAGAGGAACTGGATGAATTATTGCCATGGCTATCCCAGCGGGCCAAGGTGGTTGCGGTACCGGATATCACCATGACTGCTGATGAAGACCTACAGTGGCCACAGGCTGATCTTGCCGTGGTACTTGGTGGCGATGGGACCATGCTGGGCCAAGCCCGGCGTATACTCGATCTGGCAATTCCCCTATTGGGAGTCAACTTCGGCAAACTCGGGTTCCTCGCCGAATTCAGTATTGATGACCTGCACCGCCATTGGGACCAGATTGCCGTAGGGTCATGCAGCAAAACCTGCCGCCTGATGATCGATGTCATGGTCTTTGATGCCGATGCAGCCGATTGCCACCTCAATCGGTTCGACATGGAGCACCTCAAGGCCCGGTCGCCTGCAATGAATGATGCGGTCATCACGGCCGGAAGTCCCTTTCGTATGATCGAGTTGGCCCTAGCGATTGATCCCACCCGAGAAGGTGAGCCGGGAACGGTTTTCGCCGGTGACGGTGTCATTCTGTCCACGCCCTCAGGATCAACAGCACACAACATGGCTGCCGGTGGTCCGATTGTCAGCCCGGACCAAGATGCACTATGCATTACCCCAATCTGTCCCCAAAGTCTTGCATTTCGCCCCATTGTTACCAACGCTGATTCCGTCATCGCCGTACGTGTGATGAGTGCCAACCCAGGTAGTACACTCGTTATTGATGGCCAAGCTTCAGTCAGCTTGGAAACAGGAGACCAAGTGGTTGTCCGCCGTCATGCTCGCCGTCTGTCGGTCATTCAAAATCCGGATCTAAATTACTGGCGGATGCTTGCCAGAAAAATGCACTGGGCAGCGCGGCCACGTCGCCGCTAAATCGCGAAAAGGGAATTTCATTGTTTACCGGCATCATCCAAAACATGGACCGCGTCTTGGCCCTCGACCCGACTAAAAGTGGGGTGCAGTTAAGCATTAAGTCGACTCTCGGTAACACATATCCAATTTCTCCGGGCGACTCAATCTGCGTGAGTGGCGTCTGTCTAACGGTGACTCGACGCGAAACAGGACAACTGACCTTTGACGTGGTTACTGAAACGTTAAACTGCAGCACACTGGGAAATCTGGGTCCGGGCGACATGGTCAATCTCGAGCGATCAATGACGTCTGGCTCCACCATTGATGGGCACTTCGTCCAAGGCCATGTCGAGGGTGTCGGGACCGTGATCGATATCACTGACTTGGCGGACAATCGTCGCCTGACAATCAAACCACCATCCGAATTGATCCCCCACATCATTCCCAAGGGATCAATTGCGATAGACGGCGTAAGTATGACTGTCGCCGGGCTCGATAAAACAAGTTTCCAAGTCGCAATAATCCCCACCACGTTTAGCGAAACCACGTTGGGATCTGCTCGCCGAGACACGGCCGTCAATCTTGAAACCGACATGCTAAGCCGTGCCGTTGTACACAGTCTGCGCCGATTCACCATTGCACCTAGCACCGTCACGCTTGAGTCGCTGCGCCATGCAGGCTTTGTGGATTAACCTCAAATTTCTACACCAATCAATTGGATTGATTCTTGGACTTACGATCTACCGGATCCCAACTGTGTCCTCCATGAGGATCTGGCGACAACCAACGATCACCATGAAGCAAGGGGCAGATCAGACCACCTGAGTCTTAAACCACCACGAATTAACCCGGCCACTTTCCCTCAAAGACCTCAACTGCCGGACCTGTCATATACACGGTGTCGCCCACGGTGTTCCAATCCAACGTCAAATCCCCGCCGGGAAGATGAGCAACCAGTTGCCTTGATGACCGGCCGCTGAGTACTCCGGCCACGCATACTGCACACGCGCCTGTCCCGCAGGCCATTGTAATTCCACTCCCACGCTCCCATGTGCGCATTGTCACATCTGATTGCGTGTTCACTTGAACGAAATGCACATTGATCCGGTTTGGGAACATCGGATGTTGTTCCAAAACCGGCCCAACAAACTCCAGTGGCACGGCCGCCACATTATTGCAGTAAAGCACAGCGTGTGGATTCCCCATTGACAGGCATGTCATACGCTGATCAAGGCCACATTGGGCGATCCAGGAATCAGTTAGATTCTTCGGCCACTGAACATGTTCCCGAATCGAGTAATTCACAATACGTTCATGATCCCCAATTTGCACGGGGATCTGATCGGGCGCAAGGATTGGGCATCCCATATCCACCGTTACCTGGCAAACCTTCTGATCTTCATCCAGTTGATAGTCCAAACTCAATACACCATGGCCGGTCTGGATCCGCATCGGCTTGGCATCGCTGAGCCCTTGGTCATACACCAACTTGCAGGCACAACGGATACCGTTACCACACATTTCCGCTTCCGACCCGTCGGCGTTGAACATACGCATACGAGCATCCGCCTCAATCCCCGGTCCCGGTGGACATACAATGATCATGCCGTCGCCGCCGACTCCCAGGTGACGATCAGCAATCCGTTGAACCATGGCCTGTGGATTGTCGACCGTCTGCTCGAATCCGTTGATGTAGACGTAATCATTACCGGCACCATGCATCTTGATAAAACGCATCGCATTCCTCTTTTTAAACATCAAGCACGGCCACAACGGCTGCAGCAACCAGAATCATAAAGCTAAACGCGTTGATACACATCACCTGCCGGTCAATTGGCATCACCGCAACGGGACACCCGATCAAGGTACGCAAATAGTCCTGTCGCCATGCAATTGAGCCATGGCGCCAACTGCGACGCTTAAGTGGCAGTTGGTTAAGCCGGGCCACACTGTCCAACGCCTGGATCATTGTGCGGACCGACTGTTCGTCAATGACCACCTCGTCGTCAAAATGACCATTTCGGCGTGCCGAATCTGCCATGTGTATCACTGCAAACGTGTCAGCCTGACGTTCGTATCGGCGTGAAATCCAACCGAAACAAATCAGCCAGCACACCACGGAAAGCACTGCAATGACATGCTCATGCCCGTTACGGCTGACAAGCCAAGCCGGCAGCATGCTAACCCAGTCAAGTGGGATACACGCCACCACAAGTGGGTAACCGTAAGCCCACACTGTTGTCATCAAGATCATCATGGCTAGAGCAGCGCACAACATCCAAAAGATGTGCCTCCGCCGCACATGGGCCAGTTCATGTGCCATTACCGCTTCAATCTGAACTTGCGGCACCATCTCCAGGAGAGCATCGGTGAGCAGAATGTATCGCAGTGGTCGCACGAGGCCCATGACAGCAGCATTGATAACGCCGCCAAAGGTCCGCCACAACAATAATTCGCGCACACCTACTCGATATTGCTTGCACATATCCGTCAATTGATCACGAACTTCACCTGCAGGCAGCGGCACGGTATCCCACAGCCGCCTAATTACAAGCGGTGCAAATAGAAACACACAACCAGCACCACAGAAATGGACCAACGGGCGAAGATCAAAGGCGAACAGGTCCCTGGGAACATATCGGTCGATCATTTCCATCAGGACCAGCAGCAATACCAATGGAACAAACACGAGTGCAACCTGGTATCGAAACTGAATGAGGACATACTGCCCACGGGACCAGATGGGATGGATGGGCAAGCCCTCCTCGATACGGTAAACCAACTGGATGTCCCGCAACTTACGATCAATTGGATAGTACACCCACCATGCCCATATCACCATCGCCATCGTCGGCGCCATGATCAACAGCTCGTCAATCAGGATCCAATGACGCAATGAACCAAATGCGCCCAGGGCTAGATCAACAAAAAACAAACCCAGCACGGCCAGCCGATACACCCCACTTAAACGCCCCATTCGGGCAAGAGCTTGCTGCCCATCCAATGTAGACAAACGTACAAGCGTGAACCGGCACAGCCATGCATAAACAACCGCAAGAATCACCTTGGGGAGCAGGATTACACCTAGCCATGCATTGCTGGTCGCCGTGGGTATTTCCACCTGCGAAGTAACAAATAGCCCCACAAACAATAGAACGATAAACAGATGCATGGCGCAAACTCGACGAACCGCCGCTTATTCATTGCCCTAACTAACGATATCGGCTCAAACCCACCGCGACCGCATAAACACGAATATTCTGGCGGCAGCAACAACCCCTCAGCCACGGATCGGAACTCACTCCAGCCCAGCATCTGCGGCCCGCACCCGCTTGCAGAAGTCTATAACCTGACCTATTTGCTTAACTCCCGGACTTGACTCAACCCCGCTCGAAACGTCTACACCATCAGGGCGAATCACCTTCAACGCTTCGCCAATATTACCCGGAGACAGACCACCGGCGAGAATCAAGGGTGCCAAATGAGACAACTGATTTCGCACCCTTGCTATTGCGTTCCAATCAGGACATCGGCCCGTGCCCCCGCGCAAAGGTCCCGTGCCAGCTGGAGCGTCAACCAATAGACCTTGCAACAATCGAGCAGGCAGGGGCTTCCAAGCCGTCAACCAGTGAGTTAGATGATCCAAATCGAATCCAAACGCCTTGATAACCCGCAAAGGCTGTAACTGACTGACAGCTTCAACAGGTTCATCACCATGTAACTGAACCGTGTGCAGCCCAAGGGATTCTGCGGCGTGACGGATCTCGGCAACCGGGCTATTGCTAAACACCCCCACAGGCTCAACATGCTCAGGTAAAACCTCGATAATGTCGGCTGCTTGACTGAGCGTAATATGACGTGGCGAGCGGGCAACAAACATCAGCCCTATGGCATCCGCACCCGCCTCGGCTGCTGTCTTTGCCACCCGCGGGTCACGGACTCCACAGATCTTAATCCAAGTACTATCACCGCTCGCCCTGATTCCAGATCCATCTACACTGCTACCTGCGGCACTCATCACTCATCAACCCTTTCCAGCGGCGCATGCGCAAGCATGAGGGTCTTGGTGCCATATCCTGCAAATCGTACATACACGCGTGTGTTACGCCCTGCTCCACGAACCGCTTCAATCCGCCCGAGTCCAAACTGGTGATGGCGAACAAACTGCCCTGGCGAACAGCACATCAAGTCACCTTCTTGGCCATTACATGCCGTGGCGTCAAGATCGTGTGACACCCCCTGCTCACCCAACCAAGGGTCGTCCTGGGATACATCCACCTGCTCAACATCGTCATCCGCCAGTTCATTAATGAACCGGCTCGCAATCACCGGTAGCGTCTGGCCGAAGATGGTCCGCTGCCGCACATGGCTCATCATGAGTCGGCGTTGAGAACGCGTAATACCCACGAATGCCAACCGACGCTCTTCCTCGATCTCAAGCTCATCGGACTGGGATTGACTATGAGGCAGCAACCCTTCTTCCAAACCAATGATCGTCACCGCTGGAAATTCAAGTCCCTTTGCTGCATGCAAGGTCATGAGCGTAACCGCACCTTCCTGCTGATCCACCGAATCGACATCATTCACCAAGCTGATCTGCTCCAGGTATGCCTCCAACCTTTTGCGCAGGCCACCGCCCCCCGCCTCAATGCCGGATTCAATCTCACCCATGCCATCGACCGACACCGCAGCCGATGATGGCAAAGCCGTAGCTTCCAGCTCGTGGTCATATTCCTCATCAAACTGCTGCGCAGAGCTCACCAACTCACCAAGATTGGCAATACGCTCGGCATCTGGATCATTCTTTTCCTGCCGGTAATGCTCTTCAAGGCCTGACTCGGCAAGCACGTGCTGAACGAAACGCCGTAATGACATTGCCTCCGGGTCATCCACTGCTGTTCGCCAATGTTGCAGGAGAGAATCAAATCTTTTGATCGCTGCAAGTGCGCGAGCATTCAAAGACAACCTGCCCGCACCGTGTCGCCCATCATCAGTAGCCAGCCCTGACATGACCTGCAACACATTTGTACCACCGGCAACGGCCTGGGCCATCAATGATTTAATTGTCTTATCACTAATACCCCGGGCAGGTGTATTGATGATACGCAGCAAGTTCGCCTCGTCTGACACGTTTGCAATCGCACGCAGGTATGAGACGGCGTCTTTGATTTCCTTTCTTTCAAAGAACGCCGTCCCCCGTGCAATCTGATAGG